>UQGP01000004.1 GCA_900540625.1 uncultured Porphyromonadaceae bacterium | reverse complement strand
CAAAAATAGACCTTTTTAAGTGGCTTGACGAGCCTTTTACACCCCCTCCGGACGATGCATTATTGGCTTAGGGGGGTCATTCTAATGTGATTTTTGCGATGCTCTATGGCGTTGCACGTTACGCTGTCACCTAAATTTATTTAGGACAATATTGAGTTCGGCCACCTCGGCAAACGCCTCGGCTATATGCTGTATATCCCGGTCGGTGATGGCGGCGTTAAGCGACAAGCGAAGCCGCTCGGTGCCGGGCGGTACGGTGGGCACCCTTATGGGAAGGCACAATACGCCGCGTTGTCTCAAGGCCTTGGAAAGACCGACGGCGCGAGCTGCATCTCCTATAATTATAGGTATAATGTGCGATGGCGCCACTTCGTGCGTGGTCAGGCCGGAGGCATTGACGGCGGCGGCAACGTCCCGACATATCGTCGCAAGACGACGTCTACTGTCTTCCATATCGACCAACCGGCGTATGACATAGGCGCTCCACCGGGCTGACAGGGGCGGCAATGCCGTTGAGAAAATCAGCGAACGAGCGGTATTGACCATATACTCGCGCAAGGTCTCCGAAAGGATGGCATAAGCTCCCTGCGAGGCCAAAGCCTTGCCCAGCGTGCCTACAAGTATGTCTACATCATCGAGATACGGCACGGCCAAGCCCAGGCCGCGCGGACCGCACACGCCCACGGCATGGGCTTCATCTATATACAGCAACGCATTTGGGTGCAAGCGTTTGCATTTCACAAGCGCAGCGAGATCCGACCGGTCGCCGTCCATCGAAAACACGGATTCGGAGACAATGAGTACGCGTGCATACTCTCCGCCGAATTTGCGTATAAGCGTCTCGAGGTGTCCGTAGTCGTTGTGGGCATAGCGCATAAAACGCGCTCCGCTCAGCCTCATTCCATCGATAATGGAGGCGTGTACCAAGCGGTCGGCAAGAATCAGCGTATTCTTGTCTCCCAACGCGGCAATCATTCCGGTATTGGCATGGTAGCCGCTATTGAACAAGAGTGCGGGTTTGCCGTATAATTCGGTCAACAGCGCTTCTAATTCGTCAAACCAATGTTGATGAGTAGCCAAAAGCCGAGAGGCACTGGCCGTAAGCATAAAGTTCTCAACGTCTGTATCTTCCAAAAAGCGGCGGCGCAATTCTACATCTTCGGCAATACCGAGGTAGTCGTTGGACGTCAGGTCAAGGACGTCTTCACCGGCCGCAGCGGTGTCATGCGGAATGGCGCGTAAGTTGCCGCTGTCGCCAAGCTGTTGTAAGGTTTTCTCTATTGTCTTCACTACTAAGAGTCTACGGCAAGGTCTTCACAATATCCACCATAGTATCGGTAAGGAAGGCCAATTGGGCATCCTCGATTACGTACGGCGGCATAATATACACATTGCGTCCGAAGGGGCGTATCCATACGCCGCGCTCGACACAAATTTTATGAAATTCGCCGACATCCACCGGGTTGTGCATCTCGATGACGCCTATAGCGCCTATTGTACGTACATCAGCGACGTTAGGCAGTACGCGCGCGGGAGCCAAGTGCCTTGTAATGATTTCGTTGAGATGGGCTATACGTGCACGCATATCCTGACCGTTGAGCAGTCGCAACGAAGCCACTGCAATAGCGCAAGCCAAGGGATTGCCCATAAAAGTGGGGCCGTGCATCAGCACTCCGGCTTCGCCTCGACTGATTGTGTCCGCCACATCCGCAGTGGTAAGCACGGCACTCATTGTAAGATATCCGGCAGTCAAACCCTTGCCTATGCACATAATATCCGGCACCACTCCGGCATACTCCGAGGCAAAGAAGTGTCCGGTACGCCAGAATCCGGTGGCGATTTCGTCAAATATGAGGTATACGTCGTACTTATCGCATAGTTTGCGTGCTTGTCGCAGGTATTCGGGATGATAAAACCACATACCGCCGGCGCCCTGAACTATGGGCTCGAGTATGAGTGCGGCTATTTCGTTGTGATGCTCTTCAAGAACTTTCTGCAGCGGCTGAATGTCGCAGGGATCCCATTCGCCGTCAAAGCGCGATTGAGGCGAAGGCACAAAGTAGCGTATCGGTAGTGATGTACCGAAGGCCGTGTGCATTCCGGTGACGGGATCGCAAACGCTCATAGCGTTCCAGGTGTCGCCATGGTAGCCGCAGCGTATGGTTACGAAATTGGTCTTGCCGTGGTCGCCGCTACGCGATATGGCAGCCTGAACAGCCATCTTCATAGCCACTTCCACGGCCACGCTGCCGCTATCGGCATAGAATATATTGTTCATACCCTTGGGCGCTACCTCCAAGAGCATCTTACCCAGCGTGATAGCCGGGTCGTGCGTCAGTCCGCCGAACATTACATGACTCATACGAGACAGTTGTTCGATGGCGGCGGCATTTATCACCGGGTTGTTGTAACCGTGGATGACGCACCACCACGAGGACATTCCGTCCACCAATTCGGTACCGTCAGACAGGGTGATGACGCATCCGTCGGCGTGGTCCACCTTATAGGTAGGCAGCGGGTCTATCGTCGATGTATACGGATGCCATAGATGTAGGCGATCCCAGTCGCTATGTACTGACGATTCGCCTGATGTGTGTGTTGTCATATTCAGTAATACCCTATTGGGCTGCATTATTGTGCCGCACACCTATGCGGCAAGATAAGTCCGAATTTCAGAAGGTATATCCCAGACGGAACGAGAACGCGAGGTTATGGACATTCACTTCAAGTACTCCATAATTGCGTGCCACGTCCTTGAAGCCGTAGCGCATTACGGCCTTGAGCGTCCAATGACGCAGATACTGCAAGCCGGTGGAGAGGTGTATGCCTATGTCGTTGCGTCCGAAACCGTTAAGAATGGGCGTATCCGCATTGTAATACGGATGGTCGTACCGGGTACGTGTCACTTGCTGCTGTCCCAACTGGTTGACCGCCGCCGTATAGGATGTAATGCGGGAGCGGCCGCCGGTACCGAAGCAGAAGTACATACCGCCTTCGTTTGTCCAAGTGATACGCGAGCCCAAATTAAAGCGTAGGGATAGGTATATCGGAATTTCGAAAGCGCGATAAGTATTGCGGCAATATAACGTACTGACCGTATTAGGCTCGGAATTGATGACCGTCATAGCCCATGAGTTGTTATTGATTACGAAATCGGCGCCGGTACCTATGGCTATATAGCGGCGCAAAGGCACTTCAACGGTAGCGCCGAAGGCACTTTGCAGCCCGGAGGAAAGATGGAAATCGGCACATCCGGGTACGGCGGAAGCGTAATTCTGTATTTGAGTGGAAACGCCCAGTCCGACATGCACGCCTATATCCAGAGGCTTGGACGGACGTGACGTGTCCATAAACGGGTGCAACTCTTCGGCGGCCGCAGTGCTCGACAGACACAATGCGGCGACGGTTAATATGCAGGTTGCAATGTATTTACGTATTGACATATACTGAATTTTGTCCTATATTGCGGTTTATATGCGGCTGGACGGCTGACCGCCGCTGCGCATTCGTTCTTCTTCGACAGTGGCACGGGCCGAATGGGCGTGTCTGAACGGATCTTCGGCTGCGCCGCCTATGCCGTGGTCGCCCATGGCCGCCGCATTGATACGACGCGACAAGTCATCGCCCTCGCGCTGTCCCTCGGACTTCATCTTCACCTTCATTTGGTCAAATCCGCGTCCGTAAACACCGTTGACATTACCTTGCGTTATAAAGGCATCACTATCAATAGATTTAACAATACGGAAGATGGTGACGGCCTCAATTTTACGGCACACAACAATGAGCATCTTCACGGGCGTCTTGCTGTACCAGCCCATGGCATCCATCACGGTACACCCGCGGTGAGCATCGTTGTTGATAGCCGTAGCTATCTCACTCCATCGTGATGATATTATCGTAAACTGTACCGCCTGGCGGTTGGTATTGATTACCATATCTGCCACATACGAGACAATACCAGTCACTACAAGACCGTATATCACCTTATTGAGGTCGTGAAACAGGAAGTAGGACGATGAGATGATAAAGAAGTCGGTACACAGCATCGTACGGCCTATCGAAACGTTGGAACGCTTGGAAACCATAGCGGCCACGATGTCGGTGCCGCCGGACGAGCCGTTGTGTACAAAGGTGATGCCTATGGCTATACCTATGATAATGGCTCCTACGGCAATACTCATCGCCGGGCTTTGGACCAGCGGCCCGTGTACGGCCACAATACCGTCAAACAGCGGCTGGAACAAGCCCACCCACACCGAAATCATGGTGGCGCCGTAAATGGTGCCTACGACAAATCTACGGCCTACGATACGGTATGCGACTGCGAGTAGGGCCAAATTGCATAAGTACTGCGTGATGGCCACCGGTATGCCGGTGCTGAAGTACACAAGTGTGCCCACACCGGCAAGGCCTCCTATGACGACCTTGTGCGGCAGTATAAATGCCGTAAATCCAAAGGCATACAGCGCCATTCCAAAGGTGATAAAGAAGTAGTCCTTTGAATTGCGCCAAAGATTGTCGCGCGAAAGTGCCATAGCGGTCTGCGGTTTTTTTAACGTTTTTCGAGTTTACAAAGATACTAAATCAGATGCATATATCTATCATTTGCACTGACGGAGATAGTCTTCAAGTCCCTGAACTATTTTTTCGGCAACCTGCTGACGGAATGACGGATCAGCCAAGCGTTGCTCGTCCTCGGGCGAAGACATAAACATTCCCTCGACAAGGACATTGGGACAGAAGGTGGGGCCATTAAGCGAGAAGTTGAAATTGCCGACGACGCCGAAGAGGTCAAGCCCCGTCTGCACCAATCGCCGGGCAACGCACATTGCCAAGTCGCGATCAAAGGAGTGCTTGTACAGCACCGCCGTTCCGGTGACCTTATAGCTTCCGGCGGCATTGTTGTGCACGCTCACTGCTATATCGACATTGCCTTCGCGCCATATCTGCTTGCGACGCGACATCGATGGTCCGTCATCTTCGTAACGAGTCAAGACGGTGCTTGCCCCGCGCTTATGCAGTAAGTCGCGCACACGCATAACAATATCGAGGTTTACATCTTTTTCGAGCAACCCTGACGGAGAAATAGCGCCCGGATTCTCGCCGCCATGTCCGGCATCCAGCCCTATGGTCATTCCCTTGAGTGTCAGCTCCGGACGATGACGCACACTAATACGCAAGGTGCTGCCGATGCCGTCATATCCTACTGTGTACCCCCACACATGCGAAGTCTTCAGATATATATATACCCGATACGTGTCTTCTCCTACTTGACGGAAGTCGGTATGATCTATGATTCCGAGGTCAAGCGTGCGCTGCGTTATCCAGTTGGAATTGTCCGTGGCACCAAAGATATCAACGACAATAGCCGATGGGGAACTCTCCGTACTATACCGGTAGGCCAAACGCCTCGGCAAGCCAATGGTTACATCATCCGTACGTCCGGTGTTGACAATGCTCCACGATTCGGTATTAACGACACCGGTAGGCGTTGCCATGTCTGCCGGGCGGGTCAATCGCTTGGGTATATATGCAATGCGGTCAGAAGCCAAACGCACACAGTACAAACTGCCCTTAGTGCCTATGGCCTCTAGAACAATCTCCGGGTCTATAAATCCCATCTTCGAGCCGCCGAGACGGTCATCGCCGTTTCCATATTGCAGGTATGCGCCCTCAATGGTCACCACTTGGCGAGGCGAGGCATACATCATTACCGGGGATTCTTCCTCCGTGGTCAACGGCACAGCCAAGTGTCTGTCGGCACGGAAGCATTGCAGCGTCCGTGTCACTGTAGCTCCGTTAGATGCTACAGCGTCCACGCGGATGTCGTTTGCCCCGGATGCAAGGTCCACGGTGGTTGCAAAGGTACCGGTCTTGTATACTTTTACGGCAAGGCCGTTGACCGTTACGGCCGTCCCGGGCTCGGTGGCACCGACTATTTCGGCCGTAGCACGAGTTACGGTGTCTCGTGGTGACTCGACTATACGCAACATTGGAACATCTTGTGCCATGGCGACTTGTCCCGCCATAATGGCTGTGGCTGCAATCAGAAGAAACTTGTTCATGCTGTATTATATAGTGATACACCGATACGGTGCATCTCGGTTAGGCCGTATATAGGTAACGCTTGATTGAGCGCTTGGGCGTCTTTTCGAACTCTTCCGGCATAATGACCACCGAGTCTATGCGCTCGAAAGGTGCCAATGTCCCGTTGAGCTTGACACGCGCGGCATCAAACAGCTTGAACCGCTCGTCTTCTTCCATGATGCTGTCGCGCTCAAGAGCTTCCGAATCGGGCACCACCAATACTTGCAAGTGTCCGTCGCGCTCGACTACGAGGCTTTCGAGAACATAAGGCAACGCATTGACGCGGTCTTCTATAGCCTCGGGATATATGTTTTGGCCGCTGGGACCGAGTATCATAGTCTTGTAACGTCCGCAGATACGGATAGTGCCGCCATCGTGGTCTACTGTACCCATATCGCCGGTGTGCAGCCATCCGTCTTCGCTGATGGCATCTGCAGTCAAGCCGGGCTCTTTGTAGTAGCCCTGCATGACATTGCGTCCGCGCACAAGTATCTCGCCGGGTATATTCTCCGGATCTTCGCTGCTGATAGCTACTTCCATAATGCCGTCAAGGACATGGCCGCTGGACGCCGGGCTGAAACGCCGCCACGGCGTGTGCGAAATCAGCGGGGCACATTCGGTCATACCATAGCCGACTGTGAACGGGAAGCGTATGCGGTGCAAAAAGGCCTCGACCTCGCGGCTGATGGGCGCGCCGCCGACAATAACCTCCTCGAATTCGCCGCCGAAAGCCTTA
The DNA here is from genome assembly GCA_900540625.1 of uncultured Porphyromonadaceae bacterium. Lineage (GTDB taxonomy): Bacteria > Bacteroidota > Bacteroidia > Bacteroidales > Muribaculaceae > CAG-873. The sequence continues at coordinate 101,696 of UQGP01000004.1, read as the reverse complement.
ACCAGACGTTGGCGTATCAATCGATATATAGCCAGACGCAATCCGGGTACGGCTAATGCCGCGCGAATATGCTTCTTCTGTAGCACGGGGACAAGCATACGCTTATAAATCTTTTCGAGAATAAGCGGTACGCACAATATTAGTGACGGTCGTACTTCCGCAAAGGCTTGCAGCAATATGCGCGGCGACGGCGTCTTGCCCACCAAGGTCACATGAGTGCCGACGGCCAAAGGTACGACCATATCGAAGGCACATCCGTAGGCGTGCGCCAACGGCAGGAACGACAACGCGCGCGAATTGCGATAATGCAACTTGGAACGCACTCCGTAGGCCAGATTGCCCGCCAGATTGTCCAGCGAAAGCATCACACCCTTGCTGAAACCGGTCGTTCCGGAAGTATAATTGATGATTGCAGTATGGTCGGCCGGTATGGAGAGGTCGTACTTGATGTCTTGCGGACCGAAAGTGCCGTGATATTCCTTCTCGAATTCGGAGCCCAATGCCGCGGCTGCCTCGGAGGCATCTGCGTATCCGTCTATCTTACGGCTATCGGCAAGACGATATCCTTCCAGCAGAAAAACGGAACACAATCCCGGCATGGCGGCAAAATCCAGATGCTTGTATATACCCTCGGCGGCAAAAAGCATTCGCGACTCGGAGTGTGTAACGATATGCTGTATGTCATCATGCGAAAAGTCGTGCAGAATAGGCACTATGGTGGCGCCGTAAGTCACAGCAGCCATAAATACTACGACCCAGGACGCGCTGTTGCGTCCTACCAGTGCGATTTTGTCGCCACGGCGTATCCCGATGTGTTTCATCAACAGGTGAAGCCGTGCTATCTGTGCCGCCATATCTCCATAAGTGAGCGCACCGCGACTGTCGCCGTAGTCTGTCAATGCCGGCAATTCGAAGTTGTCTCGCCAAGCATTCTGATATAATTCTATGACATTGTCAAAATGCATAGAGGCTGTATCTTGTGTATCGCTTCGCATGGTATGCGTTTTGGGGTAATATGATGATGCGGCAGCCGATACCGAATAGGCTCGGTTGCCGCAATAATTCGGAATTAATTCTTATCAAGAGCGTCAATTACGCGCTCAAAGACTTGATCGACGCTGCCGTCGCCCTTTATGGGCAGATACATACCCTCTCCGACATAGTAGTCGCGCAAAGGTTGCGTCTGCTTGTGGTATACGGCCAAGCGCTTGCGTATCGTCTCGGGATTGTCATCGCTACGACCCGATTCCTTGCCTCTAAGCACCATACGATCCATCAGCTGATTTTCGGGTACTTCAAGTCCTATGACTGCATGTATTTTCTGACCGCGACGCTTCATCATTTCTTTGAGGGCTTGTGCCTGAGGTATCGTGCGCGGAAAACCGTCAAAGATGACGCCTTCGGCTGTCTCATCGGGATTGTTGTCCAGTTCGTGTTCAAGCACACGCAGCATCAGTTCGTCCGGAATAAGTTGGCCCTGCGAAATGTAGGCGTCTGCGGTACGGCCCAATTCGGTGCCGCGTGCGATATGGTCGCGAAGGACCTCGCCCGTCGAAATGTGATGCAAGTGGTAGCGGTCTATGAGTTTTTCGCTTTGGGTACCCTTTCCGCTGCCGGGCGCCCCGAAAATTACAAGATTTAGCATTGTCGATTAAGCATAGTTTTTGCGACCCGCGGCGTATGGAGCTCTTACGTTGCCGCACGGTCGAGTGAAAGCTCCTTCGTGGAGCCGTTTTCAGTCAGCGAACTTGCTCTTCAGCACATAAATATCCTGAAGGTTGCGTGCAAGTCCGTCAAGGTCCAGTCCGAAGCCTATGATAAACTTCTTGGGTATCGAGAATCCTATGTAGTCTGGATGCACGTCACGCTCGAGCGCATCAGGCTTGAACAACAGCGTGGCCACCTTGATTTCTGCCGGCTCGTGTGCGCGCAAGTCCTTGACAAGTTTATATATAGTGTTACCGGTATCGACGATATCTTCCACTATAATCACCGTCCGACCTTTGATATCTTCGCAAAGGCCCAAAACCTCCTTGACCGTTCCGGTGCTGGACGTGCCGCTATAGCTTTGCAAACGGATAAAGCCTATCTCGGCATCGCCCTCAAAGGCTCGGAAAAGGTCGCTGGCAAAAGGAAAAGCCCCGTTCAGTACACAGACGAACAAGGGCGTTTTTCCTGCGCAATCGCGCGTTATATCCTTTCCCAGCTCTTGTATTCGGGCGGAGATTCGGTCTCTGGTGATGTAGGGCTCGAATGTCAGCCCCTGATATGTCACTTCGTTCATAGATGATGCGTGAGCGTATAAATAAAATTTGGACAAAGTTAGGGATTTTTCAGCAAAGAGCCAAAGACTAACGCCTTTTATACCTGTTAAATTTTGCGACAGGACCTGAAAGCGAAACATTCGACAAGGCACAACAGCTTGCCTCGACCCTTTAGTTGCAAGGTTCAGTCTCGAAATTCGGCTGCAATTACAGCATTGATATGCCGACAAATACAGCACGCCGTGCCCGGTTTCGCGCGAGCACGGCGTGGCATATAGAAGTGTATTCGTCTAATATCAGGCGAGGAAGCCCAGGAGGACACCGGCGGCTACAGCCGAACCGATTACACCGGCAACGTTGGGACCCATAGCGTGCATCAGCAGATAGTTCTGCGGGTCGTATTCCAAACCGAGGTTATTGGAAATACGAGCACTCATAGGCACGGCGCTCACGCCGGCATTGCCGATAAGGGGATTGATTTTCTTGCTCTTGGGAAGGAAGATATTGAAAAGCTTGACAAAGAGCACGCCGCTGGAGCTGGCAATGACAAAGGCCATAAAACCGAGGAAGAAGATGCCCACAGTTTCGATGGTGAGAAATTGCGAAGCCTGAGTGGAGGCGCCCACGGTCATACCGAGCAGAATTGTCACGATGTCAGTCATGGCGTTGCTGGCAGTCTTGGCCAGGCGTGTGGTGACACCGCATTCGCGCAGCAGGTTACCGAAGAAGAGCATTCCCAACAGGGGAAGTGCGGAGGGCACAACGAAGCAGGTCAGAAGCATTCCCACGATAGGGAAGATAATCTTCTCGTTCTGCGAGACGGCACGCGCGGGCTTCATGCGGATGAGGCGCTCTTTCTTGGTGGTGAATAAGCGCATCAACGGCGGCTGTATTACCGGCACAAGTGCCATGTACGAGTATGCCGATACGGCAATAGCTCCCATCAGGTTGGGGGCAAGTTTGCTGGACAGGAATATGGCCGTGGGGCCGTCGGCGCCGCCAATGATGGCGATGGCTCCGGCCTGATCAGGCGCAAATCCCAAAGCAAGGGCTACCATATAGGCACCGAAGATACCGAACTGGGCAGCGGCACCGATAAGCATCAGCTTGGGGTTGGCGATAAGTGCGGAGAAGTCGGTCATGGCACCGATGCCGAGGAAAATCAGCGGGGGATACCAGCCGGCTTTTACGCCGTTGTACAAGATATTGAGTACGGACCCTTCTTCATAGATGCCGATTTCGAGGCCGGCGCCGGTGTTGAAGGGGATGTTACCTATAAGTATGCCGAAGCCTATGGGCACGAGCAGCAGGGGCTCGAAGTTCTTCTTGATGGCAAGCCATATAAAGAACAGTCCGACGGCAAGCATGACAAAGTTGCCAATTTCGGCATTGGCAAAACCTGTCAGTTCCCAGAACTGGCTCAGGTTGTTGGACAGAAAGTCACCGAACATTTTTCAGAAATTGTAATGAATGTTGTTGAGTGCGTATTAAACCTTTCTGTCGATTACTCGATGGTGACCAATGTGTGACCTTCGAGTACACTGTCGCCTACATTGACATCGATGGAAGTAACCTTGCCGTCGCGTCCGGCATGGATAGCGTTCTCCATCTTCATGGCTTCGAGGGAAATGACGGTGTCGGAAGCTTTGACAGTATCACCTACCTTAACGAGGATGCTCATGATGACGCCGGGCAGGGGTGACTTGACAGTGTACTTGCCCGTGGCAGCCGGAGCGGCTTTAATCACTTTTTCGCCCGTGGCGGTACGGGGTGCGGCTGTGGGACGGGGTGCAACGACCGCCTTGGTTTCGGGAGCCTTATCAAACTCTACCTTGTAGGGGGTGCCGTTGACCTCGACTTGCGCAATATTGCCTTCGATGTCGCCGATGGCAACATTATATGTGCTGCCGTTGATTTTATACTTGTATTCTTTCATTGTTTCGTACAGTATGTTTGGTTGTGTTCCGGGTTATTTGTGGGGGTATTCGCGCAGGCCGTAGATCTTCGAGCTCCAGGGCGAATAGGCGCGTTTGACCTTATTGATGGTGAGGATGGTGCTTTCCTTGTCGTGCACGTCAAGGTGTTCGTGCAGGGCCATAACTATGGCTGCGATGGCTTCGCCGCTGTCAAGGTCCTTGCGGTCGATTTCGACTACTTCGACACCCTTGGCGCGTGCTTTCTTGCTGCGTGCAAGGTATTTGCTGATGGTGCCTATACCTACAAAGCAGAGGCTGAGCACAAACAGGGCTATGAACACGATGCCCATGGCCATAATTGTCATCAGGAAGCCGAAGCCATCTTTTTCGGCGAACATTTCGACTTTGGGATTCTTGTCTTTGATGACGTTGGCGCTCGAAGGCGTGATATAGTCATCGGGGCCACCGTCACGCACTTGCCATACGCCTGCACCATCTTCACTGCGGGCATACGAATATCCGGCCAAAAGACCGGCGGGAATGGTCACCGAGTCAACAAGGGTCTTGCGGTCGCTATCATACAGTCCAATCCAATTGTCCTGTCCTTGTACGAGAGTGAAACTCGTATGGAAAGTTCCCTTATTGGGATTGTTATCGGCCCAAAATACGACATGCTGGCGCTTGGAAATGCGAGTTTTGACATCTCCTAAGGGTATGGGATATTTTGTGGGATTGTTTTTATCGTTGGTGAGATACATGCTGGATATCTCCAGTGGTGCGAAGTTGGCGTTGAACAGCTCTATCCAAGCATGGTGTTCGCCGTAATCGTCAACAATGGAGGTGTCGTTGACGATCATGACCTCGTTGATACGCAAGGACTTGCGATCCTGGGCCTGTGTCGCCACAGCCATTGCAGCCACCAGCACTATCACCAACAGTGTTATCGAACGTTTCATGTGCGTTGTCTTCTGTATTGTCTGGGTGGGTTATAGAGGAATGTTGCCGTGCTTCTTGGCGGGATTGACGACTTTCTTGGTGGCAAGCTGCTGAAGTGCACGGATGACACGGAATCGGGTGTTACGCGGCTCGATGACATCGTCGATGTATCCATACTTTGCAGCATTGTAGGGATTACAGAACAACTTGTTGTATTCTGCTTCCTTCTCGGCGAGTACGGCCTTGGGATCTTCGGCTGCCTTGGCTTCCTTTGCATAGAGGACTTCCACGGCGCCGGCACCGCCCATGACGGCAATTTCGGCTGTAGGCCAAGCGTAGTTCATGTCACCACGAAGTTGCTTGCAGGACATCACAATATGGCTGCCGCCGTAGCTCTTACGCAGGGTGACGGTAACTTTGGGCACTGTAGCCTCGCCATAGGCATAGAGCAGCTTAGCACCGTGAAGGATGACGGCATTATATTCCTGCCCGGTGCCGGGGAGGAATCCGGGGACATCCACCAGTGTCACCAAGGGAATGTTGAAGGCATCACAGAAGCGTACAAAGCGTGCGCCCTTACGCGAAGCGTTGCAGTCAAGCACGCCGGCAAGGTATTTGGGCTGGTTGGCTACTATGCCGACGCTCTGCCCGTTGAAGCGTGCAAAGCCTACGATGATGTTCTTGGCGTAGTCGCGCTGTACTTCGAGGAATTCACCGTTGTCGACAATGGCACCGATGACTTCGTACATGTCATACGGACGGTTGGCGCTGTCGGGAATAATTTCGTTGAGGCTGTCTTCGAGGCGGTCGATGGGGTCGTTGCATTCGGCCAAGGGAGCCTCTTCGAGGTTGTTTTGAGGTATGTAGGAGAAGAGCTTGCGGATGATGCGGATGGCGTCCTCGCCGTCTTCAGCTGCGAAGTGGCATACACCACTCTTCTGCGAGTGCACCATTGCGCCGCCGAGGTCTTCTTGCGAAACATCTTCGCCGGTGACGGTCTTCACCACCTTGGGGCCGGTGAGGAACATGTACGAAATACCTTTGGCCATGATAGTGAAGTCGGTGAGTGCGGGCGAGTATACGGCACCGCCGGCGCAGGGGCCGAGGATGGCGCTAATTTGGGGGATGACACCGGAAGCCATGATGTTGCGCTGGAAGATTTCGGCATATCCGGCCAGGGCGTTGATGCCTTCCTGGATACGTGCACCGCCCGAGTCGTTAAGACCGATAACGGGGGCACCCATCTTCATGGCCATATCCATGATTTTGCAAATCTTCAGGGCCATAGTCTCGGACAGCGAGCCGCCGAAGACAGTGAAGTCCTGTGCAAAGACGTATACCAGACGGCCGTCGATTGTGCCGTAACCGGTTACGACGCCGTCGCCCAGGAATGATTTCTTTTCTTGTCCGAAGTTGGTGCAACGATGGCGCACAAACATATCGAGTTCCTCGAACGAGCCTTCGTCAAGGAGCTGTGCGATACGCTCGCGGGCTGTATATTTGCCGCGTTCGTGCTGTTTGTCTATCTGTTTTTGGCCGCCACCGAGGCGTGCTTCGGCGCGTAGCTCGATAAGCTCTTGCACCTTTTGGAGTTGGCTACTCATATCAGTAATGAATTACGTTATGGGGTGTATTGTCGGCTCTCGCCATTATTTTTTCTTGGGGTCTTCGCACAATTCGACCAGTGTGCCCACTGTGCTCTTGGGGTGCAGGAAGGCGATATTGAGGCCTTCGGCGCCTTTACGGGGAGCCTTGTCGATGACGCGTGCGCCTTTTTCCTGAACTTCGTCAAGTGCTGCTTGTACGCCGCTCTCGACTGCGAAAGCGATGTGCTGGATGCCGCCGCGACCGCCGTTATTGGCGATAAACTTGCTGATAGCGCTGTCTTCGGCTGTTCCTTCGAGAAGTTCGAGCTTGGTCTGGCCTACACGGAAGAAGGCTGTACGTACTTTCTGATCGGGTACTTCTTCGATAGCGAAGCATTTGAAGCCTAAGATGTTCTCGTAGAAAGGAATGGCTTCGTCAAGCGATGGAACGGCGATGCCGATGTGTTCGATGTGGGAAATGTCCATGGTTATATGGTTTCTTTAATTGTTGGAATATATGTTTGTTTCTCTTGTTATTCTTTGTTTGCGGGGGTGTCGTTGGTTTCGCTGTTGGTGTCAGGCACTCCGGCAAGTGCGGGGTCAATCATAATGCGGCCGCAGTACTCGCAGACGATAACTTTCTTGTGCATACGAATTTCCATCTGCTTTTGAGGCGGGATGCGATTGAAGCAACCACCGCAAGCGTTGCGCTGGATGTACACGATGCCGAGGCCGTTACGGGCGTTTTTGCGGATGCGTTTGAATGCGGCAAGCGTACGTTCGTCTATCTGGGGTTCGAGGGCTTTGGCCTTGTCGCGCAAGGCGTCTTCCTCCTGACGTGTCTCGGATACGATCTCGGACAATTCGGCCTTTTTCTCGGTAAGGATATGCTCGTTGTCGGCCAGGCTCTCGCGTGTAGCGGCGATGTCGGCGTTCTTGTTTTCGATTTGGCGCGAGAATTCGTTGATGTGCTTGTCGGCCAGCTCGATTTCGAGATTCTGGAAGTCTATCTCCTTGGTCAGCAGGTCAAATTCGCGGTTGTTGCGCACGTTGTTGATTTGATCTTGATAGCGGGCGATAAGTGCTTCGCAGTTTTCTATCTTGGCTTTTTCGGCGCTAAGGTTGCGCTTGAGTTCGGCAATCTCGGCAGTGTAATTGTCGATGCGGGTGTTGAGGCCTGCGATACTGTCTTCGAGGTCCTTGACTTCGAGGGGTAGTTCGCCGCGGATGGTCTTGATACGGTCGATTTCGCTCAGAACGGTCTGTAGCTGGTACAGCGATTTGAGGCGCTGTTCGACAGTGTTTGCGGCGGCTTCTTTTTTGGTGTCGTTTGCCATTGTCTATATGTATTTTACTGGATTTTTTTCTACCGATGATTTGTACAGTGCAAAGGTAGGGAATTTTTGGCTTATTGCGTTATAAAATATATCTTTTGTGCATAGTTCGGTCTCGTGATGACCGGCGTCTATCAGCAGTATTTTGTCGCCATAGTCTACGAAGTCGTGGTAGCGGATGTCGGCCGTGACGTAAGCTTGTGCTCCGGCAGCTATGGCCGCGGGTATAAACTCGCCGCCGCTACCGCCGCACAATGCGACACGCGATATGCGTATTTTGTTGTCACCGAGGCCGTAGCACGAGATTTTCACGCGTTCGCAAGCGAAGGCTGACTTGGCCGAAGCGGCAAAGCTCTCGGCATCGAGAGGCGTCTCTACGGTGCCGAACACGCCGCATCCGGCGTCATGGTCGGCATCAGCGGGTGCCACGAAATGGTAGGCCGGACTTTCGTAGGGGTGTACTTGGGCGATGGTGGCGCAGACCTTGGATATCAAGCGCACGGGCACCGGCATTTGCAGCAGCACTTCGTCAGTATCGTCTTCGAGCGCGTCGATATCGCCCACGGCGGGAGAAGCCCCGTCAAGGGCGCGAAAACTGCCGCGTCCTCCGATAGTGAAAGTGCAACTGTCGTAGCGCGGGTCGGCCGTGGCGCCGGCACCTATGTCTATCAGCGCCTCGCGCAGGTCCGAGGCCTTGTCGCGCGGTACGATGACATTGAGCTGCTGCCACGTGGCCGGGGTGCGCGGAGCAAGTGTTCCGAGAACACGTACCCCGAGTTTGGCGGCCATGGCGTAGGATACGCCGCCGCGGGCGTTGTCCACCGCCGTGTGCGACGAGTAGACGCTGATGCCCTCGGAGATGGCATACAGTATTGCCTGCTGCTGGAGTGTGGCGCCGGTGATTTGCTTCAACCCTTTGAATATCAGCGGATGGTGGCTGATGATAAGGTTGCAGCCGCGGTCGCGTGCCTCGAGCACCACCTCGGGGGTGACGTCAAGGCACAGCAACGCTCCGGTACATTCGGCCAGCGGATTGCCCACCTGCCACCCGCTGTTGTCCCAGGATTCCTGGAGCGAGCGGGGCGCAAGTTCTTCGATGACGGCAACTATCTCTGCGTTAAGCATCTTTACTGTCTGTAGCTTCGTTGCGAGGTGCAAGTTGCAACTGCAATTCGTCCAGTTGCTTTTGGTCGAGTGCGGCGGGTGCATCGAGCATCACGTCGCGGCCGCTGTTGTTCTTGGGGAAGGCTATGCAGTCGCGGATGCTGTCGAGGCCGGCAAGGAGGGATACCCAGCGGTCAAGACCGTAGGCGAGGCCTCCGTGAGGCGGTGCTCCGTACTTGAAGGCATTCATCAGGAAGCCGAATTGTTCCTGTGCTTTTTCGGGTGTAAAGCCGAGAATCTCGAACATCTTGGCTTGGAGCGCACTGTCGTGTATACGGATACTGCCACCGCCGACTTCGACGCCGTTGACCACCATGTCGTATGCATCGGCGCGTACGGCTGCGGGGTCGGTATCCAGCAGGGGTATGTCTTCGTCCTTGGGATGGGTGAAGGGATGGTGCATGGCCATAAGGCGCTGTTCCTCGTCCGACCACTCGAACATGGGGAAGTCAACCACCCAGAGACATGCAAATTTGTCTTTGTCGCGCAGGCCGAGACGGTTGCCCATTTCGAGGCGAAGTTCGCATAGTTGCTTGCGTGTGCGCATGGCATCATCGCCACTCATAATCAGTATCAAGTCGCCGGGGTTGGCATCCATAGCGGCTTTGAGCTGTTGCAGTGTTTCTTGGTCGTAGAATTTGTCGACGGAGGACTTGACGTTGCCGTCAGCCTCGACACGTGCATATACGAGACCTTTGGCGCCGATTTGGGGACGACGCACGTAGTCGGTCAGTTGGTCAAGCTGTTTGCGTGTGTATGAAGCGGCGCCGGGTGCGCAGATAGCACCGATGTATGCGGCGTTGTCAAAGACGCTGAAGCCGTGGCCTTTGAGGATGCCGTCAACCTCGACAAAACGCATTCCGAAGCGCAAGTCGGGCTTGTCGCTGCCGTAGTACTTCATGGCATCGGCCCAAGGCATACGCATGAAAGGCTCGGTCAGTTCGATACCGCGGAGTTCCTTGAATATATGCTTGGCCATACCTTCGAATGTTTGGATGATGTCTTCCTGGCTTACGAAGGACATCTCGCAGTCTATCTGCGTGAATTCGGGCTGTCGGTCGGCACGAAGGTCTTCGTCGCGGAAGCACTTCACAATCTGGAAGTAACGATCCATACCGGAAACCATCAAAAGCTGCTTGAGGGTCTGGGGCGACTGGGGCAGTGCGTAGAATTGTCCGGGGTTCATGCGCGAGGGCACTACGAAGTCGCGTGCACCTTCGGGGGTCGAGCCCACCAGCATAGGCGTCTCTATTTCGAGGAATCCGAGCGAATCGAGGTAGCGGCGTACTTCCATAGTCATGCGGTGACGCAGCTCAAGATTGCGACGTACGGGTGTACGACGCAGGTCCAGATAGCGGTATTTCATACGCAGGTCATCGCCGCCGTCGCTCTGGTCTTCGATGGTGAAGGGAGGTGTGAGCGAGGAATTGAGTACTTTCAGCGTGGTCACAACGATTTCGATGTCGCCGGTGGCCAAGTGCGGGTTTTTGCTGGTACGTTCGCGCACGGTGCCGGTGACTTGGATGACGTACTCACGTCCGAGGTGCGAAGCATCATCGGTGAGGGCGGCATCGTCTGCGGCATCGAATACAAGCTGGGTGATACCGTAGCGGTCGCGTAAGTCCACGAAGGTCATGCCTCCGAGACGACGTACACGCTGCACCCATCCGGCAAGCGTCACTTGGCTGCCGGCATCGGAGAGGCGGAGTTCTCCGCAGGTTTTAGTCCTGTACATGGTATGATGTTTTGTTTATATGTTGTTGTTTATTGTATTGTCGTATGTTGTAAGCCTTGCGGCCAAATGTCTCGATTGTCTTTTGCCACGTCCCGGGTCAATACCACGTGACGCCGTTGGACAGGGAGGAACGCTTATCGTATTTGAAGTCGGAAAGCAGCGAGCTCTTTACCGAGATATGGAAGTTGTAGCTCTTGTACGGCCCCACGGGCACAAAACTGGCGCGCATAGTGAAGCAGTGGAGGTCGCGCGAGATGTTGCAGTTCATATATGCCAATTTATGGGTATCGAAGTTGTACGAGGCCGAGAACGAGAAGTTCCAGTTTTTAGTGGGCCTGATATTGCCGCTGAAACTGAGGTTTTGCGTAATCTTGCCGTTGTACTCCATCTTTTCTTTATTGAAGTCGCCGTAGGAATATCCTATGGAGTAGTTGACACTCAAGCTCCACGGCACTTGCCATTTCATGTATCCGTCACGGTCGAATTCGGCGCCGAGGTTTTCGTCCTCGCCGTCGTCTCCGTTGGCCGAGGCGTATCTGTCATCCGGCGATGGCGGCGGTTCGTTGTCTCGGCTGTTATTGTTTTTGTTTTTATCCTTGGACTTGCGCTTGAAGGTGTCGTTGTTGAAGGTATACGAGAAGGATGTGCCTGTGCTGGAAAGGCGGCCTATTCCTTTGCCGGCTTTCCAACGCGGGATATTGACACGTACTGGATTGCCGTATTCGTTGAGTTGGTAAGTATATACATCCCAGACGGCTGCCAAATTAAGGTTGAAGCCTTTGGTGATGCGCAGCAGCATCGAGGTATTGATATTGGACCAATTGAGCGAGTCGGCTGCAAAGTTGTAGGACTGAGATATGGTGAAGTTTTCGATTAGCGATATTTTTTTCTCTCCGGTAGAGTCGTTGTCGCTCTTGACCTTCATTTCCAAATTGTTGGCCAAAGAGAAATTAAGCGTCCCGGTTTTGCCGCGTCCGGGGACTCCGAAAAGGCCGTTGGGGAAGCGTGAATATGTCACCTGTTGTATCTCGCCGTTAGGTCCGGGACGGTCGTAGCTGCCATAGTATCCGAAGAAGGAGGAGCCGAAGTCGGGAGAGCCGCTGAAGCTTATCGAGGGGGTCATCACGTGACGTATCATCTTGACCTTGTCGCCCAGGAATTTCATGGGCTGGAAGAAGCCGTAGATACGCGTATCCAGGCCGATAGAGGCATTGAAATCCCAGACATTGTAGAACGAATAGCTGGTATCGCACACTTCGACGGCGGCGTTGGGATCCCACTGGCGGCGTACTTTGGAGGTATACATACGGTCGGTAATAGATACCGAGGGGGTGACGTTGATGTACTTGAATACACTGAAAGTGGCGCTGATGGGTATGGTATGCTTCATACCGTTGCGCCAGTCTTTAATCAGGCTTTTTTTGAAGAACTCGTCCTGACGTGCGGTCAGCGAGTTTTGCAATTGTCCCGAATAGGACATCTTGATTTTTTCGTACCAGCGTTCGGCCCCTACGGCACGCTTGCGCTTAAAGGGAGCCAACTGGCTCATGGTGATGGTCAAGTTGGGGAAGCTGACACTTACCGTGGAGTCCTGGGTACGCTGCGACAGGTTGAGCGCTGCCGAGAATGACCATTTGCTGTTGGGTATTCGGTAGGTGAGGTTGACAGACGAGCTCTTGGTGTTCTCGGTGAAGGCCGAGGAGTAGTAGGAGTTGAGGTCGTTGCGCGTGTATCCGCTGGTGGTGAAGTTGACGGAGGCGGACAACGACATATTGGGATTGGCCTTAGCGTCCTGCGAGTGGCTCCATAGTACCTGGAAGTTGGTCTGCTTGGAGTAGTCGGGCAAGCCTTTGTCGCCGAGTATGGTTTTGAGATAGGATATATCGAAATTACCGGAATAGCGGTAGCGCTTGACGTAGCGCGACTTGGCCGATAGTCCCCACGATCCTTTGGTATATACTTCGCCGGTGAGAGCGAGGTCCATATTTTGATTTATAGCGAAGTAATAACCACCGTCACGCAGGTAGAAGCCGCGGTTGTAGTCGTCACCGAATGTCGGGAATATCACGCCGGAGGAGTATGTCTCGGTGAAGGGGAAGTATCCGAAGGGTACGGCCACCGGCAACGGGAGACCGGCAAGTACCAAGTAAGTGGGACCGGTCACGACATTCTTGCCGGGTTGCATCTTGCCCTTGGTGATTTGGAAGTAGAAGTGAGGGCAATCATGGTCGTCGCAAGTGGTGTACTTTCCGTTCTGAAAGTAGTACACTCCGGCGCTGTCCTTCTTGGTCACTCCACCTTGCAGGAAGCCCTCGCCCTGCTGTGTAAGCACATCGTAGAGTATACCTTTGCGCGTCTTGAAGTTGTACCGCATATTATGCGCCGCATAGTCCGTACCGCCTTCGGTGAACACGGGTTTGCCTATTTCTTCGCCTGCCGTATCAGTGGTGCTGACGGCATAAACGGTGTTGTCGCGCAAGTCCATATCAATTTCGGCGGCATTGAGCTTGAAGTCGCCGTACGATACGGTGCTTTCGCCGTACATTATTGCCGAGTCGCGGCGTATCATCACCATCGAGTCTTTAGAGGCGAAGGCTACGGCGTTGTCCAAGTTTACCTTGCGGCGTACGACACGACGCGGTTTCGGAGGAACGCTGTCGCCTATGTGGCGGGAGGCCCCGGCGTTCGCGGTCATCGCCGTATCAGCGAGGGATGCACGTACCATACTATCGCTCAATGCCGTAGCGGATAATTCGGCAGTACTATCAGACAACAAAAATCCTGTCTTGTGCGGAGGACGCAAGACAGACGCAGGGGCAAGGCTTCCGGCCTGCGCGGACATCGTGGACGTGTCCGCTTTAGTGTCGTGGATGTCGGTACGGAATGTGGCGTCAGAGCGCAAAGCCGCGCATACGCCGTCCACTGCCGACCACAACGCCGGTGCCATCACCGCCGATATGATATATAATGCAGTCTTTTTCAATAGGATGTCTATCGTTGCTGCCACCCTTGCGGGATGCAGCACGTGCATTTGCTTGCAAAGTTACAAACTTTTTTTCAATTAGGGCAGTCCTAATTGCGGTAGTATTGTCGAGAGTTTCGAGCGTTTCCGGATTGGGCGCAATGCCGAGGCAAAAAACTCAGGACATAACTATAGACCGTAAGAACCGACAAGTCGAATCGGTGTATATAATACGACAGCGGGTGTCCGCCGCACGGCAGGCACCCGCTGGTATTGGTATGATTCAGTGTTTATTTTTCGGCCTTTTTGTCCTTGCAGCATTTGCCGCCTTCGCCTTTGGTGCATTTTGTGGCCTTATCGCCTTTGCAGCATTTGCCACCTTCGCCTTTGGTGCACTTGTGATCTTCACCTTTGGTGCATTTGTGACCCTCGCCTTTATTGCACTTGGTGGCCTTATCACCTTTGCAGCACTTGCCGCCTTCAACGGTGTCGGAGCACTTCTTTTCGCCGTTTTCTTTTACTTTGCAGCACTTGGGTGCTTCGGCAGCCTTTTCGCCTTTACAGCACTTGGTGCCTTCTGCGCCCTTAGTGCACTTGCCGGCTTTGTCGCATTTTGTCGCTTTATCGCCTTTGCAACACTTGTGGCCTTTCTCACATTTTTCAGTCTTCTCGCAGGTATTCTGCGCAGGCTGCGTAGCGGGAGCCTGAGCCATAGCGCCCAGAGCGGACACGGCTGCAGCCATGATAAGTGTCAGAATTTTCTTCATAATTGGTTGTAACGTTTATTTAAGGATGAGTAATCGCAAATTTTATACCGTTATGGCAACTCTTTGCCCGGCATACTTTGCGCAAAGATACGCATTGCAATCGGTATCATCCTTATGTGTTAACATTATTTGTGTAATTTATTATTCCTCGGCCGAAACGGCGTGTCCCGGCTATAGCCGAGTAGTTATTATTCCTCGTTTTTTGCTTCCCAGCCCAGGGCGCTGGCTCCGAGTATGGCGGCATCGGCTTCTTTGAGTTCGCTGAGCAGCACTTTGGGTTTGCCTTTGAATATGGACATGATGTTGCGATCGAGGGATTCGCGCAAGGGACGCAGCAGCAGTTCGCCACTGCGGGCAAGTCCGCCAAAGAGGATGAAAGCCTCGGGCGAGGAGAATACGACCATATCTGCAAAGGCCTGACCGAGCAGGTCGCCGGTATAATCGAAGATTTCTTTGGCAAGCGCGTCACCGCTCATGGCTGCATCGTATACATCCTTGGAGGTGATGTCTTCGATATGGAGGTTGCGCAACAGCGAGGGCTCCTTGCGTATTTCGAGGAACTCGCGCGCGGTACGTGCCACACCCGTGGCCGAGCAGTATGCTTCGAGACAGCCGGTACGACCGCAACCGCAAAGTCTGCCGTTGTTGCGTTTCATGATTACGTGACCCAGTTCGCCGGCAAAACCGTCGTGGCCGTATACCAGTTGGCCGTTGATGACGATACCGCTGCCCACACCGGTGCCGAGCGTAATCATAATGAAGTCCTTGAGGCCGCGAGCGGCGCCGTAGGTCATCTCGCCTATGGCAGCGGCGTTGGCGTCATTAGTGATGGTCACGGGTATTCCGAATTTTTCGCTGACCAGCTTGGCCAAAGGTATGGGCGTGGGCCAAGGAAGATTGACGGCATCTTCAATCATACCGGTATAGTAATTGGCGTTGGGTGCACCGATACCTATGCCGTGGATTTTGCCTTCGGCGTCATTGGCCTTAATCAGACGAGTGAGTTCGGTGTAAAGATCTTCGATAAATCCTTCTACGGTGTTGTGTTTGCACGTTTTGATGGAAGACGAGGCAATGACCACGCCGCGAGCATCGACGATGCCGAATACGGTGTTGGTTCCGCCCAGGTCTATACCTACTACGTAAGGTTTCATAGGGGACATGGATGTGTTTGGTGTATATATGTTTTTATGTATTGTCAGCTTGTGTATACAAGTAAGCCTACAAATGTACACATTTTTTTTCAATCAGCGTTGCTTTGTGCCGACCGACACCAAATATTTGCCCTCATATGACTGCAGTTTCCCATTTTATAGCTACCTTTGTACGATAAAAACGAGTACATAGACAATTAGCAATACATTATTATATATGAGCAAAGACATAGTACTTAGCGGTATTCGTCCAACAGGCAATCTGCACTTGGGCAACTACTTCGGAGCCCTGCGCAAATTTGTCAAGATGCAGGACGATTTTGACTGCTTTTTCTTCATCGCAGATTTGCACGCCCTGACCACCAATACCGATCCGGAAGCGCTACACGCCAACGTCAAGAACATTTTGGCACAATACCTGGCCGCCGGCATCGACCCGGACAAGGCCGCCATATTCGTCCAAAGCGACATACCCGAAATTCCGGAAATGTACCTGCTGCTAAATATGCACGTAGGTGTGGGTGAACTGATGCGAACCACTTCCTTCAAAGACAAGGCTCGCAAAGCATTGGGACTGGCAGCCCCCGGGAGTGACGCCTCGACCATGACCAAGGAGGAGGATGAGGCTTTCGAGCACCAGTTATTCGGCGGCGACAGCAACAAGCGCGTCAGCGCCGGACTGCTCACCTACCCCACCCTTATGGCTGTGGACATCCTGATACAAAAGGCCAAGTACGTCCCTGTGGGCAAGGATCAGGAACAGCACCTGGAACTGACACGCCGTTTCGCTCGCCGCTTTAACAACTTCTACGGCGTCGAGGAATTTATCGAACCGCAAAACTTCGATTTCGGCGGCAAACCCGTCAAAGTTCCCGGACTGGACGGCAGCGGAAAGATGGGCAAGAGCGAGGGCAACTGCATATACCTCATCGACGACCCCAAGACACTGCGCAAGAAAGTTATGCGCGCCGTCACCGACGAAGGCCCCAAAGAGCCGAACTCACCTATGTGTGAGCCGATAGCCAACCTGATTTCGCTCCTCGAGCTTGCCTCGACGCCCGAAGTGGTGCAGAAATATCGCGATGCATACGCAGACTGCTCGATACGCTACGGCGACCTAAAAAAAGAACTTGCCGAAGACCTCACGCGTATCACCGAGCCTATACGCGAGCGCATCAACACATACCTTAACGACGAGGCTTACCTGCGTCAGGTATTGGCTCGCGGTGCCGAACGCGCACGCGAACGCGCTTCCAAGACTTTGGCCGAAGTGCGCCAAATTATGGGTCTGCGAGGCTTCTGACTATAGCTTAGCCACTCGACCAAGCCCGACCACAAGACACGTATTAAAATACTTCTCACAAATCATATAATTCTCTACTTAGCCATGAGACTTATCATCGAAAAGAATTACGAAAACGTATCCCAATGGGCAGCCAACTACGTAGCCGCCCGCATCAACGAGGCCAAACCGACAGCCGAACATCCCTTTGTACTCGGATGCCCGACAGGTAGCAGCCCCTTAGGTATGTACCGCGCTCTCATCCGCCTGAACAAGGAAGGCAAGGTATCGTTCCGCAATGTCGTCACCTTCAATATGGACGAATACTGCGGCATACCCCGCGACCACGAGCAGAGCTACCACACCTTTATGTGGACCAACTTCTTCAACCAGATTGACATCCTCCCCGAGAACGTCAATATTCTCAACGGCAACGCCGAAGACCCCGTGGCCGAATGTCGTCGCTACGAAGAAAAGATTGCCTCCTACGGCGGCATCGACCTATTCTTGGGCGGCGTAGGTCCCGATGGACATATCGCTTTCAATGAACCGGGTTCGTCGCTGACATCGCGCACTCGCATGAAAACGCTGACACACGATACCATCATCGCCAACTCGCGCTTCTTCAACAACGATGTCAACCTCGTACCCAAGACGGCTCTCACCGTAGGCGTTGGCACCGTTATGGCTGCTCGCAGCGTCCTGCTGATTGTAAACGGCCACAATAAGGCACGCGCCCTCAAACACGGCGTCGAAGGCGGTATCTCGCAAATGTGGACCATCTCGGCACTGCAGATGCACCAAAAGGCTATTATCGTGGCCGACGAGGAAGCCTGCGACGAACTCAAAGTTGCCACATACCGCTACTTCAAGGACATCGAAGCTGCCAACCTCGATCCCGCTACCCAGCTCTAAGACAGCACGGCGTCTCAGGCGCTCAAGCTAAGCATACAAAAAAGGCATCCCGCCGATGATAGCGGGATGCCTTTTTTATTCCTTAGAGCCTAAATGTTGCGCGGACGAACGCCTCCTGTAGGGGCGCAATACATTGCGCCCGCACCGAATAAGGCATTATAAATGGCCGTATTCCGACCCTATATCAATTAAGTTTCAGCTTCTGACCCGGACGTATCTTGGTCGAGGCCTTGATACCGTTGGCGCGGCACAGGCGTGCAACGGTGGTATGGTTACGCGCGGCTATCTTGCCCAAAGAATCGCCTTTCTTGACCGTGACCGTACGTGCCGATGTTCCGGACGAACGTTTGGCGCGTGCCGTGGTCGAAGCCTGGTCGCGGTTGGCGCTACGCATAGCGTTGTATGTACGGGCATACTCGGCATTGGCTGCGGGCGAGAAGTTGCGTGCATTCTGATACGTATTCTTATTGAACACGTACGTATCCGTATGCGTGGTTTGGTTGGCAAAGTCAAAGATACCTGCCGGATTAATTGCGTAACCCATATATCGGGTCTCGAAATGCAAGTGCGGACCGGTGGAACGACCGGTGTTGCCGCCCAAGGCTATGGGGTCGCCTGCGTGTACGTACTGCTCGGGCTTGACAAGGAAACATGACAAGTGGCCGTAGACGGTTTCCAAGTCATTGGTATGACGTATCACGATATAATAGCCGTATCCGCGACGTTCGAAGTTGGTGATGCGTACACGTCCGTCAAAGGCTGCATATATGGTATCGCGCATATGTATACCGATGTCTATACCCTTGTGCATACGGCGGAAGCGGCGACGGTAGCCGTAAGGCGAAGTAATGGGGCCGTTGTGGGGCATACAGTAATTGGAGACATCGATGACAGCCGTCTGTGGTACGTGCACATTGGCATAGCAGTTGACGCGGTTCGAGTTCCAGCCTTCTTCGTAGATATCGCCCTCGGGCTCGTCCTCAGTACTGAAGTTGAGGTAATCAATGGTGGGATCTATCGAGATGGAGTGAGTGGCCGAAGCCTGATTGGCCAGCAGGTCGGAAGTCTGCTTGGTATGCTGACCCGGCAGCCGGTATGTCTGCGCCGAAGCCACCGCGGCTGTACCGAGGGCAAGGGCGACAATCGTCATAATGCGTGCTATGCTGTTCATTGGTCTGTATATATCCGCCGTGGCTGCTGAGCGTCGGTCGGTGCGCTGACAAGGAGAGACGTCCGCGGACGGATGCAAGTATGTGTGGTTAGATGATGTGATGGACGCCCGGGCTTGGGGACGGCTGCCTCAGCAGACCGTAGGCCTTGACGCCGGAAGAAAAGTGGCGCAACCGCCGCTGCGGTCAACGCGAGAGAGAACGGCGCGGCTGTCAATGCGCCTGCCGTGAGGGCCTCTAACGCCCCCTGCGTAATAGCCAATCACCTCATGCCATCTCGTCGGCGGCATAAACGCTGCCGAGTACGGCGGGAGAGTACTCGAAGATTTCGCCATCGCGGAAGAACCGCTTGATTTCAATGACGGCATTCTCCGGAGTGTCGCTGGCGTGGATGATATTTTCCTGGCCGGACATACCCATATCGCCGCGTATGGTGCCGGGAGCGGCAGCGCGACAATTGGTGGCACCGGTCATGGCACGCACACACGATACCACATCCTTGCCTGCAAGGCACATAACAATGACGGGCGTAGCCATCATCGAGTGTACCAACGTCGGGAAAAACGGGCGATCGACAAGGTGTGCATAGTGCTCGCGCAGTATCGCCGCATCCAATTGCATCATCTTTATGCCGGCAATTACAAGTCCTTTACGAAGAAAACGGTCGAGAATTTGGCCGCTGAGTCCGCGCTGTATTGCCGACGGCTTTAGGATGATGAGAGTCTTTTCCATACGTGGATTTTGTGGTGTCTGTTGTTGCAGATGTGGTTTTTTAGGTGGTCAGTTGTTAGAGGGTGTTAACGATTTTCATCGTGACATCCCAAAGGTAAACATTTTTCGCGAAACAGCGGCTTTTTATCCGCGATTTTTTCCGAAACAGCCTTTTTCAGCGCCCGAATACCCCTTGCAGCTTTTTATGTATCAAGCCGTTGTACAAAAACATGTTTTACAACATATTTTTGTCCGATGCCGCTTTCGCCTCCCTTTTCCCATCAAAATCTATGTTCGCGAATGTGAATTTTTGTAATCTTCCTCGGAGGCGGCCACCGGCTATTGGATGGGAATAATGGGAATAACAAGAATTATGGAAACAATGCATTACTCCTATTGTTCCCATATTCCTATTGTTCCCATTATTTCCACAGTTCTCATAAAAAAATCGTTTACGCACCACAATGCCGCCGTTAGAAAAAATTCTTGTCGCGGCTTGTGTGTGGTGAACTTTTGAAGGTTTTGTATGTAAGACGGCAGAGGGGCTTTGCGGCATTTAGGATTAATTATTAACTTTGTGGCACGGAAGTCCGGCGGCGCAGGCACTGCCGATGGCCGCAGACGTCACAGGCGAGGCTGTAAGGCAAGGATCGCACTCAGTAGACCGCCGCCGCAGACGAATATGCAAGACAAGACTATATCTATCATATTATCCCCGAAATAAAACCGAGATTATGGAACAAGACAAAGAGATTTTTGAGATTATCGCCGCTGAAGACCGCCGCCAGCGCAAGGGCATAGAGTTGATTGCCAGCGAGAACTTCGTAAGCGAGCAGGTGCTGCGCGCCATGGGGTCGTGCCTCACCAACAAATACGCCGAGGGCTATCCCGGCCACCGCTACTACGGCGGCTGTCAGGAGGTAGACCGCTCGGAAACCTTGGCCATAGAGCGTGTCAAAAGGCTTTTCGGCGCCGAGTACGCCAACGTGCAGCCGCACAGCGGTGCACAAGCCAATATGGCCGTATTCATGGCCGTGCTCAATCCCGGCGACAAATTCCTGGGACTCAACCTGTCACACGGCGGCCACCTGTCGCACGGCAGCCCAGTCAATTTCTCCGGTCTGATATTCCATGCGCTCGAGTACAACGTCAGCGCCGAAACCGGGCTGGTGGACTACGAACAAATGGAAGAAGTGGCACGCCGCGAGCGTCCGCGCCTGATTATCGGCGGTGCCAGTGCCTACAGCCGCGAATGGGACTATGCTCGTATGCGCCGCTTGGCTGATGAAATAGGCGCGATATTTATGGTGGATATGGCCCACCCCGCCGGACTGATAGCTGCCGGGCTGCTGGACAATCCCGTAAAATATGCGCATATCGTCACATCCACCACCCATAAGACACTGCGCGGACCGCGCGGCGGTATCATACTCATGGGCAAAGACTTCGAAAATCCCTGGGGCAAAAAGACCCCCAAGGGCGTCACCAAGATGATGAGCCAACTGCTGGACTCCGCCGTATTCCCCGGCGTGCAAGGCGGCCCGTTGGAACATGTCATCGCCGCCAAAGCCGTAGCCTTCGGCGAGGCTTTACAACCGTCTTTCACCGACTATCAGAAGCAGGTACGCACCAATGCGGCAGCCCTGGCCAAGGCTCTGATAGACATGGGATACAACATCGTCAGCGGCGGCACGGACAACCACTGCATCCTGGTGGATCTGCGCAGCAAATTCCCCGAGCTGACGGGTAAGGTGGCCGAGCGTGCACTCGTAGAGGCCGACATCACCGCCAATAAGAACATGGTACCCTTTGACAGCCGCTCGCCCTTCCAGGCCTCCGGCATACGCCTTGGCACCCCGGCCATCACCACACGCGGCATACACGAGGACCTAATGGGTCCCGTGGCCGAAATGATAGACCGCGTACTGCGTGCGCCCGAAGACCCCGCCGTCATCGCCGCCGTCCGTGCCGAGGTCAACGCTATGATGTCCGACCGGCCCATATTTGCTTGGTAAGACTCGGCCGTCATTATTCCACCGTCTTTATCTGCCGAGAATACGCCTCGATAGTCGATACATAAACCTAACAGACCGCAATTTCACTAAACAACCAATGCAAGGCATCACCTATGGAATCATCGTTGCCGGAGGCTCCGGCAGCCGCTACGGCGGCTCTTTGCCCAAACAGTACCTGCCTATGGGCCGGGACGGGCGTCCGGTATTGATGTATTCCATAGATGCCATGCTGGCGATATGTCGGCCCGAAAATCTACGTATCGTCATCGCCGAGGACTGCCTCGGACTTTGGCAAAAGCTGAGCAAGTCATCACCGCTGTATGCATCACTGAAGATTGTATGCGGCGGTGCTTCGCGCTGGCAATCGGTGTACAACGGGCTGGCAAGTCTACCTCCGACAACGCCCGGCGACATCGTACTGGTGCATGACGGAGCGCGCCCCGTGGTACCGCCCGAAGTGGTACATGCCGTTGCCGAGGCGGCGGCCGAGCGCCTTGCAGCCGTGCCAGCGGTTGCTGTCACCGACTCGCTGCGATGCCTCGACGACGACGGCACAAGCCATGCCGTCGACCGCAGTCGTTATTACGCCGTACAAACTCCGCAGGGATTTGACCTGGAGATGCTGCGCCGAGCATACGCAGCGCCCTACTCGCCGACATTCACAGACGATGCAAGCGTTTTCGAAGCCGCCTTTGACACACCGGTGACGCTTGTGCCGGGCAGCCCCGAAAATATCAAAATCACTTACAGCGGTGATATCGAACGTGCCGCCGAGATTTTATCCGGACGCCGATGAACCCACTGCGTCGCATCGAGATACAATACGTCAAAGGCATTGGTCCCAAGCGTGCCGAGTTGCTGACGGCCGAGCTGGGCATACGCACAGCCTACGATTTGTTGCGCCACTTCCCATCCGGCTACGTCGACCGCAGCAAGACCTACCGCATCGCCGACCTCACGGGCGAGATGCCCGCAGTGCAATTGCGCGGACGCTTTATATCCATGAACACCGTCGGCGAAGGAGCCAAGATGCGCCTATCGGCAATATTCACCGACGGCACCGGCACCATCGAGGTTGTATGGTTTCGCGGCATACGCAACATCCGCGAGATGTACCGCATCGGCACCGAGTACGTCATCTTCGGCAAGCCCACGGTCTACGGCCGCACACACATGTGGAACATGGCGCATCCCGAAGTGGATGCCGCAAATTCATCGGCACTCACCGAGGGACTACGCGCCATATATCCGCTGACCGAGAAACTGCGCCAGCGCAATATCGGGTCGCGCCAATTCCACCAATGGATTACGGCGCTGCTATCGACCACGCCGCCCATACCGGAGACATTGCCGGCCTCCGTGGTCGACGATTGCCGACTGATGTCCTTAGACCGAGCGCTACGCGCGATACACAACCCCACGGACAGCGACACACTGCAGCACGCCCGCGAGCGTCTCAAGTTTGAGGAACTGATGTACATTCAGGCCGATATGGTGCGGCGCAACCTCCACCATCGTCGCCAATCCATAGGACACCTGATGCCGCGCGTAGGCCGTTACTTCAACACCTTCTACGGCAGTTGCCTACCCTTCAGCCTCACCGAAGCGCAAAAACGCGTCGTACGCGAAGTACACGCCGATATGCGCACCGGCCATCAAATGAACCGTCTGGTGCAGGGCGATGTGGGCAGCGGCAAGACACTCGTTGCTCTTATGACCATGCTGCTGGCCCTCGACAACGGATACCAAGCATGTCTGATGGCCCCCACCGAAATTCTGGCCGGGCAGCATTACGAGACACTGACGTCCATGGCCGCGCAAATAGGCGTCAACATCAAACTGCTGACCGGATCGACACCGGCAGCACAACGACGCAAAATACATGCGGGACTGCTGGACGGCAGCATACACATCCTTGTAGGCACACACGCCGTACTCGAAGACACTGTACAATTCCACAACCTCGGCCTTGCCGTCATCGATGAACAACACCGCTTCGGCGTAGCCCAGCGTGCGCGTATGTGGTCCAAGAACAATGTGCCGCCGCATATTTTGGTAATGACAGCCACGCCTATACCGCGCACATTGGCCATGACCGTCTACGGCGACCTCGATGTATCCGTCATAGACGAATTGCCACCCGGACGCAAGCCGGTGACAACAGTGCTACGCTATGACAACCAACGTCTGCAAGTTATGAAAGCCCTGGCTGCACAACTACGCCAAGGCCGCCAAGCATACATTGTACACCCCCTTATACACGACAACCCCAAGCTGGAACTGCGCAGCGTCGAAGAAGGCTACGACATCATCCGCGAGACATTCCCGCAATACAAGGTTGCTCTGGTTCACGGACAATTAAAACCGGACGAAAAAGACTACCAAATGCGGATATTCGTCGAGGGCGAGGCTCGCATAATGGTCGCCACAACCGTCATCGAAGTGGGCGTCAACGTGCCCAACGCCTCCACAATGATTATCGAAAACGCCGAGCGTTTCGGCCTGAGCCAGTTGCACCAACTGCGCGGACGCGTAGGCCGCGGTGCCGACCAAAGCTACTGCGTGCTTATGGCGCCGGCCAAACTGAGCCGCGACAGCCGACAACGTCTCGAACTGATGACCCAAACCACCGACGGCTTTGTAATCGCCGAGGCAGACATGCGTATGCGCGGACCCGGCGACATCGAAGGCACAATGCAAAGCGGTATACCCTTCGACCTGCATATTGCCAACCTCGCCACCGATGGCCAAATCATACAAATGGCCCGCAATGCCGCCGAGAAATTGCTGGCCGCCGACCCCGCCCTATCAGACCCGGCAAATGCCGCCTTTGCCGAGGAATTGCGTTCGGTCCTCGACCGCACTGCCGACTGGAGCCGCATATCCTGATGCAGACGGCAGTGCACCAAGGACGGACCACCGCGCCGCCAGGCACATATATTCTTATATCGATGCGCGTACGGCCCAAAGTCCGCATATAAGCACAACGGCTGTATCAAAATGGCGGGTTAGGTGGGGCGCAATACATTGCGCCCGCAGCGACTACAGGTAATACTGCATAATACACAGGAAATCATAATATCATCCTTCTGCTGCGCGGGCGCAATGTATTGCGCCCATATAGGGCTTACCTATGATGACACAGCTCCCGCCGTTTTCAGAGAACTCGAAATACTTCGAGTCTAAGCGAAGTTTTGTCTTACCGAAATCTTACGCCGGCATCAAAAGCCGAGTCGGAGATTTTAGTCACCTTACCGATATCGACCCGTTTAAGTTTGGGACACTGTCCGAAAGCGTGATCACCGATACTTGTGACATAGTCCAAAGTGACGTTGCGCAGGCCGGAGCAACGCCAGAAGGCATACGATGAGATTGTAGTTACGGCACCTATATCCGCAGTTGTCAAGCCGCGGCAGCCGCTGAAGGCATAGGAGCCTATCTGCGTAATGCTTCTCAATTTGACACTTGTCAAGCCGGCACAATCGGCAAATGCGCTGTCACCTATATGCGTAACAACGCTCAGTTTGAGGCTCGTCAGACCGGTACAGCCCGAGAAGGCATTATCGCCTATATGCGTAATATTGCTCATTCGGAGGTCAGTCAGGCCGGTACAACCCGAAAAAGCCTTGCTCCCGATATGCGTAATATTACTCAGGTGAACTCTTGTCAAGCCTTTGCAATCGGCAAAAGCCGATTTACCGATAGAGGTCAAGCCGCCAATCTTTATGGACTTGAGGCCGCGGCATCCGGCAAAACTCTTCTCGGCGATTGAAACCACCATGTAAGTTTTGCCTCGATACGTCACCTTGGACGGAATGGTTATATCGCCGGCATATGATTGATGTCCGCGCACCACCTTGCAGGCGTCTCGACCATCCGAATCATTAATGCTGTAGCAGATTCCGCCTACCGTAAAATCATAGTCATGAGCCGAGGCGCTGAAAGCCCACAGAAGCATTGCCATCAATGGCATAAGTCGTTGCAGTCGTTGTTTCATCGTTCAAAGCATTTATCATGTGAATAATCAAGAGCATAGGTTACAGTTAAATCTGTACTGTAAAGTTAGCAAAAGTTTTCCGTACCCGAAAAATTTTTGCCAAACAAATTTTCGCCCGTCACAAATTAAAGATTTCGATAAGTAGAACAACGGATATTCACCACACGACCTTCGGGGGTGTCAGATAGCACACGCCTATTTTATGAGATCTACCGGGAGTGATTTTTTCGGCGTCGGGAAAAATTTGTCGGCGTAAAATTTTGCCATATTGGCAAATATGCGTACCTTTGCGAGCCATTACGACTATGGCCGTCCTACCAGCGGCCAAAAAGTGTACATACAACAACCGAATAAAACATTCTATAGAAATGAAAAAAGGCATACATCCCTCCAACTACCGCGAAGTGGTATTCAAAGATATGTCCAACGACGAAATCTTTATCACTCGCTCGACCGTGGCCACCAAAGAGACTATCGACGTCGATGGCACAACCTATCCCTTGGTGAAGCTTGAAATCACCAGCTCGTCGCACCCCTTCTTCACCGGCAAGCAGAAACTTGTCGATACAGCCGGCCGCGTCGACAAATTCATGAGCCGTTACGGCAACCGCAACAAGAAATAATCGCGGGCATCACGCCGCAACACTCACGAGCGCACGCCGCGTCCTACATCCCAATGTAGGGGCGCGGCGTGCCGCATAAAATAAGCCGTCAGTATACATTTCATTCGACACGTCATTATGCAAAAAATCACCATCATCGTTCCGGCATACAACGAGGAGGCCAATCTCGAGGCACTCTACGACGCCTTATTGCCCTTGATGAACGGACAGATGCAACGCTATACGCCCGAGTCTTCAGACGCGGGAATGCTGGACAATTACGACTGGGAAGTACTGATGGTCAATGACGGGAGCCGTGACCGCTCGCTCGAAATCATGGCTCGGCTGCATGAGCGCGACCCTCGTTTTCGATATCTCAATCTCAGCCGCAATTTCGGCAAGGAAAACGCCATGCTTGCCGGTTTCGATTACGCCACAGGCGATGCCGCCGTCATCATTGATGCAGACCTGCAACACCCGGTGGCGACAATTCCGGAGATGGTATATTGGTGGGAACAGGGCTACGAAGACGTCTACGGCAAGCGTCTCAGCCGCGGACGCGAATCGTGGTTGCGTCGACGCCTATCGCTATCATATTACAAGATGCTTCAGCGCTCGACACGCGTCGACATCTTGCCCAACGTGGGCGACTTTCGCCTGCTGGATCGTCGCGCCTTGGATGCGCTGCGTCGCCTGCGCGAAACCCAACGGTACACCAAAGGCATGTATGCATGGATAGGCTTCCGCAAAAAAGAAGTCCTGTATTCCAATCTCGAACGTCACGGAGGACGGTCATCGTTCAATCTGCGCGGCCTATGCAATCTTGCCGTCGAAGGCATCACCTCCTACACCACCGCGCCACTGCGACTGGCCTCCGTCATCGGCCTGATCAGCGCGGCCGCTGCCATGCTCTACGCGCTTTATTTCCTCATCAAGACCATAGCCGTGGGCGATGACGTTCAGGGTTTCCCCACCCTCATCATCGTCATCCTATTCCTCGGCGGATGCCAACTCCTTGCCATCGGCATCATCGGCGAATACCTCGGCCGCATCTTCAACGAGACCAAACGCCGCCCATGCTATATTGTGGAAAGCTATGACGGCAAACCGGTAGACAATAATCCGCAGACGACATTCTGACACTAATTGCGGGCGACACCTTTACACACCCGCACCACGCACAATACCATTTCGGCTATGACAAATATTCAAAGCCCCTTGCCCACTGTGAATAAACATATTTCGCACAAACGTATTATCGGACTGGACGCAGTCAAGTTGATAGCCATGCTGTCGGTAGTGGTGTCGCACTCAATCAATGTCCTAATTGCTTATAAGCAGGACTTGCCTATGTCCACCATCTGCCATTCACTGACCGCCGGCGGCGTCCCCCTGTTCTTCATGGTCAGCGGCTACCTGCTGTTAGGACGCAAGGAAACGACTTACAAATACGTCACCCACAAGATTTGGGCGATAGTGCGCTATATTGCTGCAGCCTGCATACTGTACTGGGCCGTGATGGCGCTCATACATTGGGATTACACCCAAATTAAGAATTGCGCCTCCGAATTTGTAAATACATTTATGCTGCGAGGGCCGTTCACCCCGTTTTGGTTTCTGTGGACTATGGCTGTCATCTATCTGCTGCTGCCGCTGATACATCGTTTTTACACACGTCACACCCGAGCTTTTGCATGGGCGGTAGCCCTGCTGGGCGTATTTTGCATCCTGCTTTTCGCCGCCCAGTTTACGGGTTTAAGATACAGCGACCGCACCCTGCACCAACCGCTGAAAATGTGGAAATGGATGTTTTTCTTCGCTGCGGGCGGAGTCCTCAGGGCTTACCCGGCTCCTCGCCTGCACTGGGGTTGGATTGCGATATGCGCCGCTATTCTCAACGCCGCACAGCGCTACTACCTCGAGCCGGTCATCAACGACACTTCCAATCTCGCATTTGCCGGATCACCGGTATCGCTACTATTCTACCTTGCCATATTCTGCTGGGCCGTACAGCGCAAATGGGGCGAGAATTACGTTCTGCACACCAGTGGCGTCCTGTTTATGCCGGTATACACGATACATTATATTATCATTCAGAATCTCACATCGTTGCACGACCTCGGCTTCGGCTCATACATCACCTATCCGCTGCTGATATGCGTGTTCTCGGTGGCCGCTTCGCTTATCCTTCTGCGACTGCCCGTCAAAGGCGGCATGGGGCGATATTTCAAGCTGTGAATCCTTAGCGACCGTTCCCATCATTCCCATAAACCTCAAAAATACACGAGAGCCGTCATCCTTGCGGATGGCGGCTCTCGCTGTATCGAGTATTTATGTACTCTCTAACTCAGAAGATTAGTCCTCGTTGAGGTTGACGCGCTTGAAAGCGACAGCAACCAAGCCCTTGGACGAAGCTTCGAGGTACTGGCCTACGGAAAGCTTACCGTCCTTGACGTATTCCTGTTCCATAAGGCAGGACTCTTTGAAGAACTTGTTGAGACGACCGTTGGCGATGTTTTTGATCATAGCCTCGGGCAGGTTTGCAGCCTTAGCCTCAGCAGTTTCTTTGGAGATCTTGCGAGCCTTGTCAGCTTCTTCCTGAGTGAGCCAGCCTTTGGCCATATTCGATTCGATATGGTCTTCGCTGTCTACGAGGTTGGGGTTGATGCCTGCTTTGTGCAGTGCAGCGTCTACGGCTTTCTTGACGAGTTCTTCCTTTGTTTTCTCGATGGCTACGGAGAGTTCCGAGTCAACGATGTTTTGAGGAACGGCCTCGCGATTAACAGCCACGGGGTTCATGGCTGCAACCTGCATAGCCACGTCGCGCATCACCTGTGCATCAACGCCTTCGAGGTTGAAGGACACGATGGTGGAGAGCTTATTG
The DNA here is from genome assembly GCA_900540625.1 of uncultured Porphyromonadaceae bacterium. Lineage (GTDB taxonomy): Bacteria > Bacteroidota > Bacteroidia > Bacteroidales > Muribaculaceae > CAG-873. The sequence continues at coordinate 72,303 of UQGP01000004.1, read as the reverse complement.
CCAAAGTGGTTGTACGAGGTCACGGAAGCGCCTTCGAGGTATTCGTAAGCGGAGATTTCGGTCTTTTCGCCGGTCTTGCCGCTTTCTTCAACCACGAGTTCGGCCACGGTGCGGCCGTCGATGGTGAGAGCCTTGAGCTCGTCGATGCTCTTGACTTTATTCTCGAGGGCGAGGGCGAGGAGCTTCTTGGTCAGCTCGACGAAAGTGGCGTTCTTGGCCACGAAGTCGGTCTCGCAATTGAGAGCAACGATAGCTGCGAAGTTGTCCTTGACATCTGCGAGGACGCAGCCTTCCGAAGCCTGACGGTCTTCGCGCTTGGCGGCGATGGCTTTACCTTTTTGACGCAGGATTTCGACAGCGGCATCCATGTCGCCGTTAGTCTCGGTCAGGGCTGCCTTGCAGTCGCTGAGGCCTGCGCTGGTCAGGTGGCGGAGTTTTTTGATGTCTTCGATTGTAACTGCCATTGTAGTGGAGTCTTATAATTGAATAACTATTTACTTAAAGATTGTTGTAGATTACTCGGCAGCGGGAGCTTCGGCGGCGGGAGCCTCAGCGGCTTCAGCAGCGGGAGCAGCCTCTTCGGCAGCTGCGGCCACTTCGCTGCGGCGTACGCGGCGACGTTCGCGCTTGGGAGCTGCGCCTTCTTCGGCACCTTCGCCGGCGGCTTCGGTGTCTACCTTCTCGGCTTTACGCTCTTCCAGGCCTTCGGCCATAGCTGAGCATACGGCATCGAGAACCACTTCGATGCTCTTGGAAGCATCATCGTTGGCGGGGATTACGAAGTCGATGTTCGTGGGATCGGAGTTGGTGTCGACCATAGCGAACACGGGGATACCGAGGCGGTTGGCTTCGGCTACGGCGATGTGCTCCTTGAGTACGTCTACTACAAAGAGTGCGGAGGGCAGACGGTTGAGGTCGGCGATGCTGCCGAGGTTCTTCTCGAGCTTGGCACGCTGACGTGTAATCTGCAGTTTCTCACGCTTGGAGAGGTTGTCAAAAGTGCCATCCTTGCTCATCTTGTCGATGGAAGCCATCTTCTTGACGGCTTTGCGGATGGTGGGGAAGTTGGTGAGCATGCCGCCGGGCCAGCGTTCGATGACGTAGGGCATGCCTATTGCGGTGGCTTTGTCGGCCACTACTTGTTTGGCCTGTTTTTTGGTGGCTACGAACAGCACTTTCTTGCCGGATTTGGCGATGCTCTTGAGTGCTGCAGCAGCTTCTTCGATCTTGGCTGCGGTCTTTACAAGGTCGATGATGTGGATACCGTTACGCTCCATGAAAATATAGGGAGCCATAGCAGGATTCCATTTTCTTTTGAGGTGACCGAAGTGGCATCCTGCTTCGAGGAGTTGTTCAAATGTTGGGGTTGCCATGATTTGATGGTAGGTGTTTGTTTACGTTCTTTTTGGTAATTACAACCCTGGGGTAGGGAACGTGTCCATCTCCGGGGTTTAGATACTAAACACGGGGCTCCGACGTCGGGCATTGACGCCGTCTGTGGCGTCGGGGCTATAGAGTCAGGCGGCTAAGCGGCTTGCAAGCATCGTGTGGTACTCGCGGCCATACCGCCGGTGGACATTAACGCTTGCTGAACTGGAAGCGCTTGCGTGCTTTGGGGCGACCGGGTTTCTTACGCTCGACAGCGCGGGGGTCACGAGTCACGAAGCCATGCTTACGCAGCAGTGCTTTGTCTTCGGGGTTAACCTTTACGAGAGCGCGGGCGATGCCCAGGCGCAGTGCTTCGGCCTGTCCTTTGTAGCCACCGCCATCGAGGTTGACGTGGATGTCGTAGTTGGCGAGTACATCAAGCACCATCAGAGGTTGCTTAACGATATACTGCAGGATGGACGAGGGGAAGTATGTCTCTAAGGAACGTTTGTTGATTGTGATGACGCCGGTGCCTTCTTTGAGTATCACGCGGGCGACGGCGGCCTTACGGCGGCCTAATGCATTAACTGTTTCCATGCGTCGTTATTTCATTTTGTTGATGTCGATAAGTACGGGGTTTTGAGCCTCGTGGTCATGCTTCGGTCCGTTGTAGACATGGACGTTGGCAAGCAGGGCACGACCCATGCGATTCTTGGGCAGCATGCCTTTGAGTACGCGCAGGAACAGGGGGTGTTTGCCGGGCTTGATGTGCTTGTTGTAAGACTTTTTCATCAAGACCTCGGGTGTAGCCTCACGCTGACCGCCGGGATAGCCGGTGTAGTTGAGATAGATGCGGTCTGTCATCTTCTTGCCGGTCAGGACAATCTTGTCGGCGTTGATGATGATTACATAGTCGCCGCACTCTACGTGGGGCGAGTAGCTGGGCTTGTTTTTGCCGCGCAGAATCTTGGCAACTTGGGAGCAGAGGCGACCAAGTACCTGATCGGTGGCGTCAATCACTACCCACTTGCGCTCGACGCTTTGGGCGTTGGGCATAGATGTTTTGTAGCTTAAAGTATCCACTTTTAAGATTTTGTTTAACAATTAGTTAATACGGTCACAGCCATCGTCGGCACTCGGCCAAAAGTGCCGCCGGACTGCGCCCAATTGATGCTTTTTGGACATAATCGGCCTGCAAAGGTACGCATTTTAATCCGTTACACCAAAATATTTTAACCCGAATTTTTCTGCGCCCGTTTCCAGCCGCCTTATCTTTAGTTTTCAGTCGTCTTATCTTTAGTCTTCAGCCGCCTTGCGTGTGCAGCAAAACCCCGATTTCGGCAATGACTCCTCTTTCGTTTCCGCCAAAGGCAGCCGACCATCATTATCGGTTGCCCTTGGCGCGGTTGTGGGTCTTACACAGCATTTGACAATTATCAATCGAGGTAGCCCCTCCCCTACTCCATGCCGTAACGTGGTCCGCATCCATCTCAGAGAGTTTGTAAATCCGTGTACGATTGTTGCCGGTGCCGATAGCGCACAATGGGCAGTTAGACACTCCGTTGGCTCGCGCCTGTTGGGTTTGACGGTTATATACTGCCTTTTTTGTTGATTCCTCGAAGATTCGTACTTCGAGAAGTTCGGGATGCTGTTCGCCGCCAAGCAGATATTCGTAGATATTAGCGCGTTTGCCTATGGAGTCATCTTGCAGCAACACATCAACACGAGCATTTAGCGCGACGCGGTCGTAGGGCGTTGTGTGGTAAAGCTCATATAGTCGCCCCCATTCAAGGCCGGCCATGCTTTCGGTGGTGTCGAACAATCCTGAAACCCAGTCGATGACAGAGTTAAAGTAGTTTTCAAGTTCCGATATGGTGGTGTCGGAGCGATGGCCGCTCATATACGCGTCGATAGACATTCCTTTTGCGCGACTTATCCAGTCAAGAGCACATTCAAGGTATTGCTGACGTTTCACGTCGCCCTTTATGTAGTGGCTCCATTTCTGTATGGCGGCATTTTGCGAGTTGCTGAATACGGCTTTGGCTGCCGTAACGAATGGGCCGCTATGCACGGCGTTGCGCCGTTCCTGGGGATTGAGCGGCACACCTACAATATTGATGGTTTCAAACCACTCTTTAATCTCCGGCTCTGTGCCCTCACACACGAATATCACAAGGCGCGATTTGAGTATTTTCTTTTTTAACACATCGTCGAGGCCGGTAAAGTATGTTTCGCGGCCGTTATGCAGTATAGCAAATTTGTCGGTTACGAAGCGTCCGAAGGAGGTAATGCGCTGTTGACCGTCCAACACTTCAAGCTGCCCGGAAGGTGTCAGGTTGAAGTAGATAAGTCCGAGGGGATAGCCTTTAAGCAGGGAGTTGATAACTGCAACGTCTTTCTTGCCATCGTTGTAAATATAATGACGTTGGTATTCGGGCTGGATGGTGAGTTTCCCATCGAGGCCGAAAAGACCTCTACCCTCGGATTTATTATAGACAAAGCCTTTACAGACATCGCCTACTGTAAGGTCTATGCGAAGTGTAGTCTTCATTTTCTTCTGCGTATTAGGATTCTACGATAACATACTTCTAATTTGCCATCTTCATTTCGGTAACACAATTTGCCACGTCTAAAACCTTTATGTTCCTTAAAAAGTGCATTACATTCCTCTTGCGACAAATTGGCACTTATTCCATACGAATAACCCATATCTCCACCATCAATGCCAAGTATCTCAAATTGGTCAGGGCAGTATTTATCAAGAAATGTTATAGGCACCCCCATTGCTCCATCATAATCAGCAGGGATGGCGTCGCCATATGGGATTTCGATTGCATCGTAATTGATGTAATGAAAATACTTTTTCCCAACCAGCTCCTTATGCTTTGAAAATCGTATATTGTCGGCCATCGACATAAGCGCAAGCGGCTCGTGACGTTCTCCGTGGTCGATATTTGTAAACCAACGCACACCTTTGACACGGATAAATTTGCGGCCCGATTCGTCTATACGCCACCCGGCAGCATTCAAAGGGTACTCTTGCGGTACTTCAAACTCACGGTCGCCGCTGTGGATTGTAACACCAAGCCACATTTTATCAGCCATTATCAAAGGAAATGCTTGTGGGTAGGTAATGGCGTTTACATTTCCTATAATGATAAACTGCTTGTTTGCCTCGGTTATCCATGCAAGGAAATCGCGGAAAAGCGAGAAAGGCGGATTGGTAATTATTATATCGGCTTGATCACGCAGAGCAGTAACCTCGGGGCTTTTGAAATCACCATCGCCATCGAGATAATTCCAATGCAGGTCTTCGATGTTTATATGGCCGTCGCCTGTAATATCACTGTCAAGAATGAAAATCTTGCCGTGTGTCTTGGATTTGTCGGCGTTGAACTGCGGCGATGATTGTTCGTAATCAGAGAACAAGCCGCCCAAAATCATTTTCTTACTTTCGGGGGCATAGCTCGTCGAAATCAGTTTCTTTAAGCCGAGAGCATCAAATTTGGCCGCAAAGTATTTTGTAAAATTGCTCCATTCGGGGTCATCGCAAGGCAATAGCACCGTTTTATTCCTGAACACATCAGGATTATACTCGAGATACGCGTTCATCTCCACCTCAATATCATGATACTGAGTGTAAAACTCATCATTCTTCCCGGCTTGTGCTGTTCGAAGGTCTTCGTTTGCCATAGGACTTCATTTTTCATGCCACAAGCTCCAAATGACAATGATGTATAACAAGAAAAGCGGGAGCCTATATTGTTGCCCATTCCGCTGTTAGTGGCTCTCGCATTGCCAAGTAGTCAGAATAGGCAACGAAGACTCCACGCTTATTATGCAAATACCCAAACTCATCTCAAGCGTTTGCTCAAAATGGATTGATTAGGTATATACATACCCGTGGCGTCTATCGTTGCAGGTTCTTCGACTACTGTGTTCGAATTTGCGAGATTCCTAACAGCAAAGAACAAGCGCCAATAAACGCTTTCATATTTAAGTCCTCAGCGGCACCGTTACTCTTAACGGCTATATGCTTAGAGGTTCGATTGCAAATTTACGAATTTCTATCGGATTAGCCACCGCCAGCCCAGCATATCTTAAAAAAAAGTTCATATACCTAATAGAACAATATTTTTGCTGTCTATGATGCCTCGGCGCCCCCCCCTACTTTTAGGATATGCCGGCGAGTAACTCGACTAACATTTGTCCAATTTTTGGGTATTGCCGTGCAGGTGGCGTAGGACTAATTTTGCATACGAAAAATAAAGACGAAATCCGACGCGCCCGATGAGGGGATAATAGCGCGGAGATACTATACTAACACACAATAGGACAATTCAATGGAAAAACTCATCACACGGCTGTCCGCCGTTGCTGTCTGCCTGGCCATAGGTACGAGCTGCGCCTGCGCGGCAGCAGACAACGCTACGGACAGCGTCAAGACAGCCAAGCGCCCCTTCCTGTCGCGACTGAGCGTCGGCGGATATGGCGAAGTGGCCTACAGCCGCAATTTCTACAGCGACAATGTCAACCGCTACAGCCACGCCGCCGACTACCGCAACGCGCCCTCGCACGGACGTTTCGACATCCCGCACGTCGTGGTTATGCTCGGCTATGACTTCGGACGAGGATGGACACTGGGCAGCGAAATCGAATTTGAGCACGGCGGCACCGAGAGCGCCGTCGAAATCGAAAACGAGGAAGTCGGCGAATACGAAAAGGAAATCGAACGCGGCGGCGAGGTCGCCCTCGAACAATTCTGGATTCAGAAGTCCTTCCGTCCGCAGTTCAACATCCGCGCCGGCCACCAGGTGGTCCCCGTAGGCGAGACCAACGCCCACCACCTGCCCACCGAGTTCTTCACCGTCTACCGCCCCGAGGGCGAGAACGAGATCCTGCCCTGCACTTGGCACCAGACCGGCATCGAGGTCTGGGGCCGCGCCGGGGCATGGCGCTACGAGCTTATGGGACTGGCCGGGCTCAACTCGCTGCATTTCTCCAAAGACCGATGGATCAACGGCGGTGCCGCCAGCGCCTTCGAGTTCTCCCCGGCCAATAAATACGCCGTAGCCGCCCGTATCGACAATTTCAGCATCCCCGGACTGCGTCTGAGCCTCAGCGGATACTACGGCCACAGCTTCAACAACACCCAGATGGCCGACAACGGCAAGTACAAGAACGTCAAAGGCGAAGTGGCCATCGGCACCTTCGGCCTACACTACGCCGGCGGCGGATGGATTGTGCGCGCCAATGCCGACTACGGATACCTCGGCGATGCCGAAATCATCAGCGACTACAACCGTCAGCAATCCAAGACCTCTCCCTACAAGCGCACCAACGTCGGCAAAGGCGCCTGGACCGCCGGAACAGAGTTCGGCTACGACCTGCTGCGCCTATTCCCCGGCAAGCACCCCAATGACAGCCGCCTGTACCTGTTCGGACGTTACGAATACTATGATGCATTCGTCCCGACAGCCAACCTGCCTTCATACACCTGGACCGAGCGCCATCGCATCGCCCTGGGCGTCAACTACTACCCTCTGAAACAGATAGTCATCAAGGCCGAGTTCTCCGAGCGCTTCCTGCACAGCCGATACAACAACGAGCCGTCTGTCAATATCGGCATCGCCTACTCCGGCTTCTTCCTCTAAACCCTCACCAAGACACAAATTCATCGAAACACATATAATACTATACACTCATGTACAAAAAAATTCTCCCGGTACTTGCTACCGCGCTGCTTTTCGGCTCTTGCAGCGACAACAACGAGCCCAACGATCCGACAAACGACAAAGACGCCAAATACGAGGCCATCGCACAGCAGTACCTCGACAACACCGTCAATATCACGTATAAGAACCTGGCCGACAACGCCGAGCAACTTGTCAACGACCTCGCAGCCTTGCAAGCCGCCAAGACCGACGCCAATGTCGAAAAAGCCTGCAAGACCTTCCTGGCCGCTCGTCAGTGGTGGGAACGCAGCGAAGCCTTCCTCTTCGGCGCCGCCGCCGACTTCGGCATCGACCCGCACATCGATTCGTGGCCGCTGGACCGCGCCGGGCTCGTAGCCGAAATGTCTAACACCGACCACATTGCATCTATGGCTGCCGAAGACGGCGACGAATGGGCCGGTGCACACCTCGGTCCGGAACTCCTTGGCTTCCACGGCATAGAGTACATCATCTTCGCCGACGGCCAGCCCAAAGCCGCAAGCGCCATCCCCGACAATGAACTCACCTATGCCATCGCCGTAGCCGGGGATCTGCGCAACAAGACCTTCCAGCTGCAAGTATCCTGGGCCGGGGCTGACAACGCGCCCGCCGACCGTGTCCAGAAACTTGACGACCTCGAATGGGCCTACACCGTGGCCAACGGCGAGTACTCCTATGGCGAGAATATGCTCAACTCAGGCAATGCCGGCAGCACCTACCGCTCCTGGACCAACGCCATGCAGGCCATCGTAGACGGCGCCATCGACATCGTAGATGAAGTAGGCACACAGAAAATCGGCAAGCCCCACACCGGCGAGGACGTCAACTACATCGAGTCGCCCTACAGCCACAAGTCCATCACCGACTTCCACGACAATATGATTAGTGTCGAAAACGCCTATATGGGCGGCATCGAAGGACGCCGCGACCCGAGCAAGTCGCTGCACAGCTACATCAAGAGCGTCAACGCCGAACTCGATGCACGCGTAGTCGCCGCCATCGCCAATGCCGAAGAAAAGATTGCCGCGATGAAGGCACCCTTCGTAAGCAACTACACCGATGCCTCCGCCGCAACTGCCATGGCTGCTTGCAGCGACCTTGTAGATGTACTTACCGAAGTCAAAGCCCAACTTGCCAAATAACCTAACCACTGAGATATGAACTACGTATATCCGGCATTGATAGCGTTGATGGCCTTCGCCACCGCCTCGTGCAGCGACGACAAGCCCACGCCAAAGCCCGATACCAAAGACGACCTCGCCGACGAATACTACGCCGGCGGGCGTCTTGGTACAACATTCAACACCTCGGCCACAGCATTCTCCGACCCCACCCCGGCTGTCGAAGAAGCCGGCATGGCCGACCGCTTCAAATACGGCGAATTGTTCTTTGAACGCACCTACAACCAAAGCACCAAGCCCTTCAACGGTCTCGGCCCGCTGTACGTACGTTCGTCCTGTATGTCCTGCCACCCCGGATACGGCCACGGCAAACGCATGGAGCGCTACCGCGCCAACGACTGGGGCAACGGATACCTGCTTGTACTCACCGACCGCAACGACAATTACCTGTCATCACTGACCGGTATGCCGCAGACCAAAGCCGTCGAACCGTTCAAAGCACCATTGGACGAAGAAAAAATCGTAATCAAATGGTTGCCCTACACCGACGAATGGAACAATACCTTCCCCGACGGCGAGACCTACTCGCTGATATACCCGGAAGTTACCATCCCCGAAGACGCGTTCTACGTGCCGCTGGAAGTCAACAATCAGCCTATCTCCTACTCCGACCTCGTGGTACGCCTCGAGTCCACCATCGGCATCTACGGCACCGGGCTGTTAGACGCCATCGATGACGACGATCTAAAAGCCCAGTACGCCCTCGAAGAGAAATACGGGGCACGCATCAACCCCGCCATCTTCAAGAACGGCGAATGGACCTCGCTTTACGGCAAGACAACCCACCCCAAGCGCTTCACCTACGCCCTATCCCGCGGTCCGCTGCAAGACGCCGCCGGTGCCAACGCTATTTGGAACATTACCAACGTCACACGCAACGACCGCCGATACCACTATATGACGGCAGCTTACGCGCGCAAAGCTGCAGCCGACCCAGATGTCCAATCCAAGTTCTACGCCTTCTTCCCCGAATGGAACAAGACGGGCAATGTCTCCGATGACATCTACAATTATCTGATGAACAAGGAACTGCCGGCAGAGATGACCGATGACGATTATGTGGATTTTATGATATGGCATCGCGGCTTGGCCGTCCCGGCTGCGCGCGACCTCGATGATCCGCAAGTCAAGAAAGGACGCGAACTGTTCACACAGATAGGTTGTGCCACCTGCCACCGTCCTACCTGGACCACAGGCGAAGACAAGTTCACCGACCCCAACGGCTTCTTCAAAGATGCGGATGCACGTCTGCCGCGCTATCCCAAGCAAAAGATTTGGCCGTACACTGATATGGTACAACACCGCCTCGAAATGGTTAATAATATCCGCACCGGCTGGTGCCGCACCACCCCGCTGTGGGGCCGCGGTCTCTCAGCTATATGCTCGGGTCACAGTGACCGCCTGCACGACTGCCGCGCTCGCAATACCCTCGAAGCCATCATGTGGCACGGCGCCGCCAATTCGGATGCACGTACCTCGGTCGAAAACTTCCGAAAGCTGTCCAAATCGGAACGCGATGCCGTAGTCCGCTTCATAGACTCAATCTAACGCAATGCAATGACATCCAAAAGTTTCCGTATTGCGCGAACACTATCCATCGGCACGCTCGCCGTACTCGCCGCCACGATGGCAGCGCTGTCGGCGGGCGTGGCCTGCGGATGGTCCGCGACCCTATATTCGTCTTGGCCGATGATGACGCTGTGGGGCCTTCTTGTCGCCGCTGCAATCACCGTCATCTATGCCACACGACTTTGGCGCCGTCCGTTCGTACTGACAATACATTTGGCCTTCATACTCATACTGGCCGGCGCCCTGGTGACACATTTCACCGGCAAGGAAGGTACGGTGCACCTTCGCATAGGCGAACACACCAACAGCATCATAACGGCACAAGGCGATGCCATACCATTGCCCTCTTATATCGCACTAAACGACTTTGACATCGAGACATATCCTGGGACAAGTACTCCCAAAGACTTTGTATGCGCCCTGACGGACAATACCGGCTCAGTCGTCACAGCCTCGCTTAACAGCCCGGGGCACATCGATGGCTGCGCAATACTTCCGGCAAGTTACGATGCTGATGGTGGCGGCGTGACACTAAGCGTCAACCACGACCCGGCAGGATTGTCGTTGACGTTTGCCGGATACATCCTACTGGCCGTAGCGCTCATCGTCTACTTCTTCGGCCGCCATTCGCAGTGGCGTGCCGCCATACGCCGACTATCGGCTACAGCGGCTATAATTCTGTTTTTCTCCATCAGCGCTAAAGCCGAACTATCGCCCAAAGCGTCAGAAGCGTTCAACACCCTCGCTGTATATCACAACGACCGAATTTGTCCGGTATCTGTATTGGCCCGTGATTTCACCGCAACAATTACAGGCGGAGCCTCGTCTTTTGATGGATACTCCGCCGAAGAAGTTTTCGCCGGTTTCATTTTTGATTTCGGCCATTGGAAATCTCAGCCGATTATACGGGTCAAAGACAAAGAACTATGTCGAATTCTCAACTGCAATGAGCATGTGTCTTATTATGATTTCTTCAAAGCAGTGACATCGGGGCGCATAGACGCCGAGCATCCGAGCGACAGCCGCAAACGCGCCGACATTGACCGCTTTGAGGCAGTCAATATGGCTGTAAGCGGCGAATTATTGAAAGTGTTTCCCATGCGCGACAGCTCCGGCATAGTGACGTGGTACGCGCCCACGGACCGTCTGCCGGCAGATATGGACGGAGACAAATGGATGTTTGTACGCAAAGCGCTGGGCCTGCTCAACGAACAAATTCTATGCAACGACGGCGCTACACAATGTCAAATCTTGGAGGCCATAGGTCGTTATCAACGTCACGAAACCGCCGGAATGCTTCCGTCACCGGAACGTCTATCGATGGAACGGACTTACGCCAAATTGGCCGCCGGACATACTCCTGCCGTTGTGGCGGTCATTATAGGCGTACTATTGTACATCATGATGGCGGCAGGCCGTATAAAGCCACATCTTCTGAAACGATTAGGCTTTTCATCGGCGGCGTTGCTGTGGCTTTGGTTGACCATAATGATTGCACTGCGCTGGGTCATCTGCGACCATATACCAATGTCAAACGGTTACGAAACGATGCAATTCCTGGCTTGGTGTCTGACCACAGTCACTATAGTGTTTAGTCGCACCTCGGTACTATTGCCTATGGGTATACTGGCCGCCGGATTGGCAATGTGTGTCGCCTCTATGAGCGGCGCCGGAGCATCAGTCACCGGATTGATGCCGGTGCTCAATTCGCCGCTACTGTCAGTGCACGTTGCAATGGTGATGCTGTCGTATGCGCTGTTTATGCTTATGGCTCTGACGGGCGTGACATCCCTGATACGGAGCAATGATGCGACACGGCTTGCCGACATCAGCCGCGTGATGCTGTACCCGGCATTGACATTATTGACTATCGGTATGTTTATCGGAGCCGTCTGGGCCAATGTCTCTTGGGGACGATATTGGGGATGGGATCCCAAGGAGGTATGGGCGTTGATTACAATGATTGTATATGCCCTGCCGGCACACCCGACACTACTGCCGGCTCTGACACGTCCGCGTGCCTACCATATATACATGGTCGTCGCTTTTATCAGCGTCATAATCACGTATTTCGGTGTCAACTTCATACTTGGCGGGCTACACGGATACGCATAGCCGCAACCGATGTGCATCCACAAAAAAAACGGTGGCAACACTGCGTATCTTTCGCAATGTCGCCGCCGTTATTTTGTACGGTCGCGTCCGAGGCCTAACCTTGTACCGACTCGACATCCTTCAATTCGATAATATGATGCAAGATGGCGTAAATGGTCAAGCCTGCCGATGAATGGATGTTGAGTTTGGAACTGAGATTGCGGCGATAGGTAGTGACGGTATGAAACGATAGGCGCAAGCGGTCGGCTATCTCCTTATTAGATAATCCACAAGAAACAAGGCGTACAATATCGCGTTCGCGAGGAGATAATAGATCTTCATCATCAGACACAGATACTCGGCAATCATCGACTTCGGGTACAACACAGTCTTTTGTATGTTCACGCAATCGCTTTTCAAGACGCTCAGCCGCAGGAATTAACAACTTTTCCTCAACCTCACAATGGCGCTCCATATTATGGCCACAGACATATATATCCGTAAGAGCCTGACTGAGCACCGGAGTATTAAGCATACGGCAATGCTGTACGAAAAGATTCTTCAGCTCGCGCAATTTCAACGTCATACTACCATGCTTCGATGCAAAGTCCCGTATATTAAAGCCGGAGACAAGCGCTCCTGCGACCAAACTCTCGACATATCCGAATAGTCGTGTTTCCTCATATTTTATATGATTATGCACTTCGGTCATATATTCATCGAAGAACCTGAGAACCAGCAGCGCAGCATTATTCATTTCCGACCGGTGCAACCCTCTGATAAGCAACTCCTTTATTTCGGAAAGCATAAAGTCGGAGATAAACGAATGTGAATTTCGCAGATAAGACAAAAGTATCGGCAGTGATACCTCACCATCGGTGTCGTCCTCTCGCTCGGTTACGATATTGGATACAGCCAAGAAAGTCGTTGAATCGATGCCGTATGCATCGCAAATCTCGGCAATAGTACTGCCACCGGTACCAAACGGTATATCAAAACAACTGAGTACGCGCAACATCCGCGTATCATCATCTATAATGTCTCGTATGCGATTCGACGCTTTGAATGATTGGTGTGTGTCTGCCATATATATTTATAACCTGAAGCCTGCATCTCATCATCCGGCAAGCCGATGCAAAGGTACAATGGCCGCAGAAAGTACAACATACCCGATTTTAAGGATTTTTAGGATCTAAGAAGATCTTTATATACCAAAAAATAGTGAACCCTCATCACAAGCCACCTCCGATAAGCCCCAAGCCACTGCACGTATCGGCATACACGCTCAAAATATACGTCCGGACATCGGCTGTCTATGCCTATATGTCCGGACGCTTATACATTCCCCTATTCTTTTTTTTCAGTCGTCTAATGGATTAGGCTCGTTGGGATGGGTGTACCAGCGGGAGTACATCAGATAATTATGCGCGATTTTCTGGTTGATTTCGCGGCTTTGTTCGGGGTCTACCTTTTTGATATACTTTGCCGGAGCGCCGGCCCACAGTTCGTACGGACCTATCTTGGTATTGGACAGGACCACGGCGCCGGCGGCAACGATAGCCCCCTCGCCCACTACGGCGTTATCCATGACCACGGCGCCCATGCCTACCAAGGCGAGGTCGTGTATATCCGCGCCGTGTATGGTGACGTTATGTCCTATGGAAACGTCGTTGCCGATGGTGATGGTGGATTTGCGGAAAAGCGTGTGCAGTACGCTGCCGTCTTGAATATTGACGCGGTCGCCGATGGTGATGGTATTGACATCGCCGCGCAGGACCGTGCCAAACCATACGCTGCATTTTTCGCCCATAGTGACATCGCCGATGATGGTGGCGTTCTCGGCCAGAAATGTGTCTGCGCCTATCACCGGAGTGTGTCCGCGCAGTGGAATGATTAATGCCATTGCTATATATCTATTTTGATAGGTTACATCGGAATGATTAGTTGCGCGTTAGCGGCCGGGTTTTCTTTTCGAGCCAAGTGCGCTGAACGCTGTTCAGCATCGGAGTAAGGCGCGAACGTACCATGCGGTGGTAGTCGTTGACCCATTCGATCTCGGCATCTGTCATCATGTCCACATCAAACAGCGATAGGTCGAAGGGACATAGTGTCAGCGTTTCGAAGCGATAGAACTTGCCGAACTCGGTAGTCATAGCCTCGGTGGTCAGCTCAAGGTTTTCGCAACGTATGCCATGGACATTCTCGCGGTAAAGTCCGGGCTCATTGGATGTAATCATACCCGGAGTCATCGGCGCCGGCACATAATTGAGACGAATGCTCTGCGGCCCTTCGTGCACGTTGAGGAAGTGGCCCACGCCGTGTCCGGTGCCGTGCAGATAGGTCAGGCCCTGTTTCCACAGAAATTGCCGTGCAAGTATGTCAAGTTGCATACCCACAGTTCCTTGCGGGAATACGGCGGTAGCCAAAGCGATATGGCCTTTCATCACCAGGGTGAAGTCGTGGCGCTGTTCGGCTGTGCTCTCGCCTATGGCGATTGTGCGCGTGATGTCCGTGGTGCCGTCAAGATATTGAGCGCCGCTGTCTATCAGCAGCAGACTGCCGCGATGTATCTCCGCATTAGACTCCTCGGTGGGGTCGTAGTGCACGATAGCTCCATGCGCACCGTAGCCGGCAATAGTACCGAAGCTTTCGTCAAAAAACAACGGCTGAGCCTGACGTGCTTGGCGGAAGATGCGTACAACGTCCAATTCGGTCAGGGGCAGGTCATTGTCTATATGTCTTTCGATTTCCATAAGGGCCGAAACAAGTGCTACGCCATCGCGCTCCATAGCGGCACGCACGCCGGCCAATTGTACTTTATTCTTAACGGCCTTGAGCATTCCGGCCGGCGAAGTAGCCAATACGGCACGCGCGCCAAGGGCATTAGTGACTGCTACGGCATTCTTGTCCGGCTGGGCAAGCACACGAATATCTGCCGGTAATGCCGCAATGAAAGACAGTACATCTCCGTATCCGGCCACGGCAACCCCGGCCACGGCGAGGTGGGCACGAACGGCCTCATCCAATTTATGCCCGTCTATGAACAAGGTGTTGCCCTTGGGTGACAGATACAAGAAGGACGTGACCACGGTAGTGTACGGCACATCGTGTGCACGAATGTTCAGCGTCCATACAATTTCGTCAAGAGCGCTGGTGAATATAGCGTCTGCGCCGAGGTCGGCAGCCGCAGTCAGTAAAGCGGCAATTTTGTCGGCAGCACTCTGACCGGCATACCGGATGTCGTGTACGAAGACCTTGTCCTGGGGCAGCGCGGGACGATCGGGCCACGTGTCGGCTATAGGGTCGAAGTCTGTCTTGAGTTCGATGCCGCGAGCGCCGAGGGTTGCAGCCAGGCTGTCGGCCTCGGTACGGCTGAACAACATTCCGTCCACGCCTACAGTGTTGCCTTGATGCAGGTTGTGCGTCAGCCACGTCAGGATGTCCGGAGTTTCGGGAAGGCCCTCCTTCATTAGCAGGATTTCGGTGCCGTCAAGCTGCTGCGCCGCCTGTATAAAGTATCGCGAATCGGTCCACAGCAATGCCTTATCCGCAGTGACTACCATGGTGGCGGCACTGCCTGTAAAGCCGCTGATGCGACGCAAAAAAGCCCAATGTGCGCCAATATATTCGCTCTGATGGGGGTCTGTCTTATTGATAATGGCGGCATCGACGCCGGCCTTGGCCATAAGTCCGCGAAGGACTGCAAGCCGTTGCGCTATCTCTGTTTTCATATAGCCGATAGTATTGGATTTATATATTTCTTTCGTTTTAAGTGCCCGGTATGGGGCATATACCACCTCGCCGGGGATTTATCAGACCACAAAAATACTAATTTTTTTGCTGTCGGGATACTTTTCGGCCGTTTTTCGTGCTTTCGTCAAAAAGTTTTTTTGTGCAGATGTTGTGTATGTCGCAAAAAGTGCTTAACTTTGCACTCGCAAACCGCACGAGCATGGTACCTTGGCCGAGTGGTTAGGCACCGGTCTGCAAAACCGTTTACAGCAGTTCGATTCTGCTAGGTACCTCACAAATGATGAATCCCGCTGTCGTACGGCGGGATTTACTTTTTTTTACGAAGCACTCCCCCCTATGCAGCCACTGGCCCGTAATATATGCCGCGATGCTGTCCGTACGCTCTGCGCACAGGCACGCCGCGTCATAGGCCTTGCGCTTCTTATCATATTGTTAGGCGGAACGGCGTCTTCCACGGCTATGGCCGAAGAAAGGCAGACGCTCAATCTTGACCTCACGGAGGGATGTGACACAACGGTATATCTTGCCACCTTCCTCCCGGGCAAACAGATATACGAACTCGAAGGGCACTCGGCACTGCGCATCGTTACACCGTATAGCGACACCGCCATCACCTGGGGTATGTTCGATTTCAACGCTCCGCACTTTGTATATCGCTTTGTCAAAGGCGAGACGGACTACAGCGTTGCAGCCGTGCCCTGGACTCCTTTCTTATATAGCTATGTGCGCCAAAGACGCGCCACCGTCTTGCAAAAGCTTAACCTCACTCGAGAGCAGATTCAACGCCTTATGGCTCTGGTCGAAGAAAATCTGCGTCCCGAGAATCGCGTCTACCGCTACAACTTTATCGCGGACAACTGTGCCACTCGTCCCCTGCAAATCATCGAAAAAACCATCGGCCAAGAATTGGATTTGGGACGTACCGGCATATATAGTTTTGACATTGGTGACGGGACTACATACCGTAACGTTATGCGCCGATACCACGCCAACTATCCGTGGTATCAGTTCGGCATTGACCTCGCGCTGGGCGATGACATCGACCGGCCAGTCGGAGGATCTGACAACATGCGCGGCCTTACCTTTGCGCCCGTACTATTGACAAAAATACTTGAAAGTAGTACGTTCAAAGCTACCGACTTGTCCAAAAATGATTTGGCCAAATTCGGCATAACCGAACCTTACCATTATGACATTTCGATTGTGTCGAGAACCATAAACATTGATGAGTTTGGGAGTCAAGTGCAGGAAGGTAGCCCCGGCATCCCTCCTTTTCTTTGGAATCCTGAATTAGGACGCGATACCCCGGAGGAATGCAGAGACATCCTCCCCCCCACCCCATGGTATCTGACACCTATGGCCGCAATGCTGGTGCTGCTGGCAATATCATTCTTCGTGGCACGAGCCGTGGCCGTCAAATGGCGTCGTATGCGCGGATTTTACTGCCTGTTTTTCGGGGCAAATGCCATAGTGGGTTGCATCATTGCTTTCCTTGTGTTCTTCTCCGAGCACTACGCCACTTCGTCCAACTGGCTGATATTGTGGCTCAATCCATTTGCTATAATTCCCGCTATAACAATTTGGACGCCGAAACGCGATAAGCTTACGAACTTATACATGGAGCTTCACGAAGTCGCCATGATCTTTATGTGCATAGCGTGGCTGTTTATATACCAAACCGCCAACGACGCATTCTGGCCTTGGATTGCCGCCGACTTCATACTTACATTTGCGTGGACATGGCGAGACATCTCGATGGCCGGCGCCACGAAACAGCAAATGGCCGAATACCACGAGCGCAACCAACAGCGCAACAGCAAGCACCGTCGCTTATGGCCATGGCGCAAACGGGAGACCGATTATATATACGAAATACGAGACTCACACCCCCAACGTAACCGCCACTGAGATATGACACAACGTCCGCGAATGCTAAGTTTTGTAGCAGCCACCATGGTATCGACCGCCCTGAGCGTCGTCCTTGGGGCCAAGCAGCCACGTCTTGTGCTGGGCGTATTCATCGAGGGGCTGCGCATGGAAACGCTGCAAGACCTTGCGCCATATTTCGGACACGAAGGATTCAATCGTCTGTTGCGCCAAGGTGCCGTCATCACCGACGCCGACTTCGGTCCGGGTATGGATGCCGCCTCGGCTACAGCACTGCTGCTTACGGGTGCCGCTCCGGCAGCCAACGGCATTCCGGCCGCCACGGTATACGATGCGGCCAAGATACGCTCGCGCAACGTCTTCGACGACGGCGTCACTATGGGCAACTATACAGATATGACGCTGTCGCCCTCGGCATTACAGGTGTCCACCATCGCCGACGAAGTCAAGATTGCCGGCAATGGCGTAGGTATGGTCTACGCTATAGCTTCGGATGCCGCATGCGCCATCATCCAAGGCGGGCACAGCGCCAACAGCGCCGTCTTTGTCAACGACGTCACCGGCAATTGGGCCACATCGACATTCTACAAGGAATTCCCCGTATCCGCATCGATGTCCAACCGCACCGCACCCTTAGCCGCGCGTCTGGATACGATGTCATGGACTCCGGTGCAGGCCTCCGGCAATGCCGCATGGATGCTGCCCGAACACCTCAAAGCCTACCCATTCCGCCATACCTTCAAGCGTAACGACCCCGACCGCTTTGCTCAATATCTGTCTACGCCGCTGGCCAATGCCGATATTGTGCGCCTCGCCACCGACTATATCAGTGCATACAAGCTGGGCACTCGGCAGTCCACGGATATGCTGACACTGTCGTGCACCCTCGAGCCCTACCCCGGGACTCGCACCACCGAAGCTCGCTACGAAACCATCGACGCATATATGCGCGCCGATGCGGCCCTCGCCTCGCTTTTCAAGGCCGCCGAGCGCAATACCGCAGACAACGGCGGCACGGTCATACTGGTGGCCGGACTTCCGCCACGCCAATGGCGACGCCCCGATGACGAAACATGGGGACTGCCCGACGGCACTTTCTCGACGCGCAAGGCCATGTCGCTGCTCAATATGTACCTTATGGCCGTACACGGCACCGGGCAATGGGTCAGCGGATACCACGACGGTCAGGTGTACCTCAACGCCGACCTTATCAAACAGAATAATAAGGATATAGCCGCAATGCGCAGTCAGGCCGCAGCCTTTCTGCAGCGTATGTCCGGCGTCCTTCAAGCATATACCATAGACCAAATTATCACCGGGACAGCACCCGTGGACGATCCTCAAGGACTGCGACGCAACACCACTATGGCCTACGCCGGCGATGTCTTTGTGCAAGTCATCCCCGGGTGGAAACTCCAAGACGACTACAACCGTCCGGGCACCACGACGCCGCAAACGGCTGCCGTGGCCGCACTGACCACCGCCCCGGTATTCATCCTCGCCCCGGAAGTGCCGGCTCAGACCATAGGCACCCCCGTGGATGCACGACGCATAGCGCCTACCGTGACGCGACAACTGCGTATACGGTCGCCCAACGGTGCCAGTCGTCCGCCCCTGTCTCTGCAAAAATAACGACACGGCGAACACACCGGCGAATTACTCAGACAACGCTTTTCGACGCTGACAGCCTGACAATTCCGCCAAAAATCCCTATATTTGCAAAATATTTGGCCTCGCACGTACGACACGTGCGTCGCCGCACATTCGATATATCTGAATAATAATATCTTAACACCACTATACAAATGTCATTTACAGGCTTTCTAAGCAAAATATTCGGAGACAAGTCCTCGCGCGACCGCAAATTGCTGCAACCGCTTGTCGACCGCATCAACGCCATAGGCCCGGAGCTGAAGCCGCTGACCAACGACGAGCTGCGTGAACGTATAGACACCGTACGCGCCGACATCGACGGAGCCACAGCCGAAGACCGTAAGGCCATCGAAGAGGCTCGCGCCACCATCGAGACCCTGCCCGTAGACCAGCGCCAGCATCTTTGGGACGAAATCGACCGCCGCGAAAAAAACATCCTCGACACCCTCGAGAAAAAACTTGACGAGCACCTCTGCGAAGTTTTCGCCGTAATGCGCGAAACCGCAGCACGTTTTGCCGCCAATACGGATGTCGTAGTCACCGCTCGCCAGCTTGACCGCGACCTCGCCGCACAAGGTCGCGACTTTGTCACCATCGACGGAGACAAGGCCATTTGGCACAACCACTGGATGGCCGGCGGCAACGAAATCACCTGGGATATGGTACACTATGACGTCCAACTCATGGGCGGCATCGTACTCCACCAAGGCAAAATCGCCGAGATGGCCACCGGTGAAGGTAAGACCCTCGTGGCCACACTCCCCGTATTCCTGCGCAGCCTCTCGCGCCGTGGCGTACACGTGGTTACCGTCAACGACTACCTCTCCAAGCGTGACTCCGAATGGATGGGGCCGCTGTACATGTTCCACGGTTCGACCGTAGACTGCATCGACAAGCATGAGCCCAATACCCCCGAACGCCGCGCCGCTTACAACTGCGACATCACTTTCGGCACCAACAACGAATTCGGCTTTGACTACCTGCGCGACAATATGGCCATGGACCCCGAAGACATGGTACAGCGCAAACACTACTACGCCATCGTCGATGAGGTCGACAGCGTCCTTATCGATGACGCCCGTACGCCTCTTATTATCTCAGGCCCCGTGCCCAAAGGCGATGACCAATACTTCGATGAATTCAAGCAGAACGTCAAGAATGTAGTACAAGCACAACAGCGTCTTGTCACTCAGATACTTGCCGAAGCAAAGGCAAAACTCGCCTCCGAAGACAAAGACACACGCAAAGAAGGCGCACTGCTGCTCTTCCGCGCATTCAAGGGTCTGCCCAAGAACGGTGCCCTCATCAAGTTCCTCTCCACCGAAGGTATGAAAAACATCCTTCTGGAGACCGAGGCTCACTACCTGCAAGACAACGCACGCGAAATGCCTATCGTCACCGACCCGCTATACTTTGTCATCGACGAGAAAAACCGCTCGGTCGAACTCACCGACAAAGGTATTGACGAACTGACGCGCGGCATCTCCGACCCGCAATTCTTCGTGCTGCCGGACATCACCTCCCAGCTTTCCGACCTGGAACACATCGCCAACCCGGAAGAGCGCGCAGCTCGCAAGGACGCACTCATGCAAGACTATGCCGTCAAGGCCGAACGTGTACACACCGTCACCCAGTTGCTCAAAGCATACACCCTCTTCGAAAAAGACGTCGAATACGTCATCGACGACGGAAAAATCAAGATTGTGGACGAGCAGACAGGTCGCATCATGGAAGGCCGACGCTACTCGGACGGCCTGCATCAGGCCATCGAAGCCAAGGAGGGCGTCAAGGTGGAAGCCGCTACGCAGACTTTCGCCACCATCACCCTGCAAAACTACTTCCGTATGTACCACAAACTTGCCGGTATGACCGGTACGGCCGAGACAGAAGCCGGTGAGTTCTGGGACATCTACAAGTTGGACGTAGTCACCATCCCCACCAATAAGCCCGTGGCTCGTATCGATATGAACGACCGTGTATACCGCACCAAACGCGAAAAATACGCTGCCGTCATCGACGAAATCGTCCGCCTTGTCGGCGAAGGTCGCCCCGTGCTTGTCGGCACAACCTCCGTCGAAATCTCCGAGCTGCTGTCACGTATGCTCCAAATGCGACACATACCGCACAATGTGCTCAACGCCAAATTGCATCAGAAAGAGGCCGAAATCGTGGCTCTGGCCGGTCGAAAAGGCACCGTCACCATCGCCACAAATATGGCAGGCCGCGGTACCGATATCAAGCTAACTCCCGAGGTTAAGGCCGCCGGAGGTCTCGCAATCATCGGCACCGAACGCCACGAAAGCCGCCGCGTCGACCGTCAGCTCCGCGGACGTGCCGGCCGTCAGGGCGACCCCGGCACATCAGTGTTCTACGTGTCCTTCGAGGACCAATTGATGCGCGTATACGCCAACGACCGCATCATGAAACTCCTTGACACCTTCGGATTCAAAGAAGGCGAGATGCTCGAGCACAAGATGATCAACAACAGCATCGAAAAGGCCCAGAAGCGCGTCGAAGAAAACAACTTCGGCATCCGCAAGCACCTGCTCGAATATGACGACGTGATGAACAAACAGCGTACGTATATCTACACCCGCCGCCATCACGCCCTCGTAGGCGAACGCATAGGCATCGACATCTCCAATATGATATACGATGCCATCGAAAACCTGGTCAGCAACTACGAACAGGCCGCCGACTTTGACGACCTCGCCGTCGAGCTGATGCGCGTGCTCACCATCGAGCCGCCGTTCACCGCCGAGGAATATGCCAACCTCGAGAAGGAAGACCGCATCGAACGCCTGCACGCCGCTGCAATCGAGACCCTCGACCGCAAGAGCCAACGCATCCGCGAAATCGTTATGCCCGTCGTAAGAGCTTCCGTCGAAGAAGGCCAAACGGGCCTACGTGCCATACCCATCACCGACGGCAAGCGCATCTTCCGTATACTCTTCGACATCGAAGAAGCCAACCGCACCGATGGCGCTTCGCTCGTCAAGGAATGGCAAAAGAAGCTGCTGCTGCTCACCATCGACGAACTTTGGAAGGAACACCTGCGCGAACTCGACGACCTGCGTCAAAGCGTGCGCAACGCTTCCTACGAACAGAAAGACCCGCTGGTAATCTACAAAGTCGAGTCCTTCCACCTGTTTGAACGTATGCTGGCCAACCTCAACGCCAAGGCCGTATCCACGCTGATGCGCGGACAAGTATACATTCCCCAACCGAGACCGCAGCAGGAGCAACCCTCCGCACCCGAAATGTCACGCGCTATGCCTCAGCAGCACACCACGCGTCCCAACTATCAGACCTCGCGCGGAGACTTCAAGACCTCCAACGCCACCCTGCCCAGCGAGGCCAATGCCGCCGCTACCGCAGAAGCCGCTCAGCGAGCCGCAGCCGCTCAACGCCAAGGCGAACCGCAGCGCACAATGCCCGTCAAAGCAGGACCGCGCATCGGCCGAAACGATCCCTGCCCCTGCGGATCGGGCAAGAAATACAAAAACTGCCACGGTCGCAATCTCTAACGGCAATGTCGGCGCGGCCATCCGCCGCAGCTGACACCACCCGACAATAGCCAACGAGGCGCGCCCCACACGGGACGCGCCTCGTTGCTTATTACTCAATGTCTTTCGAGTCATGCTTCGGACTCGGAGTTTTCAGCTTCTCGGATTGCTCCGAGATTTCCGAGAACTCCGAGTTCGGCATGCTTTATCGGATGGCAATCTTAGTGACTTTCGAACCTTGGCGGACGATGTACACTCCCGGAGCATCGGGGAGCTCGGCGCCCAGGCAGATACCGCGGAGGTCATAATACACTGCCTCGCCGGCGGTAGCATCGGCGCTAAGGTCGATGATGCCCGTGCTGTCGGAACATTTACCGGTCAAAGGAATTATAAGGTCGGCGGCATTGGGTGAAGAAATACGTACGGCTGCCTTATAGTTGTCTTGTCCCTTTTTGGGCGTGAACGTGATTTCGTGCGTCGAGGCCGTGTCCAGCGGACCTACGCTTCCACCGATGCTGAAGCAGTCGGCATCCGGGCCGGTGATTACGATTTGCGGTGCTGCTGTCAGGCGGTCGTGTTCCAACGTCAGTGTCTGTCGGTCTGTTTCCTTAAGACCCTGACATACAAACGACAAAGACGCAGAGGTCGAAGTGGTCGATGCCTTTTCGAGGGTATAAGAGTAACCGCTGACGCTATTGGGTGCAAAATCAAAGATATTGGCTCGACGCGCACCGGCCTTACCGCTGACGATGCCCATAAGCATGTGCGGACGTCCGGACTTGTCTCGATGCAGCTTGACGCCCTCGGGTTCGCCGCTGAAAGTATTTATAACGGCGCTACGCAATACCGGAGTACGATATGCAAAGCGATCCATGCGCCAATTGTGCGCGTGTACTACCACCGTAGGTATTTTTTTGCTATTATAGGTGATGGCTTTATCATTATCCTGGCCCACACCTTCAAAGTGATAGATGTAGTCGCCATAGACTGTAAATCCCTGAGGCGGCCATGTTTGGAAGCCTTCATCAAAGCCGGCCAATGCGCCCGTAGTGGCGGGATTGCATCCGTAAGGGAAAGGTATCACCTTGATGGGACGAGCCTTATTTACATTATTAAAGACATCGTCCAAATCATATATTGCGAAATATACGACCTTGCTCTTGCTCTGACGCTCGGCATACAGTCGATTGTCGCGGTCGACGGTGGGATATTGCCAGCTACGATTGAAGTGGTTGGTAAACTGACGAATCTTATATGTCTTACTGTTGTACGTAAAGGATGTCTTGGTGAGGTCGGCCGTGGCACCTGCGACGAAAGGGAAGATGCAGCATGCGCGGCTCATAACACGTGTCGCTTCGGGCGGATCAAGGCTGTTGCCGCCGGTGAAGATATACAATTTGCCATCATTCATACGACATACGGCCATATTGGATCCGTGACCTGCATACTGCAGATACATATACTGCTTGCGCATAGTGCCTTCCGTAGTCTTGTAATAGCGCGTAACGCATAAGGGCTCTTCGCCTTTGAGGTCGCGGCCCGAAGACTGCGAAGCCGGGCATATCTGTATAAAGTATATATCTCCGGTGGTGTCATCTACATCGAAACTCTGGGCCACGCGGTCACTCTTGAGTTGCAACGCCTTGATTTCATTGTTCAACGGGTCTTTGTAGTAGTCCATAGTCGTGCCGTACGACGAGGGGAAGCGGAACAATGTGGTGCTGCCGCCGAAGTAGCGTGTCTGCGAGCTCTCGTAAGGCTGCTGTATCATACCCATGGCATAATCGCTGTTGTCGAATTGATTGAAGCGAGCGTCGACAATGGCTCCGGACGTGTAGTCCTTGTTTGCATAGAATACGTAGTTGTATGTCTGCGAACTATGCTTGGGCTTGCGCTTGAAGCTGTTGTAATTGAGGTGTATGACTGTGTTTTGAGGCTTGACTCCGGCATTGGATTTGTCGCCGTTGAAAAAGCGTATGAGCGGATACAGCGACGACTGTCCCTGACACTTGTCAAAGCTGTTGCGGCATACACTGATATCGGTGGCCGATTTGTCCACTCCGACATAAAACAGACGGATGCAGAATTCGCCCTTGGCACTTCCGGCCGCGGCAAGCGTATCGCCTACATTGGTGAAAATGTTGCCGTCCACGCGGGCATTACCGGTGGTATTAATCAACGATACCGAGGTGCCGCCGCCGTCAAAACGGTTGTCCTCAACGACTGTCGTACCGGCCGAACCGGCAATCCAAACGACATACGGCTGGTTGGCCGTGTTTCGGCGTCCGTTGAAGTCGTTGTGAGACACCGTAATATTACGATAGCGTCCCATAGCGGCATCCGTAGCGGCGTCCGTCCCGGTGTAGTAAGCACCCAGGTGAAGAATGGACTGGGAATTGCTGCGCGGCAGACTGCTTCCATCGGCGACATTATACACGAATGTCAGCCCGGACATCGGCGCGACATTAGTGGCCGTACTATTGGAGACACAGCCGGCGCCCGTAAAGCGGAAGCCGTTGACGGTGATATTGTCCGCCGTAACATTAAGTTCGCCGGAAATGGCACTCTCGGCCGCCGTGCGATTGGCCGAACGCGCATCGCAATATGCATTAGCGCCCAGTAGCGTAAGCCCGGGCACATCGATAGTGACTGCATCGCCGTAGGTCCCGGCATCGACATATACCGTAGAGCCGGAAGCGGGACGTGCCGACATAAGGGACTTAAGGTCGGCAAAGGCAGTGACACCCGAGGTGAACGTGGTTCCGCGATAGGATACCGATGACCCGGCCGTTGCGGCACTGCCCACGTAGTACGAATTGGCGGCGCCGGCCGTGATGCCAAAGCCCGATAGCACCGCCATAAGAGTACAGATTAGAGGATGTTTCATCTTTCGTTTTTAGAGGTTAATCCTATATTTTTGGTTATTTAGATATTTTCGGGGGATTATGCTTTACGGGAACAATTGCAAATATCATTACCGTTTTTCGGTCAGCATTTTACATGGCACGATGTATGTGCAAAGCGGCACATACATTCTTTCGATTGCGATTTGCCTCAGCCCAGGGCTTGTTTGAAGCGCTCGAGAAACAGGTCGGCATCCTCGCGAGTGAGACACAGCGGAGGCAATAGGCGTATGGTTTGCGTACCCGCAGCTCCGGTGAATACGTGTTGCTCGTGTATCAGACGCGAACGCAACTCCTTGACCGGATACGGCATATCGATGGCTATCATCAGACCGCGCCCACGCACATCGGCCAAACCCGGGATTTGGCGCAGTTGCTCCAAGAGGTATGCACCGACATTGGCGGCATTGTCCACGAGCTTTTCTTTTTCGATAACCTCGAGCACGGCTATTGCGGCTGCACAGCCCAAATGATTGCCGCCGAAGGTGGTACCCAACTGTCCGTATACGGGTTTGAAGGCCGGTGATATAATTACGCCGCCCATGGGATATCCGTTGGCTATACCCTTGGCTACGGTGATTATATCGGGGCGAATGTCTGCATATTGGTGTGCAAAGAAGCGTCCGGTGCGACCGTAGCCACTCTGTATTTCGTCCAAGATGAGGACAACGCCGGCTTGGGCAGTGACGTCACGCAACTGACGCATATAAGCATCTTCGGGAACGATGATGCCGCCCACGCCTTGGATGCCTTCGATGATGACAGCAGCTACATCGCCTTGGGCTATCTCGCGCTTCACGGCCTCGATGTCACCCATCTCGACAAAGCATACATGGCCGCCATGATTCAGCGGCGCCTGAATGTGGGGATTGTCCGTAGCTTCGACTGCAGCGGAAGTGCGGCCGTGGAAGGCGTGGCGGAGGGCTATGACGCGGCTGCGCCCGGTGTGGAAGGACGCCAATTTGAGTGCGTTTTCGTTGGCTTCAGCGCCGCTATTGACCAAGAACAGGGCGTAATCATCGTATCCGCAGGCGCGCCCCAGCGCATCGGCAAGGCGCTGTTGCAGCGGATTGACCACCGAGTTGGAATAGAATACAAGCTTTTCGGCTTGACGGCGCAACGCTTCAAGGTAGTGCGGATGTCCATGACCTATGGAGATAACGGCATGGCCGCCATAGAGATCCAAGTACTCGGTGCCCTTGCTGTCGTACACGCGGCAGCCTTTGCCATGGTCTATTTCTATGTCAAAAAGCGGATAAACGTCGTAAAGCTTCATTGTAGTGTATTCTGTTGTGTTCGTATTTATATATGAGCAACGCCATAGGTCTATGGCGTTGCTCTTTGTATGTGATTATCGTTCAGCGTGCGCTGTCCGCATCAACGGACAACGAGTTTGGCCACGGCAGCAGTGCCGTCGGCTCCGGTGACGCGCAGCAGGTATACGCCGGGGACAGAGGGCGCATTGATGCACGCAGCATCGCCGGTCGAGAATATACGCGCTCCGGCCAGGCTGTAGATGTCGGCACGTACGATTCCGGACACACCGCCTACATTGATATTGCCACCGGCATCCACCGGATTGGGCCAGATAGTCAATGCCGGGCTTGTGCCGCCGTCAACAGCAATGTCCTCGACGGCATTTTCACGATTGTAGTGTGCTACCAGGCGTCCTATGCGCATAGTGTGCGTTCCCATATTGTCCTGAGCCGAGCTGAGCAGGCCGAAACGTACAAACTGCATATTGATGGGGTAAGTGCCTACATACGAGGGCTCGCCAAGTGCGCTTATCGGGAGAACAACTTGCATCTCCGCGCTTCCGGCCGGTACATACATACGGCAGCGGCGAGTAACGCCGTCAGCGCCTGTCACCTTAGCTTCGGTAGCGGTGGGCTGGAAATAATCGTAGCCTTCGGCCGGCTCAATCTTCACGTTGATGTTCTTGGAGCCGGCGGAGCGTACGCAGAAGATTACCGAATTGAATTTGGCCGAGGTGTAGAAGTTGAGTGTCAGGCTGTCGGGGCAGCTGAAGATGTCATAGTCTTTCTTGAATTGCACATAGGAGTTGCGCAGGCTGTTGACATTGAATGTCACATCGCCGTCGGAAGTCACGGTAGTGTTCTTGACACCGAAGCCCGAGACTTTCCAGTTGTCCCAGCTGTCTTGCGACACGGCCTCCGATTCGGCAATCTGCACGTTGACGGTGGCCGTCAGCGCCAGTTCGCCTCGTGTGCCGGTGATGGTGGTGGTGCCGTTCTTGGTGCCGCGGAGCATTCCGTGAACATCGATATCGGCAATACTGCGGTCAGCCACTTCCCACTGGAATTCGGTGGGATCGTAGGAGTATAATTCGCCGTTGACGGTAGCTTCAACTTCGAGCATATACTCACGAGTGTCATCAATGACGATGTTGCTCAGCTTTAATGCTACGTCAGCCTTGACTACTTCTATCTGCTTGGATATGGTGCAGTCGCCGTAAGTAGCTGTCAGCGTGCCCACACCGGGAGTATTGCCGGCCATAAAGGTATTGCCCTCGCAGGTACCCAGAGCAGCATCGCAGCTCAGTTGTGCGTCAAAGAAGTTTTCGTCCACAAGATCGCCGTACTTGTTGTAGCCGAGAATACGCGGAATGGAGGTGGAATATGTGGGGACGGTAATGTCTACATCGTTGAATGCTATACGCGTCACGGTGTTGTCTTCGGGTGCCGTGGATACGCAGAACATACCGTTGGCGATGGCACGGGGAACGGTCTCGGTGGTGGTGTTGATTACTCGGTCTTGCACAAAAAGCTGTGCCGAACCGCCGGCATCGAGTACGGACATGGTGGTACATCCGAGGTGACGGGCAATATCGGCCATATCGGCTGTAGTGCAACCGGCCGAGGGACCCCAATCGAAGTCAGTGGACTTGTCTATAACCATCAGATATAGCGTACGACCGTCAGCCGAGGAGCCATATCCGGTACGCGAGTACACTTTGGCATTGTAATCCAACGCATTACCGGCATCGTCATTGACACCGTCGTTGATGATATTGGACAGGCCCTGGATACAGTTGTATAGACGAGGAGTCTCGTTTGTGTCGTATGTGGTCCATCCCTGGTTGACGGTAACGATATCGCCTTCAGCCAATTTGTTGAGTGCATCGGCACAAGCGCCGCGGCCTACAAAAGCCAGTTCGTAGTCGCCCAACACTCCGGTACCGGCATTGGGTACGACTTTGCGTACGACGCAACGCATGTCCTCGCCGACTTTCCATTGCTCGCCTTCGCAAAGGTCGAGGTAAACCTCGGTGCTGACGCCGGGGATAATGCGCCAGTGCCAAGTATTACCTTCGGAATACCATTCGACGGGCTGGAAAGCTTTGTCGCGGCCGAAGTAGCTGTTGTACATACACATTTGGCCGTCATGCGTTACGCGGTTGACCTGTGTGAACTCCGTAGCATCAAATTTGTCGCTTTTGATGGTACCCTTCCAGCTCATAGGCTTGAGCCATAACTTCTTGTCCATGTCAAGGCCTACGATAGGCGTCTGTTTGATATCGCACCACGGGTCGGTAACCATCACCGTATTGGTGATGACCTTGCCGTCGCGTACGTCAGCGCCGAATACCGTGCCGACCAAGAAGTCGGACGCAGGATACTGCGAACTTACGCACCAGAAGTTACCGTTGGCACCGCCGGTGACCTTATGTCCGGGCGTGGTGTAGCGTGCTGCTGCCGACACCATTGTCTCGGTATTGTTAGTACGGTCCTTGGCCTGCATGGTTTCGAGCGTATTATACGGATTGTCAAGGTCCATGGTTATAACGTTGACATTGAGCGGGAAACCGATGACACTGTATCGGGTGTATGTCGTACCCGGGCCTATGTCTCGACGCACATACGTGCGCAAGATATACTCTTTGCCCGAGATGGTGATGGGCTCGTCTGTCGTCAATGCTGACATATCTGCCCCGATAGTCAGCATCGATACGGCCGCAGCAATAAGGCGTAAGGATGTTCTCATTTCTTAATACTTGAGGTTTTGGTTATTAGGAGGTTTTGTCTTTATTTAAGATTATAAAACCGCTTGGCCGAAAACGGCAATCACACCCCCGAAAGGGCATAACTCGCGATTTGAGTGGTAAAAGTACAAATTTAATCCATTTTAACGCTTGTTTTTGCCTATTTTAACACTGATGTCCGTTTTTGCGGCTTCTGAAAGGCATCGTGTCACATCACGGACACAGACATACTTCCGGCTACGCAACAGCTTCGACTGCTGTACCGAAGCGGTTTTACGCCACATTGACCGGCCATAGGACAGTGACGAAGAATTTTTTTTGCGCGAAATGCCGACAGAACAATTAAATTTTGTAATTTTGCAGTCACTTGTGGATTAGCCCTGACGCCAACGCCCTCCCAAGGCTTGCGTCTTTGCATGACCAAGCAACACCGCAATCACAACCCACTCTTAAAAAGAACCAACAACTCCGCCCTTCCCAAAGGGCAAAAAAACAACCTCAAAGTCATTTACATCTTCTTAATTACATTTACCTCAACATTTATTCACACATCTTCTCCTTATTCCAGCATTTATGAGCCGGCTGCTTTTCATCCTCTTTATTCTCGCAATGGTATGCGTCAAGTTGTGCGTCGGAAGTCACGACGAAAGCACAATTGATGTCCCGACCACATATTGTTCCGACGGCTCGGACAGCCGCAAGTGCCAAGGCGCACTCTCTGACAGCGCCAGATACGCCGACAATAGTATGCCTACGGGACATACACCCTATCATAATGCCCCCATCGAGGCCAACAACAATTCCAAGATTACAATCACAAACGACTCTACAGATTGTACCGATGCCGTGGTCATTGTAAAACGCGCGGGCAAAATCGTACGCAACTCATACGTCGCCGCAGGTGACACCGCCGCAATATATGTACCCAACGGCACATACACCGTTTATATATATAAGGGCAAAGGGTGGCACTCCGAGAAAGCGATGCCCCGAAACTACCGCGGAGGATTCGTCGCCAAAGAGCGGTTCATATCATACGCACCCGTTTCGCTGTCGTATTGTACACACGACTTCGACATTGCCCGAACAAGCGGCCAATGCGTATGTTCCGCCAATGAGGTCTTTGGCGCATGTCGATAAATATAACGCCCTCCGATCGGCACACGACTACCGGACGCCGAATCCGCCGAGCATTCTGAATATTCTGAATTTGAGTAAAATGTAAAAAGTTACTCTCCGAAAATTTGGCCGTATCAGAAAAGATTTGTAATTTTGCCCCGCTAAAAGTCTGCGGAAACGCAGCCACCGCCGATGTGCGTGGGGTTTTAGCAAAACATGCAGACATAAAAAGCTATAAATCAAATAACAACCTAACACAAAAATGATCATCGTACAAGTAAAAGAAGGCGAAAACATCGAGAAAGCTCTCAAGAAGTTCAAACGTAAATACGAGCGCACCGGCGTTGTCAAAGAACTCCGCGCACGTCAGGCCTTCCAGAAACCTTCGGTTGTCAACCGCAAGAAAATGATGAAGGCTGTTTACGTACAGAAACTTCGCAGCGTCGAGGATTAATCATCCGTCTTCGCACCGGGAAGTGCCTACATGGACAATGCAGGCAAATCCCACCTCCATCAGACAGAAAAAAGTAAGGTCGACGCGCAAATTTCTTTCATAACGAAAGTCTTTGACAGTCAGGCCGCAAACTTATACCGGAAAGGGGGAACGAATACAGAGCAAAAGTTTTTCTCCGATTTTATTTGGAAAAGACAAAAGGAAGTAGTAAATTCGCACATACGATAAGAAGGCGCACGGGTATCACAACCCGGCATCAGATGCTTATCATTATGTGAGATATGCTGACGAAATCCTTTTTAGAATACCTACGGTGTGAGCTGAATCATTCAGCTTGCACCGTTTTGTCTTATTCTAAGGATTTGAAAGACTGGACACGCTTCCTGACAGGCGTAGACTGGGACACGGACGAGGACACCGACCAAGTGGATCCGGCGACAGTGACACGGTCGGACATTCGCGCCTGGCTCGCCGATATGACACAACGCGGACTGGCCCAAACGACCATACGCCGCAGGCTGTCGTGCGTGCGCACATTCTACCGCTATCTTGCACGCTATCACGGATATACAGCAGACCCGACACGTGACCTCGAACTGGCACATGCGCCCAAGGTGCTTCCGCGTTTTGTCCCTACACAAGACACGGCGGCGGCATTGGACGCCCCCATCGACCACGCCGACTTCCGCGAAGTGCGCGATCGTCTTGCCGTCGAACTACTATATGCCACCGGGATGCGTGCCGCCGAGCTCATAACCCTCACGGACGACAATACGGACACCGCCCAATGCCAGGTCCGCGTAATCGGCAAGCGCAATAAGGAACGAGTCATACCCATCGCGCCCGAATTGGCGGCATCCATAGACAGCTATCGCCAACTGCGAACACGCACGACCGGGACACGACACACGCCGACACTGATGGTGCGCGAAAGCGGCGAGCCACTATACTACGGTCTACTCAACCGCATAGTACACAAAGCTTTGGACCCCGTAGCGCATAGCGCTAAGCGCAGCCCGCACGTCCTGCGACATTCCTTCGCCACCGATATGCTCAACGGTGGCGCCGACCTTGACGCTGTACAAAAGTTGCTGGGACACGCCTCCCTGGCCACCACGCAACTGTACACTCATATATCATATCGAGAGTTACAACAAAATTATCAACAGGCACACCCACGTGCCATTAAAAAAGGAGGAAAACTATGAACGTACGTATCAAAGCTATCCACTTCGAGATTGCAGACCGCCTCGTCAACTTTATCAACAAGAAAACCGAGCGTATCGGACGTCGTAACCCCGAGATCGACACTTTCGATGTCAACCTCAACCTGATCAAGCCTGAAACCGCTCTCAACAAGGAAGTAACCATCCGTGTCGCCATACCCCAGAACGGCGAAATCGTTGCCAGCAAAACCGCCGACACTTTCGAAGAAGCCTTTGACGTTGCCGTCGAAGCCGTCGAAAAACAACTCGAAAAGCGCGCCGCTCGCAACAAGTAACCGCCATATGCGCATCTCATCGAGGCAATGGGGTCAACTACAATGATTCGCAACGCATTACGTTCGATACAAGTGCGCGACGATTCGAGATACGACACGACCGAAACTCGATAAACATCCGCGGCATCCTATGCCGTAACTCAGGCGACGAAGCCTGACAACACATCATAGACGACAAGCCGGGTACACTGCATCAGCAGCGACCCGGCTTGCTTTTTATAAAAGCCGGCTTATATGCAAAAAACCTATCGGTTACCTCTCCCGAAAAGCAAAAGTAAGCGGCGCATGCCGTCCGTTGAAGGGAGGGCATGCGCCGCTATTGTGTGCGTCCTTAAAGACGGGATGCGCTTACTTTGTCAGACCGGAGATGTTGAAAGCATCAAATTCGAGGTCGTTGGCTGCACGCTGTGCCATGCTGCTGTCCAGCTTGATAGCTTGACGCAGGTTGGAGGTCAGCATCTGCTCGTTGTTGGTGCGAGCGCCCAGGACTGCCATCAGGTAGTAGGTGGTAGCGTCGGGTTTATTGATGCCTGCGAGAGTGCTCTTAGCCTTGGTGTAGTCTTTGGTAAGAATCTGAGCCAGAGCAGCGTTATTGCTCTTGGAGTCGCCGAATGCGCGAGCTGCGGAAGCGTTGTCACCCATCTTCAGGTAGTATACGCCGAGGGCATCGCCGAGAGATTCAGCGCCGGCAGCATTGCCGAAGTACTGGTTGGCAGCACGATAGTTGCCGTTAACCATTTCGATAAGGCCGAGGTTGAGTTTGGGTTCGGTACCGGCGGGAGCCAGTTGGGCTGCGCGTTCGAAAGATGCTTTAGCCTTGGTGTAGTCACGAGCTACATACTGTGTAAGACCGAGGTCGTTCCAGCCACGGTAGTCGTTGGGATATTGACGAGTAGCGGTTTCGTAGATCTTCATGCGGCGAGCGTTGTCATCGGTGAGGGTTGCAGCGTAAAGCAGCTCTTCGATGGACAGCTGAGAAGGATCGTTGTCGAAGCATTTGTTGATTTCGCTATCGCTCTTGCCGATAACGTCGATGGAGGCTGTAATGCGCGAGTAGCGGAGTTGCGGCAGAATTTCTTCGGCCAGCTGTTCGAAGACGGTAGAGATGTTGCGGATTTCGCGTTCACGCTCTTCGGGGTCTTTGTACATCGACAGAACGCTGAGGATAAGGTCTTTGTCCTGGATGTTGGACTGGCTGACGAGTTTCTGGAAGCCTTCCCAGTCTTCAGCGGTGAAGTTAGCGGTCAATTCGCCGAACTCGGTGATTTTGTCTTTTTTGAGGCGGCCCGAGACATAACCCTTGGTGTTGTCTTCGCGGTGCTGAGCCAGACGCTCGTTGAAGTCGTAAGCACCGTCAGGCGAAGCGTAGGACTGGATGTTGATTTCGTTGATGACGCGTGTGCTGTCGCCGTTGGCTGCTACCAGAGAGTTGTGGAACTCGGTCATAGCGTTGGTATTCAGCTCAGAAGAGCGAATGTTTGCCTGATTGATAAGGAACTTGATATCAGCGGCGTATTTTTCGTTGATGACACGCTGGAAGGCGTCTTTACCGAGGGCGGGATTAACGGTTGCCGGGTCGGCGAGAGCTGCAGTGGCGATGATGCCGTTGGCTACATTGACGCGAGGCAGAACATACTGTTTCTTGCCCTGAGTAACGACGAAGTCAAGAGCGAGTGTACTCTTGGCCATCTCGGGGGTATAAGCGTAAGCAGCGGGGATGGTGATGGTTCCACCATTCTCGTAGGATACTACGGGGTTGTTGCCACGTACCTTTTCGCCCTGGAAGGTGTAAGGTACGGAAGTGGTTTCCTGGCCGTTGTAAACAAGCACGGGGGTAACCGTAACAACGGCGTTCTTAACGAAGAACTTAGCGGGAATGTTACCCGTGATGGTTGCGGGAACTTTTTCACCGACAACTTCCAGCGGATTGGGGTTGACGTTGAAATAGTCTTGGCTGAATTGGCCGAGCTTTTTGCCACAGGAGGCCAGCATAAGTACTGCGCCGAGGGCTAAGGTCAGACATAGTTTTTGTTTCATAGCGAATAGTTCTTAATGTGGTTGTTTTAGTGTCTTTGTTTATGTCTATGCGGATATACATACTTTAGACCCGCATTTTATTACGCAAATATAGTGCTTTTTAAGGTGCTGCACAAAATCATTTGGATACAAATAATTGCTAAATTATATTAATGATTATAAGTGTCTAATTAATAACCCCATAGCAACCATCCTCATTCACTCGTTCCGCGGCATAATTTCGGCCGTACCCTCCTACACACGGCACTACACCCCCTACCCCAGTTTCGCTGCGCGGTTTCTTGCTCCGCAAGCGCTGCGCGATAACGAACCCTCAGGGTTCTCATCCCGTCTTTCTTCGCACGAAGGCCCGAAAGCTTGCGCTTCCGGGCCTTCTTTGCGGAAAGACAGGGATTCGAACCCTGGGTGCCCGCAAGGGCACAACGGTTTTCGAGACCGCCCCGATCGACCACTCCGGCATCTTTCCGTATTCTACACGCGGTCGTACGTGTCGTTTTGTGGGTGCAAAGGTACTAAATGTTTTTGATGTATGCAATATTCGGCGCGTATTTCAAAATTTATTTTTCTCAAAGTTAATCTAAATGTTTCAACGCTTGCATCGTTTGCATTTTTATGCTTACCTTTGTATTATTATCACTATCAATACATTCGTCTACATTATGACTTATCGAAAATTTCTATTCTTATTAGTATTCGGGCTATTGTCTACCACAATGGTGACGGCACAAACAACTCCAGAACAAGTGATTATAGACGGAGAGGCCATCCCGGAAATTAACGGCGTATATACGCAAGCCTATTCTGTCAAGTGCTCGATTATTACAACTCGTTGCATCTGGGAAGACGGTACCGGGACCTTCCAATTTAAGCTAATGTCTGACGGCAGTCGACTGGCTTGGTCTCATACTAATAGTAGTGACGCTGACGGCACATATTGTTTTTTTACCGACGAAGACTCAAGCCAGTATTTCACTTTTTTAGGCCAGGATGGTAATGCGGAATGGGTGGTTGGACTTCTCAACAAAACATCTCCGAATATTCCGTATCTTTTGATGAAGAACAGTCAAGGACGCCGCTATCTGGTATTACTCTCTCATAAAGACTTTGTTATGCTGACGTGGGCCATTTTAGATGCCGCAAAATTCAACATAATCAAGATGAATAATGTCAACGGTGAGTTTAGCACCATAGCATCCATTCTACTCCCGAAAGGGCTACTAATCAACAGAGTGACACTCAAATAGGCACTCCGGCTCACTTCTAATCATAAAGACTTACCCCCTGCCACAGCCTTTTGTGACAGGGGGTAAGTCTTTATGATTAGAGCTTGACTCACACGCTTTTACGCGTGAGTGGCGTAATCAGTTGACGCGGAAACGGTCGGTACCGTCGGCAAAGTAAGCCACAATCTGACGTGCAGCGGCGATGCCGGCGTTGATGTTTGCCTCGGCTGTCTGCGCACCCATCTTCTTGGGCGTGAAGAATACTCGACCGGGGAAGCGCTGACGCAATTCGTCGGCATTGGTGGGGGCTATGTCGGCTACGTACTTTATGTCGGGGCGCTGCTCGAGAGCCTCGGCCAACGACGGCTCGTCAATGACTTCGCGACGTGCGGTATTAATCAGCAGACCGCCTTTGGGCATAAGTTCGATAAGGTGTTTGTTGACGCTGTTGCGCGTCTCGTCGGTGGCGGGAATGTGCAGCGACACAACATCATTGTCGGAATACAACTCCTCAATGGAGTGTACGGGACGCACTCCGGCCTCTTCGATTACTTTGTCGGGGCAGTAAGGGTCGAGGGCGCTCACTTCCATACCGAAGCCTTTGGCGATACGTGCAACGTTGCGGCCTACTTGTCCGAAAGCATGGATACCCAGGCGTTTGCCTTTGAGTTCGGTGCCCGACGTCCCGGCGTACATGTTGCGCACGGCCATGACGGCAAGTCCGAAGACCAGTTCGGCCACGGCATTGGAGTTCTGGCCGGGAGTATTCTCGACCACAATATTATGAGCCGTAGCGGCCTTGAGGTCGATATTATCGTATCCGGCGCCGGCGCGTACAACAATTTTCAGTTGCGGCGCAGCGTCCATCAGCGCGGCATCGACGATATCGCTGCGTACGATGAGCGCATCGGCATCCTTGACGGCGTCAAGCAATTGGGCGCGGTCGGTATATTTTTCGAGGATGGCGAGCGTATGTCCGCCTTCTTCGACAGCCTTGCGGATGCCTTGAACTGCGGCAGCTGCAAAGGGCTTTTCGGTAGCTAATAAAACTTTCATTGTACTGTTGTCTTTGGTGAATGACTCCGTTGTATCAATGTACGGCTTGGAAGTCAGCCATAGCATCTACCAGCACCTTCACGCTGTCGATGGGCAGTGCATTGTAGAGCGATGCACGGAAGCCGCCAACGCTGCGGTGGCCCTTGATGCCTACGATACCGCGCTGTGTGGCAAATTCCACGAAGTCTTTCTCGAGTTCCTTGTATTCGGGTTTCATCACGAAGCATACGTTCATGATCGAGCGGTCGGCCGGGTCGGTAACCGTTCCGGTGAACATACGGCTGCTGTCGATGGCTTCGTAAAGCATTGCGGCTTTTTCGAGGTCTCGGCGTTCGAGTTCCTTGATGCCGCCGAGGTCTTTGTAGTAGCGCAGGGTCTGCAAAGCCGAGAATATAGGCAATACGGGAGGTGTATTGAACATCGAGCCCTTGGCTACGTGTGTACGGTAGTCCAGCATGGTGGGTATTACTCGGTCGACATGTCCGAGGGCGTCGTCGCGTACAATGATGATGGTGACGCCGGCGGGAGCAAGATTCTTCTGCGCACCGGCATATATTGCATCATATTTGGAGACGTCCACCGGACGCGAGAAGATGTCCGAGCTCATATCGGCCACCAGACGGCAGGGTACGTCGGGATCCTTGCGTATCTCGGTACCGTAGATGGTGTTGTTGGATGTATAGTGGAAGTAGTCGCTGTCGGCAGGTACGGTGAAGCCCTTGGGTATATGGGTGTATTTGTCGGCCTCGCCGGAAGCCACGACATTCACTTCGCCGAAGAGGCGCGCTTCTTTGATGGCCTTGTGTGCCCATGTGCCGGTGTCGAGATAGCTGGCACGCGTGCGCAACAGGTTGAAGGGAATCATGCAGAACTGCATCGAGGCGCCGCCGCCAAGCCACAGCACGCTGTAGCCTTCGGGGATTTCGAGGAGTTCTTTGACAAGAGCCGTGGCTTCGTCAATAACGGCCTGGAATTCCTTGCTGCGGTGCGATATCTCCAAGATGGACAGCCCGGTGTCAGCAAAATTAATGATTGCGTCTGCCGTATTCTGGATGGTGTACTGGCTCAGAATCGAAGGACCGGCATAGAAGTTGTGCTTCTTCATACTCATAGTGTTTGTATTGTTATAGGTTTGTCGTTCGGGTTGTGTTCGTGCACCGCTCCTCCGTTTGACAGTGTGCCATGACGGCGCGCTTGCACGGGGCAAATATAGTTATATTTTTTGTGATGCACGGCCATTATCACAAAAAAAAGTGTAAAAAAGTAAGAGGCCCATCATTTGATGGACCTCTCGATGATTGGTGGCGGAGGCAGGACTCGAACCTACGACCTTCGGGTTATGAGCCCGATGAGCTACCACTGCTCTACTCCGCGATGTTTCAGTGGTGCAAAGGTAGGCACTTCTTACGAGATGGCCAAATATTTTAACACTATTTAACCCGAATCGCCGATATTTACGCCCATATGAGGACGCAATAACACCAATGCAGATCCGCGCATACACATTTATATATACTCCAAAATTCCGGTCAAGACATAAGCGTCCGATACATATATACATACGCCGACACCGCACAGGGTTGCCGCAACTCGGACCGCGAAGTCCAAGAGCTGCGAAACACGCCATCCCTATTGACCTATCGAAATTCGTTGAGTGTACTTTTAGCGTTTTTTGGCTAAGTTGTAAGGCCGATAAGTATTAACTTTGTCGTATGGAAAAGACCGACCGAAACACAACGACAAAAAAAGCGCCCAAAAAGAACCGAAAAGCCAAGACAGCCAAAGGCACACGCCGACGCAAAGTCCTGCTATACATCGCCGCAGCCGTAGCGGCACTCATCATTGCCGCCGGCGTATGGACATGGACCACAATAGCACGCACTTACGACGGCGCACAGCCCGTACGAATATACATTCCGCGAGGCGCCGACTCGGACGACGTCTCCAAGATTCTCACCGACAGTCTCGGTGACTACGGCGCCACCGTAGCACGTATTTGGCAATGGCGCGATGGAAAGCCGGAAGTCGCCGTCGGCTCATACGTCATCTCCAAAGGAGACCGTGTGTGGTCGGTTGTCAATCGCCTGCGCTTCGGCGCCCAGACTCCCATTCGACTAACGTTCAACAATATACGCACACTCGGCGACCTGGCTTCGCGCATCAGTTCCAAGATGACGTGGGACTCCGCAGCCTTTGTCAACGGATGTGCCGAAGTACTCCCGGCCATGGGCTATGACACTCCCGAACAGTACATTGCCGCATTCGTGCCGGACACTTATGAGGCATTTTGGACCGACAGCCCGGCCAAACTAATCAAGCGTCTGACCTCGGTGCGCGATGCTTTTTGGACCTCGGAACGGCGCGAACAAGCCAAATCTCTGAATCTCACGCCCGTGCAGGCAACCACACTGGCATCTATCGTCGAGGAGGAAACCGCCAAAGGCGATGAACGACCCAAGGTGGCACGTCTATACCTCAACCGTCTGGCCATAGATATGCCGTTGCAGGCCGACCCCACCGTCAAATTCGCTATCGGAGACCCCACCCTGCGACGTATCACCGTACCCATGCTGCGCACGCCGTCCCCCTACAACACATATCTTAATAAAGGACTTCCGCCGGGTCCCATACGTATGCCCGAACGAGCCACCATCGATGCCGTATTACACGCCCCGCAACACAACTATATATATATGTGTGCACGCGAGGACTTCAGCGGATACCACAACTTCACCGACAATTACGCCGTACATCAGGCCAACGGCGTTCGCTACCGCGCCGCACTCAATGCTCGAGGCATCAAGTAACCCCTCTGCCCCACGAAATTCACAACCATTGCAGATTACGCTTATTCGGCCGCCGACAGCGGCCATATAAGCTATACATACATTCGGGCGTAACGATGGCTGTTACAGAGCGGACAATCCTGACGACCTCTCATATTCCGCTATTTTTATGAAGGCAATCATCAAACGAGCCACATCTATACTTTATCCGGATTTTTGTCCAAAGCGACATTCTCGCGGATTTTTTCCGCCTCCAAGAGCACCGCATTTCGGCAAAAGTATGTAAATTTGTAAATTGTAACCAAAAGACAGAACCTGACACACGTCATGAACATATCCAAATATACACAAAGCCTGCGCCGTATGGTGACCGTCGTCGCCGTCACGGCAGCCGTGGCTTCGACATCATACGCCGCCAACGACACGCAGTTGCTTGTCGAAATGCCCGTACCGCCGAGCAAAATTGTCCGTATGGACCAGCGCGCCAACTATATACTTGACAACTTTTGGAAGACGTGCAATTTCAAAAGTATTTTCTCGTCCAAGGAACGTCTGGACTACACCATGGGGCAATTCTTCGCATTGACGCCTCTGGCAACGGCCGACACAGTACATATAGCCATCAATCGCCTGATCGACGGCGTAGAGCGCTCGGCGCCCAAGCAGCTGCCCGAACTTGCACGCATCGCCGAACGCTGGACTTTTGCCGACAGTGCCGAATATCAAAGTGACGAACTATATCTGCCGTTTGTGAAGGCGGTAATAGATTGCAAGAAAGTCAAGGGCGCCGAACGCGCACGCTTCGAGGCTCAGTATACCATGCTGACTTCCAGCAGCGTAGGCTGCACCGTCCCCGACTTCAAGTTTGTACGTCCCGACGGCACCACCGGCCACTTCGGCGAAATAGACGCGCCGTACATTCTGCTGATGTTCTTCGACCCGGACTGCGCAGACTGCCGTCTGGCCAAGGCTCGCTTCAGCGCCGATTATGCCATCAATTGGCTGTGCCAAAAGAACATACTGAAAATCGTTGCTATATATCCCGGCGAAGACTGCGACCAATGGCGCGCCGAAGCCCTCGATATGCCCGACACATGGGTCAAAGGCAGCTATGCCGATGCAGACACCTATTTTGCCATGCCCACCATGCCTATGCTGTACTACGTCGACAAGCAACACGTCGTACAGGTCAAGGACATCAAACCGGACAATGTGCTCAAAGCCTTCCAAGCTTTGGTGCGCAGCATCGTCAACAGCGTGGCCGCAGACAGCGACAAGTCCGCAGACAACACCAACCAAGAACAGCCGAAATCCGAATAACCCATATACGCAAGACCCGGCACAAATATGAAGATAGCCGTATTGATTTCCGGTGGCGTCGATAGCGCCGTAGCCGTATACCGACTTCTCGAACAGGGACACGATTTGCACCTGTTCTATATACGCATAGGGTTGGACAACGGCGAAGGCGACTGCTCGGCCGACGAAGACATAGAAATGTGCACACTGATAGCGCGTCGCTTCGGATTGCCATTCGAGGTGGTGTCGCTGCATCAGGAGTATTGGGATAACGTGATGGAATATGCCCTGCGCACCGTGCGCCAAGGGCTGACACCCAATCCCGATATGATGTGCAACAAAATGATTAAATTCGGATACTTCGAACAGCGCTGGGGTCACCTCTACGATATGACCGCCACCGGCCACTACGCCACCGTCATCACCGATGCCGACGGCCGCAAATGGCTGGGCACAGCCGTCGACCCGGTCAAAGACCAGACCGATTTCCTGGCTCGCATATCCTACGAACAACTGAGTCACCTGATGTTCCCTATAGGCGACCTTCCCAAGGAGGAAGTACGCCGCATAGCCGCCGAAGTGCGTATGCCCAACGCCATGCGCAAGGACTCGCAAGGAATATGTTTTCTCGGCAAAATCAATTATAACGACTTCATACGTCGCCACTTAGGCGAACGCCCCGGTCCGATTATCGAAATCGAAACCGGACGCAAGTTGGGCGAGCATCGCGGATTTTGGTTCCACACCATAGGACAGCGCAAAGGATTGGGACTCAGCGGAGGCCCATGGTACGTTGTGCGCAAAAACGCCCACGACAATGTCGTATACGTCTCCGGCGGATACGATACAGCCAAGCAATACGGCGACACGCTGCTGCTCACCGAGATGCACTATATCTCCGGATGCCCTTGGACACCCGAAGAATTGGTCGAGGGCGTCGCCATAACTTTCAAAAACAGGCATACGCCCGAATTCACGGACGCAGTAATGACATTGGCCGACAACGGCGACTACGTGGTACATGCCGCTCATCCCATACAAGGCATAGCCCCGGGACAATTCTGCGTAATATACGACAAGGAACGCCGCCGCTGCTTCGGCTCGGGCATAATCACCGGCGGAAGCGTCATCACCGACAATTCCGACACAAAATGACACAGCCATGGATGACCGCATAAAACTCGTAATCATGGGCATAAGCTACAACCCGGTACGCAGCGGCGCTTTTGCGCTGCTACTTGCCGACGAAGAGGGCGAGAAGCGCATACCCATACTCATCGGGGCAAGCGAAGCGCAGGCCATAGGCATCAAAATGCAAGGCGTAATTCCGCCGCGCCCCATGACCCACGACCTATTTTGCTCGCTCGGCCAAGCTTTCGGCATACAGCTCGAAGAGGTATTCATATATCGCTTCGAAGACGGAATTTTCTCCTCCGAGATGACCTTCCGTGATCGCGAAGGAAAAGAAGCCGTACTGGACGCACGCACCTCGGACGCAGTAGCCATAGCCGTACGCGTCGGTGCCCCCATATACACGACCCCCGAAATCATGGAACGCGCCGGCCTATCCCTGGAGGAATGTATCACCGAGGACCTCAACAAAGACCCCGAAGACAAGGCTCGCCAAGACTCGGAATCGGAGCCGCAAGATCCGGACGAAATGTCCGACGAACAACTCGAGAAATTGCTCGAGCAGTTGACACGCGACGAAGAGTATGAGGAAGCCGCTCGCATCAACTCCATACTCCGCCAACGCCGCAAAGACAAATAAACGACAAACCTAAAAACCACACAATAAAACCAATCAACCAAAAATCACACACGCTTCAATGAAAAGCTCCACACTAAAGACCAAACTTGCGGCTCTTAGCTTCTTCGAGTTTGCAATATGGGGAACGTACCTCGTATCTATGGGTATGTTCTTGTACCACGTAGGCTTAGGCCAGGAAATATTCCTTTTCTATATGGTTCAGGGACTTGTATCTCTATTCATGCCCGCTATAATGGGTATCGTAGCCGACCGCTGGCTGCCGGCACAAAAGACCTTATCCCTATGCCACTTCATCGCCGCGATGTTCATGTTCGCCGCCGGATATTACGCTATGTCTGTACTGCCCGACGGATGGATTGACATGACCCACGAACAGCTGGTCGGCTATGTGGACTTCGGCACAATATTCACGCTGTATACCATCTCTGTGGCTTTCTATATGCCCACAATAGGACTTAACAACTCGGTGGCCTTCAATGCCCTCGAAAGAGGAGGTCTGGACACGGTCAAGGACTTCCCTCCCATAC
Organism: uncultured Porphyromonadaceae bacterium; assembly: GCA_900540625.1. Lineage (GTDB taxonomy): Bacteria > Bacteroidota > Bacteroidia > Bacteroidales > Muribaculaceae > CAG-873. The sequence continues at coordinate 28,899 of UQGP01000004.1, read as the reverse complement.
GAGTATTCGGAACTGTAGGCTTCATCGTGGCCGAACTGATGGTAAATTTTGTGGAAATAGACGGTATCACACTGCAAAAAAGCTACACCCAATTCTTTGCCACCGGTGCTTTCGGCATCATCATGGCCTTGTACGCACTGACAATGCCCAAATGTCCTGTCAATAAGAGCGCCAACGGCGGCATCGTCGACGCCCTCGGCCTGCGCGCCTTCGCACTATTCAAGACACGCCGCATGGCCATATTCTTCATATTCTCGATGCTGCTGGGCGTGTCGCTGCAAATCACCAACAGCTACGGCACTACCTTCATCGAAAGCTTCAGCAAAGTAGGCGAATACAGCCAAGGATTGCTCGATGGATGGTTTGCACACAACCCGACATTCCTGATTTCGATTTCGCAATGCTCCGAAGCCCTGTGCATCCTGATGATAGCCTTCTGCCTTAAACGCTTCGGCATCAAAGGCGTAATGCTGATTGCGATGTTTGCCTGGGTATTGCGCTTCGGCTTCTTCGGCATCGGCGACACCAATTTCCCCGGCGTCATCTTCCTTGTGCTGTCTTGCATCGTCTACGGCGTTGCCTTCGACTTCTTCAACGTCTCCGGCGGCATCTACGTCGACCAGCAGACCGACCCCAAACTGCGTTCGTCCGCCCAAGGTCTGTTCATGATTATGACCAACGGTATCGGCGCATCGCTGGGTACGTTTATCGCCGGCGAATTTGTAGTCAATAAATACGTTATGACCCAGGAGGTAGGCACTCAAGCCATGATTGACGGCTGGCACCACTCGTGGTTCATCTTCGCCGCTTACGCTTTGGCAGTATTCATCATGTTCTACTTCTGCTTCAAAGCGCCCAAGAAAGCCGAGACAAAAGCTGTAAAAGACATCTAACAGCCTTGAAGGCGCGGTGTTCGGTATATGTCGGACACCGCGTTTTCGAGACCATGCCAATATAAGCAATGATTCAGTTCTACGCACCTGACATACAGCAAACTCTGACACTGCCGCCCGAGGACAGCGCACACGCCGTACGCGTGCTGCGTATGCGCACGGACGACACACTGTATGTGGTGGACGGCCACGGCACACGCTACACGTGTACACTCGTAGGTAGCGACCCGCGCCGCGCTACCGTCGCCATCGAAGATGCCGTCACCATCGAACGCGTATGGCCGGCGGATGTCACCGTGGCCGTAGCCCCGGCCAAGCACATCGACCGTACCGAATGGCTGGTCGAGAAACTCGTGGAAATCGGGGTGGACAGCATTATTCCGGTACTATGCGCCCGGTCGGAACGACGCGAAATCAAGGTCGAACGCCTACGCAAAATTGCCGTATCGGCCATGAAACAATCGCTCAAGGCCACGATGCCGCACCTGGCCGAGATGACCCCGCTGAGCCAATTGCTGCAGCAAACCACAGCCCGACAACGCTTCGTCGGATATTGCGATGCCAATACCGAACGGACGTTGCTTTCCAAGGCCCTGCAACCGCGACTGAGCACGCTGCTGCTCATCGGACCCGAAGGCGATTTCACACCCGATGAGGTAAAACAATGCCTCGATGCCGGATGCCGCGCCGTCACCATGGGCGACAACCGCCTGCGCACCGAGACCGCCGCACTCGTCGCCTGCGACACTTTTCATATCATCAACCAAATTCACTCATGAACGCCAACGAATTACTGCAATATCTGACACCCCAAGCAGCCAAAGGTTCCACGTTCTTCCTTTTGGCCGGACCATGCGTCATCGAGGGCGAGAAAATGGCTCTCGATATCGCCGAAAGCGTATTGCGCACGACATCCGAGCTGGGCATACCATACGTATTCAAAGGTAGCTACCGCAAGGCCAACCGCAGCCGTCTGGACTCGTTTCAGGGCATAGGCGACGAAAAGGCTCTGCGCATACTCGCCAAAGTTCGCGAGACATTCAACATACCCGTAGTCACGGACATTCACCTGCCCGCCGAGGCCGAGATGGCAGCTCAATACGTTGATATATTGCAAATTCCGGCATTCTTGTGCCGCCAAACCGACCTACTGACAGCCGCCGCCAAGACCGGCAAAATGGTCAATATCAAGAAAGGCCAATTCCTGGCGCCCGAATCGATGCATTTCGCCGTCGAAAAAGTACGACAGAGCGGCAACGATGCCGTGGCTGTCACCGACCGCGGCACGATGCTGGGATACGGCGACCTAGTGGTGGATATGCGCGGCATTCCCGTGATGCAGCAGCAATGCGGATGCCCGGTCATTATGGACATCACTCACTCGCTGCAACAGCCCAATACGGCAGGGGGAGTCACCGGCGGACGTCCCGAACTTATCGAGACCGTCGGCCGCGCTGCCATAGCCGTAGGCGCCGACGGCATATTTATCGAGACACACCCGCAACCGGCCAAAGCCCTCTCCGATGGCGCCAATATGCTGCGCCTGGACCTGCTGCCCACGCTGCTGCGGCACCTCCTGGCCATACGCCGCACCATCGCCGCTTTCTGACACTTAGAGCTCCGCCGCATTATTCCCAACCTTACGCATCAAGACATCCGAGACATTTCATTATACGACAGATGATAAGACATATATCCATACTACTGGCCGCATTGGCCGCATTGGCCACTCCGGCACGCGCCGATATCGACAACCCGATGACCCGCGCCGTGCTCAACGTCTACGCGCAACAACTCAGCGAAGACCCCAAGGACTACGAGACCTATCTCAACCGCGCCAACGTTTATTACAGCAACAACGAATATCTGCGTGCACTCTCGGATGCGGACAACGCCATCAAATACATCCCCGAAAAAGATACCGATACACGTATGCGTGCCCTCACGCTACGTGCCAACATCTATTTGCAGACCAATCGCCCCGAGGATGCCTTGCGCGACCTTGACGCCACGGTGGCATTGGACCCGACTTCGTATGTCAACGTCTACCTGCGTGCAAACACGCGCTACACCCTCGGACAATACGCCGCCGCACGCGAGGACTACAATCGTCTGCTGCGTCTCAATCCCCGCAGTACCGAGGCTATGATCGGACTGGCACGCATTGCCGTCAAGGAAAACAACCTCGGCACTGCTACGCAATACCTTGACGATGCAGTAGCGTCAGACCCCAACAACGCCGACATATACGTACGCCGTGCCAACGTGCGCCGCTCGATGGGCAACGGCAGCGGCGCGGTCGAAGACATTATGCTGGCTCTGAGTACGGACGCATCCAACGCCCGCGCCACCAAGCTGCTTGTAGATATGGCCAATACGGACTATGCCGTTGTCATCGAAGGCATTACACGTGCCATCGAGCAAGCTCCGCGAGTGGCTATGTTCGTGTACCTGCGTGCCTACATCCAGCAAGCGCATTTCCACTACAAAGCCGCATTGGCCGACTACAACACCATCATCACGCAAAATCTCAACGACTACCGCGGCATCTACGCCGGGACTGCACGCTGCCGATATGCCCTCGGCCAATACGAACAGGCTTTGGCTGACATCGACCAAGCATTGGCTGCATCCCCCAATAATGCCGACAACCACATATTACGCGCACGTATACTGCGAGCCCTGGGTCGACGTGTCGATGCCTATAGCGCCGCCGCACGCGCATTGGCATTACGTCCCAACGACACGCAAGCGCTTATCGAATTGGGCCTGACGGCATACTCGCAAGAGCAGTACGGCCAAGCCGCCGACCTGTTCGGCGAAGCCACAATGACGGCCGAAGGCGCCGATGCGGCACGCGCATACATGCTGCGTGCATCCGTGCTCGAAGAACGTCTCAACCAGCCTGTAGCCGCCGCCGGATTTTACCGCCACGTGGCCGAGACAACAGCGCCGCAAGCACGAAAAAACACGACTGCGGATGCGGCTTCCTCTGCCATGAGCCAAGACGCTGCCGCTATCCTGAATGCCGACCCGGCAATGTTACGCCCGTTGGCACTGCTGCATTGCGGCGAACGTCAAGCCGCCGATGCAGCCATGGCAGCAATTCTTGCTCTACCTGACGCCGACGGAGCCCACGCCTTCGAGGCCGCTTGCTATTATGCCCAAGCCGCCAAGGTTGCCGCCGAAGTCAAAAAGGGCAAATCATCCAAAAACGATGCCGGCAATGCCGATATGGACGCCGCATTCCGTTATCTCGAACAAGCGCTTGACCGCGGATACGGAGACCTTCACCGCCTGCGTGACGACACCGACGCCCCGGCCAATATCGCCCCCCTGCGCCAAGACAGCCGCTTCACGGCCCTCACAGCGCGCTTCGCCCACCTCTTCTGACAAGCATCAAACACAGACTTACGTCTTCTCCTGAAGACTATTGTATTTTGAAGTCTAAATTATTATAATGAGCACTCGCAAGAATATCCTCGTAACTTCGGCCGGCAAGCGTGTCGAACTCGTCAAGGCTATCAAAAACACCGCCGGCGGCCTTCTCGGCTCGGACGTAAAGGTCTATACCACGGATATGAATCCGATAATGGCTCCGGCCGGATACGTCTCGGACGAATGCTTCAAGGTCCCGCGCGTCACCGACGAGTCCTATCCTCGAATTCTACGCAATATTTGCGACAAGTATTCTGTCGGACTGCTCATTCCGACCATAGACACCGAGCTTATACTCTTGTCTGACCTATATGACGAATTCAAAGCTCAAGGCACGCATATTGCAATATCGGACGGCACTTTCATCCGCCAATGTCGTAACAAAAGGCTGATTAACAAATTCTTTGAGCAGCACAACATCAGTATTCCAACGCCCGTAGACAAGCACAATCCGACATTTCCTTGCTTTGCAAAGCCTTACGACGGATCGCTGAGTACAAATATTCATCTGTTGCGTTCGGCCGAAGACCTCACCAAAGAAATCTTGGATGACCCTAAACTGATGTTTATGGAATACGTGGACAAGGCTATATACAAGGAATTTACCGTCGATATGTACTACGGTAACGACGGCATGGTCAAATCCATAGTTCCGCGGCAGCGCATCGAAATCCGCGCCGGCGAAATCAATAAGGGCGTGACGCGCAAAAACTCGATTATCGCATACCTACGTTCGCGGCTCGGCCATCTCGAAGGCGTCCGAGGCGTGATTTGCCTGCAATTGTTTTACGATGAAACATCAGGAGACATTAAGGCCATAGAAATCAATCCGCGTTTCGGCGGAGGCTATCCGCTAAGCTACGAAGCCGGGGCAAATTACATCGAGTATCTGATACGCGAGTATTTGCTCGGGCAGAATCTCGAATATGACGAATCCTGGAAGGATAACTTTCTGATGCTGAGATACGATGCAGCCATATTTACTCAGCTTAAAGACTGATTTTTTTCTCACGACATCTATGCGACACCCTCATTCGGATTATGTCGTCGCCTTCGACCTTGACGACACGTTGTACAAGGAAATCGATTTTCTGAAATCCGGGTACTATCATATTGCTATGGCTCTGTGCGGAAACGCAAAGGAAGCATCCGCACTGGCCAAATCCATGTACGATTGGTACACGACCAAATGCAACGTCTTCGAAAAGGCAATCGAAGCAACCGGGAGTGACTGTGATATTTCAAGCCTTCTGAAACTGTACCGCGAACACATCCCGAACATCACACTTGCAAGTGACTGCAAAGAGTGTCTTCAGGCTCTGAAATCTTACGGCGCGACATTAGCGCTTATCACCGATGGTCGTACACTGACACAGCGCAACAAGATTAAGGCGCTGGGACTTGACCGGATTGTACCGGCTCACAATATCATCATCTCCGAAGAATTCGGTTCCGAGAAACCATGTGCAGCCAATTACGAAGTCATCGAGCAGCGAAATCCGGGCAAAAAATACTGCTACGTAGGCGATAACGTAATCAAGGACTTCGTGACGGCCAATAGCCGCGGATGGCTCACCATAGGCCTTCGCGACAACGGGTGCAATATCCATCGCCAAGACGCCGAAAGGCGCGCCGAATATCAGCCGTCAATCTGGATAGACAGCCCGGATGCACTTCCCGACACAATTATACAAGCAGACATCCACCCGTTATAACGCGTCCGCAACGAAGCAAGAATACAATTGGGGCCACCCGGCGTAATGTTCGGGCGGCCCCAATTGCATTATTGTAGATTCTTCCGCTTACTTGCCGAAGGTGGCGAGGCGGGCAATGTACTTGCCTATGATATCGAACTCGATATTGACCTGCGAGCCGACACCGAGGCGGCAGAAATTGGTGTGCTCGTATGTGTAGGGAATGATGGCTACGCGGAAACTGCGCGGCCGGCTGTCGCATACCGTAAGGCTGACACCGTTGACCGTCACCGACCCTTTCTCGACAGTGACATATCCCTGCGCCGCCATATCGTCGGATACGGTATACTCAAAAGTGTAGTAGCGGCTGCCGTCCACACTCTGTATATCCGTGCATACGGCTGTCGTATCCACGTGTCCCTGGACTATATGCCCGTCCAAACGGTCGGACAGACGCATCGACCTCTCGAGGTTGACCAAGTCGCCTACGGCCAGGCGTCCGAGGTTGCTGCGTTCCAAGGTTTCCTGAATTGCAGTCACCGTATATGTATCGCCATCAATGTCTACCACTGTGAGGCATACTCCGTTATGCGCAACAGACTGATCTATGGACAACTCGTTGACAAACGAGCAACGTATCGTCAGTTGCAGGTTGCCGTCATCACGGCGCGCGGCCACTACGGTGCCGGCTTCTTCAACTATTCCTGAAAACATATCGTGTTATTGTTTATATCTCGTTTAACTTCAGTATGGTAGGCTATATCTGCCGGTATGGTAGGCTATATCGTGCCCTACTATTTATTTTCGAAGAATGATGTACATGGGACGTGCAACGTTCCATGCAAAAGATACGGTGGCCGTACCGAGTTTCTTGTCGTACGACACACTGACGCTGCGACCGTCGGCCTCGATATAGCGCGGCTGTTTGCGCAGACCGTTGAACACCAAGGTGATTGTTTTATAATCCTTGGCTCCTACATAATCACCTTGGGCACTGAGCACTACGTCTATCTGCTTCCCGGTATCGTTGCCGCTCATGCTTATGACGCGACCCTGATTGTGCCCTATCGTGGTGGGGGTAGTCATATCATCCTCGAAGAGTGTCGAGAAAGTTTGCTTCCCGGCCAGGGGATAATAGTCTATATGGTAGCGGTTATTACGATATTGAGCCGTGGATTTCATCGGGTAGTCGGCCGTAACGATAAACGAGCCTGCACGTGCAAATATCGGAGTGCGGTCTATGGCTGCGTCGTAATTGGTCACCGTACCGCCCTTATACACCTTCAACGGCGCATGGATATCCACCCAGTCGCTGCCTTCGGGGAATACAACGGGACGTTGTACCGCTCCCTGCGTCATCACCGGAGCGACCATAATGTCTCGACCCCAAAGAAATTGATCGGTAATGCCGTCATAGCGACCTGCGGCCGTGGCATCGTGGAAATCAAGCGGACGCACCAGCGGCCAGCCCTTGGTGGCATTTTCCCACGTCAGGGTGTAGTTATACGGAAGCCAACGATAGCGCTCTTTGACCAGCGATAGCAACAGTGACGCGTATTTGGGGTAGTTGTACGGTTCGGCTTTATACTGGGCATGGGTACGAAGCATCGGCGAGAATACGCCCAATTGCATCCAGCGCACATATAGTTCGTCATCCGTGGGGTGTTCCTGATCGATGATGGAGAATCCGCCGACATCATGGCCCATATATCCCAGGCCCGAGAGTCCGGAATTAATCATTATGCGTATCTGCGGTTCAAGTCCGCCCCAAGTGCGCGATACATCTGTGGACCAGGGGAAGACGTTGTAGCGCTGCAAGCCGGTAGTGCCGCCGCGCATCATGGTCATCATACGACGGTCGGGGTACTTTGCCTTGTGCATGTCGTACACAATACTGCTCCAATCGTTGCCGTAGAGGTTATGGTATTGACGCGTAAGCAGGCCATTGGCGTGCAGACCGTTTTCGGGATGTACCTCGGGTTCGCCCAAGTCGCCCCACCAGGCACTTACGCCGCGGTCAGACAAAGCGCCGTAGCGATCGACCAGCCATTGACGCGTATGCGGATTCGAGACGTCAAACATTCCGCCTTGTCCCACCCAGATGGTAACATTCAGCGGACGGTCTACACTATCCTTATTCATTACGAACATACGCTTGGGTGCCAAGGTATTATAATTGTCCACACCACGCCCGTTGCGAAGCACGTAGGGCTGGGATATGGTGACTACGTTTATGTGTTTCTTGTTGAGGTATTCCAGCAACCCGTCCGGGTCGGGCCATTGCTGCTTGTCCCATTCGAGACGCCCCATATCCTGCTCGCGCCCGTACCAATACAAGTCGAGTACTACGCCGTCCAGGGGGTAGCCCTGCGTCTGCAGCGAGTCAATTACGCCGCTCAATTCATCGTCTGTATGATATCCATATCGGCTGCTGACGTATCCGAGAGTCCACAGCGGCGGCAGCTCCTGACGCCCGGTCAGCGCTGTCAACGCCGTAGTCACGGACGCAAGCGAAGCATCATCGCCTACCACATAGTAGTACGATATGGGGCGCGTATCCTCAAAGGTGTAGGTGATATCCTTGCCCGTGGTCATTGTCGCAGTGCCGTAATCGTCAAACAGCAAGGCATATCCATGCGAAGACACCAGCAAAGGCATCGAAATATTCATCTGTTTCAAGCGGCGTTCGCTGCCTATATAGCCGTAGTTTTGCTTATTGTACATTACCAGCGTGTCATTGGCCAGATTGAGGCTATAGCCGCGCTCTCCGCCACCGTACAGCGATGCGCCTTCGGCGGTGGATACCGTCAATGCGTAACGTTGGACTCCGTCTGCACCTACCGGCAAGGCCTTGACACCTTTGTCGATGATGGACGAGCCTTTATATTTAGCGCTCACTGTCAGCGTCTTATCTGACACCTTAGCAGCAGCATACGGTGCATTGTCCCAGTCCTTGACTTCGACAATGGGGGCTGTGGTGATGACGGGACGCTCTGCGCCGTGTTTGGCCAAGGGCGTATGTGTCACTTTGACAATGCCCGGGGCTATTTCCTTAGCTGTCACCGAAGTCCCGTCTCCATAATTGGCTATGGACACCGGGGCGGTATCACGACCTGAGGCCTGAACCGCAATGGTGAGGGCCGCAATGGCCAATATGAATTTTGTGCTGTTCATAAGAATGTTAAGAATGTATCTGTGTAAGTATGATGTTCGTTGTGTAATCTTCTAAAATAGAACGGAATCGCATCTATATGCACCCGGACAATGCCGATAAGCGTGGCCGTATACTTTCCCTTATATCAGCAACTTGAGCACCCTGACTCAAGTTTTTCGCTGTTTTCATCGGGAGCGATACAATGGCCGTCAGGGGTCGATGCGGTTGAGGTAGCTCTGGTGGCTGATGCTCTCGTCGCCGGATTGATTGTAGGTGCTGCCGACTTTGAGCACGCGTTCTTTTTTGTGCTTGCCCAAGGCGGCATGTTTTGCCACATCCGCAAAGAGCTTCGAATCAGCCAATTTGGGACCCCAAACTTCGATAAGTCGCTCGTAGCGCAAGTTGTTCATATCGTCATACAAGCCTCGCAGTGCCGGCTGTTTCTCCATATCGGCACGCGTCCACACCTTATTGTCATCGAGGTATTTGCATGCTGCGGCTATCTGCTGCTTGGTTGCGGGTTTGTCTGTGCTTACGTCTTCTGTCGCAGGGGCTTGAGCGGTTTCGGGCTGCTGTACGGTCTCTTCCTGCGTCTTGTCTTCGGTAATCACTGTCGGAGCGGCCGGGGTCGGAGCTTGAGCCGATACCAACGTCGACGTGTCGTCGGGATTGGCCGCCGGAGCAAGTGCTTCCTTATCTTTGCTTCCGGAGCACGTACCCATCAACAGCATCAGCACAATGCCTATCAGAAGTCCCGCGCCGAAAGATATTGCATGGCGGTGCTGCCACATTCCGGCGCCGGTATAGCGCAGATGGTTGGTGCGGCTTTGACCTTCCTGAATGTCCGCCGTCAGTTCGTAGCCTTCCAGTGGGCTGTCATCCAACGCTTTTTGGCTCAGAATATCAAATTTGATGGGAGCGCCCAAATCGCTGGACTTCACCGGCACCTCAAAGCGGTAGACTTTTCGCCGTTCGGACAATTGTATCAGGGCCTGTGTCAGCGTAGCCAGGTCCATACGTCCCGAGTACGGGAAGTAACCCTCGGCATTAACCGACACCGAAGCCTGCGCCAACTCGCTGCGCGTAAAGGCTGCGCCCTCGGCGGTGATGGGGCGACCGTTGACCAATATCTCGCAATCGCGTATCCGCGTATGCGTGGCCAGAGATGTCACCTTGAAGGACGACGGGGTGATAATCTTACGCGAGTCATCCGTCGAAATCTGTCGCGGCGTCACCTCGGCGGCATCCACCGCAACGGTCTCGGACACATCGTCAAAGCCTTGACGACGCCATGTCACCGTCACCGTATCGCCCATAGTGGCGCGCACCGGCGCATCAAGACGCATACCGAATACCCAGGGGTCAAAGCCGTCATCGCTCTTCTCGGGAGGCATAATGGCGGCCGTTGGGCCTATGGGCTCGGCTGTAAGGTCGGCGGTATTCGGAGTCACCTGTAAGTCGGCGTCTACCAGCAATATGCCGCAATACGGCAAATAGCATTGCTGCCACAATCCGTCGCCCAGAAAGTCCTCCAACGCCGGAGCCGTATCGCCGCCATAAAGACGCCAAGCCCACCGGCCCGCCAGATTCATAGGTACGCAACGCGGAGCATTGTGGCGCACGGCATAGTCGCGCGCAAATATCGTGCGTAGTGTCACAACGTCATCATTGCTCACTTTAACGCCCGAGATGATTCGCGTGGTCTGCTTGACCACCGATGCAAGGTCGTCCGTCGCTATTTCTATATCCGACGGTACAAATATCCAAGCGGCAAGGTGGTCGCCGGCGTTATCGGGAATGGTGCGCAATATGGTGACGAAGACACCGGACGATACCGCTGTCAATAGGTAAAATATGTTCTTTTCGTTAGTGTCGTAGTCTACGGTCGACAATACGCTGCGTACGTCCTTGACATACGAGCGCACATCCTCGTTGGGATTAAGATTCAATTGCGAATTGAATGTCACCATCGACCGAGTTATGTATAGTTGCAACTTCGCCATAATAGTGGTGTATTATGCTGTAAGTGTGATTATTGCCTTATTATTCGATATACGTCCGAAGACTTCGGCCGCGTCATGCGTCCGAAGTCCACGGTTTTACTCTACAAACTTACGAATTTTTTTTCGCTTAGGGCCACTCCGTCGGCCCTAATTTTCGTCTCGCGGCTTTTTTTGCCTTTATCGCGTTCTGTTTTACCTTAGACCTGTACCGACAGCCGATGACGGGCATACGAAGAACGCCGGACGCCGAAGTTGTCGTCAAAAATGCGTACCTTTGCATACACAAACGCAATAACGGCACGACGCTCGTGCCGGAGCTAAGAACACGACAATACGACAATGGAACGACCTCTGATAATGATAACTAATGATGACGGCGTCGAGGCCGCAGGTATTCGCGCACTTGCCGATGCAGCTATGCCCCTGGGCGACGTCATCATAGTTGCGCCGGCACGTCCCCAATCGGGTCAATCTTCGGCACTGACCGTAGACGGGCCGCTGCGCATACGCCGACATGCCGACTACGGCGAAGCACAAGTATTCAGCATCTCGGGCACACCGGTGGACTGCGTCAAACTGGGATTGCACGCGGTGATGCCCCGCCGTCCGGACTTCCTGTTCTCGGGCATCAACCATGGCAGCAATAGCGGAAACGCGGTGACATATTCGGGCACTATGGGCGCGGTTATGGAAGCATGCACCAACGGCATCACAGCCGTGGGCTTCTCCTTGCTGCACCATTCGCCCTCAGCCGATTTCTCGCTGTCGGCGCCGCAGGTGGCTCGGCTGGCCGCTGACATCGTAGCCCATGGCCTTCCTGATTTTACGGCATTGAATATCAACATTCCGGCACATATCGTCCCCAAAGGTGTACGCACGTGCCGCGCCGCTCGCGGACACTGGAGCGAGGAATTCGAGCGTTTTATCGACCCGCACCAAAATCCATTTTATTGGCTCACCGGACGTTTTTGTAACGAGGAGCCCGAAGCCACCGATACAGACGAGTATTGGCTCGCCCAAGGATACACCTCCATCGTCCCGGTATGCCCGGACGTGACCCGTATGGATATGGTGGCACCTATGGCCACACGTTTTGACAGCGACAAATAGCACCTATGGCCAAGCAGGAATACATTGACCGAAACCGCCAATGGCTCAGGGACAAGGCTGCCGAGCCGGGCGTTACAGCCCTCGACAAGGGCATATTTTACAAGGTCATCAAAAGCGGCAACCCCAAAGGGCCCAAGCCTAACCGCAGTAGCGTGGTGGTGGCTCATTACACCGGTCGAACCATCAACGGTAAAACGTTCGACAGCAGCCGCTCTGGCGTAGCCCCGGCTTTCCGTCTGCGCGAGCTTATTCCCGGATGGATTATAGCATTGCAGCAGATGCACGTAGGCGATCGCTGGGAGGTTTACATTCCGGCCGAACAAGGCTATGGCCGCTTCAATCAGCCGGGCATCCCCGGCGGGTCGACCCTGGTGTTCGATATCGAGCTCCTCGGAGTCTCGTAACATCCAATAGAGGCAACCGCCAATGCCGTATCTGCACGCGCGCCTCGCCTCACCTGTAACCCGTAAAAACTTATGATCAAGCAAGTTCATATCACCCTGCGCCCCTACCCACGCGGCATTCACCTCATATCCTCTGACGTGCTGCGACAACTGCCGCCACTGCCCCGTACAGGACTGCTGCACCTGCTGATACAGCACACTTCGGCCGCTTTGGCGCTTAACGAGAATGCCGACCCGGACGTGCGGCGCGACCTCGCCGCCATATTCGACCGCCTCGTACCCGAGAACGCGCCGTTCTACCTGCATACGGATGAAGGCTCGGACGATATGCCTTCCCATGCCAAGTCCGTAATCGTAGGTTCTACGCTCACCCTTCCAATCTCGGAAGGGCTACTCGACTTGGGCATTTGGCAAGGCATATACCTTTGCGAGTTCCGCGACCACGGCGGCTCTCGTCGCATCGTCGCCACCATCCTCGGCGATTAATCCCGAACATAAACTACAATCCGAAGGTGAAAATATAAGCGGAGGTATCATAATGGTAGCCTCGGTAGGGGCGCAATATATTGCGCCCGAGCAGCAGGAGTGCAACTCGATGAATGACCGGATGTTATGCCAAATTGCTCCGGTCGTTGCGGACGAATATATTGCGCCCCTACAATAATTCGCTATTTTGGCATATTCTCCTTGCATTTGCGCTCATTCTCAACTGATTGAGCCAAATCGATTCTACACGACGGAAGAAAACAGAGGGCGTACTCCGTAACGGAGTACGCCCTCTCGGCTATCTTATATTAAGAACTAATTATCTCATTACTTTGAGTGTCACGATCTTGCCGTCGATGTTTGCGGTTGCTATCATCATGCCCTTAGCGGTGAGAGGCACGCTGTCCGTACAAACCGGCATAGAGAGGAGGACACGACCTGCCAAGTCGCATACGACAAGGCCCGTGGCCTTTCCTGTGAAATGAAGCATTCCATCGTGGTATGACATGCCGCCTTGTGTATGGACGATGTCAACTGCACTATTAGTGTCTAATTCGAGGCTGAAGGCGTTGATGGTTACCTTACCCAGCGTCTTCGGAACGATACTGAACACGCTGTTTGCGGGGTCTATGGAGTAGATCGACTCTCCCTCGTCACCATCGCCGGCTGAATAAGATGTTGCGTTCTCGGCCTTGATAGTGAAGGAATATTCCTGTGTAGTGCCGGCGGGAGTGGTGTTAGAGAGGATGCTGTGCATTGCCATGGTGTTGGCTGCCTTTGCTGTGCAGAGACCCCATTCTATGTCTCTGTCATCGGCTGTAGCTGTCACTTTGACTTTGTATATGCGCCCGGCTACGAGCTTGAAGTAGGGAGAAGTGAGGTACGTTACATCGGGGGTGCCGTAGTACTTGCTCCAGGAATAGAGCGAGGTCCCCTCGTCTTGTTTCCAGGTGTTATATGTCGATGCCATTGACACTACCTGCCAGTCGGGGAAGTCGGTGGTCGCGTAGGGTATCTCAGTGAAGTCGCCGTTGTATGCATAGTCGAATGGAGCATCGCCCTCGGCCTCGCCGTTGGTGTTGCATACCAATACGGATAACTTGTGCACACCCGGTGTAAGGTCATTCACGACGTATGTTTCTTTGCTGCCGGGTGTGTGGCGAGCAGATACTTCCTCTGTATGGATGGCCGTTCCGTCACAGTATATGGTATAGCCGAGTTGCTCGTGGCTGTCAAGATCTTTGCCTGCGATGTCGAGTGTCGGATTTTCCCATTCCAAGGAAACAGACTTATTCTCGAGTACAGATGCTCTTAGCCCTGTGATATGCTGCGGCAGAATTGCTTGCGTAGCGAGTTCGAGGGTCTGAACCTTTATGTCTGAGTATGCAGAGCTTGAAGTTTTGCCGATGTGGTGCACGACGAGCACGTATTCGCCTTCAGTGTCAACGGATATCACGACTTCGCGTGTCCGGTATCCGTAGCCCTGCACGTTGCTTTCCTCATCGAGCTTGACGAATGATGATGCGAGATTGTGACGATCAGTAGCATAACCAATCTCATAGTTGTTGTAACGGGCGTTGATGCTAACTTTCATGCGGTAGTAGCCCGGGGAGAGCTGCAGGTAGGGCGATGCGAGGTATTCATCGGCTTCCTTTCCGGTTGGCATTTTTGACATAAATGACTTGCTCCAGCTTGTCGAATCGAACACCCAAGTGTTGCCATCGGCATTACCATCGAGTATGGTGAACTTGCCTGTCTCGTTGTTATCGGTTTTTGATGCGTCAAATGCGTAGGGTATAGCTGCGGTTGGGTGTCCCACATATCCGGCACTGACTGTGATGGGTTCCTTGTCTATGCAGCCGTTGGCATTATATGCCACTACATAGTACGAGTATACGCCGGCAGCTGCGAGTCGATCGGTGATGCCCAGCGGTGTGCCGGCTTCGCAATTGCTGATTTCGCGGAACAACTCGCCGTTGCGGTACAACTTGATAGTCAGCGGTTCTGTCAGCGCTTTGCCGTTTTGATCTACGGAGGGGTTGGTCCATGTGAGGTTCACTTTAAGTTCATCGCCTTGCGGTACGGCTGTCAGGTCGGTTACAAGTGCCGGCACAAGGAGGTTCTTCATCACCTTGACGTAGTTGATGCGATAGCCCATATATGTGCCGCTTTCAGCTTTTGCGTGGAATGCGATATGGTATTCGCCGGGTGTGGTGACTGTGAAGGGTACTTCGCACTCCTTGTCGTATTCGCTGAGGTTGTCATACGAAGCCAGCTCAGTGTAGCCACTCATATCGGTATCGGAAGTACCGAGGGCAAAGCCGAGGTCGCCGTAGATGGTGCAGGTGACCTTAAGTATGTAATCGCCGGCGGAATCGAAGTTGATGGCCGGAGACACAAGCCAGTTGTCCTCCTTGAGGCCGGAAGCGGAGTCGAATTCTGCGAATTTTGAATATGAGTTGTATTTCCAAGCTGCAGTCGTGGCAGCATCGGGTCCGGCAACAGATTTCCAATCAGCGGCGAATGTGGCGGAACTGCTGAAATCGTCCACATACGGGAGAGCTTTGGCTGTGGATGGAGTCGGACCGGGATCCGGCTGATCGCCGCCACCACCGGTTATGGAAAAACCGGTGACATAGAAATCGTATGAGTTGGCATCACTGAAGCAGTGTATGCCGAAAGAGTAGTCGCCTGTAGCAGCTACCGTAACCGTCACCTGTTGCAACTCGAAGTCCGATGAGTGCTGATATGCCTCATTGCGTATCAGCTGTTTGCCGGCGGTCATGGCTGCGGACGTGCGCTCGGAGGCCATACGTACTTCGAATTTCTCAGAATCGGTGCCGCGCGTCTTTGTCCACAGCTTGACGGTGTATTCCGTGCCGGCGGTAAGGGTTATCATAGGCGACATCACCCAGCAGTTTGCTGCGTGGTCGCTGTCGTATGCGTGGTATACGCCGCCTTGTGTTCCCGGGGTGGAGAAGTCTGATGTCTGGTGGTCCCATGAGAAGCCTTTGGATCCTCTGAGGCCGTTGTTTACAGCGGTCCATTCGGGGTCAATGGCGTTGTTTACGCCGATGTCACTACCGTACGGTACCGTCTTGCTTAGTCCCGTCATCGGCAGGGCGAGGAGGACGGCAAGCAATGTTGCATAAAGTTTTTTCATACTGTTTTGAGTTATATTGTTATCAGTTGTATTATAAAGTAGCAGCCCGGTTTCGGACGTTGCCGAGATACCGGGCTGCGTCATATTAGTTACAGATTGGTTATTTTACGATTACCTTTGCGGAGCGTACTGCCTTGTCTGAGTTGAGGCGGACAATGTAGCATCCGGGTCGGAGCTCAATCATACGGTCGCCCTCTACGGTCACGTCGCCGGCAGCAATGATGCCGTTGGTGGTGTATACAGTGGCAAATGCGGAGTCTGCGCAAATGTGGATACCGCCGCGCACTGCGGTGATTGTCATGTCATCGGTTGCTACATCGTCAACACCGCCGCCCTTGGCGAAATTGACTTGAAGCTTTGTGTATATGCCGGGCATCTCAAATTTGTTGCTTTTAACAGCCTCCTCATCGTTGAGCGAGTATGTGTTGAATGAGTAGCCGTCGTCAGGGGTTGCGATGATAGTTAACGGGAGGTATTTAGTTACCTTTGAGCCGTTGGCGTATTCGTTGCCCTCTGCGTCAACCACCTTGATGGTGCCGTGGATCGGGTTTATGATGTCGAGGTATGCCCATTCGCATCCGCCATTGGTGCCTTGGTGGCTCGGAGTCCATCCGCGGTCAATAGCGATGCTTGAGTCTGCACGAGTGCCTTCATTCAGCTTTTTGTCGCCTCCTTGAATGATAGCAAGATTGTAGCCCAGCCCGTGCTGGTTGTCCTCGTCATCGCCATTGTCGATGCGTTGTGGCAGCGTATAGTAGAACTCGTTGAGTTCGGGCGCGGTCATGCCGTTGCCGTTTATGTAGATGAACTGCAGCTTGGTGTTCTTGCTCAGATCAAGAGCGTGGATGTCGTTGCCGGAAACATTGAGGCTTTCAAGTTTCAAGTTATGAGAAAGGTCAATACAGGTCAGGAGGTTGCTACCAACTGCCAGGTCGGTAAGGGCGGTATTGTTTGACAGGTCAATGCTCGATATACCATTGCTTGACAGGCTCAATTCAACGAGTTCGGAGTTTTTAGACACATCGATTGACGTAATCTTATTGTTCTGTGCGTAGAGCCATTTGAGGTATTTGTTATTGGTCACATCAAGAGATGTGAGGTTGTTGCCTTTCACATCCAGATACTGGAGGTAAGGCATATTCGAAACGTCGATAGCGTCGAGCAAAGCTATGCCTTCCTCCTCATCACCGAACGAATCCGAATATGCCTCAAGCATGATAATGTTCGGATTGTTAGAGAGGTCAATAGTTTTAAGACCGGTGTAGCTGAGGTTGAGAACCTCGAGAGCGGTGTTATGCGACAGGTCGATAGACTTGATGGGATTCCAGTATCCGTTGAAGTATTTCAGGTTGGGGGCGTTGGAGAGGTCCATTGCCTGAATTTGGTTGTCCCAAAGGCCCATTGCTGTGCCGTACTCGCCGAAGCCGGACACATCCACGCCTGAGAGGTCGCCGTATACGGTAACACGTGTGCCCGCGGCAGAGCCGTCGATGCGCGTGCCTTTGAGTCGGTCGCTGCCGGAGATGTATGCGTTCTGATTGGTATATTCGGTGCGAGTTCCCGTGCCCCAGTCTATCCATACGGAGCTGCCTGCTTTCACGGTGTTTACCAGGAGAGACATTTGCTGTCCTTGCTTGACGTCAAACGACACCGAAGCCATTTCGGATATGAAGTTTACCTTGATGGTTGAGGCTTCGGACACGATAAACCACGGGCTGAATATTTCCTTGCCGTTTACGGTTACACTCTTGAAGCGTTTGCCTTTTTCTGGGTATGAATAAACATACATTGGCACGCCCTTGAGCGCGGTATCATGGACGCTTTTCACTGTCTGGAAGTACAGCGGTTGCCACTGGCAGAGTATGAATTTGCCGCCATCGGTCTGCATCACGTCGAGGTCATAATCCAGACCCATGCCGAAGTGCGAGTAGAGGTTGTCGAGTTTACCGGTCTTGTTTTCGCCGGTATCAGTAGCGCCGTCGAGGGTGACTTCCACCGGGGAGTTTGTCGCGGTGCCGTCGCCCTGAACGTCACATATCCATTGGAAATCCGAACTTGTCGGATAGCTTGTGTCGGCATGCTCGCCGTTTGAGCCTGCGATGAGCAGGTTCGGTTCTGTTCTGTAGCTTGATTTTGCTACCGGGACGGTATGCAGGGTGTAGGTCATTGACTCGGGGGTAAAGTTAGGACAGTTGCGCAAGTCAATGCGGTCAACGCGGTTTGCTTGCAGACCGTTGAAGTCAACAAACTCAAGCAACGTGTTTGATGCGTAGAAGGATTTGAGAAAATAGGCCTCCATAAGGTCGACGCGCGAAATCTGCGTATTGCTGATGTTGAGAGATGTGATGCTCGGAAGCTTGGAAACATCAAGCGTAGTTATGGGGTTGCCGGATATGTTGAGTGTGCTTATGGCGGTGTTGTTGCCCAGGTCGAGGCTGTGGATTTTGTTGTCAGCGACATTGAGAATGCGCAGAGCCGGTGCTTGTGAGATGTCGATTAGCTCGAAGTTGCATCCGTTTATGAATAGTTCTTCGAGCTTGGTACATTTGGTCACGTCCAACGCGTCTACGCTCTTGTTGTTGCTCAATGCGAGTGATGTCAGTTCGGGGTAGTCTCCGAGGACGAAGGGGTTGTCAGTGCCTGTGGTCATCAGGCGGTTGTTGCTGAGAATGAGCGTGTGCAGTGAGGGCAGCGATACAGGATAAAAGTTGTTCAAGCTGCAGTTGCTCAGGTTTATGCTCGTCAGTGTGTTCTGCGAGCTTTCGGGCAAGCAGATGAATATCGAGGCAAAATCCGGGCAATCGTTGAGTGTCAGGTATTTCAGCACTTTTTGATACTGAACGTCGAGACACTGCAGTCCAGTGTTGTTGTTGAGCGTAAGCCATTCCAGTGTCTTGCCGCAATTCTCGAGCGTGAGTGTGGGGTTGTTCGACGGCGAATTCTGGATATTGTTGTGTGACAAGTTAAGGCTTGTCAGAGGAATCTGCGAGAGCAACTCGAAGGAGGTGAGGGAGTTTTTGCTCAAATCGAGTTTAGTGAGTTTTGACATACCGTCAATGGCGGCAGTTGTCAGTTGTGCATTTTGGAGCTGAAATTCGGTTATCTGTCCGGACACGGTGATGGTGGTGCCCTCGATAGTTCCACTAATCCAGCGCTGCCATGCAGCCTGATCGGGGTCGATTGTGAATTTCTGCTGGACACCATTGCCGAAGTCAATGGTCAGCGGTTGTGTAGCAGACACAACATTGGCGAGAATTCGCACCTCTGTCCCCTTGGGGGCAGACGTCGTGAATGTCATCGTACCTTGTGCCAGTACGCCTGTCGTTACCAATACGGCTGACAGAATGGTAAGTAAAAACTGTTTCATAAAATACCTTAAATATTATTTAGCGATCATTTTGCCACTACAACTTTGTTGTTTATTGGCAATTGCGCCACAAAATTAGATAATATTATCCAAATATTCAAGATTAGCGATAATTATTTACCTTTGCCCACAAACATTGCCGATACGGGGAGTAACAATTTCTCCGTATCGGCAACCATTAAATTAAAAATCTAAATCTCGAAGATT
Organism: uncultured Porphyromonadaceae bacterium; assembly: GCA_900540625.1. Lineage (GTDB taxonomy): Bacteria > Bacteroidota > Bacteroidia > Bacteroidales > Muribaculaceae > CAG-873. Next base: position 8,980 of record UQGP01000004.1, on the reverse strand, counting down.
AAATATTCTGCTCTTCTGTTAGCATCTGCGACTTCGGCCTCATTCGGCGAGGTCTGCACTGCTTTGGTCGAAGATTTCGCGCAGGAGACGAAGGTGGCGATTTATGCGTCGCCATTGGAAGATAGCTATAATAGTGCCGATGACGGCGCCCACGATGCCGCCATAGACCACGTAGATATCTCCGACAGCAGCCATCTCCACAAAGAGCATGGCCAATACCGGAAACATTAAAACTGTACTGATAATGCGCAAACGCCCTATAAGACGAGTGATTGCGGCTACGCGCTCGGCCGCTTCGACCACGGGTAGGCTGACATAGTCGCTGCGCTTTATGCGTCGATAGACATAGAAGTTGATGACGGAGCAGAATATACCGAAGGCGCTGTAGCATATTATCAGCAATAGTGACACCGGCATATACTCGGACAACCACAGAATGAGCGGAGGCAATAGCAGTCCGCCTACGGCTGCCACCAGATGATGACGTGCAACCTTGTATGTAAGAGTACGTACCCGATCAAGCCCTTTGACATTGATGTCGGCCAAGGTGCGAGCAGCGCCCGCGGAGGGCTTTATGCTGTTCCATTGTTGTTTGAGAAAGTCTATATCGTTTGTGGGCATATCTTTAATCCTGCAATTGTTTCTGTAATTTTGCTTTGACACGATGAAGCCGCGTGGCCACATTGGAACGCGACAGTCCGGTGATGTCAGCTATTTCTTTGTAGTCACGTTCGTCCAACCATAAGGTTATCAACGCCTTTTCCAAAGGGTCGAGTCGCGAAATCATTCTGTACAAGACGCGAAGGTTTTCGGCACGTTCGCTGTCATCATCGACTAAAACTTCGAGAGCGTTATCAAGATCCACCGTTCCACGGTGGCGACTGACCCGCCGATGCCATGAGATGCAGCTGTTGATGGCTGTACGATACAGCCACGTAGTTATGTCGGCGCGCCCGTCGAAGCTGTCCATACCGTTCCAAATATTGGCTACGGTCTCCTGGTACAGGTCATCGACAGGTGCATCTGCGCTGTGGTACAGGAAACACACTTTATAGAGCATAGTGTTATGCTGACGCAACAAATCTTTGAAGCGAGCTTCCTTATCCTTGGCGTCTGATGTCGTGTTTGTCTTCATCGTATATTATTAGACGCAGCTTTCCCCGAAAAGTTACACTCTGCCCCTAAAAAAAACGGCTAAACCAAAAGATTCATCTGAGGAAATATGACGTCTACCATTTTCTGCGGCACATCACATTCCCGTGCAATTGTCGGCCATTGAGAGGCTTTAGCTATTATCTCATCAATAATTAAGTTAGCGTCTTTAATACTATTGCGTTTGGCAAATTCCAACAGATCTCTGCGAGTAATCTTGTCGAACTTTCCATTTATTGACATCTGATGCTGCGATGTCCAGCCGCCATTCGGATTATAGGCATAGCCCATATCATAGGCAGGAGAAAGCCTCCAATTACCATCCCCATCCATAAGAAATGAAATATTCTTGGTATGGTCATCTTGATTGCGTACAACGACATTAAACACCATACGCCGGAACATCTCCTGAGCCTGAGAATAAGGCAGACGAAGAGCCCTCATTATATTAAATGCCTGTTCGTAAGAGAAGGAACGTGGCATACGATAATCATAGTGCGCTATTCCACATAATGTTTGCATATGCACTTTATTCCCATTCAATCGATCGAATCTTTTGGTTAGAAAATGTGCTCTGCCATTCTCCTCTATCAGACGACACTCGCTCATATCAATACCGCAATTCTTCACCAATTGAGAAAAGGAGTATTCAAGTCGGCCGAAGTTCTGAGTTTCGCGGAAACCGGCTTCGGCTGTCACTCCGTCAAGTTTTATAAGGTAATAATCAAAACCTTCCGGAGCATCAATCTGACCGGATCGAACTTCACCTGTGTTTTCATTATAAGCGATTATAGCCTTGGCTCTCTGTCCTCCCGCAGATGTCCCAAGTTGTACAATTTCGGCTATGGCGGCCTTCTTGTCTGCGTCAAGGTTGGTCCCGAAACTTTCTTTTTCTATCAAAGCTTCATTTGCCACCTCGACCAACGAATCAAGTTCGATACGCATTTCTCGGTCATAAGGAAATGCAATGGCCGGTTCAAACTCCAATGCGCCCATGCATCGCTTGCCCAAATAGCACAATGTCTCAATAGGGTTGCTACTGCTTCGCCCGGTCAAGGCAAGCCAACGGTCAAACAACGCTCGTCCGTATGTATCCGGCAACGAGTCCGCAATCATCCCCGGCAAGCCCTTGAAAGTCTCAGCCCCTATCCCGGAGAATGAATAGACCCTCCCGGCTCTGACCGGCATCAATATTGGCGATGGTTCAAGACCGCTCCCTATAAAGTTGTTTGTATACTCAAATTGGGCTATACCACGGTCTTTGTTCCATCGAATAGTGCCCATTAATTGTCCATATAAGTTAACTCTTGCAACATCTACCATTCTGAGGACTCCTTACGTTTATTAATCTTATTTGTTTTTACTGATGAAGCACGCTTACGTTGTTTCTTTTTTTCGCTCTCCAACAACGCATAATACTCATTGGGGCTTAATTCGTCTTCTTCTATTAACGGAGAAAATTTATCAAGTTCACCCAAAACACGAAGCACACGAACTAATGAATTAAACGAACTGATTATTCCTCCCTCTATTTTTTTTATAGTAGATACAGACACCTGAGCATCTTCAGCCAAAGACTTTTGAGTAAAGTTTTGGCGTAACCTCAGCTGCCTTACTTTTGCGCCTATACGATGACACAATTCGTCATCCGAGAGCATATAAATATTTTCCATTATAGCTTTATTTTAAACTATTAGGCTGCAAATATACTAATAATAGTTTAAATCTTAGCTATTATTTTTTCTTTTTTGGGTATATATAGGCCCTTTTTTATATGCGGAGCCGGATGGTATGTCTATTCCCAAAAAGTGTTGACAGATTTGAGGGCGATTAACTAATATGGTTAACCCCGTCAGGGACAGCTCTCTATTTCTCTTTACAAGTTATTTTGACTGATTCGATTTACAGAGTTCTCTCTGCAAACCGTTTTCTTTACATCTTCAGCTTTCGATTGCCGGAAAGTATTGTCATCGACCTCGACGGTAATGTCGACGATTTCCTCATGACATCACATCGGAAGTCAACGATTTTATGGGACTTTACGGATGAAAGCCGAAGAGGATACGGGGTAAACTGAAGAGCAACCCACCTGCAATAGGCTTCTATGTCTCATAGCCTTGCAGCGCAAGCGCTTCGCGGTGACGAACGCCTCTCCTCGGGTTCTAATCTAATCCTTTTATAAAAACAAGGAGTGGAGCTGGAGGGATTCTTGCTCCATTTCATTGCGCAAGCGCTTCGCGATAACGAACGCCTCTTCTCGGGTTCTAATCTAATCCTTTTATAAAAACAAGGAGGGGACACCCTACGGGCGCCCCCTCCTTGTTTTTATGTGGAGCTGGAGGGATTCTTGCTACACTTCGTTACGCAAGCGCTACGCGATTACGAACCCCTCTACTCGGGTTCGAATCTATTCGCGCTATCAAGAAAGAGGGGGCTGTGTCAAAATAGGCGCAGCCCCATTTTTAAATCTGTTGTAAAACATAAAACAAAGCCTCAACTTTCACAAGCTGGGGCTTTGTCATATCAAAAAGTTTTAGTAACTTTGTGATATATAAATAAGTAACTTTAATGAGTTCAAAGTTACATACAAAATCGCATATATGCAACACTCGGTTGTTTCTTGCGATTGATCCGAATAGCGAAATAGCCGATAATGCCCCGGTGCGTATGGTGAATGCCATTGTGGAAAGTCTTGACCTAAGTTCGTTCAAAAAGTTGTATCGCGAGCGCGGACGCTGTGCCTATCACCCGAAGATGATGTTGAAAGTCATCATCTACGCATATATGAACAATGTCTACTCGTGCCGTAAGATAGAACAGCTCCTACATCGCGACATCCATTACATGTGGCTTGCCGACCAAGACCGCCCCGATTTCGTGACCATTAACCGCTTCCGCAACCGCGTCAAGGAAGAGATTAACAACATATTCACCCAGATAGTGCTGCTGCTGGCAGGTCGCGGCCTTGTCACGCTGGACGTGGAATACATAGACGGGACAAAGATAGAGTCAAAGGCCAACAAATACACCTTCGTGTGGCGCAAGACCGTGGAGCGAAACAGGGCAAAGCTACAGGACAAGATACGCGTGTTGCTACAGCAGATAGACGAAGCCATAGCGCAAGACAACGCCACAGAACAGGACAAGGTCGAATTCACGCCCGAGGCGCTGACATCTATCATCGCCGAGCTGAAAGAAACGCTTGCCTCACAGCCTGAGCCAAAGGGCAAAGAAGAAAGGAAAGAACGCCGCGAGCGAAATAAGCAGATAAAAGAACTTGAAGGCCATCGCGACAAGTTAGCCGAATATGACGGCAGGATGGAGCAGATTGGCACACGGAACTCCATGTCCAAGACCGACCCGGACGCTACGTTTATGCGCATGAAGGAGGACGCGATGAACAACGGCCAGACCAAGCCCGGCTACAACCTGCAAATATCGACCGAGGACCAGTTTATCACCGACTTTGCCTTATTCCCCAACCCCACGGACACACTTACGTTGATACCGTTCTTCAACTCTTTCCTCAACAGATACGGACACCTGCCCCGGATAGCGGTCGCCGATTCCGGCTATGGCTCGGAAGAGAACTACCGGTTTATGGACGAGGCCGGAATGGACGCATACGTCAAATACAACCGCTTCCACCTTGAACAGCGTCCGCGCTACAAGCCGGACCCCTTTCGCTATGACAGCTTCTACTACAATGCCACCGAAGACTACTATGTATGTCCGATGGGGCAACATATGACGCGCATCGGGACCAAACACTCGAAAACCGCAAGCGGCTATCGTAGCGAGAACGCGCGCTATCGCGCCCAAAACTGCAAAGGCTGTCCATTACGCTGCCTATGCTATAAGGCCGCTGGAGACAGACGCACTATCGAAGTCAACCACCGTCTGAACGAATACAAACGAAAAGCCCGAGAACTTCTAACATCGGAAGAAGGCCTCAAACACCGCGGGCGTCGGTGCATCGAACCGGAAGCAGTCTTCGGACAGATGAAGTATAACAAGGCATACCGCCGTTTCCGTCACTTCGGCAAAGACAAGGTCACTATGGACTTTGCCTTCTTCGCCATTGCTTTCAATCTGGCGAAAATGTGGTCAATAATGGCGAAACAGGAAAAAAACGGGGGAAATACGCCTTTTTTTGCTCTGTTTTTGCATATATCCAGTTTTTTCTTGGTCACGAAACGCCTTTTGGGGAAAAATTCGCAAAAAACCGCCGCTTGATAGATTATCGGAACCGCGGGAGAAAAAAAAGAGGGTGTGCCGTAAAAGCCAATTACGACACACCCACGAATTATTTGCTTAAAAGGTCTGTTGTTCAGTCCTCTATAAATTCAATGATGTTTGTCAGGATATTGGCATCGGTGAAACCGAATTTCTCGTCCAAAACCTTATAGGGAGCGGAAGCGCCGAAGTGCTCGAGTCCGAAGACATCCCACTTGGCGGTACCGCGCATCAGCGGATACAAAGCGGCGGGCAGTCCGGCGGTGATGCCGTAGCGCGGAACGCCGGGGGTGAGTACGCTGTCGCGGTATTCCTTGTCTTGGCGCAGGAACAGGCCTACGGACGGAACGGAAACCACGCGCACGCTGCGGCCTTCCTCGGCAAGCGCTTCGGCAGCATGTACGGCCAAAGCCACCTCACTGCCGTTGGCCACGAGTATCAGTTCGGGATTTTCGGCTTCGATGACGGTGTATCCGCCACGCTGCGCGCCGTATGCGGCTTTGCGTCGGTTGCCGTCAGCGGCAGGCAGGTCTTCGAGATTCTGGCGCGAAAGTATCAGTACCGTCGGACATTCCCGGTTGTCCATAGCCATCTTCCAAGCCACGGCGGTCTCGGCGCTGTCGGCCGGACGAAGTACCAATGTGCTCTGGCGTCCGCCGAAATTGTCGAGTAGCTCCATCAGACGTATCTGCGCCTCTTGTTCTATAGGCTGGTGTGTGGGACCGTCCTCGCCTACGCGGAAGGCATCGTGCGTAAAGATGTACTTCACCGGCAATTCCATAAGTGCGGACATACGCAAGGCCGGTTTGATGTAATCGCTGAATACGAAGAAGGTACCGCAGGCACCGATACATCCGCCATGCAGGGCTATGCCGTTGATGGCTGCTGCCATAGTCAATTCGGCCACACCTGATTGCAGGAATTTACCGCCGAAATCGCCACGTGTGAAGGCGCGAGTCTGCTTCAGGTACCCGTCAGTCTTATCCGAATTGGCGAGGTCTGCCGACGAGACAATCATATTGTCTACGGTCTGTGCAAGCAGTCCCAGGACCTTGGCCGAAGCATTGCGCGATGCCTCGTTAGCCTTGAATTCGATGCCGTCGTATTCGATTTGCGGCAATTTGCCGTCGATATAGTCTTGCAGGGTTTTGGCTGCTTCGGGGTTGGCTTCGGCCCAAGCCTTAGCCGCAGCACGACGCTCGGCTACGGCCTTGCGCAGTTGCTCGGCGCGTGCCGCATAGAGTTCGCGAGTGGATTCGCGTATCTCGAAAGGCTTGGCCGGGTCGCCGCCGAGGCCGCGGATGGTGGCATCCAAGTCTGCTCCGGCTCCCGTCAGGGGTTGTCCGTGAGTGGATACGGCACCTTCGAGGCTTGTACCGTCGGGGCGTACAGCACCCTTGGCCATGGTTGTGTGTCCGATGATAAGGGTGGGGCGGTGCTCCTCCTCTTGGGCTGCTTCGATGGCGGCGGCTATGGCTGCGCAATCGCTACCGTCGATATCGAGAACGTTCCAGCCCCATGCGCGGTACTTGGCTGCTGTATCCTCATCGGTTACGGCATCCGTAGTTGTGGACAATTGCACCTTGTTCGAGTCATAGAACATTATGAGATTGTTCAGCCCTAAGTGTCCGGCAAGACGTCCGGCGCCTTGACTGATTTCCTCTTGAATGCCGCCATCGCTTATGAAGGCGTAAGTCTTGTGTCCGCAGGCAGCCTCACCGAAGCGAGCAACGAGAAAGCGCTCGGCAATGGCGCAACCGACAGCCATGGTATGTCCTTGGCCTAAAGGACCCGAGCTGTTCTCGATGCCACGATTGACATCAAGTTCGGGGTGTCCCGGGGTCACGCTACCCCACTGACGGAATTGAGCCAGCTCCTCGGGCGTAAATTTGCCCGTAAAGGCCAGTACGCCGTAAAGCATCGTGGACATGTGTCCCGGATCAAGGAAGAAACGATCGCGGGCAATCCATTGAGGATCTTCCGGATCATAGACAAGGAACTTTGCGAAAAGTGTATTGATGAAATCGGAAGCACCCATGGCACCGCCCGGGTGACCCGATTTGGCTTTCTCGACCATAGATGCTATCAGCACGCGAAGGTTGTTGGCAGCACCATCGAGTTGTGTACGTTCTTGTTGGTTCATATATTATAGTGTTTTAGGTTTTTATTGTCCGATGTCGGCAGTGAATTTCTGCAAAAGTAATAAATTATCGCGAGAAGAGCACAATCTAAGGCCTCCAAAGTGCATCCAAAGTGCGTTTGAACATTGGCTTTAGGCCTCGGCTTTAGACCACGGGCAATAAATGAGGCGATACCATCGGAGATGTTTGCCGATGAAGGGCTATGCGGGTATTTAGTCAAAAGGAATTGACGGGTGGGAGTTGCGGGCTGTTGCGGGCTGCCCTAAATCGACGTCCTCGTGAAAAATTAAATTTTTCGACCCCGGTTGCCGAATTCTTCAGACATTTTTCGTAATATTGCATTTGCCTTTGGACTCTGCCGTTGCGGGCTGTCGGTCAAAAAAAAGCAAAAAAACGACAGAAAAATTTGGTTGAACCGAGATTATGGCGTAAATTTGCGTCAGACAATCGGCAGGACGACATCTTCAAGAGATGAACTCCGGCGCCTTCGCAGAGGCGGAAGGTAGCGCCGAGGGTCTTGAAAACAGACGCATCGCATAACGATATATGCCACATCAAAGCAGATTGGGAAACTCTTCAAATCATTATGAAATGCCGAGACAAGCTTGGTCTTCCAATGGCGGGCCCCAAGTTACCCTTAATGGGATACTGCGCGTATTATTTGCGCCGGGTGGATTACAAAAGAAGACGAGCACTCAAACCCTGTCATATCGGAGTTTCATCGCATCCTTTGATGTGGCTTTTTTATGATGAAGAAGCGTGTAACTTTTCATCGCAAGCTATCAATTACGAAGGTAAGTGCCTCGACACCATCTACCCGGCCAAGGTCTACGAGACTGAAGCTGAAGCGCTGGCTGCACTTGAGGCTTACGACATCAACAACTGTTGCGACTGCATCGTCAATATCGGCGATGTCAATGAAATTCTCAAGGTGTGGGTGTCGGTCGCCCGTTGCGACTACAACCCCGAGGATATCGATGGCGAACCGGATGCCGGTGCGCTGCTTTCGGAAGCGGAGAAAATCACTAATGTATACACAAAGGAGTTCGTGCTTGGTGTTGACGAGGAGTGGTACGATGACAATCGCGGAAATGAATGCCGCTTCGGCGCTCACCCCTTTACGGAGGCCGAAATCAAGGAGGGCGAAGGCGCGTCTATGACGCTGACCGATGCCGCAGGCAAGGTCATCAAGGCCGAGACGTATACGCGCAAGCCCGGTTACTCGACTTGGTCGACGGCCATCGGGCGCACCACTCGCAAGGCCGTAGGCCTGGCCATCGCTCAAGCTCGCAATGCCGCAGGCCTTTCGGTTCGCGACCTCGCCGACCGCTGTGGTCTTGATGCCGGCCATCTCTGCCGTATCGAAAACGGACGGATGAACGTAACCATCGACACTGTCGCCAAAATCTGCGAAGCCCTCGGCCTGCGTCTTGAAGCGGTCTCGGCTTCTG
>UQGP01000003.1 GCA_900540625.1 uncultured Porphyromonadaceae bacterium | reverse complement strand
GTGACTACTTCCTTTTTCTTTTTTTCGATTTTATTTAGGACAATATTGGTTCCGGCGACAAAAAAAACACGCGAGATGGCCGACGGTGGCGAACTTTTTAGTATTTTTGCAGATAAATTGCGCAAGCGCAAGCCATACGGTGAGAGCGATGTGCATGTATAAAATAATTGATAATGACCGTCAAACGCATATACACGATACTTGTCTCGTTAATACTGTGTGCCGTAAGTGTATCGGCTGCAGATGATGCACAGCCGTTTGTTCTGGTGCTTGATCCGGGACATGGAGGCAAGGATATCGGAGCCCCCGGTGCGAGTCGTAAGACTACGGAGAGCGCTGTGGTTCTTGATGTCGCCAAGCGGGTAGGGCGTATGATAGAAGACGCGAACTTGGATATAAAGACGGTATATACCCGAAAGACAGACCGCTTTGTTACGTTGCAGGGACGCGCCGATATAGCCAATAAGGCGCATGGCGATTTATTTGTAAGCATACATTGCAACTCGGTAAAGTCCGGCGGAAACAACGTACAAGGCACTTCGGTGTACACACTTGGCAGTGGAAAATCGAGTGAAAACCTGCGAGTAGCTATGCGAGAGAATTCGGTGATTGAACTCGAACCGGATTACACGGCAAAATATAGCGGCTTTGGCCCAAATTCGGTCGAGTCGTACATCTTGTTTGAGTTGAGCCAAGATGTTCACATAAGGCAGAGCATTGACTTTGCACGATTGGCTCAGGACGAATTGGTAACTACGGCAGGACGTGTAGATAAACGGCTACGACAAGCTAACTTTTGGGTATTATGGGCAACTTCGATGCCTGCCGTATTAGTCGAACTTGATTTTATATGTAATCCGACAATTGAGGCGTTCTTTGCCGATGAAGAAGGTCGGGAAAAATGTGCTCAGGCAATATTTAATGCCATTAAGACGTATTATAAGCGTACCATCAGGCAGAAGGAGGCGGGCAAACAACACACTGCATCTGCAGATAGACCTAATGGGAAGAAAAAAAGATAGTCACTTTTCACCCCAAAGTAGTAATCTAAATCAGAAACAACAAGCGGCGCTATGCACCGCGAAACGATAACACGAACCAAACAGACAATGAAAAAAGTCTTCAGAAAAGAGATTCTTATTGCCGTATGTGCTCTTTCGGCACTTGCTATTTTGGTATTTGGCATAGACTTCCTAAAGGGCGTCAATGTATTCAAGGCTACCAACTATTATTATGCAACTTACACCGATGTTCAGGGATTGGCTATATCGGCTCCTGTAACCTTGAGCGGTTACAAAGTGGGGCAGGTACGCGATATAACTTACGAGTACGACAACCCCGGACATGTACGTGTCGAGATATCCCTTGACAAGGACCTCCGCTTGCCCAAGGGTTCGCAGGCTGTGCTTTCCAGCGATCTGCTTGGTACCGCATCCATCCAACTTGTATTGGCCCCGGGCAAGGACTTCTACGAAGTAGGCGCGGAAATCCCCGGCATAGTACCCAAGGGTATGATGGACAATATATCAGATGATCTATTGCCATCTGTCGCTGCAATTGTCCCGAAGGTTGATACTTTACTCACCGGTGTCAATGCCCTTGTCTCCGATCCCGCGCTTGCAGCATCAGTAAAACGACTTGATGCAATTACGGCAAATATAGAGAAGGCTACGGTGGCTCTTAATGGCATTATGCGCACACTCCCTCCCATAACCTCGGATGTTAAGTCCATCACCGGCAATGCATCAACTGCTGTAGGCAATATTGCCGTACTTTCCGAGAAACTAAGCACAATACCTGTGGACTCACTGATGACGACGTTGAGCGCCACGGCGCAGAACCTTAGGGCTCTTTCAGAGCAACTTAAGAGTCCCAATTCGACCTTGGGCCAATTGATGAACAATCCGGCGTTGTACAACAACCTCAACGCCACAGTACAGAGTCTTGATTCGCTGTTCACCGACATCAAAGCCCACCCCAAACGCTATATCAGCATCAAGCTCTTATAAGCCAACGGCCTGATTCGGCCATTGATCATAACCATGACGAGTACGTATGTGGTACCAATTATGGAGATGACCTAATAAGTAAGCATAAAGATTTACCCCTGTCACAGATAATTGTAGCAGGGGTAAGTCTCTAAAAATAACGTAATATACTTTGTACTATAATAATAGAAATAGTACCGGTGCTAAAGAATAAAGCAATATGACAGAGCGTATAGAATTGACTGTAGATCCTCGGACTGCTGTCGATGACGCACTTTTGCGCGTATATATATCCACCAAGATGGACATTGATGTCAACCGCATTTGCCGCGTAGACATCGTGCGCCGTTCCATAGATGCACGGCAACGTAATGTGAAGGTCAATCTTGCGGTCATAGTTCATATAGACAAAATCGACACTTCGGTGGATCTTGCACAGCCTGTAACGTTTGAGCCGGTGGGGGCAGATGCGCCGGAAGCCATCGTTGTAGGTGCCGGTCCGGCCGGGTTGTTTGCCGCTCTAAGGCTTATCGAGTTGGGTATTCGTCCGATAGTTTTGGAACGTGGAAAGGATGTGGACAGCCGGCGTGTAGATCTTGCAGCCATCAGTCGCTGCGGTATTGTAGACGCTGACAGCAATTACTGCTTCGGTGAAGGTGGTGCCGGGGCATATTCAGACGGTAAACTTTACACTCGCAGTCGCAAACGCGGCCCGGTGGACGTTATTCTAAATATATTCCATCAGCATGGAGCTTCGCACGATATACTCGTAGATGCTCATCCACACATTGGTTCGGACCGTTTGCCGGCCATTATCAAGGCTATGCGTCAGACAATTCTGCGCTGTGGAGGCGCAGTACATTTTGGCACGCGTGTCATTTCGATAGACATAAAAGAAATAGATGGTGTACGACATACCGTAGGAGTGACAACAGCAGACGGCGATACGTTTCACGGCCCGGTCATACTTGCCACCGGCCATTCGGCACGAGACATATACCATTTTTTTGCAGACAATGGACTTACGCTCGAAGTTAAGGGCATTGCAGTCGGTGTGCGCTTGGAGCATCCGCAGAAGGCCATAGACCGAATACAATATCACAACCCCAATGGAAGAGGCAAATACCTGCCGGCTGCCGAATATTCGATGTTGACTCGAGTGGACGGTCGTGCGGTATATTCTTTCTGTATGTGTCCCGGCGGTTTTATTATACCGGCGGCATGTGCGCCGGGCGAATTGGTGGTCAATGGCATGTCTCCCGGCAACCGCGGTACACGCTGGGCCAACAGCGGTATGGTTGTGGAGATTTTGCCTGAAGATGTCGAAGGCGATGATGTATTGCGAATGATGCACTATCAGGAGACTATCGAACATAGGTTCTTTGAATCCGGCGGCAGTCTTAATGCTCCGGCACAGCGTATGACAGATTTTGTCGCTTCACGTCCATCGGCATCTTTACCGCCCACTTCGTATGCCGCCGGAATACATACGGCGCGAGTAGACGAATTATTGCCCAAAGCTGTAGCATATCGTTTGCAGAAGGGCTTCAGCGAATTCGGGCGTCGTCATCGCGGTTTCCTATGCGCGGATGCTTGCGTCATAGGCGCTGAAACGCGCACCAGTTCGCCGGTACGCATACCGCGAGACGAAGCGACACTTGTGCATACAGATGTATTAGGCCTATATCCATGTGGCGAGGGCGCCGGATATGCCGGTGGAATCGTGTCTGCCGCTATTGACGGACGTCGATGCGCCGAGGCGTTGGCCGAAGCGCTGAATCACCGAGGGCAGACAGCTTAAGTATCTACGAGTTACTTGAATAAATATCGGGCCAAACCGTATATGTAGCGCCTGAACCCCGGGCGGTAATTGAGCATACGCTCAAACCATCCGATGTGTTTGCCGAAAAAGCGTACGCATACGCCCACATATACCATGGCAAACAATGTGCCTATACCTACAATGTTCCATAACCACTGTCCGAAGAATACATAGCACGCGACCACTGCGCATACCACAATAAAGATGTCAAATCCGATTTTGACGGTCGAAAAATCGATGGATGTTACACGGCTTATTGCAACCGGCAGTCCTTCGCCGGGCATTGTCACCGAGCCGCATCTCACCTCGAGAGCTATGCCAAAGCCCATCACTGTACATCCGGCGATTTGCAATATGATTTTGCCCGGTAGCCAATCGGTAGCTATTGTGGAAGTCAAGAGCATGTTCAGGTCGATGAGTGAACCGAAAACGAACCCAATCAATAATTGGAAAAGTTGGACGGCTTCGAATTGTCGTCGGAGGAGGGCAATTTGGAAAATGACAAACACGACATTCATGATGTATGTATACTGACCGATAGTCAGTGATGGCATAGCTCCCTTTGCGCCTGCGCTTTCGAATACATAGGGGAGTGATGAAATCACGCTTGATCCCAGTTGGCTTTGGACACATAGAGCCACGCCAAGTGTCATTAGAAACAGCGAAAACAGCAGCAGAATATGCTGCCATATAAAAGAGACTATGCGGTTTTTGTTCATACGTGGAAGTCTGTGCCGGCTTTGGCCTTAGACGTTAACGGGTTATGTGCAGTATAGTAAACAAATCTGAATGTAATGTGCAGACACCTTTCGATGTCTGCACATTACATTCAGTGGTGTATTGCTATGATTAAGCTTTAACTCCTTTGGCCCCCTTGGCGCCTTTTGTGCCGCCACCGAGAGCAAATATGTTTTGGTCGTACGATACAACTTTTTGGCTTTGGTGACGGGCGCGCTTGAGCGCGAGAGACACCAGTTGTGACATTAGTTCGCTGAATGTAATACCCGAAGCCTCCCACAAGTAGAAGGATAGCGAGCCGGGTATTGTGTTGATTTCGTTGACATATATCGAGCCGTTAGCATCGTCGATTATTAAGTCAACGCGAGCTACTCCGTGGCAAGACAATACACGAAACGTCTCTCCGGCGAGAAATTGGATGCGTTTGGTGACATCTTCGTCCAATTCGGCCGGGATTCGTTTGGCAGAGACTTGCATACCTTTTGCGCCTTTGCTGCCTCCCATGTACTTGTCTGTATACGAGAGGATTTCTCCGGTTTTAATCGGCTCTTCGAGTACCGAGGTCCGATAGTCGTCACATGTCCCGAGAACTGAACAATTGATCTCTTTGAGTTGTTCGACAAGGTGTTCAACGATGAGACGTGTCGAGTATTTGGCTGCTTCTGTGATTTTCTCGGCAAGAGTCTCACGATTGTCAGCACGTGCTATACCTACGGAAGAACCGAGGTCGGCAGGCTTGACAATTACGGGATATGCCAGAGCTTTTTCGACTTGTGCGATAACTGCGTCAGGGTCTGAAGACCACTGTTGGTCGGTGAACCAGGTGTAGTCTACCACGGGTATATCGCAAGCGCGAAGTATCATCTTCATGGTGATTTTGTCCATGCCGTTGGCCGAAGCCAGCACGTCACATCCGGCATAAGGTATGCCTGTGGCCTGCAAGATACCTTGGAACGATCCGTCCTCGCCATTGGCGCCGTGAAGCACCGGGATGATGACGTCAAGCGTAGTCACTTTTTTGACCTTGGTGCCAAACATCGAGGATGCATCGGTATAGAGCGCTGTATCGCCATATATGGGACGCATATATACCGGGGTGCAGCGGCGCAACAGCGCCGGAACGTCTCGGTAATTGGAAACCTCCATCAAGGCTTCACCGGTATACCATTGTCCACCCTTGGTGATATATATAGGGGTTATGTCGTAAAGTGTTCGGTCAATGGCATTCATGGCCTGCGATGCCGAGATTACGGATATTTCGTGTTCGGTAGAGCGTCCGCCGAAAAATACACCGATATTGGTTTTCATAATTCATAATGTATTGTTGTTTGCTTATGTTGTGCTAAGATATTGAAGCAGTTAGTCTCCCAACTATTTGAAAGTGTCGGGCAAGTCGTTCTCGTACAAGACTACGTCGCCTTGGCCGGCATGGGCGATGATATATTGCTGCGCTTGTGCAAAAGTATCAAATGCAAGGACTTCAGTGCCTCGGCCACCTTCTGCGTTTTTCGACTCTTCGATGCCTTGGATGATAGCGTCATGGTTGTATTGCCCGACGACAAGAGCCAAGTCGGCTTTTTGGCCTATCTGAGTGCCGAATGCGTGGTTTAGCTCTTCTTGTCGGTCGCCTAACTCAATCATTCCGGGAGTGATAATGATTGCTCGGCCGTGACTGTCACGAGCCATATCTGCAAGGACTTCCAGCGCCATTTTCGCACCACCGGGATTGCTGTTGTATGCATCGTCGAGTATAGTGTACGAGCCCGGCAGACGGCGCACCGACAGGCGATGTTCCACTTGGCTGAGCGTGCGTACTGCTACAGCGATTTTTGCGGCAGGTACCCCGAGCCTGAGTGCTATGATTACTGCCGCTGTAATATTGGATATGTTGCAACGTCCCACCAGCGGGGTTTGCAGTTGCAGTCGCAGGTCGTCGGGGCCTACGATGGTGAATGAGGTGCCATGAGCCGTTGTCGTAATGTCGCAAGCATAGTACGACGCACCGTCAGTGTTCTCTACTGCATAGCGAGCAACCGCAACATTGTCCACCTGACGTGTACGAATCATTTCGAAGTCGTTATTGACTACTGCGAATCCGTCTGCGGGCAGGGCATCAGCCAATTCGAATTTGGTGTCGCGTACATTTTCGATGGTTTTAAATGACTGGAGGTGCTGAGGCCCTACGGCAGTGATAATGCCCATGCAGGGATGCACGATATCGCAAATTTCGCGAATATCTCCACGCTGTTTTGCACCCATTTCGGCGATGAATATCTCGTCGTATGGTTTCAGATATTCGCGTATGGTACGTACAACACCAAGCGTAGTGTTGAAATTGCCCGGAGTCATGCAGACGCTGAATTGCTCGGCCAATATATGGTTCAAAAAGTGCTTGGTCGAAGTTTTACCGTAGCTACCCGTAATGCCGACCACTTTAAGACGTGGCATATCTGCAATACGACGTCGTGCATCGTTGATGTAGCGACGATTGATGGCATCTTCGACAGGAATCAATATGAAGCAGGCGGCCATAATTATGCCGTGCGATAGAGCGAAACAAGCAGTGAGAGACTCGGCCGCCACAAAAGCGTAAGGTGCGTATACATCGCCGATCAGCAGCGTTGAGGCGCAAGCAATGCCTATTGCAATGATGCTTGATGTGACCATTATTCGGGCGGCACGCCGCGTCATCACCAACGGCTTTTTGTAGCGCTTGGCGGCCAATTGCCATGTCCGAATCACGCCATATAGCAGCGCCGCTCCCAGTGCAACGACAGACAGATGCAAGTTGGTAAGACCAACAAAGAATATAATCAAAACGCATAATCTTGACATCGAAGTGCTGTCTCCGCTCTCGCGCAACCATTGCATATATCGAGAGTTGCGATATGAATTTTGTTGCAGCATCATAAGGTCGCGCCGCAGTTCGAAGAATAGGGCTACGGCCATAGCCAATGCGGCGGCAGATGCCAATATCGTCATTTGTGTTGTCATTGTTTCTTGTCTTTGAGTGAATTGAGAAATGATGCGACTACGGCGCTAAACCCGACGGGATTGTCCAGGAAGCTATAATGTCCGCATCCGGCAAAAGATACCAGACCGGCATCGGCAATGGATTTCTCCATTATATGAGCATCGCTGATAGGTGTTGCGGTGTCGTTTTCGCCCCAGACCAGCAGGGTCGGCGCCTTGATAGAGGACATAACGAGTCTTAAGTCTTCGCCGACGCAGCGGCTGAGTATTGCACGCATCATAGGCGTGGAATTGGCATAATCGGACGAGCCGCGACGGCGGCGCATTCGCTCGACCACAGCCTCGGCTTTGGTGCGCGGGAGCAAAGCATAAGCTATGCGTCTACCGGCTTTGTAGCTGTAAACTTTGAGATAATATTTGAGGCTATGGCGCGGACGGATTCCGGCTGCATCCACCAATATGACTGCACGCACATCGTTGCGAGATGATATAAGTATGGATATGCGTCCACCGAAGCTATGTCCGACAAGTATGGGCCGTACGATGCCGAGCTCTTTTGCAAGAGTTTCGATATGACGGGTATATTCTTCGATACCCCATACGGACGGAGGCTCGGAGCTTTGGCCGAATCCGGGTAAATCAATATTGTATACGCGGCATCCGTTGGCGGCGCATACGGATTCTATAGAGGCTACGGTGGATACGTTGCACCCCCAGCCGTGCATAAGAATAAGCGGCATACCGTCCTCGTTTCCGGCGATATGTACATGCGTATGTATATCACAGACATCGACATAGATGTCCCGAGACTGTTCCATAGTCGTAATAGCTGGTTTTAACGTGCAAATTTACGCATTTTGCGCTATACACGCAACAGCAAAAACAGATGTCGCCGTTGATGGAAGGGCTGTTTGTCGAAATCCGGGTATGAATTGTGTAGTATAATATGTAGAATATATATGTATTTTACCCGTAATGATAAGAAGATATGATCGGCACCGACATCCTCAGTGAAAGGAAACGAGCTGTATTCGGCCGCAGTTGCGGGCGACAGGTCTTTAATTTTTTGGGAAAAGGAGTGTTTATCTGTCAACTAAAAGGTCGAATATGGTTGCGCCGTCGTCAGACATTGGTGTCAGAAGGACAATGACAGACAATATAATAAATACAGCTAACACCAATAATGTGCCGTGTCGTATAATCCATGGGAGTTTTTCGCCAAGCATACTTTGTATTTTGGGCGATCGTTGCGAGTCGTCTATTTGCGTTTTTTTGTCCATAACAGTTGTTTCATTGTCCGAGCTCAAGTTGATCTTTGACGAGGTTGTAATATGTCCCGCGCGATTTGATAAGTGTATCGTGGTTGCCTGTTTCGACAATTCGGCCGTTGTCGAGAACGATTATCCGGTCGGCATTGCGCACTGTCGATAGCCGGTGTGCAATGATGATGACCGTGCGTCCGTTGAAAAATTCGGCAAGATTGTCCACAATTGCGCGCTCGTTAGACGCGTCTAACGAATTGGTGGCTTCGTCAAGCATAATGTATTGAGGCGAGCGATAGACAGCACGAGCGATAAGTATACGTTGTTTTTGTCCTTGGCTGAGCCCGAGGCCCTCGTTCCCGATTTTCGTGAGGTACTTAAGAGGAAGTGATTGTATAAAGTCATAAATATTGGCCACTCGTGCGGCATAATCCAATTTGTCGCGGTCTATTTCAGAGTCGTCAGCGGCGATATTCCGTTCGATACTCTCTGAGAATATGTATCCGTTTTGCATCACTACTCCGCATTGGCTCCTCCACCAACGCGGGCTGTATTCTCTAATATCTACACCGGCTATGTCTATTGTGCCGGATAGGGGCGGATAATACCCGAGAATCAACTTGAGCAATGTGCTTTTACCGCTGCCGGAGGCGCCCACGACAGCTGTAATTTTACCTTTGGGGACTGACATACAGATATCGTTCAATGTATATTCGGGTGAGTCGAGGTCGTATTTAAACGATACATGGTCGAATACGATGTCTCCCGTCTCGGCAAGTCGTGTACGAGTCCCGGCAAAAAACTCCTCATTTTTGCCTCGATGGACTTCGTTGATTCGTTCAAGTGAGATACGCATATCTTGACAGGAGTATACAAAGGACATCAATTGCTCGATGGGCGAATTAAGCTGCCCTACGATATATTGTATGGCCAGCATCATGCCGAGCGTAATTTCGCCTTCGATGACGGCTGTGGCCGACAATACGGTAATCAGGATGTTTTTGATTTCGTTGATGAGTATAGCTCCGGTTTCTTGGATCTGTTGCAGTTTGAGCGCACGTACGCGTGTCCCGAAGAGGTCTGCTTGTGTGTCTTCCCATTCGTAACGCCGCCGTTTTTCACAATTCTGCAATTTGATTTCGGGCATTGCCGACAGCATCTCGTAAGTCTTGCTTTGGCTTACAGCTTCATACTCAAATGTTTCGTAATCAAGAATCTTGCGTTGCCGCAGAAAGCGTACAATCCATAGTGCGTAAGCGATGCTGCCTCCCATAAACACGGCAAAAATCACTCCGTTGTATATCAGCAAAACTATGCCGAAGACCGCAAAACTTAGTATGGCGAAGGTCACATTGAGCACCTGTCCGGTCAGGAACGACTGTATTCGGCTATGGTCGGCCACTCGTTGCAGCAAGTCTCCTAATAGCCTGGACTCAAAGAAGGACATCGGCAATTTCATCAGTTTGATAAAGAAATCGCTGACGAGGCTTATGTTGATTCGCATGGACATGTGCAGTAATAGCCATCTACGTATGAAATCTGTGGCTGTGCGCCCCGCCACTATCATCATTTCACCGACAAGTATCAGCCATATTAGTCCGATGTCGTGCCGTTTGATACCTTTATCGACTATGAATTGCGTCAGAAAAGGCATTGCCAGTTGCAATAGGCAACCAAGAGCCAGGCCGAGGGCTATTTGAAAAAGGTATGCTTTATATTCCTTTATATATCCGAGTACAAACCGTAGTGCCGAGGGTGTGGTTATATGTTCTTCTGCGATTGTGCCGAATTTGTCCGTTGGCTCTAATAGCATGGCAATGCCCTTGTCGGATGCACCGACCCAATGGCTCAGGAATTCGTCTTCGGTTAGGCGCAATAGACCTTTGGCCGGATCGCAGATGTAGTAGCGCCTATGGTCGTCTATGCGGTATAGAATTACAAAATGGTTCTGGTTCCAGTGTAGTATGCAGGGTAGGGGAAGATCTTGCAACTTGACTAAGGGTATCGAGACGTTTATGGTCCGGAAGCCGAGTCGTTGAGCCATTTTTGATAGTCCGAGTAAGGACATACCCTCATGGCCTATTTGTCCCATGCCGGAGATAAAACGAGCCGAGTATCTTACCCCGTAATAACGACAGACGGACACCATGCAGGCTGTTCCGCACTGCATGGCGTCTGTCTGTTTAGTGAAAGGGAAGCGCTTCATCTCGTGAGGCTTAATCCTGTATGGCCCGGATTATTGACTGATCTTGCCTTTGTTGTAGGAGTTGAGTCCGCTATCGACACCTTCTCCATTGGACAGCATCTTGCCGGCATGTTTGCGTGAACGTCCTATCGAGAAGTAATATATTGCGTCTAACTGCACCAGATTATGCAGCTTTGTGTATTCCGAGCTTATGATATAATTAAATCCGGGAATACTTCCGCTTTCGTAATCGTTATGACCGAAGTAATGCCATTGAGCACCGAAGGCCCAGTTGCGCCATTTGTATTGAACTACGGCGGCATATTGTGCGCTATGCCGGTCAGTGAAGTCTCCGGCCCAAGTCCTACCGGATGAATTGGCTGCAAGTGTCAGAGTTAATGCCTTGTGGCGCAATATTACAGAGCCACCGAATCGGAAATGCTTATGGTTGTAGCGTTGTGCCAGTGTTGAGTATTTTTCCGCGTCATATTCTATGTAAGGTGCGAGTTCTAACCACTTAAATGGAAACCATGAGCCTTTGATGGTCAGGGAATGATAACAGCGGTAAGACATTTCATATTGCTTGGCTATGACCATTCCGTTGTCATACTCCAGTGTATTTATAAACGGGTTGTCGGAATAAGATAGTGAATAACTGGCTGTTATCTTATTTCCAGAATCGCCAAATCTGTAAGACGTTAGAAGTGTTCCACTTGATGTCCAGTAACCTTTTAGCTCTGGATTGCCTGTGAATATAAACCAGTTGTCTTTATAGGTGAAGCTTTTGCTCAGACTACTTAAAGTAGATTTATTTTTCGTAGTGACAAAATCGAGTCGTGAATTAAAACCTTTAACTGATTTCGGCCACCAATTAATAGAAAAGAACAGTCGCGGTGAGAATACTGTGCGTGTTTGCGTGCCGTTATACTCACTGTATACTGATGCTCCGAGTGTCTCAAAGACGTAAAGCTCGTTATTGAAATTCCACGACATAGCCGTGTTTATGAAAACATCGTGCGTATGTGGAGTAACGGTATTCCCTGAATATTCCTGCTTTATTTGAGAGTAATTATACGCCGCCACAGTCGAAAAATTGCCACCCAGCCATGGGGTTGTGACAAGGGCATAAGAATTGAATGTATATGAAGTATTGTCTAATCGACTATTGTTATCGTAGCTGTATTGACTGTATGGTTCAGGCATAACCGCCTTAGACCATGCATCCGAATACGATTTGCCGAAAGCGCCATTAGCGGAAACCGCAAAAGACGTCCGTCCTTTTGTGAGGCCATAATATATTGATGTATTTATCGAGTTGGCTCGCGATTTCAGGTGCGACTGACTTGTCCCTGTATATGCCTGTGTGCCTTCGGTCAATAGCGAAGTTCCGGAGCTATTTTGTTCTCCGGGATTGATTACTCCCACGACAGACACGTTGAATAGGTGGTTGCCCTGATAGCGTTGGTACTCGGCTGAAATGTTGTGCTTCGCGCCCTCATACCGTCGCTTGGTGTCGTACGCCGTGCTTCGCCCGAGTTTGTCATAATTGTATTCGGAGTGCTCGCCTATGTTCCCGATATTACGATAACTAACCCAGTATCCGGCTTTCACCATGTTCAGGGAGTCTGTATATGTGAAGACGCCCTGATTGAAACCAAACCCGGTGGCTACGGCATTGGACGTATTGAAGTATCCATCGTATTGCCGATTGTGTTTCTTTTTGGTGATAACGTTTACGATAGGGCCGAAGGTGAATATAGTGTACTTAGGTGGAGCTATGGCGTAATACTCGACTTTTTTTATGTCATCACCTTTGTATGTGCGCAACCTGTCTCCGTCTGCCGGGACACCATTGATTAGGATATACACGCTTTGGTTGAGATCGTTTGTAAGTGTACGTCCGTTCAGCGAAGTATTAAAGTATACAAGTGATGATATGGCGTCCAACGCATTGGTGCCGAAAGTGCGGTTTTCATCAGACAGCAGCAGTACTTCGTGGTCGCCTTTATGAATCACCCTTTCGGCAACGACTTCCACTTCATTGAGGCTTATGACCCCCGTGGTGTCGTTTGCGGCGGTTGTGCTGTTCGAAGGTTCGGACGCAAAAACCGCATTTCCTGCCATGGCAAGAGCAATGGCGGCACATAGAGTAGGTTTATTCGGTTTCTTCATGTAGATGAGTTAAGTAGTTCAACAATGTTTTTTTCAAATACTTCGAACCAATATCCGAATTGGTCTGTGTATATCACGTAGTTGTAGTCACTTCGCTTCATGGCACAGAGGATTGAAGTGAAAGTTAGAGACAACTAACCTGAAGGCAACGTTCTTGTGTCTCGCAGTTTTGCGTTATATAGCACATACACTGGGCACTATTGCTACACTGGTTTTGGAGGCTTCCCGCTCCGCATCCATCAGCAGAGTTGTTGCATTGGTTTTGGGTAGTGACATTCCCCCTTACCGCCGAGGATTTTGGCGGTTTCGAGCACCTGGAGTTCGAACTCAGTGAATATAATCTGTCCCATAGGCTATATCGTTTTTTTGTGTTTTGAGGTGTTGTTGTCAATACTCGCAAAGTTAAAAATAATTATTGAATATACAAACCATTATTTTTCAGATTCAGTCTAATAACTGTGTATATTGTTAGTATATTATTGATATACAATTAATTGACCGGCTTATTTTTTTTTATAAAATTTTATTTTGTTGTGTTTGTTTGGCTAAAATGTATGTGGCGTATTATCTGACTGACATCGAATAGTGATGTGTTTTTGTCATTATGTGGAGAATTCAGGCAAAAGAATATAGTCAGACTGAACCTGTTTTGACGCACCGATTATTCCATTCCGGGACATTAAAATAAGAATGGGCTGTGCCTATCTTGATACAGCCCATTGGTAGGAGTTGGCATAAATTCGGTCAATCGGAAGAATCAGGCTTTCCGGACAGAGAAAGCTCGGCACGGTTGTCGCCCCGCTTGGTGAAGATAACGGTGACACCGTTGACGTTGAAAATCAGGTCGTAAGTTTCGCCGCCATTGCTGTAACTCTCGGTGGTACTTGCTGCCTTGGCACGGTCTTTCTTGACGGCGCTCTCAATCTTGGAGACGAGAGATGCATCGCCCCTTACGCTGATGCTGCGAAATACGGAGTTCTTTTTTGTGATTATGGATACACTCACGGCTTTGTTTTTGTAGGTGCTTTCGCAGAAAAGGCTTTCCGTAGCGAGCCCATTGGCCCAGCATGCTGTGGTGCACAAGATGGTGAGGAGGATTAGTAATAGGCGTTTCATATCAGTTATGTATTTGTGTGGTTAGTTGTTAGACGAAGTATATTTGTTTAAACGATCGACAATAGAGGCCTCGGTAGCGGCAGATTGTGTTTGTAGATGTGTGGCACGCAGGTATATCTCCGAAGTCGATTGTTGTAGCTCATCGACGTGTTTGATACGCATATCGGCATCTTTCTCGAGTTTTTTTGCCAATGCGATACATTCGTTGTACTTGGACATGGCAATGTCGTGTGCTTGGTCGCTGTCAGTGATTCGCTTGCCGTTTGCGTATACGGTTATGACAGTCTCCGAACTATCCTGCAGCTTCCCGGCTGTCGTCATCATTACGATTCCCGTAACAGCGACTGCGGTGAGACATGCAGCTGCAGCAATCCATTTACGGAATTTGAATCGACGATGTACGGTCGCGACATGTGCTTGTGGCCGTGCGGCTATGCTTTCGAGGCCCATCGCCAGGCGGCACTCGTCGATGAGTGGCGAGTGCGCCTCGGCGAAAAGCAGTACCGCTTTGAGATCTTCCTCCTCACGGCGGTTGAGCTCGCAGTCGAAGTATGCTTGGGCCAGTCTTTCAAGCTGTTCTATTGTCATATTGTCTTTACTGTCCATATTGTTTGTTTTTATAATTTTTTGAGTGCTTCGCGACATTGGGTGCGTACAATCTTGCGTGCACGGCACATATAGCTACGCGCCACATCGATGGATATGCCCAACTCGGAGGATATTTCGGTGTAGTCCATCTCGTTAAATGCATACATTTCGAACACGCGCAGGACAATCCCGGACATACATTGCCGTATGCGGATTCGCAGGTCGTCTATGCGGTCGGCGGCATCGATGCGCGATGCAACATTGTTTGTCGCAGCTTGTGCTTCTGCCGAGGTGTCTATATCTTCGGCGTGGCGACGGCGGCGAAGCATATCTATACATATATTACGCAAGGTGATATACATAAATGCTTGCCTCTGCTCCTCGTTATCGGCAGTACTCTTATTTTGCCATACGCGTACAAACAACTCCTGGAGTGCATCGTTGACATCGTCTGCATTAGCTAACAACCGTTGCGCCGAAGCGTGAAGGCGGCTGCGGAGGCTGATGAATGTCGATGTCTTTGCGTCTTGTTCCATTTGTTGCGGCTTTTGTATATAAGACGTTTGTCAGAGGCCAAACATAACACCTAATCCACAGATTTTGATGTTAAATAATGTAAAAAAGCGATTAGGCCGGATAATCGACTAAAAATGCGAAAGATGCCGCTCCGCAACCACGGCCGATATTAGCCGATTTGCGAAACTGCATCTTTCGTCGTCCGGATTATCCATCGTCATGGTTTTGAACCGAGGCCCTGCATCCGGAGTCAATCTGTTAGACGCTATAGTGCTTGTCCTAAAAGTCTGATGACCATAAGACGATGTGGTCAGGTGTTGAGCGCCTACAATCGATAAGCCGTTGATTGTCCGAGCCACGGAATAGCAGCGAGATGTCTCGTCGGGCATGTACGTACGGGCCGTCTACCAATACATCGATATATTCCAATAGTTTGGCGCGTACGGGGTCGTTGCATACCTGTTCGTAATGATATCCCGTATAACACCATAATCTGTATCCGGCTTCGCGTAATCGACGTGCCAGTGGGATAACGGCTGCGGCATTGTACATAGGGTCGCCTCCGGTGAGGGTGACGTCGAAACCGTGTCGATCGACTTCGTGTACAATTTCATCGACACTCATCGGGTGCCCGGCATCCGGTGCCCAAGTCTGTGGATTATGACATTCGGGGCAGTGGTGGGTGCATCCGGCAAGGTATATCGAGGTGCGCAGGCCGGGACCATCCACACTTGTTCCCGCAACGATGTCCATCACACGGAGCGTAGGCTGTCCGTTAGGCTGCGTGCACTCTTCGGGCTGAGATTCGGAATTGTCAACCGATTGCTCCATCATTTGTGTACGACGCGGTCGTTAAGTTCTGCCAATTTTGCGTTGTTCCAGCGGTCGGTGGTACCTACGAGGTAGCCGGTGATGCGCTGCAATTTGTCTATAGCGTGACTGCCGCATTTGGGGCATGTGTCGAGGTTGTCGGTGGCGTCTTCGTAACCGCAGTCCATACAGCGGTTACGGTTGTGGTTGACGCTACAATAGCCCATATTGTTTTTGTCCATAAGGTCTACGATGTCGGCTATGGCTTTGGGGTTGTGGGTGGCGTCGCCGTCAATCTCGACATAGAATATGTGTCCGCCGCGTGTCAGTTCGTGGTACGGTGCCTCGACCTCGGCCTTGTGGCGCGGCGAGCAGTGGTAGTATACCGGAACGTGGTTGGAGTTTGTGTAATAGATCTTATCAGTAATTCCGGGGATGATGCCGAAGGTTTTGCGGTCTTTGGCGGTGAACTTGCCGGACAGGCCTTCGGCCGGGGTGGCGAGTATCGAGAAGTTGTGCTGATACTTTTCGCTGTACTCATTGGCGCGGCTTCGCATATGCGATATGATACGCAGACCCAGTTTTTGAGATTCCTCATTTTCGCCGTGATGGTGTCCGGTGAGTGCGACAAGACATTCGGCCAAACCGATGAATCCGATGCCGAGGGTTCCGTGGTTGATAACGGATTCGACGGTGTCCGTGGGACGTAATTTTTCGGAGCCTACCCAAAGGCGCGACATTACAAGCGGGAATTGCTTGGCCAATGCGGTCTTTTGGAATTCGTAGCGGTGGCAGAGTTGGCGAGCTGTGATGTCGAGTACTTCGTCCAGACGTGAGAAGAACTTGTCGATGCGTTCCTGCTGATCTTGTATGGGCATACATTCGATAGCAATGCGTACGATATTGATGGTGGAGAAGCTGAGGTTGCCGCGGCCTATGGATGTCTTTTCGCCGAAGCGGTCTTCGAATACTCGGGTACGGCAGCCCATTGTCGCTATCTCGTATTTGTAGCGTTCGGGATCGTCGGCGCGCCATTTTTCGTGGAAGTTGAAAGTGGCGTCAAGGTTGACGAAGTTGGGGAAGAAGCGACGAGCCGTAACCTTGCAGGCAAGTTTGTACAGGTCGTAGTTCGGGTCTTCGGGGAGGTAATTGACTCCGCGTTTTTTCTTCCAAATCTGGATAGGGAATATGGCTGTGGCTCCGTTGCCTACGCCTTCGTATGTCGAATGGAGCAATTCGCGGATGATGCAGCGCCCTTCGGCCGAAGTATCGGTGCCGTAGTTGATGGAAGAGAATACTACCTGATTGCCGCCGCGCGAATGTATTGTATTCATGTTGTGGATAAACGCTTCCATTGCTTGGTGTACACGGCTGACGGTGCGGTTGATGGCATGCTGGCGTGCGCGCTCTGTGGGGTCATCGATACCATCGAGTGAACGGTGTAGGTATTCGTCAACTTTTTGGTCTGCAAGGTATGTAAGGTCCTTTCCGTAAAGTTCGGAGAGGCTACGCAATTCTTCGCGATACGAAGCCAACACGTACGGAGCCAAATAGAAGTCGAATGCCGGGATGGCTTGTCCGCCATGCATCTCGTTTTGTGCCGTTTCGAGGGATATGCAGGCGATGACACTGGCTGTCTCGATGCGCTTTGCGGGGCGTGACTCGCCGTGTCCTGCGATGAATCCGTTGCGCAGAATTTTGTCCAACGGGTGTTGTACGCAAGTGAGACTCTTGGTGGGGTAATAATCCTTATCGTGGATATGAAGGTAACCTTGGCGTACGGCTTGACGCGCCTCGGGTGTCAGAAGATAATCGTCTACAAACGGTTTGGTGGTCTCGGAGGCGAATTTCATCATCATTCCGGCAGGCGAATCGGTGTTCATATTGGCGTTTTCGCGCGTTATGTCGGTATTCTTGGCCTCAATGATTTCGAGGAACATCTCGCGTGTCTTGGCGCGACGGGCGATGCTGCGTTGGTCGCGATATGCAATATATTTCTTTGCGACTTCCTTGCGCGGCGATGCCATGAGTTCAAGTTCGACACGGTCTTGTATTTCTTCGACAGTCATACGCTCGTTGCCGGTAGTGCCGATGCGGTCGGCAATCTTTTGGATGAGAGCCTCGTCTTCGCCTAACGGCGTTTGGAGCATTGCCTTTCGGATGGCAGCCTTAATCTTTTCTTCGTTATAGCCTACGACGCGGCCGTCGCGTTTCACTACTGTCTGTATCATAGCCTTAGGTGTGGTATATGGATGAGTAAGTTGGTTTTTGACGTATATTGTTTTGATGATGTCGCTATTGGGCGCCTGTTCGAGTGTCCGGGAGGGCTGCCGAATAGGCTTGCTCGTGTTGCATCGGCAAAGGTAGAACAATATATTTTTTCGGGCAACTTTTTTAACTAAAAGTTTTGTGAAAATTTTCGTTTTGGAAAACTTTGCAGCCTCTCGAAAAAGTTAATTAATTGAGTATTAGATTCATAGCGCTTTGTTTTGGAAAACTTTCCTATGAGGCTGGCTTTTGAACTTTGCAAAAACGGATTATGACCTAATGTTCCTCGAGTTACAAGTTTCGGCTAAATTTCGGGCACAAAAACGCCCGTTTATATGCCCGAAAAAGCTCGGTTGTAGCATCCGAGCATTACCGAGATTATGATGTCAATCAAGGATGATTTTACCGAAGAATTCCGGACGATGAAAATCGGGAGTCGGTGTGTCGATTGGATTCCAACTGAGATAGTGCGGTGCGGATGTGGCCGAGGCGCATTTGTTTAGATTGCCGGCCATAACCACCGGTGTTCCGTGTCGGTATTCTATGCCGAGCATGTCCATAGGAATAGCAATTAGAATGTTCCAGGTGAACATACCCTCAATTTCGCAAAATGGACGATTGCCGCAACTGGCTCGACGTATGACGCGTCCCAACTGCTCGGGCGTCAGTCGGGTAGGGTGGGCACGCTCGCGCCTGAAACTGGCATTGAGTGCGCCGATACAATTGAGTTCAAAGTTCCAATAAAGGGTATCGTTGGGGTCGGGAGATACAAAGAATTCGACGCACGAGTCTTGGCTTACGGGCGAAAGATCTTTGTCGTTGACAGCACGCAAGTAATTGCATCGAACAAAGAAGTCGATGTATATAGCTGTGCCAGAGTGCCCGGCTGTCACCGAAGTTAGCGGTGCATAGGGATATTGATCGGCCCAATTAAGACTGTCTATGAGACATCGGCTGCCTCGACGATCAAGCATAGTGATTACGTCGTCATCGGCGTTGTCGCATATAGCCAAGTCCAATTCAGGGATATACGGGATATGAAGTGTACGTTGTTGCATTGAGGGTGGTCTTTAAGCAAAATAATGCGTGCGTATAGCCATAAATACGCCTACCACAGCCATCAGAATCAGTACGCCGCCGATAATACGATTGATGAGCCATAGCGAACGAACATTGAAACGACGACGCAATAGGTTGACAAGTGTGGTCACCATATACCACCAGAGCAATGCTCCGGCAAAAATCATAGCATATCCTATAATGTAATGGTGTGTGCCGTATTCGGGGAGTATAAAATTAAAACGGGCGAACAATCCGATGATAAAGAATAATATCAGCGGATTGGAAAACGTCAGCAGAAATCCAGTAATGGTGTCTGTAACGTAATTATTAGATGATGGTTCGGAGGAGGGCTTAAGCGCACGTGTGGGGTTTTTCCGGAATAGGTATATGCCGAAAGCGGCAAGTACGATACCTCCAAGAATTTGTAGTCCGAATTGGTGTGTTTCGATAAAGTCGGTGATAAAACTTATGCCCAAGCCGGTGAGCAGGCAATATGCAAGGTCGGAGAGTGCCGCCCCTATACCGGTAAAAAACGCAGGCCAACGCCCCTTGCTGAGGGTGCGCTGTATCACCAGCATACCGATAGGCCCCATAGGCGCCGATATCAGAATGCCGATGGCCAGTCCCCTGGGCAGTATGTACAATATCTGATCCATATCGAGGATATGTGTCGTGCGTTTTGCGTTTCTTGAGAAAATGTCCGAATGAATGACATGTGCCATTACCGGCATATATGTTGGCAAAGGTACGACTTATTTCGCAATACGGCAAATTATAGTTTTGTAGCGTATGGAAGGAGGCAATGACGAATAAACGATAATGAATGTCGATGTCCGTATGGGGGCTAATCTCCGATTATGTCACTGGATGTCCATAGCTGCTTGACAAAAGCCTCGGCCGCATTGCAGTGAAATTCAAGTCCGCGAAAGCGCTCCATTACAGTGTGCCATTTGTCAAGTATTTCGGGCA
This sequence comes from uncultured Porphyromonadaceae bacterium, assembly GCA_900540625.1. Taxonomy (GTDB): domain Bacteria; phylum Bacteroidota; class Bacteroidia; order Bacteroidales; family Muribaculaceae; genus CAG-873. The sequence continues at coordinate 101,293 of UQGP01000003.1, read as the reverse complement.
TACCTTGACTGACATGGCATAGGCAAGCCTCGTGCTTTTTGTCAACAACTGCGTCGATGTTTACGTAATCTGTAGGTACAAAGTTCTGGGATTGCAGCCCGGACATAGCCTCGGCATAATATAAGTCAAAACTATGGTCAAGCTGACGCCAGGCATCGTATACCAAAATTGAGCATACGCGGTGGTCGCGGTGCGAGTCGATGGGCCAGTGCGTGAAAACCACATCAGGTTTCTCGCGTTCGATGATATCCTTCATCTGCGCGTACCGTTCCTTGGTGACTTCGGCGTTTCCATCCACTTGATCCATAAATATGTGGCGTATGCCCATAACGCGACATGCTTCGGCGCTTTCGCGATGGCGTATGGCCGCAGCCTGCGTGGCATCCTTCCCGCTTATACCGGCTTCGCCGCCGGTGAGGTATATGCTGACAACTTCGCATCCGAGACTCTTGAGTATCAGCATCGTGCCGCCGGCAATAGTTTCCGGGTCATCCGGGTGTGCCCCGATCACTAGCGCCTTCTTATACTTGCATCGTGTGATATTTTGAGCAGTAGCCGTGACTGCCGTAACGACAATTAATAGTAAGCATGTCAATACGATATAAACGCGTTTCATGAATGAGCTTTTGGATAGTTTATGAATATCGGCGATGCCGTGTTGTCTGCTTTAGTTATTGAGTGGTCGCAATAGCAATGATTCCCATTGCTATTGCGACCGAGCATTCTGTCAGAAGATATTATGCCTGATGTTGCGGGCGTAACAAATCGTTGACCGTCTTGACCGGGTTGAAGGTTTCGATAGGAACTTCGACGAATATGGTATTCCAATCGCTCATAGCTCCGTTCCACAGCCCGGGAAGCTCCATAGCTTTGAGTTCGCGTCCGTCAAGCGACTTGCTGGAAATAAAACCGGTGGCAGGGTCTACGTGCTTTGGTAGATCATAGTGACGCCCGTTTGCATCCTTGACGTAGCATACCAAGTCCACGGGATTGAAGTGCGTGGCCGTGGCCATCATCGCACGTGCTTCGGGATCATTCTGATCTATCTGAGAAGACTCGAGTATTTGAGGAGCGGTGCTGCCGTCTGTGCTGTATGCGATATATGGGCCGCCACCGGGTTCGCCAAGATTCTTCACCATTCCGCATACACGCAGCGGACGGTCGAATTTTTTCATCAGGTATATAGCCAACTCGCTATCGTCAAGATGTTTCATGTCTTCGTGACGTATATTGAGCGTGTCATGCATATATGCAATCATTTGACGCAGATTGTCAATGGTATACTTGCCGCTACGTAGCTGTTCGAGGTATTTGCTTATGGTATCGCGAGCTTGCATAAGCACGCCGGCAATAATTTGCTTGTAGCGTATCGTAGGAGTGCGAAGCGAGTCGGGGACAATATTGTCGATGTTCTTGATAAACACAACGGTGCTGTCTATATCATTGAGGTTGGCAATAAGTGCTCCGTGGCCTCCGGGACGAAAAACTATATGGCCTTGCGCATCGCGGAAAGGGGTGTTGTCTGCATTTGCTGCCGGTGTGTCCGTGGATGGCTTTTGTTCGGACATCGAGATATCGTACGATACATTGTATTTTTCGGCCATGGCAGGTGCGACAGCGCTTATTTTATGAGCAAATAGCTCGCGATGATTGTGTGATACAGTGAAGTGCAGGCGAACAAATCCTCCTGCTGCGGCTGTCTGTGCACCTTCGGCGAGTTGCTCCTCGAGCGGAGTGCGTGTGCTCCCATCGGCATAGCGGTGGAAGGTAAGTAGCGCTTTGGGTAGTGAGCCGTAGCCCATGCCTTCTTCACTGACTATGGCGCGGATGATGTCTTTGTATCGTCCCTGTGCGCATAAGTCGGCTGAATCAGTTCCGTAGATACGGCGGAGAGTATCATTTAATTCACCGATAAACGGCAACTTGGCAAGATTGTCAATAATAGCACGAACAGGCGAATCTTCGGCAGGGATGTCTTCGGTACCGTCTACAAAGGCGAACAGAGCCTTGAACATACGAGATGCGGCGCCACTCGCGGGAACGAATTTTGTTACTTCGGCATCGTCTGATGCGAGATATTGCTGCCAGCGATTGATGGCTTGCTGTTCCTGTTCGGGTGTCAGGCGCATTATGCTTCCGCCGTCTACGGTAGCAGAGGAAGCCAGTCGTAGGTATGGAAAACCCGTCGTGAATCGGGCAAAAAGTGTGCTGAAGCCCTCGGCTGTGATGCCGCGCTTCTTCAGGTCTTCAAGGTCTTGCGAGGTAAGCATTAGCGAAATTAGGTGTTTGTGGGTTATTGGTCTTGGGGATTATTTGAATCAGTTTGTTGATCGTAGATATTATTGAGTCAGGCGTTTGAGCAGATTGTATGCTCCGGGTACACCCAGTTCACCAGCACGTCCGAGGTCTGCGGCCCCGGCTGTTGTATTGCCCATACGCATATACAAGTATCCGCGGTTGAAGAACGCTTCGCCAAAGTCGTTTTTGAGCTCGATGGCGCGATTGATGGCTTCTAATGCTTCGTTGTCAAGCTCTAACTCGATATAGAGGCAAGCCTTGTCGTACCATACGAAAGCGTTGGTCGGGTCAAACCTTAGGGCGTTGTTTAAGTCTGAAAGTATTTCATCGTATGTGGCACGTCTCAATGCGGCACGGGCTGTGGCATCTGTGCTCTCCTTGTCGCCGGTCGGTAGACTCAACTTGTGGTGCCTTGCTTGGGCTCTTAGAAGATATACCAGCGCATAGTCGTCCTTGAGCGCAATTGCACGGTCAAGATCCTTGATTGCCGCATCGTAGTCGCGTAGTGTCAGATAGTCCATGGTCCGTCCGATGAAATCGACGGCACGGGGAGTATGCGTCGCCATGTAGCTGGTGTAGTCTTCTATGGAGGTGAAATGGCGTTGTGACAGAGCATCGTCAAGGCTGCCCGGTACATTGGATGTCACCATAACTTTGTATCGCAAAGCGCCTGTTGCATTAAGCATATCCACGTCTTTCATAAAATACGTGGTAGTCTGTAATTCGGTGGGCGCATTGTAGTATGATATCTCAACCCATCCTTGCGGTTCTATCGAAATATTGCGGTCTTGAACCTTGCCGCGAATGTCAGGATTGTTATATTCGGCATCGATGGGTTGTTGTTGCTCCACGGTGAGTAGTGTTGCAAAGCGTCGACGTGCCACTTCATCATCCGAAAGTTCGGTTGGAGTGTAGTCGCTTTCAACCTTGCCTTGCGCATCGGGGCGTAACTTACGAGAGAGGGCAACGGCGCGATTGTAGTCGGCGGCGGCGCGTTGCGCATTTCCGTTGTGCCGATAGAATTCGCTACGCATATATAGTCCGGACGGGAAGTCCGGGAATGCCTTGATGACATAATTAATGTCCTCAATGGCCTTATCATATCGGCGCTGTTGACCGTTGATGTATGCTCGCTGGTATCGAGCACGTATATTTTCCGGCTCGAGGGATAGTACGCGGTCAAAATCGGCACGAGCCTTATCGTAGTCTGATACTTCGGTCTCGAGTAAGCCGCGGTTGAATAATGCTACCGTATTATAAGGCTCCAATGCTATAGCATGGTCGAAGTCGTCAAGCGCACCGTCATAGTCGTCGTTATTGTATTTGAGATAGGCTCGGTTGATGTACAACCCTGCTGTATTGGGACGTAGTTTGATGGCTTTTTCGAGATGGTACATAGCCGTGTCGTTGTAGGCGGCACCGCGGCGCATTGCCAGCTCGGCGGCCATAGCGTGGCCATTGAAGCTATTTGGATTGATTTCAAGGGCCTTCTTAATATCTTGTATGGCGACAATTGTATCTGCTCCCGGTGCCTCAAGGCGTTCGCGAGCGCGTCCGAGGTATGCGCTTTCAAAGCGCGGGTAGTGTTCCAGTAATTCACCAAAGGTGCTATCGGCTGCAGCATATTCTTTCAATGCCGTTTGAGCCATGGCTTTATTGAACATTATTTGGCGATTGCGTGGAAGCAGCGCCAAAGCATGGTCGTAGTCTGAAACCGCTCCTGCGTTGTCATTGTAATTCTGACGTGCAACGCCTCGGACTTCCCATGCGTCTGATAGGAAAGGATTGAGCTCGATGGCACGTCCGGCATCTTCGGCCGCGCCGCGATAGTCCTCGAGATTGAATTTAGCCACAGCTCGGTAGAAATAGGGCAGGGCGAGGTAGGGTTTGGCGGAGATGGCTCGATTAAAGTATTGTATGGCCAGCATATAGTCTTCGAAGTACATACTATTGCGGCCTACTGTGACAGCCTGCTCGGCATTGATTTGTGCATACGTGGGGGTGTATACAAATGCAAGAGCAATTATTACGGCAAATTTCACGATACATGCGCGTAGTCTACAGCATATACCGATACGATACTGTCTTATGGCTTGTGTGTGCGTATACATTTGGTTGTCGGGTGCAAATGTAGCAAATTTTTATGATATTGGGGGCGCTTTACAGGTATTAAATAATGTATAAAAGATAAGTTGAAGCAAATAACGGTTGACAAGTGAAAATTCGACTGTCAAAAAAACTTAACGAGGCTTGGCTTATATTTGATATTTGGTGAAAATATGTTTACTTTGCAAAAAATATGGACGACGCCATGTGTGGATTGACAATATAACACGCTAAGGCTAAAGAATACAGCAATTTGCGCAGATCGTCCAACTTATCGGGAATATTTATATATCGTACAACCACATATCACAACAGCCTCAAAAATGAAAAAGAGCGCTTTACAGAAAGCCAGGGCAAGCTACCAACCCAAACTGCCCATAGCCTTGACCGGTCCGGTTAAGGCCGTACTTGGTAAACCGACACAATCGGTTGCCAATCAGGAAGAAATTCAAAAACTATTTCCCCAAACCTACGGACTTCCCGAGTTGCATTTCGAGAAGAACGCCAACCCAGCACCCGGACGTCCCATCAACGTCGGTGTTATACTTTCGGGTGGCCAAGCTCCCGGCGGACACAATGTCATCTCCGGCTTGTTTGACGGAATCAAGCGAATACATCGCGACAGCCGCCTATTCGGTTTTGTTATGGGCCCCGGTGGACTTGTCGAACATAAATACATTGAACTGACAGCATCTATCATAGATGAGTATCGCAATACCGGTGGTTTTGACATCATCGGCAGCGGCCGTACCAAACTCGAGACCAAAGATCAATTTGATCGTGGCCTTGAGATACTTAAGGAACTCAATATCACCGCTCTTGTTATTATCGGTGGTGACGACAGCAACACCAATGCCGCCGTGCTTGCCGAGTATTACAAGCAGGTAGGTGCCGGAGTTCAGGTTATAGGATGCCCCAAAACCATCGATGGTGACCTCAAAAACGACCTGATTGAAACCTCTTTCGGTTTCGATACCGCTACCAAGGTTTACAGTGAGGTGATAGGCAACATCCAACGCGACTGCAACAGCGCAAAAAAATACTGGCACTTTATCAAACTTATGGGCCGAAGCGCCAGTCACATTGCACTCGAATGTGCATTGCAGACCCAGCCTAACGTATGCATCATTTCCGAGGAAATTGAAGCAAAGAATCTTACCTTGCAAGATGTTGTCAATCAGCTGGCTGATGTAGTAGCTGCACGTGCAGCCGAGGGCAATAACTTTGGTACGGTGCTTATTCCTGAAGGCCTTATCGAGTTTATACCCGCAGTTGGTCGCCTGATTGCCGAACTTAACGATCTCCTTGCTAAAGAAGAGAAGGTATTTGCCGCTCTTGACCGTGAAGCTCAGCGTCAATGGGTTATCGAGCACCTCAGCGCAGACAATGCAAAAACATACGAAGCTTTACCCGAAGGCGTTGCACGCCAGTTGACACTGGATCGCGACCCCCACGGAAATGTACAAGTTTCGCTCATCGAAACCGAAAAGCTGCTTAGCGAAATGGTGGGCAAACGTCTTGAGCAAATGCGTGCCGAAGGCAAGTACAATGGTAAATTCTCTGCTCTTCACCATTTCTTCGGATACGAAGGACGTTGCGCCGATCCCTCGAACTTCGATGCAGACTATTGCTATGCCTTGGGCTTCAATGCTGCATGTCTAATCAATGCAGGTGTAACCGGATATATGTCCAGCGTTCGCAATCTGGTTAAGCCGGCTGTACAATGGATCGCAGGCGGTATACCTATCACGATGATGATGAATATGGAACGTCGTCATGGCGAGATGAAGCCCGTGATACAAAAAGCTCTCGTAAAACTCGATGGCGCTCCCTTCCGCAAATTTGCAGCACATCGTCGTGACTGGGCTCTCAACACACGCTATGTATATCCCGGCCCCATTCAGTACTTCGGCCCGGCTGAAGTATGCGACCAGCCCTCGCTTACATTGCAATACGAACACAAGGGTAAGTAATTAAGAAAAATACAGGGATTCGGACATTTCCATGTGATTTGCTCCAATTCCCCCTATAATTCTTCCTATAACAGCTTGCATGGCGGAAACCTCATCTCGGGGTTTCCGCCTTTTTTGCATATATACCTTTAGTTTTTGCCGCTTTAAGAATTTGGTCAATATAAGCTACAACGACAAGAGAGAGTAGTCTCCTTGCGTTGTCGCGACTACTTGCGAAGTGCAGCACGCAAAGCCGAGTACATCAAGCGAGCCTGTAACCGGTATCCTGCCGCATTGAGGTGTATTCGGTCTTTGCTGAAAAGTTCGGATTTGATCCATAGGTCGGACGCTCTATGTCCTCCGGCGATGGCGTAAAAATCCCAGACAGGTATGCCTTCTCCTTTGGCTACATCCGAAATAAGGCGGGCAGCATCGGCCACATGTTCGTTTATGTCATAATAGGGCGACAACGGACGGTATCCGTGATTGCGATTGATTTGACACTCCATGGGCGTCAGGATAAGCATTGCCGCATCGGGATGCACTTCACGCAACAATTTGATAAGGTCAGAGGCGCAGCGCTGTATTTCGGTATCTGTCATGCACGAAAAACCTTCATTGGTGCCCATAGACAATACTATTAGGTCAGGATGGAAGATCTTGGTATCTTTAACAAATCCCGGGATGAGCAGGTAGTCGGTGAAACATGCGCCGTTGTTGCCTATCGCTGAGTACAGCACACCGGGCTTGCCGTTTTCGAGGATCGCTCCGTATAAGGATTCATTGGCATCGAGATTGACGCTTATGCTATCTTGAGGTGTGGCATACGTGTATGTCCGATTTCCATTAGCCGTCAGGATGGTTGCATGTGTAATTCTGTGTCCTGCACCGAGAGTTTTGATGGTGGCGGTGGTGGCTCGGATTGGTTGTGCGGCAATACCCGTAACGCCCGGTGTGGCTTCCCACGGCAGTTTTAATAATCGTGTTTTGCGCCAATCGTTGGCATCCGGCGAGGTGATCGTGTAGTCTACAGGTTGGTTTGTCCCGGCAAGGCGCAACGGAGACACCAATCCGCGCCCGGCATTACCGTATGTGTCTTGCAGCATTGCACGCAGGGCGTTGGTGACAAATTCGGCCTGGATGTGCGAGTCTCCGATGTGAAGTATACGTACTACCGAAGATGAAGCGTGACGCTCGAGCGAATCAAGTTTTGATGCCACGTTTTCCCAAGCGACTTTTTGTGCCGCATCTGCTGTGGATAATGAAATGCTGTCTGCGTCAGTATTGATAAAAGCCGGAGTATTATCCGACGCGTATGTGCTTGTGGTAGTAGCTATTGTTGCTATAATTGTCGCAAATAATCTGTTCATGGCAATTCGGTGGTTTTATGCTTTGGGGTGTGGCGTAATGTATCTCAGGTATCTCAGAAGGTGACGCCAAAACGTATAGTGGCATAACTTATGCCGGGGCAATCGCGTAGTCTTTCGCCATAAAAACATTGCTTTTGGCCCAGATAGGTGTATCCGATAATAAAATGAGAACTATAAGTGTTCTTGTGTGCCAATGTGACACCTATGCCGCCACTGACATACGGATCTGTTTCGTTACGGTCGCCATTTAAGTAATTGAGGGCTATACCGCCTCGTATGTCCATAAATAGCAGACGACGGCGACTGCTATTGAAATCAGTTCGGAAATTCAGAGTCAGCGGAAAAGATCTTGACGAATTGCTCACCATAACATCGGCTTGTGCTCCTATTCCGAGAAAACGTATCCATCGATACTCAATACCGAACATTGCTTCGATGCCCAATGACGACATATCGTGCTCGCTAAGGTCTACACTCCCGTTGACGTCTGCTCCCCAGGCGAACCGTACTCGCCCGGGGGCGGCATCACCGGGCTTAGTGTTCTGAGCGCATGCCATTGCGCCGCAACAAAGCATTGCAATGGCTGATATAATAGTTTTAGTCGTATTCATATGCGTTAAGATTGTTTGCGCAAAGTTAGGGCGGTCCAGTTGTCGCGGCTGCGTATGGCTTCGGTTATAAGCCCCAACGGACGAGCCGCTGATTCAATTATCGGCACATCAACTTCATAGAAACCGCTGAGAATCATTGTTCCTCCGTTTCGTAGATGCGAGGTGTAGGCTTCGATATCTCCGAGTATGACATTGCGGTTAATGTTTGCAAGGAATATATCTGCAGGTTCGACTTCGGCCAAAGCCGAGGCGTCTCCATTTATCAGTTTCACGACATCGCTGACACCGTTAATGTCAACATTCTCGATTGCGTTGGTATACGCAAAACCATCAATTTCGATGGCAGTCACTAACTCAGCCCCACGCATGGCGGCCAATATGGACAATATTGCCGTACCGGTGCCCATATCAATCACGGTGCGTCCTCGCATGTCTATGGCGAGAATGCTTTCGATGACTTGGGCAGTGGTGGCATGATGTCCTGTGCCGAATGCCATTTTGGGATCAATAATGATATCGTACTTGGCTTTGGGAATGTCGTGGTGAAAAGTACTATGTATTACACACTCGTCGCCTACGACTATGGGCTGAAAGTAATTCTTTTCCCATTCGGCGTTCCAATCGCGTCCTTCGACCAACACTTCTTTTACGTGAATGGTCGTGTCCATTGGGAAATCGCGGATGACGTTGTTCACGGCGTCTTTAGACCAGGCCGAAGCCGGGACGTAGGCCGTAAGGCCTTTTTCGTCAGGGACAAAACTTTCATATCCTTCGTCTGCGAGGAATGCCGCCAATAGGTCTGTGGCATCTTCGGAACATGGCGTCATATCAAAACGCACTTCGCGGTAATCATTCATTGCGTATGCCTATAAATATTTTAGTGCAAATTTACGCATAATCCGCGAAATACTGCCTATGGCGCTTCCATCAAAATACGAGCAAAGCCACCGAAGGAGGTGTAGTAAAGTGTCTATGCCGTTGTCCGGTAGTCGATTATATGGAAATAAGATGCTTGTAGAAGCATCGAGGGACGCTGATGATAGGGGACAAGGACCGAAATAATACTACCGGTCTTATCGACTGTCCTACAGATAATCGCAGCAGAACGATATCAACGGATGTAAAGGGATTGCATGGAGCACCAGCCTTGAGTGCTGTTGCGTATCGAAATCTGTGATAACCCCGAAGGAACGGCATCTCGGGAACGCAAGTATGATATTATCGACTGTATGGAGGACATTCCACTCAACTTGACGTTTGCCAGCGAACGTCCGTATTGAACTATGGTTGCGAATATGGTGTCTGTGTCGTTTATCGTTTTCATAATCGGAATACTTTGCTGATTTATAGCGCAAAGTTAATCCGATGTGTGGGCAATAATTATGCCCGTACGATATAAATAACGCTAAACGATATTCGCTTTTACCAAGAATCGAACAGATAATGCCAAGCGTATCAACGCTTCCTCAATCTGTAAAACGCTACGGATTTACCGTACGTATGGATTTGTCGCCCGTTCGTGCCCGATGGTCGTAGACGGGCCATGTCCCGGGTAGACTGTTGTTGCTTCGGGAAGGGTTAACAGTCGAGTACGAATGCAGTGGATAAGTTTGCTGTGATCACTGCCTGGAAGGTCGGTACGGCCTATTGAGCCAAGGAATAAGCTGTCACCGCTGAGTACCCATCCGTCGGCGCGGTCGTATATCGCAATACCGCCGGGCGAGTGTCCTGGTACAGCAATGATTTCGATGGTATTTGTCCCTACGGGCAACAATTGTCCGTCACTTAGGATGATATCTACGGTCGTATTGAATCCTTTGAGGTTTAGGCCGAAGAAACGGGCTTGCTGGTCGAGATTCTCGCCAAAGGCGATTTCGGTAGCGCATGCGGCGGTGTGTATGCCGTATTTTTTGATGACGTAATTATTGCCCAGACAATGATCTATGTGCATGTGTGTATTTACAATCATGGATAGTCGTATGCCTTGTTCGTCAACAAATAGGTCAAACTGTTTTTGCTCGATTTGCGTGGCCATACCCGGGTCCACAACAATTCCGTCTTTGGTTATAGGATCGTAGACAATATATGTGTTTTCCGCAAATGGATTGAATGTAAATTTTTTGAGTGTAAGCATGATATGATATATGTGAAGTGCTGTAAAGCTACGTTATTTTGCGGCCATAGGAACGTACACAAGGTATTTGTCAGCAAAAGCCTCTCGAACTTCCGCGTTTTCGGCATCAAAATACTCATTGAGAGGGTAGGTGATTACCGGGAAATTGACCTCGGCACTTTCGTCTGACAGGTCGCCACCCTTGAGGCATACCAGTCCGTTGGCATAAGCGTTTTTGTTCTCTTTTGAGATGTTGTGCTTTATGGCAGTCACCAGCGGTTCGAGACGCATAACGCCACGGCTGACTACATAGTCATAATGTTCGTGACACTCGCCTATGTCGCCTTGTTGTGTCGACACGTTCTCTAAGCCCAGCGCCTCGGATACGGCATTGACTACGCGTATCTTTTTGGCAATACGATCCAAGAGATGGAACCTGCATTGAGGGAACATTATGGCCAAAGGTATGCCGGGAAAACCTCCTCCGGTGCCGATGTCCAGTATAGAAGTCCCCGGAACGAGTGTATTGTTCCAAAATTTAGCTATGGCAAGCGAATGTAAGACGTGACGCACATATAGGTTGTCGATGTCGCGGCGCGAAATCACATTGATTTTTGCGTTCCAATCACGATACAACGCGTCTAAGGCCTGCATTTGAGACGCTTGTACGGGTGTCATTTCCGGAAAATACTCTTTGATAACTTCTACCATAATGGCTGATTGTAGGGTGGGTGACCGGAGTGAAAAACGCGCAGAGATTTGTCCTGCGCCGGTGTCGGCCGTATATACTTTTTTGCAAAAGTATAAAAAAACGGGAGAAAATCCTTATTTTTGTGGAGTATTATTTCAGCAAAACACCGATACGATATGTTCAAAATAGGCAAAACCAATACCTTAACTATATTGGAGCGCAGTGATTACGGCCTTTATCTTGGCGAGGCGGACGAAAATACGGTTGACGCACCTCATGGCTCTCGTGCCAATGAAGTACTTGTCGATGCACCTCCCACGCGTGTCCTGTTGCCTAATAGATATTGTACGGACGATATGACTATAGGTTCGACATTGGACGTCTTTGTATATAATGACAGCGAAGACCGCCTTGTCGCTACGACGGAGAAGCCGATAGCCATGGTAGGCGAATTTGCGTACTTGCAAGTGCGAGATGTCAATCGTATCGGAGCTTTCCTTGACTGGGGGCTCTCCAAGGATTTGCTTGTACCTTTTGCCGAACAGCGGTCGCGTATGCACATTGATGGCATATACTTGGTATATGTATACCTGGACAATGCTACCGGTCGTATAGCGGCTACGGCAAAGATAGGGAAGTATTTGGACAATGTTCCGACTGATTACAAGCACGGGCAGGCGGTCAATGTTCTGGTGACCGAGCGCACCGATATAGGGTGGCGCGTGATTGTGGAGAATTTGCATCGCGGGATGCTGTATGCCAACGAATTATACGACACGTTGCAAAGCGGTCAACGGCTGAAGGCTTACGTCAAGAATGTACGTCGCAGCGATGGCCGCGTTGACCTGACACTCACAACTCCCGGTGTCGGCGGACGTGCACGGTCATTGTCTGACACGATCCTCGAAAAGCTGAAACAAGGTGCTATGCCGCTTACCGACAAGTCTTCGCCGGACGAAATAGCCGCCCTGCTGCATTGCTCAAAAAAGGATTTTAAGCGAGCCGTCGGGATGTTGTATCGCGAGCGCCGTGTCACGATAGATCACGCCACCGGCGCCGTTGGCCTGCCGTCAAACAACAAATAGTGTTTCAGAATCTCTAACCGTTTTTTCAATCAGATTTATATGAAGAGTTTCGGATCAAAGCCATGGGTACTGCCTCAGTTGGTACTCGTCATCGGCACTTACGACAAAGATCATACGCCCAATGCGATGAATGCCGCATGGGCCGGGCAATGGGATTATGAGAAAATCGTGATTTCGCTGGGCAGTCACGCAACCACCGACAACCTCAAGGTAAATGGCGATTTTACTGTCGCTTTCGCCACTGTCGATACTATGGTGGCTGCTGATTATGTGGGGCTTGTAAGCGGACGCAAGGTCCGTGACAAGGTTGCTCGTGCCGGCTTGGAGTCGAAACAAGCCGACCACGTGGACGCTCCGGTATTCACCGCCTTCCCTATGACGCTCGAATGTCGGGTGTCTAAGATGATTGACGAGAGCGAGACCGGGTGCTATCTTGTCGGCGATATTGTCAACGTGCTGTGTGACGAGCGATACCTTGCGCCTGACGGTAAGCCGGATGTCACCAAATTGGACTTGATAACCTACGACCCGATACATAACGGCTATATCCGGCTGGGCGAGCGCGTCGGCGATGCCTTCGCGGCAGGCAATGCACTCAAAGATAAGTAAATACTGCACGTTAAGGCAATAACAACCACAAGTGAGTACTTGCAAGAGATGGCTGAAGCGTCTGATATCATTGCCGCTTTGTCCGAGATGCAAGACGAGGCGCAGCGTCTAATTCTCCTTCGGTTTTTCAAAACCGGACCGGGCGAATATGGTGAGGGTGACCGCTTTTTAGGGCTTCGCGTACCGCAGACGCGCGAAGTCGTCAAGCGTTTTCGCCTGAGTGTGCCTTTAGACCAAATAGCCGTGATTTTACAGTCTCAATGGCATGAGGTACGACTATGCGGGTTTCTGTTGCTTGTTGAGGAGATGAAGGCCGCAACGCCGTCAAAGCGCATTGCCCCTACCGAATATGCCGATAGGCGCGAACAGATTGCTCGTTTTTATCTGGAGTATGCCCGTCGGGCCAACAATTGGGATCTCGTGGACCTCTCGGCCGGATATATCCTGGGCGCATGGCTGTTGCAGCCATGTGCCGACGGGGCTTATCCCGACCGAGGCACTCTTGACGCCCTTGCGGAAAGTACCAATTTATGGGAACAGCGTATAGCCATTGTCAGCACCTCGGCATTGATACGCGCCGGCCAATATGAGGACACACTACGCATCGCGGACGCCCTGCTTGGACATCCGCATGACCTCATACACAAGGCCGTAGGGTGGATGTTACGTGAGGTCGGCAAGAAGGACATAGAGTTGCTGCGCCGTTATCTCTCCGATCACTACAGCCGAATGCCTCGCACCACTTTGCGCTATGCCATCGAGCGTATGGACGCCCCCGAGCGCCAAGCATGGCTCAGCCGCTGATAGGCGTGACTAATCCTCCGTTTGTCGCAAAGGCTGTCAATTAGTTGTCGATATAATACAAGCAAGCCCAAATCCTGCTTTCGGGAATTTGGGCTTGCTTTATTGGGTTTCCGGGTTCGCTATATTGATTGTCAATTGGTTATTGGTCGAGTTATAGTGCGACCTTGAAGGTGCGGTCGGCGACCTTGACGATGTAGACGCCCTTGGTCGGCAGCGCGATTGTGCGCTCAATGCCGCGGTATATCTCCATACCACTCATATCATACACACGGACTTCCTCGGATGCGTCTGCGCCGCATACTTCGACCTGTCCGTCGCGCACATTGACGCAGATACCATCCTCGTCAGCCGTCACATCGTCCACGCCGCCGAAGTCCTTCTCCTCCACATGCCGGAAGTTGCGCCAGCATGCCGGTTTCGAGTACGCGTCCTTTGCCGTCTTGGGCACATTAAGTGTCGCATCACGGTAGGTTATAAGTTCGAATGTGTCATCTGTTCCAATCGGAGGCATTTTACTAAGAACATTAATCGCTGTGATATTAGTACAGCCCTCAAATACTTCTTTATACAGTATCGTTTCCGAGCCATCTATTGTAACAGTTATGAGTCCGGTACAATCTCTGAATGCGCGTCTATCTACATTTTTTGTGCTTTGGGGTATTCTTATATCTGTCAACCTTGTGCAGTCGTAGAATGCGTATTCACCGATTGAAGTGACGGAATTGCCAATAATCAATGTTGTCAGCCCGGAGCAGTGAGAGAAGACATAATCGCCAATGGAGGTGACTGAGTTGGGGATGGTTACGGATGTGAGTCCTGTGCAACTGGAGAAGGCGTATTCGCCGATGGAGGTGACTGAGTTGGGAATGTTTACGGAAGTGAGTCCGATGCAACCGTGGAAGGCGGAGCCGCCGATGGCGGTGACCGAGTTGGGGATGGTCACGGAAGTCAGGCCGGAACAGCAGGAGAAGGCGCCGTTGCCGATGGTAGTGACCGACTTGGGGATGGTCACGGAAGTCAACCCGGAACAGCCGGAGAAGGCGGAGCTGCCGATTGATGTGACTGAGTTTGGGATGGTTACGGAGGTGACCCCATAGCAGTCTTTGAAGGTGTAGTCAGGAATAATGGCGACTTTATCGCCTATTGTCAAAGATGAAAGACTTGTACAGTCGCTAAATACAGGATAAGATCCCATTATGGTGCACTTTTCCGCATTGAACACCACGGAGGTAAGCCCAGAGCAGTCGGAGAAGGCGCCGTCGCCGATGGTCATGACAGAGTTGGGGATGGTCACGGAAGTGAGGCCGGAGCAGTAGGAGAAGGCCCAGCCGCCGATGGATGTGACGGAGTTGGGGATGGTCACGGAAGTGAGGCCGGAGCAGCTGAGGAAGGCGTTGTCGCCGATGGAAGTGACGGAGTTGGGGATGGTCACAGAAGTCAGCCCGGAGCAGCTGAAGAAGGCCCAGTCGCCGATGGATGTGACCATATATTGAGTGCCATCACAACTTATGGTTTCCGGTATAACTATAATTCCACTATAAAAGTTATTGTTATAACTTGTCACTACTGCTGTTTTGTTCGTAGTATCCAGGTTGTAATAGATGCCGTCAATTTGGACATCGTAGGCGAAAGATACAGCAGGGAGTACTGCCAAGCATATTACAGTCAAGAAAGTCTTCATGTTTATCTTTTTTCGGTAGGTTGTGCATCTATATCAAAGCTAATCACCCAATAGTACTCTGCATATTATCACAACAGAAGTATTGTGTTATTGGATGATACGCTTTGATACAGATTCTTTTGTTGTTTTATAGTTTATTAATCTCGGATTTAAGCTGTTTCCCATTTCTCGGCTGGCATAAGAGATGCGAGCCGAGAAATGGAGAACGCATAAGACGGCGAAGCCGCTAATCAAGCCGGTCTTTCAAGAAAGCTTCTATTGTTTTTTGCCAGCTTTTGACTTTCTCATCTGTGTTGTAGTAACGCGAGCACAGCCCCGAAGGGTTAGGTATATAAGCGAGGGGGATGTTATCGTGTTTGCTATACTTGAAGTTTATGCCGGATTCTTTTATCAGTTTGGAAGGACCTTGTCTGAGCGTGTCGAACGGACTGCGGCCTAACGCTATGATGTGTTTCGGCTTAACTATCCGGATGAGTTCCTCTAATAGTGCCTTTGCTTTGGGGTGAATATCCTTAAACGCTGCGCAGCCTTTCTCAATGTTTGTGTTAATGAATACCTTATTTGTGCCGACGCAATTCTCAAAGATTGATGAGAGATAGCTGTCGTTGTTTTCACCTTGTTTATAGTCGAAAACGGATTGAAGGCGTCGAGCCCATGCATCCTTTTCTGCCCCAAGCAGATAGTAGTTTTTAACAACCCCGTGCTCGTCTTCACGACACAAAAATGGTTTTCCGTGATAGCTTGCTCCGGGATTTATACCTACAATCATCAGGTCGGGGTTGTAGTGGACGTCTGTCTGGAATACATAGTATAACAGAGGATTTCCGTCTTTATCGATGTCCTGATTTGCATACGGAGCGTAAATCTCCTGCACTTTCTTCCAATAATCATCAAGTGCAGCTTTAAAATGTTTTTCGTCTTGTTGCATAGTTGTTTTTGTTTATGGTTTTATTGTATGCGGCACGGGAGCCGGTGTTTTGCGGTTGGGTGTAAACAGAAAAAGAGCGCAATCTTTTCCTTTTTGTCTTATCAATTCGGTTGGGCTCTGGTAATGCCTGAAATCATGATAAGCAGTAGGAGCAGTCTGCGCCCTGTATAAGGGGCAAACCTACTGAACTAATTATCTTTGATTTCGAGGTTGAATTTACCAGATTTAACCGAATCAATAATTATCAGCAAGTTATGCTAAATATGTCGTGTGATGTGCTATTTTGTCTGTTTTGTTGTGTATTGTATGCGTTTGAAGTTTATACGCCGCAAATATACAACTTTTTGACATCGTAACCAAACACATTACAAAAAACTTAGCATATCGGACTGCTCCCGGTCGCAGACTGCGGCGCAAAGTTACAGCGTCGTTTGTACCATTTATCGTTACAGGTCCATAATCTTTCGATTATTTATCGTAGAAATAAGTCGCTCCGGGCGGAATAATGGTTAGATCCGTGACATTGTGCCTTACGTCTCCGCGGTTGGTCAAGAATCCGAGACTATGAAGTGCAAAATAAAAGGCCGGCATCTGTTGCGAATGCCGGCCCTCGTATGGTTGGTCACGATGTGACGAGAAAGTGTCAGAACGGGAGGTCGTAGCGGTTTAGAGATGCAAGGCCGGCTCGATAGGCATAGTCCGCTTCGAGATACTCCTGACGTGCTTGCAGGTAGTAATTCATTTCTTGAATCAGGGTGATGACATTGGTTTCGCCGCCATGGTAAGCCATCAGTAGCAATTCCGGATACTCGTCATCAAGCACTACGGGCGAAAAATGCTTGAGCAGGTCTTGTTGACGTAGCGTTTGGTCGTACAGCGCGGACACTTGTGTCTCGATGTCGTTAGACGTCTGAGCGCGGTCATACTCAGCTGCCGTTTGACGAGCTTGTGCGGCTTGACGTGCCTTACGTCCCGAGAAAACCGGGACGGAAATGCCGGCCGTAACGCCGTTGAAGCTGTGCCCGTCTTCCATCGAATGTTTATAGCCCAAGCTCAGAGAGGGTAGGCGGCCCATGCGAGCAGCTTCGCCTTCAAGACGCGCTGTCTCTATTGCGTGGTCGGCAAGTGCGATTTCGGGCGACTGACGGGCCTTGTCCAGGTAGTAAGACAAGGCATTGAGCGGCTCAACATCGTATTGGGTCATATCCACGGCAATATTCTCGCCGTTATTCAGCGCTGTCAGAGCAGATTCTATTTTTTGACGCTCGGAACGCACCTGTGCGATTTGGGTGTCAAGGCGGAAAATCTCAAACCGGACTTTCTTGAGGTCAAGTATCGTCAGTTCGCCTTTATTATATCCGTATTCGATGCTGTGCGCCAACGAGTCCATATTGGCCTTAAGACGTTCCAGCAACGACAGGTGCTGTGTCAGATAGGTGCCGCGTATCATCTGCTGCCGTGCTTGGTCGGCCACGGTCAAAGCAGCCACGCGACAGCGTTCTTCGTTGGCGGCCGATACCGAGCCAATAACTTTTTTCTGTGCGCCGTACAATCCCGGCCATGCAAAGCCCTGGGATACTTCCAGCTCCCAGCGATTGTCCGTTCCGTCGCCGAAAAGGTATCCGCCGGAGACCTCCGGGTCGGGCAGCGTATTGTCATTCTGCAAGGACAATACATCTGCGTTGCCCGAAGCCTGTATGCCTTTGACGCCCGCGTTATTGGCCACGATGCGCGCGATGGCTTCTCGCTGAGACAACGTTTGGGCATTGCCCGACAGAGATGCGAGCATGCAGATGCCTGAAAATATGTATGAAATGATGTGCTTGTTCATTATAATATGTGTTGTGTTATGATTGCCTATGTGCGGTGGCAGACAAATGCTATGCTTGTGTCGGCTCAGCGCCTTTGCGCAGGCACATTTTGCGATATATTACCGGAACTACAAATACATTCAGGATGGTGGCCGATACCAGACCTCCGAGGATGACTACGGCGAGCGGCGACTGGATCTCGTTGCCCGGAGCATCGCCGTTGACAGCAAGCGGTATCAGAGCCAGAGCCGAGGTCAGAGCCGTCATCACTATGGGCAGCAGTCGGTCGCCCGAGCCGCGCATGATGCGGTCGTGCAGCCCCATACCTTGATCACGCAATGCGTTGTACCGGCTGATAAGCAGCATGCCGTTGCGCGTGGTGATACCTAATAGAGATATAAAGCCGATGATAGCCGGGATATTGAGTTCCGCTCCGGTAAACACCAGGATGAATACGCCGCCAATCATAGCCAACGGCATATTGATAAGTATCAGCAGCGATTGCGGTATGCTCTTGAAATCCTGGTACAGTAGCATAAGTATCAGCAGTAAAGCACCCAGCGAGGCCCATGCCAAGGTACGTGAAGCCGAAGCCTCGCTCTCGAATTGTCCGCCGTAATTAAGGTAATATCCTTCGGGTAGTTTTACCTTTTGTGCAACATCATCCTGTATCTTGTTGACCACGCCACGAAGGTCTCCGCCTTCGACGTTCGCCGAAATAACGATACGGCGTTTGACATTCTCGCGGTTTATGGTGTTTGGCCCGGATGTGGATGCGACTTCCGCAACGTCAGACAGCGGCACTTTGCCTTGCTGAGTGTCAATGAGCAAATCCGAGATGCTTTGCAGCGAGCTTCGCGAGCCGGGCTCGAGCATCAGCGAGATGTCATAAGGTATACCATCCTCGTATACTTGCGATACGGCTGTTCCGGCCAGCGATGTCTCGATGGTATTGCGCAGGCTCTCCATAGTGACGCCATAACGAGCTAACAACTGGCGATTAGGACGTATGGCTATCTCCGGCCTTTCGATTTGTTGTTCGATATTGACATCCACAACGCCTTCTTGCTCGGAGATGATGCTCTTGATTTGAGTGCCGAGTGCGAAGAGCTTATTTAGGTCATCGCCGAACAATTTGATGGCTATCTGCGCCTCCGTACCCGAAAGCATTGCGTCTATACGGTGCGAGATCGGTTGGCCGATTTCGATATTGGCGCCCGGGATTTCGGAGAGTTTTTCGCGAATTTCGCGCACCATTTCGCCGCGAGTGCGGTCTTTGAGGGTATATGGCGCCTCGATTTCGGAGACATTGACGCCGAATGAATGCTCGTCCAATTCGGCGCGACCGGTTTTGCGAGCTGTTGTGCGCACCTCCGGTACTGATAGTATCAATTTTTCGGCCTCCGCCCCGATTTTGTCGCTCTCGTCCAGTGATATTCCGGGGAGAGTGGAAACATTGATGGTCATTGAGCCTTCGTTGAAGGACGGTAGGAAGCTGCGGCCCAGAGTGAAGAACAATGCCATAGCGGCTACAAACAGGACGCCTACGCCGGTGAGTACGGCACGCGAGTGCTTGAGACACCATTCGAGAGCGGCTGTGTATCCGGTGCGCATCTTACGAGTGACGTATGGGTCGCGGTCGGCCTTAGCTGTCGCTTTTTTAGACCCCAGTAAATAATAGCACATTACCGGCGTTAGAGTCAGTGCTACGATGGTCGATGCAATCAGAGCCACGATGAAGGACACGCCTAACGGCACAAGCATGCGACCTTCGATGCCTGACAGGAAGAAAAGCGGGAGAAAACTTGCAATAATTATCAGTGATGAATTGAAGATAGGCATACGTACCTCGGCAGAGGCGTGGAAGACGACATCAAAGACGCTGTGTCGTTGGTCAGGTGGTAATTCGCGGTTTTCGCGTAGACGCTTATATACATTCTCAACATCCACGATGGCATCGTCCACCAACGACCCAATGGCAATGGCGATACCACCGAGACTCATAGTGTTGAGCGTATAGCCCATAAAGTGCAGCACAAGAACCGCCAAGATGATAGACAAAGGCAAAGCAACAACGGATATAACCGTCGTGCGTGTGTTCATCAGGAAGAAGAATAAAACGATAATCACGAAAAGCGCACCTTCGAGCAATGCTTCCTGAAGATTAGATATTGAAGTGTCGATGAATTGACTTTGCTTGAAGATGTCTGTTGCGATATGCACGTCTGCAGGGAGAGTTTTGGAGACTTCGGCCAAATCCTTCTCAATAGCCTCTGTCAAATCGATTGTGCCTACGGACGGCTGCTTGGTAACCGTGACTAAAACCGCGGGATGAGCCCTGACCGATCCTGCTCCGAGTCGTGGGTGAGCTCCGGCAATTTTCACATCGGCGATGTCCCCCACAGTGACGATACCTTCTTCATTGCTACGTACTACGGCAGCCGCAATATCCTCGGTGGCAGTGGTGTTGATTTCGCCCTTGACAATGTATTCGTTGCCGTAATCATAGACTATGCCGCCTGTCGCGTTTTGATTGAGGCCCTCAACGGCAGCACGTACTTCATCGATAGATACGCCCAATGCTTGCATACGTTGCGGCACCATCTGTATTTGGTACTGGCGCACGTCGCCGCCAAGTACTGCGACTTGTGATACACCGCCCAAAGACAAAAGTCTCGGACGAATTGTTTTATTGGCAATGGTGTTAAGATCCATCATGGACGTCGAGTCGGCAGTCAGGCCTATAATCATGATTTCTCCCAATATGGACGATTGGGGTCCCATGGTAGGTTGCTTTACGCCCGGAGGCAATGTCCCGGACAGCGAAGCAAGGCGTTCATTGACTATTTGTCGGGCGCGATATACATCAGTACCCCAATCGAATTCGACCCAAACCACCGAGAATCCGGTTGTGGAGGACGACCGGACGCGACGGACGCCTGTGGAACCGTTTACGGATGTTTCGATGGGGTAGGTAACCAATTTTTCAACTTCCTCGGGCGCCATGCCCGGAGCCTCGGTCATCACAACGACGGTGGGAGCATTGAGATCCGGGAAAATATCCACCTGGGTGCGCATAAGCGTTATGGTGCCGAATATCAGCGCCAATCCCACCAATATGAGAATTGTCAGGCGGTTGTTAAGCGAGAAATGTATTATCTTATTAAGCATAACTTTGTTGTATTCGTTTTTCGTTGAAAGGCTATGGTGTAGTTATGCGTATCAATGGTTGTGCGAATGGCCTTCAGGCACTACGCCGGATTTCTCGGCAAGGCGGACGGTGGTTGTTCCTTCAACGACCACCTTGTCGCCTGAATGGAGGCCGGAGAGAATCTCGGTACGCACACCATCGCTTTGTCCGATGGCTACAGGTACTTTTTGGTAACCCTCCTCGTCAAGTTGTATGTATACGAAGTAATCGCCCTGCTGTTCGGACAATGCCGATACCGGGACGGTGATTACATTGGCTCGCGGTTGCCCTTCAAGGTAAACTTCCACGATGGAACCGGGAATGATGCTACCGTTGTTGTTAAACGAAAAATATACGGGGATATATCCCGGGGTAGAGCTTACCGCTTCGGATGATGAGCTGCGTGCTCCGCCCAAATCTTTGATGTCCAAAGATACATTCATATAAGACGGGCGAAAACGGGCATTGGTGACCGAGGTCACGGCTCCGTAGAGCTTTTGAGGTACATCGGCACGCAGGGTCAGGCGTGTGTTTGCCGTCACGGATGCTAAAGGAGCACCTGCATCAACGTATTGTCCTTGTTCGGCAAGGAGCGCAGTGATGGTGCCGGATGTTGTAGCTCTGGCGCTGCCTGAGGCAGCAGCAGGACTATACGAAGCTTTGGCGCTTTGGTAAGCAGCTACGGCACGGTTGTACTCGGCTGTAGACACTACGCCGCGACGGTGTAGCGGCTCAAGGCGTTCGACCTCCTTACGTGCAGCTTCGACGGCAACGCGTGCAGCTGCATTTGGATCGCCACCGGTGACTGCAGACGCCTTGACTGTAGCTATCGCGGTGCCGGCCGAGATAGATTGCCCGACAACGGCTTTGCTGTTGAAGTATACAATGCCGGCGGTCGGAGCAGAGATAATTGATGCGGATTGCGGCGATGGCAGCACCTGCCCTGAGACCTTTACGATGCTGCTGAAAGTGCCGGGACGTACTTCGGCAACCTTTACACCGAAGCGTTTTGCCTGTTCGGGGTGTAAGGTGATTTCATCTCCGTCACCATGATTGTGACCTTCGTGGCCTTCATGGTCATGTCCTTCATGTTCTTCGTGCTCTTCACTTTCGTGACCTCCGTGATGATGATGGTGGTGGGCAAGTTCGTCCTTGGCGTTGGTGTTGCATGATGCAACGATTGCGCATAGCGACAAATATAAAATGTGCCGTATCACGCTCTTATGCTTCATTGACATTGGTTTATTATATAATATAAGTTTGGATTAATTACTATTTTACAGCTACAAAGGTACTCATCTGCCATTGCAACCGGGTTGCAAATGTCGAGTGCGTTATAAGGATGGGTATAATCTATATCTTAGCTGAAAAAATGATGTGATTGTCCTGCATATTACGAGCAAGCAGACGTGTTTTTCAAAAAAAAATATTAACTTTGCGTCGTCAAAAGCGGCTACCGAATGCATTCGAAAAAGGTATATATACATATAAAGGTATATATACATATATATGAGGAATGTACTTGGAAAAGTGCTTTTACGTAAGAAATCTCGCGACAATGACGCTCCAAGATTTTAGAAATACAGCGAAGCCCCTGTGCCTAAGGTGGGCGAGGCCGTATGCAGACATCATCAGATGTACTGCCGAGGCCTTAGCCGCTCCGAAAACGCAGGGGTCGTGTCTTTTTAAGGTGTTGGATTGTCTCGACAATAATTGTTGATGATAAAAAT
Source organism: uncultured Porphyromonadaceae bacterium (assembly GCA_900540625.1). Taxonomy (GTDB): domain Bacteria; phylum Bacteroidota; class Bacteroidia; order Bacteroidales; family Muribaculaceae; genus CAG-873. The sequence goes on along the minus strand of UQGP01000003.1, from coordinate 78,314 downwards.
AAATGGTGACGCGGGATTGAATGAACGAACAAGAATAGACACTACACAATACAATATAAAAAGCGAAAACAGATCAATGTCACACCTGCGTTTCAAAGTCATCGAAGAAGCCTACAACCGTAAGGCAGTGCATGTTCAGGTTCCGGCCGAACGTCCTGAAGTATACTATGCCAAGGCTGTGTTTAACCGTCAAAAGATGTTTGAGTATTTGTCCAAGGATACGTATGATGCGCTCGTCTTTGCAATAGAGAACAAACGTCCTATATCAAGGGCACTTGCGGACAGCGTGGCTGTAGGTATGAAACGCTGGGCTATAGACAACGGCGCTCGTCACTACACACATTGGTTTCATCCGCTGACGGACGGCACTGCCGAAAAGCATGATGCTTTCATCGAGCATGACGGCAAGGGTGGGGTTGTCGAAAAATTTGACGGCAAACTTCTTGTCCAGCAAGAACCGGATGCCTCATCCTTCCCCAGCGGAGGAATTCGCAACACCTTCGAGGCTCGCGGATACTCGGCGTGGGATATATCTTCACCGGCATTCATACTTGACGAAACTCTGTGTATTCCAACGATATTCATATCATATACGGGGGAATCGTTGGACTATAAGACGCCACTGCTGCGAGCGCTTAATGCCGTCGATACGGCCGCTACGGCCATCGCGAGGTATTTTGATCCGGCAGTGAAGCACGTGACCGCTAATCTTGGTTGGGAACAGGAATACTTTCTTGTGGATGAAGCTCTCTATAATGCACGCCCTGACCTAGTGATGACCGGACGCACGCTGATGGGCCATGAAAGCCCTAAGAATCAGCAACTTGAGGACCATTACTTCGGGTCGATACCTTCTCGAGTTGAGGCCTTCATGCTTGACCTTGAAATAGAGGCTCATCGACTTGGGATTCCGGCCAAAACATGCCATAATGAAGTGGCTCCGAACCAGTTTGAACTTGCTCCGATATTCGAAGATGTCAACCTGGCCAATGACCATAATCTATTGCTGATGTCCTTAATGAATGAGGTCGCCCGTCGTCATAATTTCCGTGTATTGCTTCATGAGAAGCCTTTTGCAGGTGTCAACGGTTCGGGCAAGCATAACAACTGGAGCCTCAGTACCGATACGGGGACTCTGCTGTTTGCTCCCGGAAAGACCCCGGAGGCGAATCTGCAGTTCATCACATTTATAGTCAATGTGATGGCTGCGGTGCATAAACACAACGCTCTGATTAAGGCGTCCATAATGTCTGCCACCAATGCTCATAGGCTTGGAGCAAATGAGGCTCCGCCTGCTATCATATCCATATTTACCGGTAGCCAATTGAGCGCGGTGCTTGACCGTCTTGCCGATAGTACGGATAGTCAACTTGAAGATCTTACCACGCGCGAGGGCATATCGGTCGGCCTGGCACAGATTCCGGAAATCCTCATAGATAATACAGACCGTAACCGTACATCTCCATTCGCTTTCACCGGCAATCGTTTTGAATTCCGCGCAGTGGGGTCGTCCGCCAATTGTGCTTCGGCGATGATAGTGCTTAATGCAGCTGTCGCCGACCAGTTGACACAATTCAAAAATGAAGTGGACAAGGCTGTGGCCGCCGGTACACCCTTACGCCAAGCAATATTGGGCGAGGTGCGCAAGCTGATAATACAGAGTAAGCCGATACACTTCGACGGCAACGGATACAGCGAAGAATGGGTGGAAGAGGCCAAACGTCGCGGCCTTGACTGCGAAACCAGCGCGCCTAAGATATTCGATGCCTACCTGACGCGCGAATCTGTAGAAATGTTTGGCCGTACGGGTGTTTTCAGCCGTATCGAATTGGAAGCCCGCAACGAGGTGAAATGGGAAATGTACACAAAGAAAGTACAAATAGAGGCCAGAGTCCTTGGCGACTTGGCCCTGAATCATATCATACCTGTTGCCACGCGGTATCAGTCCATACTTGTCGATAATCTCGTAAAAATCAAGTCCCTCTTTGGTAATCATAAGTCGGCAGCGCTTTTCGGGCACGATATGGACACCATCGAAGGTATTTCCTTGCACATGGAGGCCATCAAGACCGAGGTCGAAGCTATGGTCGAGGCCCGCAAGAAAGCCAACGGATGCGACAACGAGCGACAAAAAGCCATATTGTATCATGACAACGTGGCGCCACGAATGGAAACAATACGTTATCATATAGATAAACTCGAACTTATGGTAGATAACGAGATGTGGCCTTTGCCCAAGTACCGCGAACTTCTTTTTATCCGTTGATATGGCAGAGATCCTGAAACACGAGTGCGGCGTAGCCATGATAAGACTACGCAAGCCTATAGAATACTATAGCGAACGCTACGGTTCGACGATTTGGGCTTTGGATCGTCTTTATCTGCTGATGGAAAAACAGCATAATCGCGGACAAGAGGCGGCCGGTATAGGGGTCGTGGACATCAACGCCGCGCCCGGATACGAATATGTATATCGCGAACGAGCCCTGGGCAGTGACGCCATAGCCACAATATTTGACGAAGTGCAACGCCGCATTTCGCGCCATGATGCTGATACTACAACGGCCGATGTACCCACGCCGTTTGTCGGGCAAATATATATGGGGCATTTGCGCTACTCCACGACCGGACGCAGCGGAATGTCATACGTTCACCCGTTTTTGCGACGCAACAATTGGCGCTCGCGCAATCTGCTGTTGTGTGGCAACTTCAATATGACCAATGTCGATGAAGTTTTCGATGAAATCGTTTCCAGAGGTCAGCACCCACGGCTGTTTAGCGATACAATAGTCCTGCTGGAACAATTGGGATACGCTCTGGATAAAGAAAACCACAGATTGTATCACGAATACAAGGATAAGCTTGTCGAACCGGCTTTGGGCATCGCGATAGAGGACAATATAGATATGTCGCGGATACTGCGCAACGTAGCCCCGTCATGGGATGGCGGATTTGTAATTTGCGGTATCACCGGTTCGGGTGACATGTTCACGCTTAGGGATAGCCATGGTATACGTCCTGCATTCTATTACTATGACGATGAAGTGGTTGTTGTAGCATCCGAACGTCCCGTAATCCAAACAGTCTTTAATGTGCCTCGTTCGGCTGTACACGAGCTCATTCCCGGGCAGGCATTGGTAGTTACTAAAAATGGCGAATTGTCATTGCCGCAGATACTTACCGAGGGCGCTAACGAACGTTGTTCGTTCGAACGCATATACTTTTCACGCGGTAGTGATGCCGATATTTACCGCGAACGCAAAGCCCTCGGGCGTAACCTCGTTGAGCCTTTGTCTGCGATGATTGGCGATGACTTCGAAAATACGGTATTCTCGTTTATACCAAATACGGCCGAGGTCGCTTTCCTGGGTATGGTTGAAGGCCTTGAAGCACGACTTGACGCTTGCCGTATGGCCGAACTACGTCGCCATAGAGATGCCGGGGGGCTTACAGATCAATCTATAGAACGAATTATTAAAAGGCATTTACGCATTGACAAACTGGTAATCAAAGATATAAAGCTGCGTACCTTTATCGCCGAGGGCGAATCACGCAACGACCTTGCTTCGCATGTCTATGATGTGACGTATGGCATAGTCAAAAATGATGCAGACACACTTGTCGTGATCGATGACTCGATTGTGCGTGGTACAACGCTCAAAGAATCAATACTTAAAATGCTCGACCGCCTGCATCCGCGGCGTATAATCGTAGTGTCCTCTTCGCCGCAAGTGCGGTATCCGGACTATTACGGCATAGATATGAGCCGCCTTGCCGAATTCGTTGCATTTCGGGCTGCTGTCAGCCTTTTGCGCCGTCAAGGTCGGGAAGACGTGTTCCATAAAGCATACAAAGAATGCCAACGACAGCTTGAGCTTCCGGCAGACCAACAGCGAAATGTTGTGAAAGATATATATGCACCTTTTAGTGATACAGATATTTCGCGCGAGATTTCCGAACTTCTGTCCAAAGATGTTCGCGCATCGGTGGACATTCTCTATCAAAGTATCGAAGGCCTTGCTGCCGCAGTCCCCGGATGTCCCGGTAGATGGTACTTCACGGGCGACTATCCGACCCCCGGTGGAGTTGTAAATGTCAATCGTGCTTTTGTTAATTTTTATGAAGGCAACGAAACAAAACGCTAATCTGTGTTAAATATTGCTAAATACTATCTTTCCCACCATAAATATTCTCCGGTTCATACAATAAAAGGATTATATTTGCATCAACAAATATCACCAAACGAAAGATATGAACAGAATATTGCGCATTCTGATGATAGCGACAGCGATGACAGCCGTATCGGCCACATCCTTCGCCGAACCTGCCGAAAGCAATGAGTCGGTAGCCAATGTTGCTGTGAGTAAGCCTGTTATCCGTGTAGTCGGCGGACATGTCGAAATCACACTTCCGGGCAACGAATCTCGTACGGTGGTATGCTATTCGCTCACCGGGCAGATAGTCAAGACTTTGACGATACACCCGGGGACAACGCAGATCGAACTTCCTACGGGATACTATATCATACGTTGCGAACGATACTCACAACGCGTAATCGTTCGCTGATAAATCCTTGGGCATAGCCTTATAATGTACCTTAGGTACGAGAGATATTTTATGCCGGTAAGAAATACATTCTTGCCACGCTATATTGTGTACATTAAGAACAATGGCAGTTCGGTATCTGCATTCAGGCGTTAGCTTCAACCGAATTAGACAAAATACATATCGACTTCTAAAGACATATCTTACACCTAATGAAACATCTAAAACTATTGACTATGGTAATGACCGCAAGCCTGACGACATCGGCGTATGCGGCTGTCCCAACAGTCGAGGACATTTACAATTCCTACCCCGTATATGACGGCAGTGATCTTGAACTGGTCGTAGATAACTCCGGGACACATTTCGCTTTGTGGTCGCCGGCCGCACAAAATGTGCGCGTACTGCTTTACGACACAGATCGCAACGGTGTGGCAACGGACACGCTAATGATGCACCCGAGCGAAAAAGGCGTATGGCGTGCTGCTGTCGCTCAAAAGCTTTACGGCAAGTTCTATACCTTCCAGATACAAGACCAAGGTCGGTGGCTTGACGAAACGCCCGGAATATACGCTAAGGCCGTCGGCACCAACGGCAAACGTGCGGCAATCATAGATATGGCCTCGACAAATCCGCAAGGATGGGGCAAAGATCATGGCCCGGTGGTAAAGAACATCAACGATGCCGTCATATATGAAATGCATCATCGCGACTTTTCCATGCATCAGTCCGGAGGTATTGTCCATAAAGGAAAATTCTTAGCCTTGACTGAGGAAGGTACGCATAACAATTCAGGCGCAAAAACCGGCATAGATCATCTTAAAGAACTTGGAGTGACCCATGTACATATTCTACCGTCCTACGATTTCAATTCGGTAGACGAGAGTAATCTTCCGGCCAATCAGTACAACTGGGGATACGATCCGCAGAATTACAATGTGCCGGAAGGTTCGTATGCGACAGACCCGGCTGAGCCCTCCGTTCGCATCCGTGAGATGAAAGAAATGATTCAAGCCTTACACAATGCAGGTATAGGCGTGATTATGGATGTGGTATACAATCACACCGGAGACAATGGCGGCAGCAACTTTTCGCTTACGGCTCCGGGATATTTCTACCGCCATAACCCCGATGGAAGTTACAGTAACGCTTCGGGTTGCGGAAATGAAACCGCCAGCGATCGTCAAATGATGCAGAACTTCATCGTTTATTCGGTCAAATACTGGGCCGAGGAATACCATATAGACGGATTCCGCTTTGATCTTATGGCGATACACGACATCGAAACGATGAATCGTGTTGCACGCGAACTTAAGACCGTCAATCCGTCCATCTTTGTATATGGTGAGGGCTGGACCGCCGGTGATTCGCCGCTGCCGGTAGAACGTCGAGCGCTCAAGGAAAATGTCGGCAAAATGCAGGGCATAGCAGTATTCTCGGATGATATTCGCGATGCAGTCAAGGGCCATTACAGCAATGAGGCAGATCGTGGTTTTGCGACAGGCAAGCCGGGTAATGAAGAAACCGTCAAAATCGGTATCGTAGCATCTACGGCACATCCGCAAGTGGATTATAGTAAAGGCAATAATTCAAAATTTGCGTATGCGACAGCTCCCACACAAATTATAAATTACGTATCCTGCCATGACGACTTGATGCTTACGGATAAACTGGCAAAATCAATGCCTGAGGCAGATGTAGCCACCCGTCAGCGAGCTGCAAGACTGGCACAAACCATCGTGTTCACTTCGCAGGGCACACCGTTTATGTTTGCCGGAGAGGAAGTCTTCCGTGACAAAAAAGGCGTGCACAATTCCTTCGTTTCGCCGGACTATATCAACGCAATTGACTGGGACTTAAAGACCTCTAATGCGGACCAATTCGAATACTATCGCGAACTGATAGCGCTACGTAAGGCTCATCCGGCGTTCCGTATGACCACTGCAGCAGATATCGCCAGGAACCTCGTGTTTGACAACGAAACCCGAAATAATGTTATATCTTACTCGTTGAAAAACCACGCCAACGGAGACTCTTGGAAAGAAATAAAGATCGTATTCAACGGCAACGATAAATCGGTTGATGTACGTATCCCCAAAGGCAAATGGACCATAGTCGCTTATGATGGAAAAATCAAGGCAAGCGGTATGGGTAAATCAAATGGTGGAAATATGAGCGTGCCGGCATACTCGGCGCTCATTCTCGCCCAAGAATAACGCATCATTATATAACGACATATAACGCCAATAGGACCGATAGGACGATAAAGCAAAGTCCTGTCGGTCCTATTGGCGTTTTAAGTATGGCCGAAGGCATTGCCATTTGATAAAAAATGCGTAAATTTGCGGTCAGCAAAAATGGAGGCGACGCAAGCCCGGAGCGTGCGTCGCCGACAAAAGTATATACGCACACACAACTTCAGACACATAGTCGCATAACCAGCTATGAATAAATTTCCCGAATACACAGGCTTTAACCTGTCCGAAATCAATAAAGAAGTACTGGGAATTTGGCAAAAGGAAGACCTTTTCCGCCGCAGTATCGAATGTCGCGAAGGACATCCCTCCTTTGTGTTCTATGAAGGGCCGCCATCGGCCAACGGTATGCCCGGCATCCACCACGTGATGGCTCGCACCATCAAGGATATCGTGTGCCGATACAAAACGATGAAAGGATACAAGGTACTCCGTAAAGCCGGTTGGGATACTCACGGACTGCCGGTCGAACTCGGTGTAGAGAAATCCCTCGGCATCACCAAGGAGGACATAGGTAAGAAGATAAGTGTAGACGAATACAATGCCGCATGTCGTCGTGAGGTGATGAAATACACTCGCGAATGGGAGACCCTGACAGACCGCATGGGCTATTGGGTGGACACAGACGATCCCTACATCACTTATGACAATCGTTATATTGAAAGTGTATGGTGGTTGCTTTCGCAATTATACAAGAAGGGTTACTTGTATAAAGGATACACCATTCAACCATATTCACCGGCTGCCGGAACGGGCCTATCGAGCCATGAGTTGAATCAGCCGGGCTGTTATCGTGATGTCAAGGACACCACATGTACGGCATTGTTCACCATCACCGAACCTAAAGAAGATATGACAGGGTGGGGCAAGCCTTGTTTTATGGCATGGACCACAACACCGTGGACTCTGCCGTCAAACACCGCCTTGTGTGTCGGCCCTAAATTCGACTACGCGGTAGTACGAACATACAACCCTTACACGGGAGAGAAAATAACGGTAGTCATTGCCGAGGCACTTGTCAAGAATTATTTCAAGGCCGAAGGCTCTGAAAAGCCGCTCGAAGAATATACTGCCGGCGACAAGATTGTTCCTTGGAAAGTCGTGGGCCATTACAAAGGCTCGGAACTTGTAGGTATGCACTATCAGCAACTTATGCCGTGGGTACGCCCGTGCGAACGTCTGGACGCCAATAGTGCGGCATACGTGGGCGAATATGCTAACGCGCATCCCGAGGCTGTATTCACTGTAGGCAAAGACCGCTTTGTACAACTTTCGGCATGTGCCTTCCGCGTCATTCCCGGAGATTATGTCACCATCGATGACGGTACCGGTATAGTACACATCGCGCCGACTTTCGGTGCTGATGATGCCAAGGTGGCCAAGGCTGCCGGTATTCCGCCACTGTTTATGATTAATCATAAGGGCGAAACGCGTCCTATGGTTGACTTGACAGGTAAGTACTATACAATTGACGAGCTCGATGAGACTTTCGTTGAAAAATGTGTTGACGTCGCCGCATATAGCCATCATGCCGGAGACTACGTGAAAAATGCTTTTGACCCTCGTTTCAACGAAGGCGGTGTATACGATGCTGCTGCCGCTGCAAAGGCTGAAGACCTCAACATTGTCATTTCAATAGAAATGAAGCGTGACGGTCAGGCTTTCCGCATAGAAAAGCAGACGCACAACTATCCGCATTGCTGGCGCACGGACAAGCCCGTGCTCTACTACCCGTTGGATAGTTGGTTTATCCGCACAACGGCGGCTCGCGACCGTCTCATAGCCCTCAATAACACCATCAACTGGAAACCTGCAAGCACGGGTAGCGGTCGATTTGGTAAATGGCTTGAGAATGTCCAAGACTGGAACCTCAGCCGTAGCCGTTATTGGGGTACTCCGCTGCCTATATGGCGTACCGAAGATGGTAAATCCGAAAAGTGCATAGGCTCTGTCGAAGAGTTGTACGACGAAATAGAACGTGCTGTAGCAGCCGGAGTTATGCACACTAATCCCTTGCGCGAAAAAGGTTTTGAACCAGGGAATTACGCAAAATCAAATTACGAAAAGATAGATTTGCACCGTCCGTATGTAGACGACATCATTTTGGTGAGTGAAGACGGCAAACCTATGCGCCGCGAGACCGACCTTATTGACGTATGGTTTGACTCGGGTTCGATGCCCTATGCACAGCAACACTATCCGTTCGAACACAAAGAAGACATAGATAACGGGACGGCTTTCCCGGCAGACTTTATCGCCGAGGGTGTCGACCAGACACGCGGATGGTTCTTTACGCTCCATGCCATTGCCGGAATGATATTCGATTCGGTAGCATACCGCAATGTCGTTTCCAACGGTCTCGTGCTTGATAAAGACGGCAACAAGATGTCCAAGCGTTTGGGCAATGCTGTCAATCCGTTCGAAGCCATAGAGAAATATGGTAGCGACCCGTTACGCTGGTATATGATTTCCAATTCATCTCCGTGGGACAACCTCAAGTTTGACCCGGCCGGTGTTCAGGAGTCAGCACGTAAGTTCTTTGCAACGATATACAATACGTATTCATTCTTTGCTCTATATGCCAATGTCGATGGTTTCGATGCCTCGGCAGCACAAGTGCCGATGGAACGTCGACCCGAGATTGACCGTTGGATTATCTCGGTGTTGAACACCCTGATACAAGACGTAGACCGTTACCTGTCTGATTACGAACCCACACGTGCAGCTCGAGCTATTGCGGACTTTGTCGGCGAGAATCTTTCAAACTGGTACGTACGACTCAATCGCAAACGTTTCTGGGGCGGTGGTATGACAGAAGACAAGCTCGCCGCATATCAGACACTTTATCAATGCCTTAAGACGGTGGCTATGCTTATGGCTCCGGTTTCGCCTTTCTATGCAGACAAGCTTTATCGCGACCTTACCGGATCTGATGCATCGGTACACCTGGCTTTGTTCCCCGAAGCAGACCCTGCAGTGATAGACGCCGACCTTGAAACACGTATGCGTATGGCTCAAAGCATTACCTCTATGGTTTTGGCTCTGCGTCGTAAGGTCAACATCAAAGTACGTCAGCCTCTGTCCGTTGTAATGATTCCTGTCAACGATGACAATCAGCGTCGTATGCTTCAGGCTGTCAAGGATTTGGTACTTGGCGAAGTCAATATCAAAGACATGAAGATAGTAGATTCCGATGCCGGAATTTTGGTCAAACGTGTAAAACCGGACTTTAAGAAGCTCGGACCGAAATTCGGCAAACAGATGAAGGCTGTCGCCCAGGCACTTACGTCATTCGATACGGCTACCGTAATCGCTATGGAACGTGCGGGATATGCAGAAGTGTCTCTCGCCGACGGAACAAATGCAAAAATAGACCTTGCAGATGTCGAAATTATCAGCGAGGATATACCCGGATGGCAGGTGGCTAATGACGGCAACCTTACCGTGGCCATAGACGTTATCGTGACAGACAAACTGCGACGCGAAGGCATTGCTCGTGAAATCGTCAACCGCGTACAAAACATCCGCAAGAGCCGCGATTACGCAATCACAGACCGTATATGTCTCTCATTCGAGTCGAATTCGGCTACAGACGAGGCTATCAAGGAATATAAAGACTATATTTCCGCTCAGGTGCTGGCTACATCCATCGAAGTAGTACCCAAAGTAGAAGATGGCGCAGAGGTGCTCACCATAGACGATATAAATCTGTCGGTGATAATTAAGCGTGACAAGTAAATAACTACAACGACTGTTCATAATCCCTCCAATTATGGCTGAAAAAGTTAGATATTCAGATGAAGAGCTGCAAGAATTCAAGCAGCTGATAATAGAGAAGCTCGAGAAAGCCACAAAAGAATACGAGAGTTATTGCTCTATAGTCAAGAATGACGGAAATGACATATCCGATACTTCGACAACGTTCAAGGTGCTTGAAGAAGGGGCTTACACACGAGACAAAGAAGAGGCCGCGCGCCTTGCCGAGCGTCAGCGCAAGTTCATAAACAAGCTTCAAGCAGCTCTTGTGCGTATCGAAAACAAGACTTATGGCATAGATCGTATCACAGGTCAATTGATACCCAAAGAGCGCTTGCGTGTTGTGCCTCATGCCACTTTGTGCGTTGAACAAAAAGAAAGAAAATAAGTGAAAGCAACCCTCACCAAGGGACAGACAGCGGTGGCCATAGTCCTCGCTGTCATTATTATAGACCAAATCATCAAGGTTTGGGTCAAAACTTCGTTCTATTTGGGCGAAGATGTGGAACTGACGTCCTGGTTCCATCTACGGTTTATCGAAAATCCCGGAATGGCTTTCGGAATGACCTTAGGCAGCAAGTTGTTCCTGACTATTTTCAGGATAATAGCCGTTAGTCTGCTCGTATGGTATATTACGAGACTATGCCGAGATAAGTCAGCCACTAAAGGGTACGTCGCTTGTATAGCGCTGATTACAGCCGGAGCCGGCGGTAATATTGTAGACTGCGTATTCTATGGCGAGATATTCTCCAACCCGTTTCCGCCCGAGGTCGCCTCGGTCGTACCTTGGGGAGATGGTTATGGCGAGTTGTTTCACGGCATGGTTGTCGATATGTTCTACTTCCCGCTGTTCAGTTTCACTTGGCCGGAGTGGATGCCGTTGATAGGTGGGAAAGTGTTCTCGTTTTTCGACCCGGTATTCAACTTTGCAGATGCGGCCATCACCATAGGGTTTATAATTCTTATCTTTGGATACTATCGCTATCTTGGAGGTAAGAAAAAAGATGAAGCGACCGAATCCGAAGTCCAAACAGAGACAGAACACGAAACTAAGGAAGTTTCAGAATAGAACGTAGAAAAGTATTTGTCAATACGCCGATAAGCGTAGATATGTACACGATGAATATTCGTCAAGCCATATATGTAATGATTGCTGTCGCAATACTTATGACGGCATGTCGCAAAGTGCCCGGGGACATAGTACAGCCCGAAGACATGAGCCAATACTTGGCAGACATATATGTAGCCGAGAGTGCAGTAGAAATGAACTACTCCGAATATTCAGATGACTCGGTGCGTCAAGCTCTCAAGCAGGCTATACTCGAGCGACATCATTTGACCCAACAGCAAGTTGATACTTCGATGATGTGGTACGGTGCCCATATAGATAGATACATCAAGGTGTACGAGCGCACCGAAGAAATACTGAAAGAACGTTTGGCTAATGCGTCTGCCATAGGAACGGCCAATGCTTCAACCGTAGTTGCCGGTGACAGTGTGAATGTCTGGAATGGAGCTTCCGGTTTTGCCATAGGTCGTACATCGCCTACCTCGGTGGTGTCTTTTGACCTTGAACGAGACCAAAATTGGGACAAGGGCGATTGCTACGCTTGGCGTGCACGCTTTACCAACAACCGTAGCGTCATCCGCTGGCAATTGTGTGCCGACTATATGGATGGAGCCATCGAAGTCCTTACCGGACAATTCACCGGAGATGGGTGGCATGACTTGACATTTGTAGCCGATACGACCAAGACCGCAAGACGCATATACGGAGCAATAGTTTTTGGAGATAACCTCCAAGGAGATGTATATGTAGACAGTATTCAGCTTGTACGAAACCGCTTTAGTCCGGACATATATTCTCAGCGATATCGCCAACGTCTATATAATGACAAATGATGAGAAGGTATCTTTGTCGCCACGTCATAGCTGACGGCGTAGATATGGGATTGTGCGTGGTCACGATTACTCCGATGGGAGAAGTGACGATTACACCTTTCGAGTGTGAGACCCCGGCGACCATATATTTGGACGGAGTACTCGAAGTGAGCACAGACGGGCGTATTCTACGCGCGATTATTCATAACGGAAAGCCGTTGAAACCGTGACAGTTCACGGATAATTCTTCTTTATATCGAAAATCCGAATGATTTCTATAAATAACCTTACGGTAGAATTTAGCGCTAAGACGTTATTTGATAATATAAACTACGTCATCAACCCCAAGGACAAAATAGCTCTTGTAGGTAAAAACGGCGCAGGGAAGTCTACTATGCTTAAAATTATTGCCGGATTGCAAAACCCGACCTCAGGGTCGGTGGCGATTCCGGCAGAGGTGACTGTCGGTTATCTGCCGCAGCAAATGATACTGCAGGATGATGTCACGGTAATGGAAGAAGCCTCCAAAGCCTTTGAACATGTACATCAGCAGCAACACGAACTGGATAAGCTTAATGCCGAGTTGGCCGAGCGCACCGACTATGACAGCGAGTCTTATGCCAAGCTGATAGACCATATATCCACGCTGACCGAACAATTGGCATATTCGAATGCCGACAACTGCATTGCCGAGGCCGAGAAGACGTTGATGGGTTTAGGCTTTGATCGAAGCGATTTTCAGCGACCAACCAGTGAGTTTTCCGGCGGTTGGCGTATGCGAATAGAATTAGCGAAGATACTTCTACGACGTCCGGACGTATTGCTGCTTGACGAGCCCACCAATCACCTGGATATAGAGTCGATACAATGGCTTGAGAACTTCTTGATGACAAAATCCAAGGCCGTTGTGCTTGTGTCGCACGATCGAGCATTCATAGACAATGTAACCAATCGCACTATAGAAATATCCTTAGGGAAAATCTACGATTATTCTGTCAATTACAGTAAATTTGTCCAACTGCGTCAAGAACGCATCGAGCAGCAGATGCGCGCCTATCAGAACCAGCAAAAGCAAATAGCGGATACAGAGGCTTTCATTGAACGCTTTAGGTACAAAGCGACCAAGGCAGTACAGGTGCAAAGTCGAATGAAACAACTGGCAAAGATAGAGCGCATAGAAGTGGATGAGGTTGACAATTCGCGATTAAACCTGCGCTTCCCACCCGCACCACGCTCAGGAGACTACCCCTTGATTTTGGACAATGTAGGCAAGGCCTACGGAGACCATCAGGTTTTTGACCACGCCACATTTACCATAAAGCGAGGCGAAAAGGTTGCTTTTGTCGGCAAGAATGGCGAAGGCAAATCCACGCTTGTCAAGTGTATCATGGGAGAAATTCCATATACAGGCACATTGAAAATCGGACACAATGTCAAGATCGGATATTTTGCTCAAAATCAGGCTCAAATGCTTGATGGTGAAATTACGGTTTTTGATACTATAGACCGCGTGGCGGTAGGTGATATTCGGACCAAGATAAGGGATATATTAGGTGCTTTTATGTTTGGAGGCGAAGCTTCGGACAAGAAAGTCAAGGTGCTTTCCGGCGGCGAGAAGACGCGATTGGCAATGATACGGTTGCTGCTCGAACCGGTCAACCTCCTGATTCTTGACGAGCCCACCAATCACCTGGATATGAAGACAAAAGATATCCTAAAACAGGCTATTAAAGACTTTACGGGTACCGTAATAGTTGTCAGCCACGACCGAGAATTCTTAGACGGGCTTGTCGAAAAGGTCTATGAATTCGGCCATGGTAAAGTAACAGAATGTCTTGGCGGAATCTATGACTTTCTTGAACGCAAGCGTATTGCCGGTCTTGACGAGCTTGAAAAACGCCCGGCACAACAGGCCAAGCAAGACCCGTCCAAACCGCAAGTGGCAGAAAATACGTCCTCGGATAAAACTTCGGAGACCAAACCGCGATTGAGCTATGCCGAACAACGTGAACGCGACAAAGCCATACGCCGTGCATCCAAAAAAGTAGAAGAAGCCGAAGCCGAGGTATCTCGCCTTGAAGCGGCAGTCAAGGACATCGAACAACAAATAGCGGGCGGTTCGACCGACCCTGAAATATACAATAAGCATGCAGCAGCCAATAAAGACCTCGAGAATGCAATGAGCGTTTGGGAATTGGCTACAATGGATTACGAAGAACTAAAATCCAAATCCAGATAGGGGATTTGACCACGTTAAAGCTATAGTATAAAACATGCTACGTAATACTGACAACTACAATTATTTATAGTGTGAAAATATTATGAGAACAATCACAACCGTTATGACAATGGCACTTACAATGGGCGCCTTTGCCGCCACACCGCACGGAATCAATGTCGCCAATATCGATAACTCCGTAAGTCCCGGCACAGATTTCTACAACTACGCATGCGGCGGCTGGATTAAAGCCAATCCACTGAAAGCCGAGTACTCGCGTTTCGGCACCTTTGACCAGCTCGGCGAACTCAATCGAAAGCAGGTATACGATCTGGTTACCGGCCTTGACCCGAAGAAGGCGGTAAAAGGCACAAACGAGCAGAAGATAGCAGATCTTTTTGCAATGGGTATGGATAGCGTCCGCCTTAATCGCGAAGGCGCTCAGGCCATTCAAGCCGACCTTCGTCGTATCAATAAAGCCAAGCGCTCCGATATAGCCGCAATCCTGGGTGGCCTTCCCGGCGCATCCGGATTCTTCGGAACAGGTACAGGCGCAGATATGATCAACTCCAACATAAACGTAATGTACTGGCAGCAAGGAGGTCTCGGCCTGGGCAACAGAGATTACTATATCTCAAAAGATCCAAATGAACAAGCCGTGCTCGATGCTTACAAGAAGTATCTAAATACCATAGCCACACTTGCAGGTTACAACGAGAAAGACGCACAACGTCTGGTCAACAACACCATCGCCATAGAGACGTCACTTGCCGAAGCTGCAACGACCAATGAAGGTCTTCGAGACCCGGGTGCGAACTACAACCCCATGAGTATGGTCGAAGTCAAAGCGAAATATCCTCATATTGATTTCGATGCCTACTTTAAAGCACAAGGCCTAAACTCAGTAGACAGTATCGTTGTCGGACAGCTTGGCTCCATAGCCGCTGTTGACTCGATACTCGCCAAGGCATCCATACAGTCACTGCGAGATTACGTAGCAGCCGGCTACATATCCTCCGCATCGTCATTCCTCAGTGACGACTTCATCAATGCCGGTTTCGAACTGCAAAAAGCCGTATCCGGAGTACAACAAATCCAACCCAGATGGAAGCGCGCACTCAGCGTGCCCAACGGCATGCTCGGCGAAGCGTTAGGTGAGCTTTATGTCGCTAAGTACTTTCCCGCAAGCTCGAAAGAAAAGATGCTGACCTTAGTCAATAATCTGAAATCCGCCTTGGGGCAACATATATCCAATCTCACGTGGATGAGCGATGCCACGAAGGCAAAGGCTTTGGAAAAACTCAATGCCTTCACCGTGAAAATAGGGTATCCCGATAAATGGCGTGACTACTCTGCCTTGACCATAGATCCGATGCTGACTTACTGGGAGAACATCAAGCAAGCGATGCTTTTTGTAACCGCCCTTGATGTCGCCGATTATGGAAAACCCGTAGACAAAGCCCGCTGGTATATGACACCTCAAACAGTCAACGCATACTACTCGCCTTCAAGTAATGAGATATGCTTTCCTGCAGGAATACTTCAAGCACCGTTTTTTGACCCCGAGGCAGATGATGCTATCAACTATGGCGCTATCGGCGTCGTAATAGGCCACGAAATGACCCACGGATTTGACGACCAGGGACGTCAATTTGACAAAGACGGCAACTTCAAGGAATGGTGGGCGCCCGAAGATGCAGAAGCCTTCAAGGCTCTTGCAGACAAACTTGTGGCTCAATTTGACAGCATTGTCGTTCTTGGCGATACACATGCCAACGGCCGTTTGACGCTTGGCGAGAATATTGCCGATCAAGGCGGTCTTCGTGTAGCGTATACGGCTTATCATAATTCCTTGGGTGATAATGGCACGGATATTGACGGATTCACTCCCGACCAACGCTTCTATCTTTCCTATGCCAACGTTTGGGCTGCTAACATTCGCGACGCCGAAATCCTCAAACGTACCAAGAGCGATCCTCACTCGCTTGGACGCTGGCGCGTAAATGCCACTCTACGCAATATTGAACCGTTCTTCGCTGCATTTGGCATCAAGGAAGGCGACCCGATGTTCCGTATCCCCTCCGACCGCGTCATCATCTGGTAAACATCCAATATCAGTCAGAAATACAAAGCCCGGGATTTGCCTCGCAGATTCCGGGCTTTGCTGTAAAATAATCGTCCGACAACTACGTTATTACATAAAAAATCACTAAATTTGCGTATAAATACGGCTTGATTGGGCAGATGAAGATAAACCCTTTGCCAATCAGGCGCTTGATACAATATACACGAATAAACAATAACGTACAGATATATGAAATTCAACGTTTCCAGCAAAATCCTCTGCAATTTTGCAGCATCCGTAGCCAAAGTCATCAACGACAAAAATGCGTTGACCATACTCAACAACTTCTATATGGAGTTGAACGGCGATATACTCACCTTGCGCGGTTCCAATACCGAAAATTCGCTGACTGCGCACATTCCGGTCAATGAAGCCCAGGGCGATGGCGCAGTGTGTGTCGATGCGTCATCTTTGGTCAGCATGCTCAAGCAAATTCCCGACCAAGGTATAACAGTAGATGTGGCCAATTCGCTCAATACCACCATCGAATACTCCAGCGGTCGCTTTGAATTTGTGGCTTTGGATGGTGCCGGTTATCCGCGTATGGACGCAGAAGCTACAGAGGCAGAAGGCATACAATTCCTATGCACGGGCAACGAACTGCGCAAAGGCGTGGACTACACCTTGTTCGCGACAAGTAACGATGACTATCGTCAGCAAATGATGGGTATCTATTTTGATGCCAAACCCGATAGTCTGACATTCGTTGCGACAGACACTCGTAAACTGGTGAAATACACTACCACCGAGTGCGCTCCGGGCGCAGCGGCCTCCTTCATCATGCCGCCTAAGGCTGCAGCCATCGTTCGAGGCCTCTTTGCCGATGATGAGAGCGTAAAAGTTAAAGTCACAGAAAAATATGCCGTTTTTGAGAGCGAAAACTATCTCTTCCAAATACAATTCATCCAAGGACAATATCCGGATATTTCCCGTGTGATTCCTCGCAATAACACCTTGCAGCTTACCATCGACCGTCAAACGATGCTCAATGCTGTACGTCGTGTCAGTGTCTTTGTCGATCCGGCTCACGGGTTGCTCAAATTCCGCATTACACCAGACTATATAGACATGAAGACCGAAGATACAACCGCAATGAATTGCGCACGTGACCGTGTGCCGTGTTCGTTCACCGGCGACACGATGACCATCGGCTTTAGCGCACCGTTCCTGGTGGAGATTCTGTCGACAATCACTACCGATGACGTAGTCATCAGCCTGAGTGACCCCGGACGCCCCGGAATTTTCTGCCCCAGCGAAAATCCCGAAGGAACAGACCTTGTCATGCTGCTGATGCCTATGACAATGAGCAACTTCTAATGATAAGCGCATATATATTACGATGAAGCTCAAGCTGGAACGGCCCTTAGTTTTTTTTGATCTTGAGACAACGGGATTAGATGTATTCAAAGACCGAATTGTCGAAATATCGGTCCTGAAACTTATGCCGGATGGAAGCACCGAAGTCAAAACGCGGCGTATCAATCCCGAAATGCATATACCCGAAGACGCAACGGCCGTTCACCATATTACGGACGAAGATGTCAAAGATGCTCCGACATTCAAGCGGATTTCAAAATCCCTTGCCGGATTTTTTGAGGGCTGCGATATTGCCGGCTTCAATAGTACGCGCTTTGATATTCCGATGCTGTGTATCGAGTTTAAGAAGGCCGGGGTTGATTTTGACATATCTCGGCACAAACTTGTGGACGTACAGACCATATATCATAAAAAGGAACCGCGCAACCTATCGGCTGCCTACCGGTTCTATTGTGAAAAGGAACTGGAAGACGCACATTCGTCGCAGGCAGATATTCAGGCTACATACGAAGTACTAATGGCTCAGTTGGATAAGTATGATGATGTGCCCACAGATATTGATGCTTTGAGCGAATATACATCTTTAGCCAAACCGGGGACACGCAACGTTGATATATCCGGGAGGTTAATATATGACGATAAAAACCGCGAAATTATCAACTTTGGCAAATACAAAGGTAAATTAGCGGCTGAAGTTCTTAAAGAGAATCCGGGGTATTACGAATGGATACAAAATGGAGATTTTGCTCCGGATACCAAAGATGCCTTCAAGCGGATATACGATAGTATATCACGCAAATAATCGGACATCCCTGGTTCAAATAACGACAAATATGCTTAAAGGCAAAAATATAATACTTGGCATAAGCGGTGGTATAGCTGCATACAAATCAGTGTATCTCCTCCGTCTGCTTATCAAAGCCGGAGCGCAAGTTCAGGTTGTCATAACGCCCAACGGCAAAGAATTCATTACGCCGGTGACACTATCGTCCCTAAGCGGACGTCCTGTCATCAGTGAGTTCTTTACAGCCAATACCGGACAATGGAATAGTCATGTTGATTTGGGCCTATGGGCAGATGCCATGGTCATAGCACCTGCGACAGCATGTACGATGGCTAAAATGGCTAATGGCGTGGCCGATAATATGCTTGTGACTACATATTTATCTGCCCGTTGTCCCGTATTCATAGCTCCGGCTATGGACCTTGACATGATGGCACATCCATCCACAGTGCGTAATATTGCGATGCTGCGTTCGTATGGTAACCATATAATAGAAGCCGCTTCCGGCGAACTTGCCAGCCACTTATGCGGCAAGGGACGCATGGAAGAACCCGAAAAGATTGTAGCCGTACTTGATGACTTTTTCGCAAAAGAAGAAGACTACAAAGGAAAGAAAATTATGATAACTGCCGGACCGACGTACGAAAAAATAGATCCGGTACGATTTATCGGCAATTATTCCTCAGGCAAAATGGGTTATGCCCTGGCTCAGGCAGCAGCCGAGCGCGGTGCCGAAGTTACTCTTATCAGTGGACCGGTAAGCCTGACGATAGAACATCCCGGAGTGAAAGTTGTGGCTGTCGAGAGCGCACGCGAGATGCTGGCGGCATCTCAAAAGGCATTCGAAAATAGCGACATGGCTATTATGGCAGCGGCTGTCGCCGATTATGCCCCCGAAACAATAGCCGACAAGAAGATTAAGCGCGAAACAGCAGGCATAGATTGCATACGTTTGGTCAAGAATCCGGACATTGCGAAGACACTGGGAGAGACAAAGCGTCCCGACCAACGAGTTGTCGGCTTTGCACTCGAAACAAACGATGCCGAGGCAAACGCTATAGACAAATTGCGGCGCAAAAACCTTGATGCCATAGTTCTGAACTGCTTGGCCAACCCGGGTACATGCTTCGGGTACGACAGCAATCAAGTTGAAGTGATGACCAAATCGGGCACAATACTGCAAACCGGAGTCGAAAGTAAAGCTATTATAGCCGACAAAATATTGACAGCGCTTAAAAGCTTATTTTAAAAGAAATTAGACGCATGTATATGAAGTTGTTCTCCACTCGTTTGATTGCAGCGATTATAGTCATGACCATCTGTATGGCCAAGGCCGTAGACGGATATGCCCAAGAACTTAACTGCAAAGTAGAGATAAACTCCTCGCAGGTTCAAGGGACAAACAAATCGATGTTTACGACATTGGAACAAGCCATAAACGAGTATATGAATACAACCGACTTTACCAATGCCAAATTTGCTGTAAACGAAAAAATTGATTGTCGTTTGTTCTTTACGATAAAGGACGTAAATGACAACGTATTCACCGGAGACCTTCAGGTACAATCCACACGCCCGGTATACAATTCCTCGTATACGACTACCGTACTAAACTTTAAGGATACAAAAATCGAATTCTCATATCAAGAAAACGAACCTCTGGTTTTTTCGAAAAATTCGATGGAAAGCCAGTTGACCGCCATACTAAACTTTTATGCGTATTTGATTATCGCTATGGATTCGGATACATTTGAAAGTAGAGGCGGGCAGTCTTTATACGACCAATTACAACAGATTGTACAATGGGCTCAATCATCGGGCGAAACCGGATGGAAAGCCTTTGAAGATACTAAAAATCGTAGCGCGGTATTGGCGGCATTGACAGATCAGAAGACTTCAGGCTTCAGAGATTTGCTATATGCGTACCATCGTCGCGGACTTGACGAAATGGCGACATCTCCGGACAAAGGCCGAGCCAATATTACGGCATCTTTGGAATATCTACAAAAAGCTTTTGATGTTGCGCCGATGTCTGTCGGGCTGTCTATGTTCAAAGACGCTAAACTTGACGAACTGGTCAACGTATATTCAAAAGCCACGACGGAAGAACGCACCAAAGTCTACGAGATACTGCAAAATATATATCCGACGGAGCAAACCCGTCTCGACAAAATCAAGAATCCGCCGACAAAGAAATGATAGGGCACTTACATATATCAAATTATGCGCTTATCTCATCCTTGGACTTAGACTTCGGCCCGGGGATGAATATTATTACCGGCGAAACAGGCGCGGGCAAATCAATCATTTTAGGCGCATTAAGCCTTGTAATGGGGCAGAGAAGCGATAGTAAGACTGTGCGTACCGGCGCTACAAAGGCCGTTGTCGAGGTCGAATTTGACATTACCGGACTTGATGATGTATCTGAATGGCTCGACAAAAATATTGATGATAACCCTCCCGGCGTATGTATCATGCGTCGAGAAATTTCGGCCAAAGGGAATTCGCGAGCATTCATAAATGACACGCCTACGAACCTTGAGCGTATGCAGACATTGGCTTCAATGCTGTTGGATATACATACACAGCATCAAAACCTGGCATTGTCTGACAATAATTATCAATTGTCTGTAATAGATACCGTTGCGGGAACAGACGCAGTATTAAAACAATATAGAGAAGCCTATCACATATATCGTCACGCATTAGAGGAATATGCCCGGGTACGAGATACTGCCGAACGTTATAAATCCGACGAAGAGTATATTGCTTATCAGTTGGAGCAAATTAACGAGCTTAATCTTGTGCCGCATGAGCAAGAAGATCTTGAACGTGAACGCGACCGTGCCGCCAATGCGACTACGGCAAGAGAACATCTCGAGGCGGTTAGCGACAGTTTGAACAGCGGAGATGATGGTATTGTTGCAGCCTTGACTATCGCTATAGAACATTTGGGACATCTGCAAGAAAACTATGACGATGCATCCGACCTCGCGTCCAGACTTACCGGGGTTCGAACCGAAATTGACGATATCGCAGATACAGTGGCTGATCATCTTGCCGCCATAACGGTAGACACAATGCCGTTGGAAGATATAGAAGATAGATTATCAAAGATATATTCGCTGGAAACACGTCATAATGTCGAGACGTCAGATATGCTGATGGAGCGTGCAAAGCAGTTGCAGGAACGCATAGATATTATACACGACAGCAACGGCACACTCGCACGCCTTGAAGACAGCGCCAAACAAGCCAAGAAACAGGCCGTCATTATCGCCCGTCAATTGACACAGATGCGTACCGAGGCTGCATCCGAATTCGGCAAAGCTCTTGTCGAAAAAGCCCGGCCCTTAGGCTTGCCCAATCTCAGATGCGAAATATCGGTATCCAAAAGCAAATTGACGCCATCGGGAATGGATCAGATAGACTTCCGTGTAGCCTTTAACAAAAACCAACCGCTGATGTCTGTAGGCAAGACAGCGTCCGGCGGTGAAATATCTCGACTTGTCCTGGCCATTAAGGCGATAGTGAGCGAACACGCCAATATGCCGACTTTGATTTTTGACGAAGTGGACACAGGCGTATCCGGCGATATCGCAACACGTATGGGGAGAATGATGGAACAGATTTCGAGACATACGCAGACTGTAGTTATTACGCATCTTCCACAGGTCGCATCACAACCGGGACGCCATTTCCGCGTATATAAAGAAGATGACGAGATATCGACAAATACAAATGTAAAACAACTGACTGACGGAGAACGTATTGACGAAATAGCCAAGATGCTTGGTGCAGGAGCTGAAGATAATGCGGCACACAACAACGCCGTCAGTCTCATTGAAAGTAACAAAACGGCTTGACACAGCCACAATACAATATGGAACAAGAAAATTACATATACGGACTTCGTGCCATAATCGAGGCTGTAGAAGCCGGCAAACAAATAGATAAGGTTTTTATAAAGAAAGACTTACAAGGCGAACTGGCCGGGGAGCTTCTTGCTGTATTGCGCCAATACCGAATACTGACTATGCGTGTCCCGGTAGAGCGCATCAATCGCATTACGCGCAAAAACCACCAAGGGGCATTGGCCATACTATCAGCCATAGAATATAGCAGAGTAGGGGTTATAGTTCCCGAACTATATGAACAGGGACGTCTGCCATTGATGATAGCTTTAGACGGTGTCACGGATGTCCGCAATTTCGGCGCAATAGCACGTACCGCTGAATGTTGCGGCGCCGATGCAATCCTCATACCCGAGCGAGGTAGCGTATCTGTCGGCGCAGATGCCGTCAAAACATCTGCAGGCGCATTACCCCGAATGCCGGTGTGTCGCGAACGCAACTTGGCCAGCGCTATCAAATTCCTGCGTGACAACGGCTACCGTGCAGTCGCAGTATCCGAAAAAGTTGACGTAAGCTACACCGAAATAGACTACACAGCCCCCACGGTATTTGTTATGGGCGCAGAAGATGTCGGTATATCCGCCGAAGTTATGCGCGAGTGCGACACCAAGGTTGCAATACCGATGTTTGGCCAAATACAATCACTGAATGTGTCCGTAGCGGCCGGTATAATGATGTATGAGGCTGTGCGTCAGCGTCTCAAATCGGATATGGCCGTGCAGTAAAAATTGACCTATACG
Source organism: uncultured Porphyromonadaceae bacterium (assembly GCA_900540625.1). Classification (GTDB taxonomy): domain Bacteria; phylum Bacteroidota; class Bacteroidia; order Bacteroidales; family Muribaculaceae; genus CAG-873. The sequence goes on along the minus strand of UQGP01000003.1, from coordinate 54,779 downwards.
CCTAAAATTATCCGTAATATCAAAATCCCAAAACTCGTAAAGAATTGCGGGTCGTGGCTTCCGCGACGCATTTGATATCCGTATTTACTGCGACAGCAACACTTGCCGCAGTTGCAACGATATACGCGCTCTCGTTGCGTCGACCGCGATAGGGTACCGGGGCGAGGTAAGGCGAATCGGTTTCGAGCACAATATGGTCAGGCCATATAGACGGCAAAATGTCAACTACGCTGTTCCGCTTAAACGTCACTATACCATTGACTCCAAAGATTGCATTGTAGTCGCCAAGTATGCGTTCTACATCTTGTGCCGTCCCGGCAAAACTATGAAAAACAAAAGATAGTCGTTTGTGCCCTTGCAGGACTTCAAGCATCTGATTAAGTCCGTCCCTACAATGGAGAATTACGGGCAGTTCATAACGCTCGGCCCAATCCAATTGAGTGTCAAGAATCTTCATCTGTTGGCACTCAAAGGATTTATCCCAATATAGGTCTATACCTATTTCGCCAACGGCAATATAGCCTCCTTTGTCAAGCTCGGCTGCCACGCAAGCCAAATCATCTTCCAATGTATCCAATACAATTTCGGTAGGATGAAGTCCCATAGCCATACGTATATGACCCGGAAAACGTGCCGCCAAAGCCTTCATCGGAGCAATGGTTGAGGCATTGACATTAGGAAAGATCATATGCGATATACCTATATCAATGGCGCGTTGGACTGCATCATAGCAACCATCAGCGTTTGTATTATCTTGAAAATCATCAAGATATAGGTGCGTATGTGTATCTGTTAGATGCACCCCTGGTGGTAATGGGGCAGGAGGCGCTACAACTTTCTTGCTCATGCTTGGCGTTGGCTTAACCCGGTGGCAAGAGACTTGAAATAGTCCGAATGCGCTTTATCAAGAGCCATACGATTCAACGAATTTATTGCTCGCTGTGCATATACATCGACGAGTTGCTGGCATTTGGTGTCCAACCCCAGGTTACGATATATGGATTTGACCTTCTCGATCTTTTCCATATCGTCTGTTTTTGCATCCAAGGCCGAGCATATCTCCTCGCGATTGCCCAATTCCATGGCCGAAATCAGGAGCCAAGTCTTCTTCTTGTTGAGTATGTCCCCTCCGATTTGTTTCCCGAACAATACAGGATCACCAAATGTGTCGAGTAGGTCGTCTCTGAGTTGGAAGGCCAGTCCGAGGTTGTCGCCGAAGTCATATGCGGCTTTGCATGCATCGTCTGAAGCGCCGCCCATCATTGCTCCGATACGGCATGCGCATCCAAGCAAGACAGAAGTCTTAAGACGAATCATGTGTATGTATTCGTTGACAGATACGTCATCACGTTCTTCGAATTCCATATCGAGTTGTTGACCTTGATATATTTCGAGAGCCGTTTTGGTGAACAAATCGAAAATGCGACGGCCTACTTCCCCGGGCACATGATTCATATATCCGGAAGCAATGGTAAGCATTGCGTCACCGGAAAGGATGGCAACATTATCATTCCACCGACAATGGACCGAGGGGCGTCCGCGTCGTACATCTGCATTATCCATAATGTCATCATGTAGCAGCGTAAAGTTATGGAACAATTCGATTCCGATTGCGGGATCAATAGCGTCCATAACATCGGCGCCACAGGCCATTGCCATTCGCAGAAGCAGAGTGGGGCGCAGTCGTTTACCACCTGATTCGAGGGTGTAGTCTATCGGCTCGAACAATGCAGAAGCATCGGTCGGGTAAGGTATATGAAATAATCGATCATTAAAGGCGTCGATGACGCTATCAAAGTCTTGCGAACCCGGACGACAGATTCCGGTCGGACGATCATTTTCAGCTGTAGGCATAGTGTATATATGATTAGTGCTTTAGTTCTTGATTTTGAGGGCTTTGATGGAAGCTGCGAATTTTGTTCTATCCGAGCCGTTGTATAAAGCCATAATGCGTTGTATAAGTGCAGCGTCGCTATTATCCAAATATTGCGCTATCTCGGACGGCTTTAAAGTCGTAACAATCCAGCGAGCCTTCTCGTCCAAATCCATGGCATTGAAACGCTGCGTTATGGCAGTCTTTAATTCTTCTACGGATGAAGCGTCTCCACTTTCGGCCAGGAAGCGAAAAACTGCATGTGATAAATCCACGGCATGGTGTGCGAAAATGCTGTCGGCCACTTCATTGACTGTATGCGTTGCATACAGCGCCATTGCGCTGACTTCCAAAGTCGAATCACAAAACAGATTGTAAACATCATCGCGAAAACTATCGTCATAATCGGACAGCAGGCATGTGCGTAAGGTTTGAATGCCCTTAAACGAGCCTTCGCGAGCCATGGCGGATATTGAATCGGCTGCGGCATCCGAGGTCATACCGTTATTTTTAGAACAAGACGCAATAGGGCACAATAGAGCAGCCATTATTGCTATATATAAATATGTGTTCACTGACATTGATTATGTTTTGATAGTCCTTTTTAGTGAAATATATGTAAAGATACTAACAATTATTGAATAACATTTGGAAATAGAGGTTTTTTTTGTACTTTCGCTTTGTATTTCGGCATAAGAGACCGGAACACACATATCGCATTTTGTAAAGCTTATGACTGCAATTATTTGTAAATTAGTAAATTATACGATTGGGGTAGCACTTATGGCTATGCCGGTATCGGTTATGGCCCAATCCATCGGTATTATGGGCGAAAAAAGCGCATCAATCGGTATATATATAAAGGACTTGCGTACGAACAAAACCATAGTGGCAAAAGACATAGAGCGAGGCTATGTTCCGGCAAGTGTGACCAAGACTATAACATCAGCATCGGCGATGACACTGCTTTCGGAGGACTACCGTTTTGAGACTGTAGCCAGACTTCGAGGTTCGCAATCGACCTTGCCATCGGTTTGGAATGGTGATATCGAAATCTTAGCATCAGGAGATCCTACGCTTGATTCGGATAACTTCTCCGGCAACGGCGGATTGGTCGATTCAATCGTGTCTTCGTTGAAGTCGATGGGCATAACTCGGATTACGGGGTCGATACGTCTTATTGATGATGATGTGCCGCAGCAAGGTCCGGTTGAGAAATGGGAGATTAGCGATGTCGCGTATACATATGGAGCCGGGTGGTACTTGTTCAATTGGAAAGACAATATTTGCCAACTGAATACAACTACATGCGAGACAAAGCCACATACGCCGGATCTTAAAATTGAGAGGCATAAAAGTAGGCGTGGCACAAGTATCATACGTGGGTTCGGTTCAAATGTTCTGAATGTATACGCACCCTCGACAGTAAGAAACAACTACGTGTCCTCGACTATGCCTTATCCGTGGACAGCCTTTGAATACGCATTGCGCAAGTCTTTAGGTGATGCCGGTATCTCAATCGGTCGAAAATATATCTGCGGCAACGAAGATGATGCGGATGATGTAGAAACCATATATTCGCGTTATTCGCCATTGAGAGACACCGTTTTGAGCTCGATGATGCATCGAAGCGACAATATGTACGCAGAAGGCATTTTGCGCAGTTTTGCTCCGGGCGAAGAACGCTCCGAAGCCCTCGCCAAGGAAATGGACCTATGGAAACAGCGTGGCATAGATATGCAGTACACTACGATATGGGATGGAAGCGGCCTAACGCGAGCCAATCGTATATCGCCATTGACATTGGGTTCCATCTTGGAATATATGGCAAGTCATGAAGATTCGACAAATTACATTAAACTCTTCCCGGTGTCCGGTGTAAGCGGGACAATGAGGTCGTTTATGGCCGAGACTCCTTATAAAGGACGTCTTGCATTCAAAACCGGTAGTGTAAACGGGGTGCAATGTTATGCCGGATACGTAATCGACAATATGGAGTCATATCATCCGACGCATGTAGTTGTAATTATGGTAAACAACTTCTATTGTACCAGAAAGCAGTTGAAAACTGCATTGCAGAGCTTTTTATTAAAACAACTAAACGAGACAGTATAATACAGCAATACGATATGGAGCAAACTATTAATGAGCTATTGAAACTAAATATTGAAATAGAAGGACTATTACGGGTCGTTGAAAACCGTGATTCGGAATATGCAAGAGGCATACTATCCGAGAAGGTAAAGGCTTTCAATGCTCTGTATGCATCTTTGGAACAAGCATTTCCGTTACATCGAAATGAAGGGTCAGAGATTGGACAGGACGATGAACCATCCCAATTAGCAGAAGATAGTATCCAAAAAACGGTGGAGGAGGAAGCGAACCGACTCACCGAGGAAGAAGATGCGAATGCTACTGCCGAATCATCGGATAATTCCGCACGACAGGAGATTGAAGCTGCGGAAGATAGTACTTCGGAAGAAGAAACGCCGACACTGGTGGACAATACTTCGACATCGGAGATACGTAATACAACGTCAATAGGGCATGAAGACTCACTTCGTATGGATGAGGTGTTGTCAAGACGTGAGGCACAGGATTTAAGGCGGGCTTTCACGTTGAATGATAAATTTCGTTATCGTCGCGAATTGTTCGGATCAAATGATGTGCTATTTGCGGATACGCTGAATGCACTTTCGGCGATGCAAAGTTTGGATGAAGCGTTGAATTACCTATACAAAGACTTGTGTTGGGATCCGGAAGATGACAATGTCAAGGACTTTGTAGCTACGGTTGCCAACCATTTCAGCGCTATAAAATGACAACCGGAGTATTATATATTGTACCGACTCCGGTCGGAAATCTTGGAGATATGACTCCGCGTGCTATATCCATACTTAAGTCTGTTTCGTTAATCTTATGCGAGGATACGCGCACCAGTGCTCCATTGCTTAAGCATTTCGGCATTGCTACGCCTGTGTCAAGTCATCACAAATACAACGAGCACCAAAGTGTGGATGGCGTTATTGCCCTCCTGCAGCGAGGCGAAGATGTTGCCTTGATATCCGATGCCGGTACACCCGGAATTTCCGATCCCGGTTTTATGCTATCTCGCGAATGTCGCAGGAATGATATAACCGTTCAAACTCTACCCGGGGCTACGGCCTTTGTGCCGGCATTGGTTAATTCCGGCCTCCCATGCGAACGTTTCCTCTTTGAAGGCTTTTTGCCTCCGAAGAAAGGTCGAAAGACACGGCTTGTTGAAATTTCAGACTCTCAGGTTTCTACAATTATATATGAATCACCATTGAGGCTGGTTAAAACATTAGAGCAGCTTGCCGAGTATTGCGGCGGAGATCGCGACGCTTCTGTCTCTCGTGAGATTTCAAAAGTTCATGAAAGCACAATACGAGGAACACTTGATGAATTGGTGCAACATTATACGTCAAATGTCCCTAAGGGAGAAATCGTAATTATCGTGGCGCCGGCAGAAAAAAATAATTCAGCAGGCTCACATCGCAATAAGTACAAGGATGAGAACCCCGAACAATGACAATTAACCCCACTGTATGTAAATATAGTATTATTAACTAAATCACTTATTAACTATGAAATGTATCAAAACATTCGCGGTGGCAGCCATAGCTGTAATGCTGACTGCATCAGGATGCTCCAAGACACCGCAAGTTAGCGAAGACAATGCGGAAGCATTGAAAGAGGCTACGAAAGAGGAACTGGAACAGGCCGTATCGGACCGAGACGAATTGTTGTCTTTGGTCAACGACATCTCGGACGGTTTGAATCAAATCAAGACCCTTGAGGGCATTGTTGCCGTCGGGAAGGCTGAAACTCCGAACCAGAAGCAGCAAATACGTCAAGACATAGCATCGATACAAGAGGCTTTGGAGCAGCGTAAGCAGCGTCTTGAAGAGCTTGAAAAAAAGCTATCCTCATCGAAGATGTATACCAACAAGTTGCAATCGACCATCACCTCGCTCAAAAATCAAATAGAAGAACAACGTAAGGAAATTGAGCGTCTGACAGGTGAACTTGCATCTGCAAATGAGCGTATCGGAGTCTTGGGCAATCAAGTGGATTCGCTGACCACAACGGTAGCCGGAGTGACCGATCAACGAGATGAAGCTCGTCGTCAGGCTACGGACCTTACCAACGAACTTAACTTCTGCTATTACGCAATCGGTAGCGACAAAGAGCTGAAAGAGCATAATATCGTTCAAGGTGGTGGCTTCCTGCGCAAGAGTAAGCTTATGGAAGGTGAATTTGATCAGGCCTTCTTCACCAAGTCCGACAAGAGAAGCCTGTCGCGCATCCCTCTGTATGCAAAGAAAGCCGAAGTGCTTACCAAACAGCCGAAGGATTCGTATGTAATCGAAGACGAAAACGGTAGCAAGGTTCTTCGAATCACAAATGCAGAAAAATTCTGGAAAACAACTAACTACCTTGTCGTGAAGGTAAAATAATCTGACACATACAACTCAATAGGCGAGGCCACGGGAATTGTCCCTGTGGCCTCGTTTTTATTCGAAATTATTTGTTTGTGGTCTATTCAGGTTTGAAAACCTCAAAAGTTTTATCCTTATAATATACAATAATAGATTCGATTCGCTGTGACGCTTGTATTGCGGTAGATGCCATCGAGGTCGTTTCGGCAGCAGCTTTTGTTTGAAGAGCCGTATTATCTGTCAAAACGTTCGGAGTATTTTCCGAGGGGAATGAAGGGCGTGTGTACGACGGATTTGTAGACGCATTGCCCGGGACATGAATTTCACGTAGATATGGCGCTGTGGTTTTAAGGTCTTCTATTACACCTTCACATACGCGTTCTCCATCGTTTGCAGCTGTAGCTTCGGTGGTATACGTATTATCTTGTGCGTCAAATAAAGAGGGTGCGGTATTAGCTGAATTCGTATTATCGGATGGAGTTTCTTGTTTATCGTTTGATGATACATTGGATGTTTCTCCAAACATAAGCCACATTAAGTCTAAATCGGGAAAAGCCTGGTGGAGCTTCTCGAAGAATTCATTACTGATTTTTTTATTGCGTCCATTTAGTATTTGAGACATCGATGGGCGCGGTATGCCAAGTAAATCGGCAAACTGTGATGACGACAACTTTCGTTGGTTGACGAACTCGTTTAATCGGGTGATTATATCCATTTCTATTGAGTGTATGCGATTTTATTTTGCAAATATAGTGAATATAATTCTATTTTCAAAAGGTAATTGCGTGATGATTTGTATTGTGTGCATTTGCAATTAACTGTAGAGCGTAATATTATTGGTTGATATGCAATTGCATTGTTTAGTAATTAGTGAATTAATCGATGTAGGTGGGGTAGGTGACTACTGACTGCAAAACAGATAAACGTCTTATTTATATAGGTGTGTATAACATACTGAGTGCTAATATGTAATTAAGTATATAATGTGTAACACGGGACGCCATAACCGAATTGCTGTAGTAACTAATAGTTAAGCTTAAACTAAAGTGCGTAACGCCTATGAATATCAAGCAAATATTCCAATAGTTAAAATAAGATAATGCGCAAATCGGATAGGATTTACTGTAGGATGCAAATGAGAATGCGATCCTGAATGCACCGTGATTGATTGTACTATGAGTCGTTATATTTGCAAAGCATGAATAGGTCTTATGTGTATGCAATCGAAGAGCCCCCATTTTGTTTATGTTTGCAATCATAAATATTATTGCTATTTGCAAATGAGAAAGAATAATCTACATATATAGTATAGAGCCGGTTCGGCTTCGGTGGTAATAATTTATAACTATATGGAGATCTGATGTCCGATTAGATGAAATGATGAGCGTAGTGTAATTTACTTTTTGGAAAGAGAATATGTTCGATTAATACTATTATCGATACTTAGGCTATACTTTGGCGGAGTTGTTTTTAGTGTTTGGTCATCCAATTTAATATTTCGATTATTTCAGTGTATGATTTATCGTAAGTGTTTACGCTTGCCCCCCGGGTAATGTACTTTCGTTTTCATCTCCCTTTCGATGGGAGAGTGAGGCGTCGTACACGACTTAACATAATACAGATTATCAAACAAACTCGGATTGAATGAATTCTCATTCCCCCATTCGCCCCAACCCCCGGATGGTTTTTTAAGTACATAATATTCGAGACTGATTAAATTCTGGCTGCATGTCGTTCATTCATTCGGGAATATTCAGGATTGTCACGTTTTAAGGTAAATAGATCATGCCGGGAGGATTGTTTGAAAGATTTGATCGGGAACATGATACTTCTTGCTACGGTCTAAAGCACCTTGAGCCTATGTAAATATATATTTACCAGAATGTTGTAGGCGTTTTACCCCACAACTTGACCTGTACGCCTATATTGTATATGTTAGTATATGTATAACTGATTGATTTGCAAATCATTATTTTGGCCTTAATGAAAACAAGGCGATTAATAACGCTGATGTCGGTATATTGAACTATTCGCAGGATTACTTCCCCACCCCGTTTAACCCGATAGCTGTGGCACGGGGTTTGCTATATGTTCGATACAATGAAAGACGAAACAAAAAATAATAATATGCAGAAAGGATCAATTGGAGTGACTACGGAGAATATATTCCCCGTAATCAAAAAATTTCTTTATAGCGACCACGAAATATTCTTGCGCGAGATGATTTCAAACGCTGTTGATGCAACCCAAAAGCTAAAGGCTTTATCTTCTTTAGGCGAGTTTAAGGGTGATTTAGGCGCGTTGAACGTTCGTGTATCTATAGATAAAAAGGCCGGGACGCTCACCATCAGTGATCATGGCATCGGTATGACTGCTGAAGACATCAACAAGTATATCAACCAGATTGCATTCTCCGGTGCAGAAGAATTCCTGAAGAAATACAAGGATTCGGCGGCGACCATAATCGGACACTTTGGCTTGGGATTCTATTCAGCCTTCATGGTCTCTAAAAAAGTGGCCATAGTTTCCTTATCATACAAGGAAGGTGCCACAGCTGTTCGTTGGGAATGCGATGGGTCGCCTGAGTATACGATGACGGATGCCGATAAAACAGAGAGAGGCACAGACATCATCCTATATATAGATGATGACGATAAGGAGTTCTTGGAACAATCTCGAGTAAATACGCTGCTTAAGAAGTATTGCCGCTTCTTACCCGTACCCGTTGTCTTCGGCAAAGAGCAGGAGTGGAAGGATGGTAAGATGGTCGATACAGACCGTGACAATGTCATAAACAACACCGAACCGAGTTGGATAAAGAAGCCGTCCGAACTCACCGACAAGGACTACCTTGCATTCTATCATGAACTATATCCCGGACAGGACGACCCGCTGTTTTGGATTCACTTAAATGTGGATTACCCATTCACATTGACCGGTATATTGTTCTTCCCTAAACTCAAAAACAATTTTGAGGTTACCAAGAATCGTATACAGCTATACTGCAATCAGGTGTATGTAACAGATTCGGTTGAAGGGGTCGTTCCGGATTTTATGATGCTTTTGCAAGGTGTCATCGATTCTCCGGACATTCCGCTGAATGTCTCGCGTAGCTACTTGCAGTCTGATGGAGCCGTCAAGAAGATCTCATCGTACATTACCAAGAAGGTATCCTCACGTCTGGATGAAATATTCCGCAAGGATCGTCCGGATTTCGAAAAGAAATGGGATGATATCCGCATATTCATCGAGTACGGTATGCTTACCGATGAAAAATTCTGTGAAGCGGCGCTCAAGTTCTGCCTACTAAAAGACACTGAGGGCAAACACTTTACGCTTGACGAGTACAAGACCCTTGTCCAGCCCGAGCAAACCGATAAAGATGGCAATATCGTATATTTATATACGACCGATGTCGAGGCGCAGTACACTTACGTCAAAACAGCTAAAGATAAAGGCTATTCGGTTATTGTTCTTGACGGACAGCTTGACAGTCATTTCGTCGGGCTGCTTGAAAATAAACTCGAAAAGACCCGACTTGTGCGTGTAGACAGCGATATCATAGATAATCTTATTCCGAAGGCTGACCATAAGGGCGCGGATTTATCCGATGTGCAGCGTAACATATACACTACCCTATTCCGCTCACAACTGCCTAAGGATGAAAAGGTGAACTATATGGTAAGTTTTGAAGCCATTTCACCTGAAGGCGCCCCGATAGTTTTGACTCAAAACGAGTATATGCGCCGAATGAAGGATATGGCTGCACTACAGCCCGGGATGTCTTTCTACGGCGAAATGCCGGATAGCTATAGCGTTATTGTCAATATCTCGAATCCCATTGTCGAGCGTGTGGTCAAGGCTGCAGACAATGCTCTCGAAGCAAAAATCGCTCCTTTGGCCAAGCAGGCTGAGGAAGATGAAAAGACGCTGTCCGAACTTCGTGGTAAGAAAGACGAAGCAAACGATGGAGATCAGAAGAGAATCCATGACCTTGAGGGCTCAACAAAAGCTGTTCGAGACGAGCAGGAAAAGATTGTTTCTGAGTATGCATCGTCACAACCTGTGGTTAAACAGCTTGTAGATCTTGCTCTCCTTGGCAATGGAATGCTTAAGGGCGAAGACCTCAATGCCTTTATAAGCAGATCATTGTCAATGTTATAACCATAATCGGGTATTATGCCCGTGACAACAAGTAGCGTCCGGCCTTTTCGCAAAGACCGGACGCTTTTTGTCACGGATTTTCTCTCTGTCTTATTCCTCTTCGTATATATATTAGCAAATGTCGGATAACCTGTTCATAAATCGTCTGCTATCGCTTTTCAAACTTGCAGATATCATCGCCCAAATAATTGATTGAACCGGTGTTAATGCTTGCTCTGAAACGTTTTGGGATAGCAAAACCACATTAACAAATGTCCGAGCTATAATCAGACGCTCTTCATCCGGCAATTCTCGAATTGTTTTGAGCACATCCTCGCTCAGAATCAGTGGATATGTGATGCTTATTTCTTGTCCCATTTTTATTATCTCGTTTGTTTGATGCAAAGGTATATTAGGTGGTGTGCAATATTGTTTCACATAATAATTAAATAAGGATAATTACCCGGAAGCCGTGCTATTGTGTGCGTCACGGATTTTTTGTACTTTTGCAAGTCGTAAAATGCTTTGCGGCTGAATTAATGATAATACATATACTATAATATACAATGGCAATAGAACTTAAGGGCCTTACTAAACGTAAGGACAACTACTCTCAATGGTACAATGAACTGGTAGTCAAGGCTGATTTAGCCGAGCAATCTGCCGTGCGTGGCTGTATGGTTATAAAACCTTACGGCTATGCAATCTGGGAAAAAATGCAGCAAACGTTAGATCGTATGTTCAAGGAAACAGGCGTGCAAAATGCGTATTTCCCTCTGCTTATACCCAAATCGTTCTTGTGTCGCGAAGCTGAACACGTTGAGGGCTTCGCTAAGGAGTGCGCCGTTGTCACTCATTATAGACTTAAAAACGATCCCAATGGCAAGGGCGTTGTTGTTGACCCCGACGCTCGCCTTGAAGAAGAATTAATCGTACGACCTACCAGCGAAACAATCATCTGGGGAACGTACAAAAACTGGATTCACTCGTGGCGTGATCTACCCTTGCTTATCAACCAATGGGCTAACGTTATGCGCTGGGAGATGCGTACGCGTATGTTCTTGCGTACCAGCGAGTTTCTTTGGCAGGAAGGCCATTGTGCACATGCCACAGCTGAAGAAAATGAAGCACGTACCGTACAAATGATTAATGTATATGCCGACTTTGCCGAAAAATACATGGCAGTACCCGTTATTCGTGGCGTGAAGACTCCCACCGAACGTTTTGCCGGCGCACTCAATACATACACCATAGAGGCAATGATGCAAGATGGAAAAGCTCTTCAGTCAGGTACATCGCACAATCTTGGGCAAAACTTTGCCAAAGCCTTTGACGTGACTTTTGCTAATAAGGACAATAAGCCTGAATATGTTTGGGCTAACTCTTGGGGTGCGTCTACTCGATTGATGGGCGCCCTTATTATGACACATAGCGATGATAATGGCCTTGTACTTCCGCCGCATTTGGCTCCGATACAGGTCGTTATCATACCCATATATAAGAATAACGAGCAGTTGCGCGAAATCTCAGCTGTCGTTGATCCCATCGTATCCCAATTGCGTGCGGCAGGGATAAGTGTCAAGTACGACGATGCAGACAATAAGCGTCCGGGCTTCAAGTTCGCAGACTACGAGCTCAAAGGAGTTCCGGTTCGTCTTGTCCTCGGAGCACGCGATGTCGAAAAAGGCACTGTCGAAATCATGCGCCGCGATACATTGGAAAAATCGGAAGCTCCGCTCGATGGTATAGCTGATCATGTGGCTCGATTGCTTGAAGACATTCAGGCAAATATCTACCAAAAGGCCTTAAAGATGCGTGACAGCAAGACATATATCTGCGACGATTACGAAGAGTTCAAGCAGCGTATCGAGGATGGCGGTTTCTTCCTTTGCCATTGGGATGGTACTGCCGAAACCGAGGAACGTATCAAAAACGAGACTAAGGCTACAATTCGCTGCATACCTCTGAATGGTGATGATACCCCCGGCAAATGTATGGTGACCGGACGTCCGTCAGCACGTCGAGTGGTCATCGCTCGCAGCTATTGATAAATAGTAGATAATCTTTTCGGATATCTATGGAAGCATTTGCAGAGCACAAAACGGCGGTCGATACAGTGGCTGAACCTTCAAAGAAAAATGTTCCTTTAAAGGAATCGGCGATTTCATCTCCCAAATCGGGAGATGAGGAATCCCGTGGAGGTTATAAACAGCAGCCGGCAACTATTGCCATTGTCGTTCCATGCTACAACGAGCAGGAGGCCTTGCCATTGACCATTCCACGAATGCTGCAAATACTGCAGGATATGCACGACCGTGGACTTGCTACGGAAGACAGCTACATCTTATGTGTCAATGATGGCAGTCGTGACGATACCTGGAAGTTGCTGCGGCAAATGCATGCCGACAATAAAAACGTTCGGGCCATATCACTTGCCCATAATCGAGGACATCAAAACGCATTATTGGCCGGATTGATGTTTGTTCGCGGGCGTTGTGATGCTGCTATATCAATTGATGCAGACTTACAAGATGATCCCTTGGCGATGATTGAGATGGTTCGTCGTCATTTGGATGGTGATGACATAGTGTATGGTGTCCGATCGTCCCGCAAAACCGATTCGTGGTTTAAGCGCAATACAGCGCATGCTTTTTATCGCTTTCAAAAGGCTATGGGACTTAATACCATATACGACCATGCGGATTATCGGTTGATGAGCGCTAAAGCGCTCGATATGCTGGCAGAGTATGGAGAGACCAATCTGTTTTTGCGTGGTATTATACCCAATATCGGCCTTAATAATTCGTGTGTGTATTATGCGCGCACGGCACGTGTAGCAGGCGAATCGAAATATCCGCTGGGCAAGATGCTGTCGTTATCCATAGACGGTATAACATCTTTTTCGGCCAAACCCATGCGCATCATTTTTGGCGTGGGACTGGCTTTGATGATAATCGATATAATTGTAGCCATCTGGGTATTGATATCATACTTTAATAATAATAGCGTATCCGGATGGGCATCATTGATGTTATCTGTTTGGTTCCTCGGCAGTCTGATTCTGATGGCTGTCGGTATAGTCGGCGAATATGTCGGCAAGATATTTATGGAGGTCAAACATCGGCCACGTTATGCCATAGGTGAAAGCTTGTGGGATTAAAGGCTTAGTATAATGGAATATAAGACGTTTATAAATACATTGTCTCGTTCGTGCGGCATGGATACCAAACGTACCGGTGCGTTTGCCGAATTGCTCAAAGATGTCATAGTACATTCGCTTACGGAAATGAATGATGTCGCAATACCTGGCTTTGGCACTTTTTGTGCAGCCAAGACTGACGAGTATATAACAGTAGACACTGATACCGGGCAACGTATACTGATGCCGCCCAGTGTCAAGGCTAAATTGCGTGTCGGTTCCGGGCTTAAAAAGGCTGTACTTAAATCAATTAAGGACTAAAGTATGGCACAGATAATTGCGCTAAATCGGTTGGCTGAGGTTTTGGCTGCACGTATCGGCGTCTCAGATGCCGAAGCACAACATTTTATCCAGTTGTATTTTGAGACAATATCGTATGGTCTTGTCTCCGGAGGCGATGTTTCCATAAAAGGCTTGGGAACTTTTTCGCGTTCGTCTGATGCCGATTCTGTTGTTACTTTCAAGCCAGATGAGTCTTTGGCAAAGGTCCTTAATGCGCCCTTTGAGGCTTTTGTCCCGGTTCCGATACCTGGCGGCGTTGATATACAGGACGATAATTCTATAGATGCCGCTTCGCAGGAATCATTGGATAATCACGATTCGTCGCAAAGTGAACAAAATCCAGTGGTACAATCGGATGATAATGGTTTTGCAGACGATAAGCAAGACTCCAACCTTGGTACAAGTGCTGTCGATGCGGAGGCTGATGATGACGTATGTCCCGATAAGGATGATAAAACAGTCGAGTCGTCTGTTATTTGTCAGCCCGTGTCTGAACAGAGTGAGACATCCGATCAGCCAGTTTCGGGACACACTGATTCGAACATCAATGACGATTCTGCAGAAATAGATACAGATTCTGATTTATCTGATTCAAATCTGCATACGGACATTGATAATTCAGATGTCGCAAACGACACAGATGATGAAGCTGACGACGAACAGGCAGAGGTGTATATTCTACCACGTCGAAAGTGTAGGTCTTTGCTATGGGGCATAGTCGGCATTTTGGTCGGAGCATTGATTGGTATTGCAATCGGTTATTATTTCCATGATGATATCGACCGTTATGTAGACATACGCCAAACTCCGGTCATAACAAAAACGGATGGGATAAAACCGGAGACAAATGACGTCACTCAGCCACAAAAAGCCGGACAAGATACGTGTACATCTGATACCCCGAACATTGTTCAGGAAAAAAACGTTATCGAACCAAGATACGATGTAGTAACTGCACATCAGTTCCTCACAACTTTAGCCAAGAAGTATTATGGGGTTAAGGATTATTGGGTGTATATTTATGAGGCTAATAAATCTCGATTGCGTCATCCGGATCGTATTAAGCCCGGTACGCGTATTATGATTCCTGAAATTACCGAATTCCTTGCCGACCCGACTCCGACTGAAAGCAATATACGGCAAGCAAGGCAATTAGCTGCACAAATTTATGGTAGATTTAAATAGTAGGCTCGGCGCATTGTTCGACCTTGACGGGGTCTTGATTGACTCGGAAGGTATATATACTGATTTCTGGAGCGGTATTGATGCAATTTATCCTACCGGTATTAAGGATTTTGCTCTGGTAATCAAAGGATGCACCCTACCCTATATTCTTGATACATATTTTCCTGAACAGGAGAAGCAACAGCGAATAAAGCAACTTCTCGAAGAGCATGAACAGTTGATGGAATATAGACTTTTTGATGGCGTATATGGTTTTGTCTCTGAATTGAAGACGCGAGGCATCCCTATGGCTATTGTGACAAGTAGTACACGCCTCAAGATGTCGCACATGGTCGAGCAATTACCGGATTTTGCCGCAATGTTCACTGATATAATCACGTCTGAAGATGTTTGTCACGGAAAACCTGACCCGGAAGGATACCTTATCGGAGCAAAACGCATTGGCATCGCTCCGGAAAATTGTATTGTCTTTGAGGATTCAATAAATGGATTAAAGGCCGGACGCGCTGCCGGTGCGTATGTCGTAGCTATAGCTACGACCAATTCGAGTTCGCTGTTGAAAGAATACGGAGATGCCGTAATTGACAGATTACGACCATTATACGTCGACCAATTGTTTAAATAAAAAAGCATTGCATTATGCAATGCTTTTTTATTGGATAACTCGTCGTGCGCCTATAAAACGTTTGCTATAATAGCCTCCGTCCGGATAAGTATCATAGCATATACCTCTTTGGGCTGCATGTATAAACTTGATTGTCCCATTGTCTTTGACTTCTACAGCCATAGCCACATGTCCTACTGTGCTTCCGCCGCGACGTCCGCCAAAAAACAATAAATCACCCGGCCGAACCTCACTGAGATTTATTTGTTCGCCTTGTGTGTATTGATCTCTTGACGAAGGACTTAGGGATATATCAAAATTCCTGAATACGAAACTCGTGAACCCTGAGCAGTCAAAAGCCCTGGGCCCCTTAGCACCTGAACGATACGGACGTCCGAGATAGTTTTTTGCGTAGTCAATAATTTGGTATACCAACGAATTGCTCGTTCCGTTGCTGTAAGCAGAAGCATCTTCGCGCAAAGGCTCATCCAAATTCAGAAAAGCCGAAGTCGGATCTGCGATGTTTGATGTAAGTTGTGAGGTATAATCATCGATAACATTCTGATCTGTCTGCATATCGACATGCGGTTCTTGGGCAAGTGTCCAAAATGTTTGGGCACTCACAAGCAGCAATGCGGATAATGTTAATGCTATCGGTTTCATGTCTGTAGACTGGTTTATTTAAGGTACCGAAGGTTTTTCGGCATTATTCCTTTTGTCTGATGCAAAGATAGTAATTTTACGTGTAAGGTGTTTCTCGCCTTAGTTTTGTTTATGGTGTTTTTGCATCCGTTAATACTTCTGCTTTATTTCCGATTTGCCGGGTCGTATATTCGTTCGCCAAGGAAATGCGCAAGCTGTTTAATGCTGGTATTGGTCTCCCGTAGCTGTTGTATCAAGTTTATCTGTTGCTCGAAATTACTGTTGCTATCTTTCTGCAATTTAGTTAATTGAACACGCAATGAACGTTCGTGCTCAATCAGTATGGCGTATTTTAGGCTATATAATGCTTCGGGTAATTTCTGCGGCAAGGTATCCAACTCGGAGGGCATATTAGTCATTTTGCTGTGTATCTTGCTAAGGGAGTGTTTGCTTATAGCTAATTCTCCGGCAAGGTTGCGAACAATATCATCCGGGTGAGAGAGTAATCGTTCGCTGAGATAGTTGCTTGCGAATGTCTTATCGAGGTTTTCTTTCAACTGCTCTGCATCAAAAGCTAAGGTGCTTTCCAGTCTCTGGATATCTTGAATATCTTTGGCTTGTTCTTTAATCTCTATACGACGTTTTTCTTCAAATTCGGAAACTTTGCGTTCTGTGATTTCGCTATGTATTTTCCAGTCTGCCGACCAGTTGTCGGCTATAGCCTTAATCGCGTCCCATAGTCGTGCGCATTCGTCAGTGGAAAAGCTGATGCCTTCGTCCGTAAAGTCTTGGTATACATATCCAAATACAGATAACACGACGGGATTGTTTTCCGAATCGTATGCGTCACATAGCTTAGTCATACCAAAACGTACGACATAGCGGAGTAATTCGATTTCGTATGGACGAATGAATGATGACGATGTAGCAAAGACGGCGGATGCTTGGTCTGCTGTCGTGACTGCAGCATCTGTTGTTTGAGGCTGAGACTGCTTTTCTGCTGCTTCGGTCTTTTGCGTGTCCGAGTCTTGTGGTAATTTTCGAGTCTGCGCATTCACCGTGGCTTCGTAGTGGCGCTTTTCTTCTTTGTTCGCCATAGCACGTTTCAGTTGCAGTGCCAATGTTGTCTCGTCCATATCCAACGAGCGACTACACTCTTGCAGATATATACGCCGCGTTATCGGATCCGGGATACATGCAACAGAGTTTATGATATCAGTGATAACTCGTGAACGCTGCAGTGGGTCGTTCTTTGCTCCGTCAAGTAGTATACGAGTCTTGAATCCGATGAAGTCTTGTTCGTTGTCTTCAATGTATTTCTCGACAAATGCCGGACTGTTGTGCTGTGCAAACGTATCGGGATCGTCCCCGTCGGGAAGCAAAAGCACTTTGATGTTCAGCCCCTCGGCAAGTAGAAGGTCTATGCCTCTGAGTGAAGCCTTTATACCTGCCGCATCCGAGTCGTAAATTACGGTAACGTTCTTCGCGAAGCGATGTATTAGACGTATTTGTCCTTGTGTCAAAGATGTACCGGACGAAGCCACTACGTTCGTTATACCGGCCTGACACATGGAAATCACGTCCATATAACCTTCTACAAGAAAGCATTTGTCTTTGCGTACTATGGATTGTTTGGCTTGATATAGGCCGTAAAGTACCGATGACTTATGGTAAATCTCGGATTCCGGAGAGTTGACATATTTAGCTATCTTTTTGTCGGAACGCAAGGTTCTTCCTCCGAAAGCTATGGGCCGTCCCGAGACACTGAATATAGGGTATACTACGCGGCCTTTGAAGCGGTCGTATGTAATTTCTCGATTGTTCTTGGCACATAATCCTGTGTCTAAGAGCACTTGTTCGCGGTAGCCTTTGGCTAAGGCGGATTTTAATAGGTCGTCAGGGGCATCAAGTGCATACCCCAAATGGAAGTGCTTAATCATTTCATCGTTGACGCCGCGTTCTTTGAAGTAGCTAAGACCGATTTCCCGTCCGTTTTCAGTATCGTGTATATTGTGTTCGAAGTGTTCTAACGCAAAACTATTCACGGCCATCATTGATTCGCGCCTGTTTTCCGCTTCTCGTTCTTCTGCGGACACTTCGTGTTCTTTGACTTCGATGCCGTACTTGCGCGCAAGGTATTTGAGCGCATCGTAGTACCCGATGTTTTCTATCTTCATTATGAAATTGACAGCCGACCCGCCTTCTCCGCAACTGAAGCATTTGCAGATACCGCGGCTGCGTGAGACAGAGAACGACGGTGTCCGCTCATTGTGGAACGGACATAATCCTATATAGTTTGCTCCTCGTCGTTTAAGGCTTACGAAGTCGCTAACTACTTCGACAATATCTGCCGCATCAAGTATGCGCTGCCGTGTTTCGTCGTCAATCTTTTTCATAATGTATAGCGAAGTTACAAAAAAAGTCTGTATCTTTACATACGTTATATCGACAAAATCCAAGTTTCACCATAATATAAAACCCAATAAAAGATAATATGCATCTTAAGAGATTTTTAGCTGCTGCGTTTGTTGCCATTGCCATACCGATGGCGTGGTCGCAGCGTTTTGCCGTGCTGTCGGACATACATGTGACGCCCGGCAATGCCAATGACGAGCAGTTGCGGCGTGCTGTGAGCGAAATCAATGCCGGGAATTTTGATGCCGTCATCATAGACGGAGACCTCACTAACGAGGGCAGTGATGAGCAGCTGGCCAACGTTAAATCCATCGTGTCCGCTATCAGGTTCCCACTGTATGTACTGCCCGGAAACCACGAAAACAACTGGAGTCAAAGCGCAACCAAGACGTTTGTGGACATATTCGGCAATGACCGATTTGTGTTCAAAATCGATTCTCTGGTGGTTGTCGGTATAAATTGCGGCCCGTTTATGAAGATGGGTGACGGACACATCAAACAGGAGGACCTGCACTGGCTCAAGTCGACACTTGACAGTTTGGTTACTCCGGAGGCAAAGGTCTTATCATTCAACCACTACCCCATACGTCAAAATGATCTGGATAATTGGCGAGATTATGCCGATATATTGTTGCAATACCCTGTGATTGCACATATCAACGGTCACTATCATCGCTGGATTCGATATGATGCAGGTGATATTGAGTGCGTTATGGTGCGCGCTCTGGATATGGGCAAGGGCAATTACGGATACTCCATTGTCGATGTGACGCCTCAATGGACATTCGTATACGATAAGCAACTGGGCAAGGACCCTGTAGCACGCTTTGCCACGTCTAACCGAACAAATCATACTCCCATAAAAGACGCTCGTATCGGCTTTGATAAATCAAATATACCAGCCGGATATGATGTAACACGTGTATGGGCTGATAGCGCGTCGATATTCACTCGTATCGGTTTTGATGCTGACAACGCGTATTTTGCCACTTCTGTTGGCAATGTCAGGGCCATCGGTAAGTCTGACGGTCAAATGCGCTGGTCTGTGCGTGTTCCCGATGGTGCATCTGTATTCAGCCGCCCGGTGGCTCTCGGCGGTAAAAAGCATTTAGTTGCTGCACCATATTGCAGCGGCATACTTGTCCTGGATTCGCGTACAGGACGTATCGTACGCAATATAACCGGTAAGGAAGGTCCATACGTTGCTGATGGTTTGGTATCTCCTGACGGCAAACGATATATTCAAGGCGGATATAAACGCATCGAATGTCGTGATGCAGCCAACCCTACCAAGGTTATATGGTGCTATGACTCGATATTCAATTATTGTCAGGCTGCTCCTGCAATAAAAGATAACGATGTGGTGTTCGGAGCTTGGGATACCAACCTGCGGTGTCTTGACCTGCGCACGGGACGACTACGCTGGTTCTGGAACAATGGTAAGACTGCTAATATGTTAGGCCCCGGCAATGTTGTGCCGGTAATAACAGAAGACAAGGTCTTTGTCGTGGCTCCTGACCGATATATGACAGCCTTGGATCGTAGAACCGGAAAGCAGTTGTGGCGAAACAACAACCATAAGTATCGTGAAAGTCTCGGCGTAAGCCGAGATGGTTCGAGGGTATATGCCAAGACTATGGACGGAGAATTGGTGGCTGTGGATACGCGTACATCTGACTTCAAAGAACTTTGGACTATCGATATGGGGCTGGGCTATGAACATGCGCCGTGTATAGTAGCTGAAGACAGCAACGGGATCGTGTATGCCGGAAGTCGTCGAGGCATCGTGACTGCCGTAGACCCTGTTGCGCAGAAGGTTGTATGGAGCATCCCTCTTGGTGTCAGCGAGATTAATGGAATAGACATTGATCCGTCGACAGGCGATGTTTGGGTAAGCCTTATCGAAGGTACCGTTTTCCGTATAAGCAAGAAATAGACTTTCTTAGGCTTTTATCATAATGCAAGTGTCGCCCTGATTTTCGGGACGGCACTTGTTTTATAACATAAAACGACAATGCATCCGAACCTTATAAATTCGGATGCATTGTCTTTATTGTCGGTTATCGTCGATTAGCCCTTGATGGCTGCAATACCGGGAAGGACTTTGCCTTCGATGGCTTCAAGCAAGGCGCCACCACCAGTGGATACATAGGATACCTTGTCGGCAAGTCCGAATTTGTTGATACAAGCAACGCTGTCGCCGCCGCCTACGAGGGAGAAGGCTCCGTTCTTTGTCGCTTCAACGATGGCATCTGCTATGGCACGGCTACCGGCAGTGAAGTTGTCGAATTCGAAGACGCCGGCAGGGCCGTTCCACAGTATAGTCTTGGCGCCCTTGATTGCATCGGCAAAGGCTTTGCGTGTCTCGGGTCCGGCATCAAGGCCTTCCCATCCGTCGGGAATTTCCATAACGCTGCATATCTGAGTATTGCAGTCGTTGCTGAATGCATCACCGGCTACACAGTCTGTGCCGAGTACAAGGTTTACGCCCTTATCTTTGGCTTTCTTGATGATGTCGAGCGCGAGATCAAGTTTGTCGTTCTCGCAAATGGATGTTCCGACTTTGCCGCCAAGTGCTTTGGCGAAGGTATATGTCATACCGCCGCACAGGATAAGGTTGTCCACCTTGTTCATAAGGTTTTCGATGATTCCTATTTTGGTAGAAACTTTACTACCGCCCATGATTGCGGTGAAGGGGCGTTTGATGTTGCTCAGGATGTTATCTACGGCCTTAACTTCTTTCTCCATAAGATAGCCGAGCATCTTGTGGTCTGCGTCAAAGTAGTCTGCGATAACGGCTGTGGATGCGTGACGACGATGTGCGGTGCCGAATGCATCATTCACATATACGTCTGCATAAGATGCGAGAGTCTTTGCAAATGCTTTTTGACGTTCTTTCATCTCTTTTTTTGCTGCATCGTATGCGGGATCTTCCTTGTCGATGCCTACGGGTTTGCCTTCCTCTTCGGCATGGAAGCGAAGGTTCTCAAGCAGCAATACTTCGCCGGGCTTGAGCGCAGCTGCAGCTTCACCTGCATTAGCAGCGTCATCAGCGAATTTTATTTCATGACCCAGGGCTTTAGCCACAACATTTTTGATCTGGCTGAGCGACAGTTTGGGGTTTACTTTTCCTTTGGGTTTGCCCATGTGCGACATGATGATGAGCGAACCACCATCGGCAAGTATTTTTTTCAGTGTGGGAAGAGCACCGCGTATACGAGTGTCATCGGTGACATTGCCGTTTTCGTCCAGGGGCACATTGAAGTCTACACGGACGATGGCACGCTTGCCGGCAAAGTTAAAGTTGTCTATTGTCATAATCTATTGGAATTGTATGTTTAGATATATGTTGATTGTACGTATTGTTGTGCTGTGAGCCATTTCGGCATGCAAAATTAATGAAAAAATTCCATATTTGCCGCTTTTTGCCGTCTAAAACGTAAGCTCACAGATATGGTTAAGCGTCTTTAAGCCCTTTAGATTTAAGAATTTCAGCCATCCGTTGCGCTGTTTTTTGAGCCTTGATTGCTGCCGCTTGCGCATAGTCTTCGCCATTGGATGCATATATGATGGCCCGAGAACTATTTACGATAAGTCCGCATTCATCATTTAGGCCGTATTCGCAAACATCTTCAAGACTGCCGCCTTGTGCGCCGACTCCGGGGACAAGGAGAAAATGACGCGGGACTATTTTACGTATTGCTTCAAATGCTTCGGGCCGAGTTGCACCCACTACGTACATCATATTCACGGGGTTGCCCCATCGTAGCGAACGTTTGAGCACTCTCTCGTAGATGCAATGGCCGTTTTTATCGGCTATCATCTCAAAGTCTTCGGCGCTTTTATTGGATGTTAGGGCAAGAAGAACGGTCCATTTGTCTTTGTAGTCCAAGAATGGCTGAACACTATCTTGCCCCATATAAGGAGCTACCGTAACTGCATCTGCTTGCATTTCTTCAAAGAATGCGTGAGCATACATTCGGGAGGTATTACCTATATCGCCTCTTTTGGCATCTGCAATTACAAGGTGATTGGGGTAGTTGTCTTTGATATACTTTATAGTGGAGACCAGCACCTCCCACCCTTTCAGCCCTAAACTCTCGTAAAACGCTGTATTGGGCTTGTAGGCAATACAGTATGGGGCGGTCGCATCAATGATGGCCTTATTAAATGTGAGTACTGCATCTGCGCCTGTTCCAAGTACAGACGGCATAAGTTTTGAATCCGGGTCAAGTCCTATGCAGAGAAAGGTGCCTTTGGATTTGATCTGGTTGACAAGTTCGATGCGTTTCATAGTCGTATATGGAATTGATTATAGTTCGGCAGCTTTGAGCTTTTCGGCATTCTCGGCCACGGTAAGCCTATCTATGCATTCTTGGATGTCTCCGTCCATAAATGCAGCAAGATTGTATATGGTGTATCCTATGCGGTGGTCGGTAATACGCCCTTGGGGATAGTTGTACGTGCGTATCTTGGCCGAACGATCTCCGGTGGACACCATCGTTTTGCGTCGCGATGCGATATCGTCCATGTATTTGCGGTGCTCTTTGTCGTATATGAAAGTTCTTAAGCGACTGAGTGCACGTTCTTTATTCTTGGGCTGATCGCGAGTTTCGGTACATTCTATCAGAATTTCTTCGGTTTCACCGGTATTGGGGTTGCGCCACATATAGCGCAGACGTACGCCAGATTCTACCTTATTGACATTTTGTCCGCCGGCACCGCCGCTGCGAAATGTGTCCCATTTAATCTCGCCTTCATTGATTTCGACGTCGAATGGCTCGGCTTCGGGCAGTACGGCTACAGTTGCAGCGGAGGTGTGTACGCGACCTTGTGTCTCGGTGGCCGGAACACGCTGAACACGATGTACACCACTTTCATACTTGAGTACTCCGTAAACTCCATCGCCGCTGACAGCGACAATCACTTCTTTGAAGCCTCCGGCACTTCCTTCGGTATAGCTCGTGATGTTAATGGACCAACCTCGACGTTCGCAAAATTTGCTGTACATCTTTAGTAAGTCTCCGGCAAATAGCGCAGCTTCATCTCCTCCTGTACCGGCTCGTATTTCGAGTATAGCGTTTTTTGAATCTTCTGAATCGGAGGGTATTAGCAACAATTTAATTTCTTGTTCTGCTTCCGGCAGTTGGGCTGTGGCTTTTTCGATTTGATCTTTAGCCATAGCCCTAATGTCATCGTCATCATCATTTTCAAGAATTTCCTTGCCGTCTGCTATATCAGCCAAAAGATGGCGATAACGATCTGTGGCTTTGGTTAGTGCCGATAAATCTTTATACTCTTTAGTTAGGGTTACATATCTTTTCTGATCGGCAATTACTTCGGGGTCCGCCAGGAGTGTTGAAACTTCCTGGAAACGGGCATCGATGCCGTCTAAGCGTTCAAGTAGTGAGTTTTCGGCCATTATTGTTGCTATTTGTTGTTATGTGCGGCTGTGCCTATTTATTTGTCTCCATTGAACGGAGGTGGCGTTGCCTGAGTGGAAGACGACGGTGGCGTTGTTGTATCGCCTTCGGCATTATCTGCTGAGGTATCGCCTTCGTTTTGACCGTTATCTTGCCCTTCTTTTGAGTCGTTATCGGAGGCGGCTTTATCGTTTTCTTTATTCAACGCCATAATCTCGTCACTACGCGACGTCCATTGACGCGGACCAAAGATGGCCTCAACATCGGCGGTGAAGATTACTTCGCGGCTGTACAATTCGTCTGCAAGACGGCCCAACCCTTCTTTGTATTGTGCCAGAATGTTTTTGGCTCGTTCGTATTGTTCGTTGATGATGCGTGATACTTCATCATCGATGATACGTGCACGGCCCTCGCTATAAGGCTTGGTAAATGCGTAGTCTTGTCCCGTCGAATCATAGTAGCTGATGTTGGGTATCTTGGAACTCATACCATATAACGAAACATAGGAGTAGGCTACCTTGGTAGCTCGTTCGAGATCGTTTAGTGCGCCGGTGGTCACTTGTCCAATTATCAAGTCTTCGGCTGCGCGTCCGCCAAGCAGCGAGCATATTTGGTCAAGCAAGGCCTGTGCCGGCACAAGTTGGCGTTCTTCCGGAACATACCACGCGGCACCCAAAGCCTTGCCTCGAGGCACGATAGTGACTTTTATGAGAGGATCTCCATAGCGTAGATGCCAAGATACAGTGGCATGTCCTGCTTCGTGTACGGCAATACCGCGTTTTTCCTCGGAGGTGGTAATCTTGTTCTTTTTTTCGAGGCCTCCGATGATACGGTCGATGGCGGCATTGAAGTCTTCGAAGCTGACGATGCTTTTGTCATGACGTGCCGCTATAAGCGCGGCTTCGTTGCATACGTTGGCGATGTCTGCGCCGGAGAATCCGGCTGTCTGTCGTGCCAAAAGGTCGATATCAAGCGCTTCATCGTATTTGATGTCTCGCAGGTGAACCTTGAAAATAGCCACTCGGTCATTTACATCGGGTAGGTCTACGTATATCTGTCTGTCGAAACGTCCGGCACGCAAAAGTGCTTTATCAAGAATGTCAACGCGGTTGGTGGCTGCAAGACAGATTACGCCACTATTGCTGCCAAATCCATCCATCTCGGTAAGCAACTGATTGAGCGTATTCTCTCGTTCGTCATTGCTGCCCATATTAACGTTACGGCCACGGGCACGACCTACAGCATCGATTTCGTCAATGAAAATGATGCAGGGCGCCTTTTCTTTGGCCTGCCTGAATAGATCTCGCACGCGCGAAGCGCCTACTCCGACAAACATCTCGACAAAGTCACTACCACTCATACTGAAGAATGGAACGTTGGCTTCTCCGGCTACAGCTTTTGCCAGAAGGGTCTTGCCGGTTCCGGGAGGGCCTACCAATAGCGCACCCTTCGGAATCTTGCCTCCGAGATTTGTGTATCTCGCCGGATTCTTCAGAAATTCAACGATTTCCTCTACTTCGGTTTTGGCTTCTTGCAATCCGGCAACATCTTGAAATGTCACCTTGTTGTCGTTATCTTTGTCGAATATCTTGGCTTTGGACTTGCCCACATTGAATACGCTATTGCCTCCTGCTCCGCCTGCTGCACCGCTCATGCGCCGCATAAGTAGGAACCATAGGCCGACTAAAAGAATTATAGGGCCGAATGTCAGAAGTATGGTGCTTAATGCACTGGACTTGCGATATTCGATAGTCATAGATTTGGGGATCTCTCCGTTGGCCTTGGCCTTGTCTATCTTATCGCTTAGCTTGTCTACATTGGATATTACGGTCGTAACAACAGCCTCGGACTTGTTGGCCGTGGTGTATTGATCTTTGAATATCTGCTTTGCCATGGCGCCGGTCAGGACTCCTTCAGCTTCATTTTTGTCTATGTAGACAACCATTTTCGTAAAACCGCCTTTGTACAAGTATGACTCGAACGTGGAGTAGTCCACTTCACGGTTCATCGAGTTGTTGTCCATATAGTACATGCCGAAGAGAAACAGTATGATGACGGCGTACATCCAGAACATACTGAAGCCGAAGCGGTTCTTTGGGCGTTTTGCATTAGGGCGTGAACCCATGGGTGGTATAGGCATCTTTGTGTCTTGTCGTTGTTGGAGAAATTATAGTCTTTATTGAAAGTTTGGCTTTATATAGCGTCAGTCTAAGTCCGGAATATTAGTGATGCTGGCATCACTCCACAAGTCTTCGAGGTTGTAGCGCAGACGTGCTTCCGGTAGAAATATGTGCACAAGCGTATCGCCATAGTCAATTACTATCCATTCGCTATTGGAATATCCGTCATAGTTGTATGGCTTGGTATTTCCATGCTCAAGCACATATTCGCGCACGCTGTCTGCAATGGCGCTTACTTGTGTGGGCGAGCTGCCTTGAGCTATGATAAATTTGGGCGTGGCTGCCGATTCGATATGACTCATATCTACAACGGTAATGCCGCGACCTTTTCGTTCTTGTATTCCTTCGATAATAAGCTGTTGTATGTCTGTGCTTTGTGTCATTGTCTATAGTTGTATGCCGTCCGAGGGAAGCGGGCTCTTATGCCCAAGTGTACCCACTGTTGGCGTTTTATTATACAAAGTTACTTCTTTTTTTGCCAATGGATGGCCTGCGTGCGTCCTTCATTGTTTTAATAAACAATAATTATGCCTAAATATCCCTTAGGCGCGGACGTTGTCATCTAAATCACTCGTATCTTAGTGTCCGTGCAGGTGAAACACGACCGGCCGCCTTTGCCGGTAATATCAGCACACACCATGCCAAAACGGCTACACCTACATTTATTAGCAGTATACCAATCCAATCAAAGGTATAGGGCACTTTGTCTAAGTAGTACATCTCTGGATCAAGTCCTATCGGATGCCAGCGTTCTTGGATAAAGCCGAAGCCTATTCCTATGACATTGCCGATAAGGAGACCCCACCCTACAAGACGCATACAGATGCGCACAAAGATAGCATTTACGTATCCTCGAGTGGCCCCTATGGAGCGGAGGATGCCTATGGCTTGAATTTTGTCCAAGATAATGATAAACAGACTTGATATGAGTGTAAGGCAGCCTACACAGCACATCAGGACGAAAATTACGATTACATTAGTATCCAATAAATCAAGCCAGTTGAGGTATATTGCCCCTGTATGGGTAATGTTATCTACTATTGGCACTTCGGGCAACCCGTGCTGTTGTGCACGGTCAATAAGTGCTTGCTGTAAGACTTGAGCTTTAGCTGAAACGGCATCCTGCGGCAATCCGTTAATTTCTATAATGTTGCCCGTGCTTTTGCCGACTTTGTTCAACTGCTGTAACATACGCAGACTACCGTAAGCTACCGTATGATCGTATTCGCCGAAGCCTGAATTATAAATAGCGGCAACTATCATCGGTCTGGCTTTGATTCCGCCGTTTATAAAGAAGCATGCAGTGATTTTGTCCCCGACATCAAGGCGTAGTCTTGACGCGGTATAAGATGATATGACTATACGGTTATCTGACGTTTGATCTTTTGCGTAGTCCGGCATTGTGCCTTTGATTATGTTTTTTTTCTCAAAGGCTGGGTTATGTGCATCATCGTATCCGTATATAACAATGGCCGAAAAGTCGTTTGCAGGCTTTAGTATTGCCGGTTGTCTGAAAGCCAATGTCGTAGTGGACAGCGGCATAATGCTGTCGATAGTTCGGTGTAATGACGCATCAAGGGTGATAGTGCTGTCTGTGCGCCCTGTCATATAGGAGTACGCCGGAGTGATGTCTATCTGGGACTCAAACCCTGAGAGTTTGGCTTTTATGTCGTGTTTGAAGCCGAGTGCAATACCAAGCGTAAGCAACATTACAGCAACGGCACAAGCTACACCCGCAATGGCAATGATGCTGCCTGTGCGTGCGCTTCGCGTCCCGCCAATGTGGCTTAAGCGGCTGGATACCCATCTTCCGGACGATGCCTTCATGCTTTGATTATAGTTTCTGACATTCTTCGAGCCATAGTGCCGAATTTGCATCGCTTGGCATACGCCAATCTCCGCGTGGTGATAGGCATACCGAACCCACTTTAGGGCCGTCCGGAAGGCATGAACGCTTAAACTGTTGGTTGAAGAAACGACGTATAAATATAGTCAACCACTTCTTTATAGTCGCGTCATCATATTTGTATCCGAGTGCCGTTCGCGCCATATAGTATATACGTGAGGGACCGAACCCATAGCGTAGTATGTAGTACAGAAAGAAGTCATGCAGTTCGTATGGTCCGACGAGGTCTTCTGTCTTTTGTGTGATATTATCGTGACTGTCAGCCGGTATCAACTCCGGGCTTATGGGCGTGTCAATTATGTCTGCAAGGACATTGTGCAGTTTGGCATCTCCATCATCTTCTGCCCAGCGTGCAAAGGTACCTACAAGATGACGTACCAGTGTCTTTGGCACACCGGCATTGATTGCGTACATAGACATGTGGTCGCCGTTATAGGTGGCCCATCCTAACGCCAATTCGGAAAGATCGCCCGTGCCGAGTACCATGCCTCCGCTTTGGTTGGCAATATCCATGAGTATTTGTGTGCGCTCACGTGCCTGGCAATTCTCGTAGGTGACGTCTCGTACCTCGGGGTTATGTCTTATGTCTTTGAAGTGCTGTGTCACGGCTTCGCGTATAGGGATCTCGCGTATTGTAATCCCAAGGTGTTGCATCAACTCTAAGGCATTGTTGTATGTACGCCCTGTTGTGCCAAAGCCGGGCATAGTTACGCCGATAATGCCTTTACGGTCAATATCGAGGCTGTCAAAGGCATGTACGGCCACCAGTAGTGCCAACGTCGAGTCAAGGCCGCCCGAAATACCGATAACGAGATTTCGTGTATGGGTCGATTCCAAACGCTTGCTCAGCCCGGCAGATTGTATATTAATAATGTCTAAACAACGTTTGCCTCGACTGTCTGTGTCATTAGGCACAAACGGCAGTGGTTGAATTCGACGCTTCAGAGCTTCACCGGTATCATCGGTTGGCTTAGCGTCAATATCTATTATATGTACCGCGGCCGGCGCTTGTGCGGTTGTACAATCGTGAAATGAGCTGCAATGTATTCGGTCACGACGTATTGCTCGAACATCAATATCGGCTATAGCATAATGTGGCTGACGTTGCCAGCGCTGTGCGCATTCAAGCATACTGCCGTTTTCGGCTACCATGGCAATGCCGTCAAACACGAGGTCGGTAGATGATTCGCCGTATCCACATGATGAGTATACATATGCACAGAGGCATCGAGCCGATTGTTGTTTTATCAGGTCGGAAATATATTCGTATTTACCGACTATGGTGTCCGAGGCGGATAGATTGAATATAACTTCCGCTCCGGTCAAAGCGTGTCTACAGCTGGGCGGTATCGCGGTCCATAGGTCTTCACATATTTCTATAGCAAAGTGTACGCCGTCTACTCTAAGGAGTGTTGATGCGGATAGTAGCACTTTTTGCCCTGCAAATTCTATTGTTGTGTCTACATTGAGCCCTGAAGTCCACCAACGTTTTTCGTAAAATTCGTTGTAGTTGGGTATGTATATCTTTGGGATAAGTGCTTCAAGTTTGCCGTTACAAATGACTGCAGCACAATTGTATAGCGTGGCATGTAGCCTAACGGGCACTCCGACGATGATTGTGCAACTAAAGGTGCGCGATTCGTTTAGAAGTGTCTGAATCGCCGCTTCGGACGCTTCCAGCAAAAGGTCGTTATGAAATAGGTCTCCGCATGTATAACCGGTAATGCATAGCTCGGGAAATGCTGCAACGCGCACATGCTTGGCGGAAAGTTCGCGGGCCTTTGCTATGATTGCTTCGGTATTTGAGCGTACATCGCCTACGGCCACTGACGGTACGACTGAGGCCACTCGAAAGAATCCTTGCCGGGAAGGTGTCATATTGCTATAGATATGTTTATTCGGCCTCTCGGGACGGGGCAGGTACTCATATCCCGAATAAAGGCCGAATATTCGTTATTTTATTTCTTTGAATTCTTGCTGCTCTTGGACGTCTTCGAGGATTTGGAACTCTTGGTAGACTTTGACGTCTTTGAAGTCTTGCTCGATTTGCCGGACTTACCGGATTTTGTCGATTTGGAGGTCTTGCTGCTCTTGGATGCTGTGGCTGTTGTCGCCTTATTGTAGTCGGCCTGCGTTTTACCGGCTAAGGTTGCCAAATCGTATCCGTCTTTCTTGCATTTCTTCTCCATTCGATCTATGCGCTTCTCTAATTGCGGATGGGAGCTGAAAAGTTGGTTGACCATATTGGTCCCGGTCGATGATGCGCCTTCAAGTTGTTTCAGCTTTTTGAACGACGCGGCCATTGCTGCGGGATTCTTACCATGCTTTTTCAGAAAATCGTAGCCGTAATCGTCGGCATTATTTTCTTGTTTTTGTGAGTAGCGCGCGTTTACAAGGGCTTCGCCCAGTTGGCCGAGTTGCGAGTCGGTGAGTTGTGCCACTACGCCGCCTCTTGATGCTATGCCGTCTTTAAGGGCCGAAGTCATTAATGCAGTCTGGAACGCCTTGCGAGAATCGCGGTGTGCTACGTGTCCCATTTCGTGTCCGATAACGCCAAGCAATTCATTGTCATCCATGGCGTCCATAAGTGCTGAGTACACGCGCACGCTGCCGTCTGCACATGCGAAAGCATTGACTTCTGTGGCTTCGTAGACCTTGAAGTTAAGCGGAGTGCCTTCGACGTCTGTCAGGCCTTGAGTGAGCGTGCGCAGTCTGATGACGTATGGCGATGTCTCGGGCAGCACTTTATTTGTCGAATCGCTGTGCTGTATGTATTCGTGTACGTAGGCGTTGATTTGCTCATCACTGAGGGTGAACGCTTGTACGGCTTTTTGTGCTCCGCTAATCAGTCGTGAAAAATCTACCTGTGCTTGGACGGCAGGTACGGCAACTGCAAATATTGCGGTAGCTACTGCAATTTTTTTTATAGTCTTTTTCATCGTCTTTGGTCGTTTCGAAAAAAAGGATTCTTTCTCGTGTTTAGTTTGACGCGTTATGATTAATATACAAAGTCACGGCCAAGATACTTTTCTCGTACCACGGGGTTTTCGGCCAATTGACGCGAAGTGCCCTGATATAGTATTCGACCTTCAAAAAGCAAGTAAGCGCGGTCTGTAATGCTAAGTGTGGCGTGGGGATTATGGTCGGTAATTAGTATGCCGATATTCTTTTCTTTAAGTTTGACGACTACGGATTGGATGTCTTCGACGGCTATGGGGTCGACTCCGGCAAATGGTTCGTCAAGCATAATGAATTTCGGGTCTATGGCAAGACAACGTGCTATCTCGGTACGGCGTCTTTCGCCACCGCTCAGTCGGCTACCAAGATTATGACGTACTTTCTGGAGGTTGAACTCGTCGATAAGACTTTCGAGCTTTGCTTTTTGGTATTCTTTGGGCTTGCCCGTCATTTCGAGTACGGCACGGATATTGTCTTCTACGCTTAGACTACGGAATACCGAGGCATCCTGCGGCAGGTATGCTATACCGCATTGCGCACGTCTATAGACCGGATAGGATGTGATGTCGGTATCGTTGAGGTATATACGGCCGGCATTAGGCCGTATCAGGCCTGTGGTCATATAAAAGGTCGTGGTCTTCCCGGCTCCATTGGGACCGAGAAGCCCGACAATCTCCCCTTTTGTGACGTTTATGGACACATGGTCGACAACGGTGCGCTTACCGTAAATTTTTACAAGATCATCGGTGCGCAGCATTGCTTCGCTGTCATCTACTTCCGGCAGGCTCGTTTGATCTACAGCCGAGGAGTTGCCTTCTTTGTCCCGACTTTTCTTGCCTATATGCGGAAGGGATATCTTTGGCAGCGAAATTTTGGGTACAGAAATCTTCATGCTGAGTGATTATTGGGGCGTATTGTGCGAACGACGCAGTCTGCTTTCGATATAGTCGGTCAACAGGTTTATGGCAACGGTATTGCTTCCGCCTTGCGGCACAATGAGGTCGGCATATCGTTTGGACGGTTCGATATGCTGCATATGCATGGGTTTAAGTACGCCTTGGTAGCGGTCAATAACCATTTGCGGCGTACGACCGCGTTGGATACAGTCGCGAGCAATGACTCGTATGAGTCGATCATCCGGGTCTGCGTCTACAAACACTTTGACATCCATCATCTCGCGCAAGGACGGCTCGCATAATACAAGAATACCTTCGACAATGACAACTTCGCGTGGTTCGACGTGTACCACTTCGGGCTGACGTGTACATGTCAGATACGAATACGTGGGCATTTCGACACTTTGGCCATGACGCAACATGTCCAAATGCTTGCGCAGCAACGGCCATTCGATGGCGGCAGGCTCGTCAAAGTTGATTTTACTGCGTTCTTCGGGCGGAATATGGCTGGAATCCTTGTAGTAGGAATCCTGTGGTAAAACTGCGACTTCCCCGGCCGGAAGCGCGTTGATAATCTTATTGACGACTGTGGTCTTGCCCGAACCGGTTCCACCGGCTATACCTATGATAAGCATATCTGTTTCAGATGATTGGGTTGTGCATACAATTAATCTGACGCCACCACAATCGGCAACGCCCTACATTTTTCAGCAAAAATACGAATAATTTTTTGATTAGGTGCTTTCTTGGCTGTCTTTTGTGCGCACAAAACGCCGAAGTCGGCTGCCATCTATGTATTGTTAGATGACAGCCGACCCGGCTCAACTCAACCTTATTTTAGCTTTGTCCGGCGTTATTATCTACCTCCGGCTGTCGAACGTTGTGTGTCCGCATCGGCGTTTATCAGTTTGTTCACGCTTCGTTTCTGTCGTCCCCACTGGACGTTGTAGGATATGCGCAGGTACGGCATTCGCATATCCATACGAGTATGCCTTTCGTTGGTGTTATAAAGGCTGATTTGTTTCGATCCTTGGTCATATCTACCGAAAGGCATAATCACACCGCCGCCGAAACTCCAGTTTTTCCAGTCGTATGAGAGCATCACCACAGACAGGTTTTCACCCCAGGAGATTGTTTCGCCGAAAAGTTCTTTGGCCGAACGCTGGTAGCTGGTCATCAGTGTGAACCCCCAGTGAGTGATATTGGCCGATACGCTGCCGCTCCAATTGTGGTTGTAGTGCGTATAACCGTTGCCACGCATACGCTCGGCGCTGTAGATGATAGTGCCATTGACCATAAACCATCCGGGAATGACCTCAACCTGCGGTGAAAAACGCAGTAACAATTGCTGGAAGCCGCGACTGTTTTCATACGATGTCACAAGACGGTCTCCGTCCCAGTACATGTACGGGGCAATGGCATTGGGTGAGGTGAAGCCGTTGATTCCGAAGGAGCCTATGATTCGTGGCAATGTGAAATTGTATCGCAGCGACAGCATATACGAGGACGAGGTTTTCAAGTCCTGGTTGCCGATACGCCACTGGAAACCGTCGAGCTGTTGTGCGGCGATATTTGTCTGCATCAGCGTCGGCGCAGTCTGCCAGGAGGTAAAGTTGAGACGTAATTGGTGTTTGTTGTTTATGGCATATGAGGCGGAAAATTCGGGGCGCATATTCCATGAGCTATTGCCCTGCCCTGTCTCGGCAAATTTGAAGGATGTGAAATTAGCACCCATACCGGCGGTCAGCGACACTTTATTAATACGGTGGTAGTACTCCGCAAAAAAGTATGCCTTGTCCTGACGCTGGTGGAAAATCTCCCCATCAAGGTTGTCGTACTGCGAGCGGCTGCGACTGTATTTATATGATGCACCTGCCGTCAAACGACCGTTGTCCCAACGCTTGATATAATCGGCCTCCATCGCATATCCCTGGTTACGGTCATAGATATCAGTGGACACGTCCGTGAGTAAATCTCCGGAGGCAGCATCACGCTCCACATAGCTGTTGTATGTACGGCCCATATCCCATGACGCGTTCAAGTCCACTACCAGCGACTGGCGACGAGGAAATTTTTGTTCAAAATATGCGCCGAATGCCGGCGAAGTTCCGCGACTGTTTGTTACGTCCCGCAACAGGATATCCGGGCGTCCGTCGCTCATCGACATCAGTCCGTTATATTCGTTGCCCGTTCCCATGTCCCTATTTATGGAGAAGCCAACGTAAATGGTTGTAGTATCAGGCTTTATATAGCTGTAAGTCAGATTGGCGTACGCGAAGTTATTATCGAGACTTCCTCCTTGAGCTTTTTCGTTGCGTGTCAGTGACGTCCCGTCTGCATAGGTGAAACGCTCCATATAATCACGGTATATGTCAAGATCACTGGTGAGCTTGTATTCGCCGCCTACCTCCCATTGTGAGCGCCCGTAATTGAGCTTGACGTTGGCATTATATTGTCCCCACTTGGCCGTCAGTGCCGGCATAGCGTCCGCCATAAACGAGCCTCCTGCGTCAGGATTACGCACTATGAAGTTCAGTACTGCGTAAGCTCCGTTGTAGCGTAACCCCGGTTCGGTTATCCATTCAACGCGCTTAATGCTCTGCGGAAGTAGAGCATTCACTTGTTTGACGGTAGCTTCGCGCCCGTTGATGCGCACTTGTACGCTCTGACCGGCAGAAGTCACCGTCCCCATCACCTCGTTGACCTCCAAAGACGGAATCATCATATTGCGTAGCAGCGTCATACCATTCTTGGAATGTTCAACGGCGCTACTGCTCGGAAAATACAAGTCCATATCGGATTTACGTACGACTTTAGGCGCTTGTATAATCACTTCTTGCAGTTCCTCTATTTGCGTGGTGTCCGCAGGTTCTTGTATCGTGTCCGCCGGTACAGTCTGCGCCGCAGCGGGCAGGCATACTGCCGAGAGAACGAGTGCCGAGAGTGCCGGTTTTATTGATTTGATTGGTTTCATTATCCTTGTGTTTGTTCTTATCGTCTTATTATGAATTGTTCCTTGGATGGCCTCCATATGTTAGACGCAGCAAAGCCTGTTTTGTGACACTACCTCACAAAAAAAACAGAAGCCAATACGACTTCTGCTTACAAACGCATATAGATGTCAACCTGTTATGTAGAATTATCTCCTGACTTCGTCATTGCGTACCCCAAAAATCTTCATCAAAGAGTTTGGCGATTTTCTAATAGCACTCCGATATTTCCACCGAACAGTTTCGCTGTATGACGCACGCTAATGTCCTGTACGATTTCGTGCTGATGGTCGCTAAGCTTGTCAAGATAGCGATAGATTTTTGAGAGATCCACATCTTCGTCAAAGTGGTTTTTCAGATATTCCACCGTAGCGGCCTTGCTTGTTGGATATGCTAAACGAGCCTTTACAAGTTTGCGGAATACATCATCGTCAATACGATTGAAACCAATCCTATCAAACGTGCGATCTAATATCAAGTCGCATCCGTTGAGAAGAATATTGCTGACATTGGACAGAACGCGGCGGACTTCTTCGCGCTCACGGTCACATGCCTCACGCTCCTCACCATATAAATCGAGTTGTGGATGGCGCCGGGATTCTTCTTTGGAAATCCATTCACGTCCAGCATTTACTATACTATCAATATCGTTAGCATCTTTGGCAACACCTATGGTAACCAACTCTTTATAATTGCCTTTTGTTTTTCCGCAACTACAATACTTGTTGTTCCGGAACGATTCTTCTTTTTTTGACAAACATAGTTAAAAAACCTTTTGCGTACCCCAAAACAAGGGTACGCAAAGATACAAAATATTGTTTATCAATCAGTTATAAAATACGTGTTTTTTGAGTGACGAAGTCAGGAAAAAACAGAAGCCAATACGACTTCTGCTTACAAACGCATATAGATGTCAACCTGTTATGTAGAATTATCTAATGCTATTTTTTGAAGAAATAAGCTGTTTTCCCTCCGATGCGGAGTATATATGCTCCCTTAGGAATAGATGTAATGTCTATCGTTTGCACATTTGTTCTTTGTCCCTGCATCTGCATCACCAATGCACCGTTTAATCCATATATCTCGATATTGTCGCTTAGAATATCCGAGCTTTCTACGGTCACGGATGAAGTCGCATACGTCGGATATGCCGTAAAGACATCGGCTGTTTTATCCGTAATATCCATTACTGCACTTGTTCCATTGCTTATCGGTGCGGCTGTCTTGGCTGCTTCTTTTGTGATAAGGTTATTTGATGAGGCGTATACAGCGCGGACGCGGTACTGCAGATTCTGAGGATTTTGCTTGGTAATATATGTGCACACGGCCGTAGTTTGTTCGGGACTTTCCCGACGTCCGAAGGCATAGCCTTTCTGCCCGAAATCGTATGTACCGGGGATATGGGCTTCCGTTCCTGCGGCAACCATACGGGACCCAACGATATAGTATAGGTCTTCTACCGTATGCCATACATGATTATCAGCGCTGGACTCGACCACATAGTATGATACCGGTTCGCGGGATGCTCCTCCGTCATCCGCTGCATCAAAGTCTATATCTACGCGCCAATTGCCTTGATTGGCGCCGCTGCCGCTATAGTATTTTACGGCGGGTT
This sequence comes from uncultured Porphyromonadaceae bacterium, assembly GCA_900540625.1. Lineage (GTDB taxonomy): Bacteria > Bacteroidota > Bacteroidia > Bacteroidales > Muribaculaceae > CAG-873. Next base: position 18,005 of record UQGP01000003.1, on the reverse strand, counting down.
GCCCGAGGTCTACGGGATAGTCGTGTTGTGCTGTCTCGGTACCGATAGGAACTTCGTACATATCTCGCGGGCTGTACATACCAAAGAGAACTTCGGCTTCAATTTCATGCCCGATGCTATATTCGTACGCATCGTTTCGCTCAAGGGTAAAGGTGTACGAAGGCTGGAACATATAAGTGACATTGTCGTTCTCGTCAAAATATACGTCGGGATTGATGAATTGCTCGGCTATGATATTCCCTTCTTTGTCTCTTATGTATATAATGTAGCAGTTGAAATCCTTGGTGTCATTGTCATTGATTTCGTTGAGTTGCGCCTCCGTAAGCGAGTTGAAGGATACTGTCGCGACAAAATGTGTGATATCATCTCCGGTTTCGCTGTATCCGGTCTCAATACTTGCTTTGAGCGCGATATCGGGCATAGTGTAGCGTATACGAAATATGCCGCCGTCACAATCGAGCGCATACATCGTAAGTGTACGTCCATTAAGAATATAGTCGCAAGCTGTTGTCCTGATATTTGACTGAGAATGCACGCTGTATCGATCGGATACACGCCCGATGCAACTTGTCTGTTTACCGTTGCCGTCACCGTTGGTGAAATCCGTCCCATCGGTGTAGTCTGTCAATGTAATCATGGGCGTATTCCACGACTCGGTATGGTCGTCTAAGTTGTTTATATCATTGCAAAAGTCGATACTCAGAGCAAGTTTACGGTCTGAGTATACAAAATGGCATTGGCCGATGCCGTTGGGCGCACCTAACCCCGTCGACGAAAGTCGATCAATCAGTACGCCTTCTGCTGAGTAATGTTCTCCGTATGTTCCGTTAGTCTTAACCCAGAACGAACCGTCCTCTTGTGGATCTATGTGTGCGTATGCGTCTGTGATGCCGAGGTATGGCAACGAGATGACTTTTTTTGACCTAAGTTGCCCGTTTTCACCCTCGACAAGCACTCGAACAAATGTTGCATTGCCATTGTCTTCAAGCAGGTAGATGTTGCCGTCGCCGGGATGTGTACCCATATCTTTGACATCGTCTGTCGAGTCATGGTTTTCGCTGTAGATCTCCACCGGCGCACTATCCTCGCTATCCCATCGGTATATGGTTGCGGTTGTACCAACGATAGCGAGTCCATAGACCATATTGTTGTGTTTACATAGATGTTTAAGCCGTTCGCGGATACCGGTGAGATTGGCTTCGCGCACCAACGAGTATTTGACATGTTTCTCTTGGTCATTGATCTTGTCTATGCCGCCGTCGTTAATTATCTTAACCGAAGCAACGCCGTTCTCGTAGGCAAGTACCCATAAGTGCGAACCAAGCACTGTCATATCATAACATGCGTTGGCTGCGACATTATCTGTCTGCCCGTTAGCCGGCCACCAGTTGCGTACATATTGGCTGGTCTTAGAATCGTGTGTGGCAGCCCCGGGTATCAAAAAACTGTCTGCATGTGCAGAGATTGCCGAGGCTAAGATGACGGTATATAGCAATACCTGCCGGCATAAGTGTCTGAACATAATCTCCATAATTAATAACCTTGATTTTATATACCTGAATTAAGTCAACATATTAAGTTTAAGTGTATGGCGAGTATACGGTTGCACAAGTTGTGATAATAGTCTACACCATACGGACAACCCTGCAAAAAGGGATGTCCTTAAAAGAAAAAAATATAAATCGGAAAAATTCCGTACCTGATTGACGTGTATTATTATACGCCGTTTTGTTTGTGCAAATTTAGAGACTCCGACAGACACCATCAAACAAATTAATGATTATTCGTTTATTTTTAGCTAATTTTACATAATGCTGCATGCATTTATTATCATTAAAATAGTAGGTGTTTGCGAATTAATGAGTATTTTTGCATCGTAAAGACTTTATATGCTTCGGCCGTTTAAGCCTATGGCATAAAGCCTTGGTTATTAATATTCAATACTTTTATGACACACAACACATTATCTATGCTTAGACGCTGTGGTATTATTGCCGCAAGTGCTCTGGTGTGTATGGCTATGGCTATCGATGCTCCGGCTCAACGGCTCACCATACTACACACCAACGATACTCATTCGCACATAGACCCTGACAGCAAAGGCCTCGGTGGTATACTACGGCGCAAAGTTGTTATAGACAGTGTGCGTGCCTGTGACCCTTATGTAAGTGTTATTGACGCCGGTGATATCGTTCAAGGCACTCTTTACTTCAATCTGTACAAAGGTGAGGTCGAAAACTCGTTGATGAACACGTTGAGATACGACATACGAATTTTGGGCAACCATGAATTCGACAATGGATCCGAACAATTGGCCGAGAATCTCCGCGGAAGCCACGCAACTCTACTATCTACCAATTACGATTTCAGCGGTCCGCTTGCCGGGATGTTCCAACGCTACCGTATTGACACTATCGGTGAAAAACGTGTGGGATTTATTGCGCTCAACCTTAACCCCAAGGGAATGGTTATGGAGGGCAACTACGATGGTATCGCTTATCGTGACATTATTAGTAGTGCCAATGCCGCCGCTGCATATCTGAAATATGTGGAGGGCGTGGATGCCGTCATTGCCATTACGCATATAGGATACAATCCGGATGGAGAAGGTACTATCGGAGATGTGGCCCTTGCCAAAGCATCCAAGGATATAGACGTAATCATCGGAGGCCACAGCCACGATGTCATCGACCCCGCACATCCAAAGGCAGGGATGCCGTGGCGTATAGCCAATGCCAACGGAGACAGCGTTTTGGTCGCTCAAACAGGTAGGTATGGCGTCAACATCGGTCGTATTGTCATCAACTTATCAGACAACAACAGCACCGAATACTCGCTTATACCGATTAATTCACGTCTTGACGGACGCGTCGACCGCGAACTTGACCAAGCCCTTGAACCTTATCGGCACGGAGTGGACTCGCTAATGCATGTCCCCACGGGACGTCAGGCTGCTTTAAACCTGCCTGCCGATGGTCCTCAGTTGCTGAATTTTGTTTCGGACTTCATATACAATCGCGGCAATAAATTGCTCGCAGCCAACAATCTGGCAAAAGCCGATTTCGCAATCATAAACAAGGGCGGCATACGCCACGATATGGCTAAAGGTGAGATAACAGAAGGCGGACTTATAACGATGATGCCATTCACCAATTACATTCAGGTGGTTGATATAAAGGGATCTGACCTTATGTCTGTATTCGATGTTATGGCATCAACCAATGGAAACGGTGTCAGCAAGGGCGTTGACGTGGCCTTCAATCCGCAGACAAAAAAGGCTGTGTCTGCCAAGCTTCACGGCAAAAGCATCGATCCGAACAAGACATATCGCGTTGTAACCATCAACTATCTTGCCGGAGGCGGTGACTATATGACCGGCTTTACTCGCGGAAAGATTGTCGCATCCTCCAAGGATAAGGTGTTTGATGAACTTGTGGACTATGTACGCAACGACAAGTCCCTACCCCGCCGCCTCAATCCGGACAAAACCGTTCGTATGCATTCTGTCAACTAAAATTCCAATACAGAACACGACAAAATTCAGCCGTCACCGTCCACGATGTTTTACGCATCGACCGTGGCGGCTGAAGCAAATAATAACGATATGACAATATCTCGTTTATATACAACCTCAACGGCAGCACTTTTTGCCTTCATTGCCTCGGTGTGCATTGTCGCCACACCTGTATCGTCGTCAAAAGGCGTCGAAACGCAACGTACAGTTAATTTCGCGACAAAGACGAATGCTGCAGCATGTAACCGCTGGGTTGATTCGGTTTACAACTCATTGACTCCACGCCAAAGGGTTGCACAACTGTTCTTCCCGAAAGTCGTACCTACGCGCGGTGATGTTTCGCGTGCCACGTTGCGCTCTCTGGTCAAAGACAACGAAGTCGGCGGACTGATATTCACCGAAGGTTTTATCGACCAATATGCCGACATGACTGACTACGCACAGGCTCAGGCTCGCGTGCCGTTATTGATGACCTTTGACGGCGAATGGGGTCTGCGTATGCGTATACCCAAGACTCCGCGCTTTCCGCACAATATGGCGTTGGGTGCCATACACAATGGTGAGGCGTTGATGTACGAGTATGGGCGCGAGATGGCTCGCGAATGCCGCATTATGGGCATACATGTAAATTTCGCTCCCGTAGCAGATGTAAATTCCAATCCTAACAACCCGGTTATTTCGTACCGCTCGTTCGGTGAGGATCCTCATAAGGTCGCCTCTCTTGTCTGCGCATATTCGCGAGGTCTGGAAGACGGCGGCGTACAGGCTGTTGCCAAGCACTTCCCCGGACACGGAGACACCAGCAGCGATTCGCACAAAACTCTGCCGACATTGACGCGCACCAAGCATCAGATGGAGCAGGTGGAATTGGTGCCTTTCCGTCGCTTCATTGCCGAGGGCCACAGCGGAATAATGACAGCACATCTTGCTGTACCGGCTTATGACAAAAGCGGTACTCCGGCTTCATTGTCGCGCACAATCACTACTGGTTTGCTGCGCAATACTCTGGGATTTGACGGGCTGATATATACAGATGCATTGGGTATGAAGGGCGCGACAGAGGCTGTCGCGAATCCGTGCGTGGCTGCATTACGTGCCGGGGCTGATGTGCTCTTGTGTCCGCCTAATGCAGCAAAGGACATTGACGCTGTAATGGCGGCTATAAACGCCGGCACGATATCGGCTGATGAGGTGGAAACTCATTGCCGACGCATACTTCGCTACAAGTATTATTTGGGACTCGCCAATTACAAGCCTATAGACCACAACCGTCTATCGGAACGCATCAACAGCGTCGGTGCTGCAGATTTGATGCGTCGTCTTGCCGAAGGCGCAATCACCGTAATACGCAACGAGCACGAAGTCTTGCCTTTGCGTCATCTCCGGAAGAAAGACATTGCAATCGTGAGCATCGGAGCCGAGGCCTCAAATGATTTCAGCAACACTTGTCGCCGATATGCTCCGGTAGACTTCTATACAGCTCGAGCCGGATCTTTCAGCGCAGCCGATATAAAGGAAATATGCAAGCACAATACGGTCATCGTAGGCGTATTCAATGACAAGGGCTCGTCTCGTCAAGCTCTGAGTGCCTTATCTAAGGCTGTCAAGGCAAAGGGCACGGGCAAAGTATCTCTTGTGGAAGTGTTTTTTGTCAACCCGTACAAAATGTCTCGCCTTAAAGGTGGCACTTTGGGTCATGAACAGGCGTTGGTATTGGCGTATGATGACACTCCGGAGTTGCGACGAGCTGCTGCAGAGGCTGTCTTCGGCGGAATAGAAGTATCGGGTACTCTACCCGTCAATCTGCACGGCATAGCCAAAATTGGTACCGGTCATCGCTTGCATAAAACTCGTTTGGGATATTCCTCGCCCCAAGCACACGGAATGAGTGCCGCTCTTACCGATAGTATTGATGCCATAGTCGGCGAGGCCTTGGCATCAGGAGCTTTCCCCGGATGTCAAGTTGTAATCGGTCGCGGCGGCGACATCGTGGTTGACCGCTCGTACGGACGCCTTACTGCCGGCGGCGATATGGTGACACCCTTCACTATGTACGACCTCGCATCTGTCAGCAAGGCTATGGGCACTCTTCCGGGCATTATGGCTGCCGTAGATCATGGGAAAATTGATGTGGATGCCAAAGTGTCACAGTATATTCCCGCTTTGGCGGCACGGACGGACGGAAAGCAGGATATCACTATTCGCCAATTGCTGTATCATGAGAGCGGAATGCCGGCGGCACTTAATATGTTTGATATGATGATGGATACGACTACTTACGTACGTCCGCTGCTGGTACACCGAAAGGATAGTTTACACACTATATTGGTACAACGCGGTCTGTATGGCGCCACTTCTGCAAAGTTGCGCCGAGGTATCACCGCTCCCGTACGTACGGCTCAACTGGATATTGCTGCGGCCGACGGTATATATGTCGGACAATGCTCTTATGACAGCGTGATGCAGCGAATTTACAATATACCGCTCCGAGCCTCCAAACGTTACAACTACTCGTGCCTCAATTTTGCACTACTCATGGATGCTGAACAGCGGGCTACCGCGACTCCGCATCAGCAGTGGTGTCGCACCCATCTTTGGGCTCCTCTGGGCATGACGACAATGTGCTACCGACCGTTAGTCGAACATCCTCGCTCTCAGATTGCGCCTACCGAAAAGGATACATACCTTCGCCGTCAGACCGTTTGGGGATATGTGCACGACGAAATGGCGGACTTCAGCGGCGGTGTACAAGGCAATGCCGGACTTTTTGCTAATGCGGACGACCTTGCCAAAATGTGCCAAATGTGGCTTAACGGCGGCGTATATGGCGGCGACAGAATTCTGTCGGAACGCACAGTCAAACTCTTTACAACAGACCAAAGCACTACATGCCGCCGAGGTCTGGGCTTTGACAAACCGGATACGACCAATCCCGACAACTCGCCCACTTGCGAAGAGGCTACTGCCGAGACTTTCGGTCACCTTGGTTTTACGGGTACGGTGTTTTGGGTAGACCCGGCCAATGACATGTTTTTTATCTTCCTATGCAATCGCGTCAACCCCACGCGCGATAACGATGCTTTCAATGCTTGCGGTATCCGTCCGCGTCTGTTCAGCCAAGTATATCAAGCTTTGAAGGACGTCAACGGCACATCGACGCAGAAGTAAAAAATACTGTTACTCAATACAAAACTGATAGTTTATACGTTATATATAGACTATAATATATATTCGACACTACATACAGTGTCTTAAAGTCACTACACATTATGAAGTTAAATGGTTTAATCATCGCCCTAAGTGGCATTATCGTTTCGGGGTTAGCGTCATGTACCGACCGCTTTACTACCGAAGGTCAACCGGAGGCGGACCTTGCGTTTACGACTTTTCAGCGCAGTGCCACTTATTCGCTCGTGGGCTCTGCCGCCGATTTCCTCAGCGACAAAGACGTCCAGTTCTATGACTCGGTAAGCATCGTGATGCCTACGCGTATCGCATCGGCCGACATCTCGGCTTTGTGCGACAGCATCTGCGCATACGCTTTTGATGCAAAAGCGGGCACACCTGTCATGGGAGCTGCTGCCGCATGGATGCGCACTCGTCCGTCCGAAGGTGGATACAAGGCCGTACCGGCTACTGCTGAAGATGCCACCACTCTTGGCGAGGCCAGCGTCAATGGTTATGTGCATACGCTGACTCCGTCGCTACTGGTCTACTGCGTGCGTTCCGAGTCGCTTGAACCCGGCGCAGCTCACGGTATGAACTGCACACGATACATCAACTTCGGCTATTCGTCGGAATCATCCCTGCAAGGCATTATCACGCTCTATGACTTATTCTCGGCCGACGGTCTGAAGGAAATGCCGCGACTTATCGGTGATCGCGCCAGTGAACTTTTCAGCGCCATCGGTCCTACGGACGTTGAAGGCTTACCCGAAAACGGCAATTTCTATATCAATTCATTGGGCGAAATAGTATTCTCGTACCAACCCTACGAAATTGCTTCTTACGCTCAGGGAAATATCGAAATAGCCTTTGAGCCTTACGAGCTTGTAGACTTACTTTCGCCCAAAGGCATAGCATATTTCGGTCTTGAAGACCTCAATGACTGAGCGCTTTGCGCAGTTTAACAATGTTTAACCGTCAGACGTGTCACTTTTTAGGAAATGGCACGTCTAACTTATATGATACGTGAAAAGTAATCACATCACATTAAATGATATATCAAATGAAAAAGCTATTAATGAGCCTGTCTGCGGCTGTTATAGGCATCTTGGGTGTTAACGCCCAGGGTATGCCCGAGATACCCGCCGACAGCGCGTTGCGCGTAGGACGTCTTGACAATGGTTTGACGTACTACATCCGCCACAACGAAACCCCTAAGGGGCAAGCTGACTTCTTTATTGCACAGAATGTCGGTTCAATTCTCGAAAATGACAGTCAGCGAGGCTTAGCTCACTTCTTGGAGCACATGTGCTTCAATGGTACAGTCAATTTCCCCGGCAATAAGGTCATCGATTGGCTGGCAACGAAAGGTGTTCGCTTCGGTCAAAACCTCAATGCCTACACCGGTGTAGATGAAACAGTCTACAACATCTCCAGCGTTCCCGTGGCCGATAAGGCCGTGGTGGACTCGTGCCTGCTTATCCTGCACGACTGGGCCGATGGTCTTCTCCTTGACCCCAAGGAAATAGATAGCGAGCGCGGTGTCATCCATGAGGAATGGCGTATGCGCATGGTGGGTACTATGCGTCTGTACGAGCAGCTCTTACCTACAATTTATCCCGACAACAAGTACGGAGTTCGTCTGCCCATAGGCACAATGGAGGTCGTGGATAATTTCCCGCCACAGGTCCTGCGCGACTACTACGAAGAATGGTATCGTCCGGACAACCAGGCTATCATCGTCGTGGGCGATATTGACCCCGACTACATCGAAGCACAAATCAAGGCTATCTTCGGCCCTATTAAGATGCCCGAAAATCCTCAGCCCCGCGAATTTGTACAAGTCCAGGATACCCCCGGAACCATATATGCAATAGGCAAGGATAAGGAGCAGACCACAAGTACAATCATGTTTATGTTTAAGCAGAAGGAACAGTTGCTGCCCAAGCAGATGCGCGGTACCTTTGTATACTATCCTGTCACATACCTGACGGAAGCAATCACTACGATGCTTAATCATCGTTTGGCCGATATTGCCGCCACTCCTGATGCGACATTCGCTTATGCCAATGTCGAAATCGGCGATTTCTTCCTGTCCAAGACCAAAGATGCCCTCACACTTTACGTAATAGCCAAGGGTAACGATACATGCAAAGCATTCGGCGATGCCTATCGTGAATTGCTCCGTGCCGTACGTGGTGGATTTACCGTCAGCGAATATGATCGCGCACGTACCGAAATTCTCTCTCAATATGAGAAACAATACGACCAGCGAGGTGCTCGCGAAAACACCTCGTACTGCCGCGAATATGCTCAGAATTTCACAACAGGCGACCCCATCCCCGGAATCGAATTCGAGTATAAGACTATGCAGATGATTGCCCAGATGATTACATTAGAGCAAATCAACAGCCTTCTTCCCGAGATGTACGGAAATGACAATCGTGTGCTTATGGGAATGTTCCCGGACAATGACAATGTCATCGTTCCGACTGAAGCACAATTGGCCGAAGTAATCGATAGTGTGGAAGCCGAGAATATCGAACCGTTCAAAGAAGAACTGAAGTCCGAACCGTTAATTCCCAATCTGCCTAAGGCTGTCAAGCCCACGAAAGTGGCACACAACGATGCTTGGGATGCTACTGAAATCACTTATGCCAATGGCGTGCGTGTGATTGTGAAACCCACCAAATTCAAAGAGAGCGAAATTGCTTTCGATGCCATAGCTACCGGTGGCTTGGCCAACTACAAACCTGAAGCGGCAAACGAAATCATATTTATGCCCTATGCCCTCGGACAATATAGCCTTGGCACCTACTCAGACAAAGACCTCAAGAAGTATCTGTCGGGCAAACAAACGAACATCGACCTCGGATTTGACACCTATAACCGCGAAATCGAAGGCAAGACTACGACCAAAAACCTCCCCACCCTCATGGAGATGGTTTATGCCACATTTACATCCTTCGATATACAGCCCGAAGAATTTGCCGCTCAGCAGAGTAAGTTCGAAGGTATGCTCGCCAATCAAGAGAAAGACCCGCAGTACATCTTCGGCCGCGACATAATGAAGACTCTTTTCGGGGCTGCTGCCAAGCAAGCAATCTCGACAGAGGCTATACGCAAGGCCAATCGCGAGACCACCGTGGATATCGTTCGCGCGATGCTCGCAAGCCCTAAGGATTATACATTCGTCTTTGTAGGTGACATCGATATGGACGCTTTCACCCAATTGGCTAACCAATATCTGGGCACTCTTCCCACCAATGGCAAGAGCATCGAATATGCCCCTGTCGAAGGCTTCAACGCTGCTCAGGGCACCAAAACCAAGGAGTTCACTACGGCGATGACCACGCCTCAGACTTGGGCTTTTATCGGTATCTGCACTAAACAGGCTTATACGGCCAAGAACAAAGTTCTGATGTCCATGTCCAGCCAAATACTGACATCTCGTCTGCTTCGCAAAGTTCGCGAAGAGATGGGGGCCACTTACTCGATTTCGGCACAAGGCATACTTTCGCGTCAGGGTTCTACCAATACGCTCATGCAAATTGCATGGCCCATGAAGCCCGAATTGCGCGACTCAGTCCTCACCGAAGTTCGCAACATTCTTGAGGGACTGTCCAAGGAAGTTTCTGATGAAGATATAACTACCGTTCGAGAGTATCTGGTGAAAAACGCCAATGATGACCTGGAAAAGAACGACTCTTGGGCAAGTGCCATTGCCGCTACCATGCTGAACAACGTTGATACGTGGAACGGATATGTAGATGTAGTCAACGCTATCTCGGCAGACGACATCAAAGCCTATGTCCGCGGTCTACTTGACGCCAACAGCTACATCACCATCCTATTGGATGCCGACAAATCGGAAAAAGTTGCCGAATAACACGTCCATAACGGTACTCTAAATAATCATTTTTTAGAGATACAAACCTTATTTCAAGGGCCTCTTGTCACAACGATGAGAGGCCCTTTTCTTTTGTACGGTATAGTAGATCGTTGATTGTTCTACTACCTGGCTTGTTGCTTTATCTCGCTATAGTCTAAGACTATGAAACGCGTAAAGTGCTATATAATAGCATTTTAACAAAAAAAAGGGTTTTTTGCATTTCCCTATCAACTTCGTTAACACCAAATTAACAACAAAAGTATTAATTTTGCGCTTGAATTAATGAGCTATGAAGGCATTCATATTTATCACATTGTTTCTTGCCGCTATTACCGTCAATGCAGCGGCACAACGTCCAATCACGGGACTTGTCGTTGATGATGTCGATGGCGAACCTATGGCCGGAGTATCGGTAACGATACGCGATAGCGTAGGCAAAATCAAGCGATTCATTACGACAAAGGCCGATGGTGTTTTTACACTAAAGGCGCCTGAATCGACTGCCGGACTTAGACTTGAAGCATCACTTGTGGGTTATGCTCGCCAGAGTTTCTCCTTAGACAGCATATCATTTCCTCTGACCATACGTATGACCGCAGAAGTATATACACTCAACGAAGTATCCATACGCGACAAGCGCCTTAGGGCTCAAGGCGATACATTATCGTATAATGTGGGGGCGTTTGCTCAGCCTCAAGACAAGAGTATAGGAGATGTATTGCGACATATGCCGGGTATTGATGTCAAGCCTTCAGGCGAAGTTCAGTATCAGGGCGAGGCTATAAACAAATTCTATATCGAAGGCACCGATATGCTTGGCGGAAAATACGGCGTTGCGACCAACGGCATCAACCATAACGATGTCGGCGCAGTGCAGGTTATGGAAAATCACCAGCCGTTACAAGTGCTTTCGGGTACGGTGTTTTCGGACCGTGCGGCCATAAACCTGAAAATGAAAGGCCATGCCAAAGCGACATGGAATGTCCACGGACATTCGGGTGGCGGATGGTCGTGGCAACCCGAAGGCGCTGTATGGGATGGTGAGTTTTTTGCCTTAGCCATCATGCCGTCAATGCAAAGTATCATAACGGCGCGAGCCAACAATATAGGCGAAGATCTGTCCCCGATCACAACTGATTTTTTAGGAAACAGTCGTGGTACTTCGCTAAACCGATATATCAATATAGGTCTGCCGTCCGTGCCTTCGCTTGACAGTCGGCGTACACTGTTTAACCGTTCGTTTATAGTGTCTGCAAACAATGTATTCAAGATATGCTCAGGCGAACTGAAGGTCAATCTGGACTACTCGTTTAACAGGCTGACAGCCGATGCTACGACTGTCAGCACATACTATGGTGGCGCTGATGATGGTGGCAACCGCATCATATCGGAACATCGTTCGGGTACAGAACATGCGCATAGCCTTAGCGGAAATTTCAGCTACGAGACCAACCAAAAGACATTATACCTTAACAACGACTTAAAGACAAATATCGATTGGGACGATATGCGTCTGGCAACGGCAGGCAACTTTGACAATATGCAGACGGCATCATTGCCTGACTATTATATTGCCAATAACCTCAAAGCCATTAAACGCTTTGCAGGCAAACATCTGGTAACATTTGCCAGCCAGATTGAATTGGAGTCCCTACCTCAGACGCTTACGGTGATACCGAACGGCAGCAATGCTATGCGCCAACATGTTTCGGACCGCGCCTTTTATACACATGAGAGTGCGGCATACGCTTTTGTATTCAAGGGTATCAATGTCGGAGTTACGGCCGGTGTCAAAGCCAATATACGTGACTTTGATGCCGACTTGTCCTCTCTGCCTTCGGGCGTACCCGGATTGACATACGAGGCTCTCAATACATCAAATGTCGCCGTGTATGCAAAGCCGCGTTTCGAGTATATGGTACGCGCTGTTGATTTTACGGTCGAGCTGCCGTTGACATTTGCCCATTATGGCTTCGACAAGGCGTTGGAGGCGACTTCGCAAGTGTATTTTTCGCCCAATGTTAAGGTCGTTTGGACTCCGCAAAACCGTTTGAAGCTTACGCTCAATGGTAGCGCCGGACGTACGCCTATGAATATTTCGAAGATACACAACTCGATGATTATGTCTTCGTACAAGACTTTCGCCTGTGGCGCTGATGATTTTTACGACAACACATTTCAGCGAGTGAGCGCCTCGGCCGCATTCAAAAATACAGGTCGCGGATTGTTTGCCAATGCTACTTTCGGACATTCGTGGAACCATTCGCCATACACTATCGACCAAATATTCTATGGCGACTACCTTGTATATGGTTACAAATCGGCGGCTACGTCCTCTCGTACAATGTATACCATGGCCAACATTGGACAATCCTTGGACTTCATGCACGGAACCATAAAGGCTAAAGGATTGTTCAGTCGCGCCAATGCCCGGCAGTATTACCAATCTCAGCTTATTTCCACTATCAGCACAACATATAGCGTTGGGGGTAGCATTTCTACGAGGCCACTCGGATGTTTATCTGCTGACTATAGCATCGATTATGACGCTAACCGCCTTTCCATGGACGATAACGATGCATCTTGGCTTGGCAGCCTTGTCAACAGGATGAATATCTCCGTATTTCCCATGAACAAATTACGCTGGGATATCTCGGGCGAACATTACCACAATGAGATTTCAGACGGCCTATACAAGAATGTTTTGATGCTCGATACCAAGGTAACATACACACTGAACAAGCGTATCGAATTGTCTGCATCGCTGAGCAATATTTTGGACAAGCGAACATACAATTACACAACATACAGCCAAACTGCATTTTTTGAGTCGCAACGAAACCTGCGAGGTCGCGAGCTGCTGCTGACAATAACACTGACAAAATAGGGACAATACTTAATTCATATATAGCACTATACTATGAACATTAAAGCAATTTTTACGATGCTTGGGATAAGCTCATTTGTATGTGCATCGGCACAACAAGCCACAATAAAAGTGGCATACGAGGCGTACGCTACGCCTCGCTCAGGCAACTTCACTAAACAGGTAAAACGTGATATGGTATTACTGGCAGGCGTGCAAGGCTCTAAGTATTACAACACTATGAGCGAGTATTGCGACTCGCTTACCTCAACCCCGGAAGGCAAGAAACAACTCAACGACATCCAAATGGCCGCATGGATGACAAAGAATCCTGACGGCACCATAACCATCAATCAGACCAAAGGCAATGCACCTCATAAGATCGAGAATCTGTATGTATATAAGGATGCAGCATCTTCGACGGTTACGGTATATGACAAATGGGCGGACGAACCCGGAACATATACCGAACCCATGGGACAACAATGGGAAATGGTGGACGACAGCACCAAGACCATACTCGGATATGAGTGCATGCTTGCAGTCTGTAGCTACCACGGCCGTCAGTGGAAGGCCTGGTTCTCGCCCGAAATACCCGTATCTGACGGACCATGGAAACTGAGCGGACTGCCGGGTCTGATTTTGGAAGCGTATGCGCCAAATTCCAATTTCCGCTTTGTAGCAACCGGCATCGAAAACACGAATCAAGCCATCACTCCTATATATCAAGCTAATACATACAGCAAAGTCGATCGAAAAAAAGCTCTTCGCGAACAGCAGGACTTTCTGAATCACTTGCAAGAGCGTCTATCGGCACGCAGCCAGGGCAAAGTGGAGGTCTATATAACTGATGAGAAAGGCAACCGCATAACGATGCCTAAATACGAGCCGAAGTTTGCCATCGAGAACGATTATGAGGTGAAATAATACTCTAAATCACTAATACATACGGAGCTGTGGCGTTAATGCCGTGGCTCCGTATTTTAATCAGGCTCAAAAAATGCGGTCTATTACCCGAAAAAGTCGTAACTTTGATGCTTCAAAAGCGACATTTAAGACTATCATGGATCGAAATACATACTTTCAAAACCGCGGTACATGCCGCCATTTCAAAGATATAGACATTGCTGATGCGACCATCGAAGATATTGCACAACAGGCTATGCATGCGCCCAATACGGGTAATATGCAGTTGTACAGCCTGGTGGTGACACATAATGACGGTGAGCGACGCAAACGCCTGAACGATGCACATTTCAATCAGCCGGCGGCTGTCGGAGCGCCTGTCCTTCTGACGTTTTGCGCCGACTTACATCGATATACACGATGGTGCAGTCTCAATGGCGCCGATGCGGGCGTGGACAATATACAGGCCTTAGCTTGGGCATGGATAGATACGGCATTGTTCGCTCAACAGTTTAACACCATCGCCGAAATGCGCGGCTTTGGATGCTGCTATCTCGGAACTACGACTTTCAACGGCAAGGATATCGCCGAAATCTTAGAGCTGCCTTCTTTGGTAGTGCCGGTAACTACTTTGGCCTTTGGCGTACCCGATAGCGCTGTCTCGGGCGAGGATCGTTTGGACGTTTCCCATATTGTTCATCATGACAGGTACAAAGAGCCTAAGGATGCCCAAATATCCGCCGCCTATAAGGATAAAGAAGATATGGATGCCAATCGCCGCTTTGTTCAAGAAAACGGCAAGGAAAATCTTGCACAAGTATACGCCGAAGTACGCTATCCCCGAGCAGGCAATGAGGCCTTTTCGCAGGCCTTAGTCGAGATGTTTGTACGTCAGGGCTTCAGTCTCCCCGTTCATGACTAATAGTTTTATGATGGAACAAAACAACAGCGGCACAAGTACCGATCCTCGAAAGATACATATCCAAAATTATATCTACGACTTACCGGACGAACGCATAGCCAAGTACCCGTTGGCTCAGCGCGATGCCTGCAAACTATTGGTGGCACGTCGCGGTTCGGGCATTGAAGCCGATACGGTATTTGCCGCCCTACCCGATTATCTGCCGCAGAATACATTGCTTGTATACAACAATACACGCGTCATCAATGCGCGGTTGCGTTTTCGCAAGGAGACAGGCGCACTCATCGAAGTATTTTGCCTTGAACCCGTAAGTCCGGCGGACTACGAGACTTGTTTCGGCGGAAGCGGACCGGTAGTGTGGAAGTGTCTGGTCGGTAATTCGAAGCGATGGAATGCGGATACAGCTCTACACGGGCTCATTAATATCGATGGGCAAGACTTATGCCTGACAGCCGAACGTATCGAAACACTCCCCGACGGTGAATCGCTGGTGCGTCTTAGCTGGGACTCGGATGCTTCATTTGCCCGGGTCATTGATGCCGCGGGCGAGATTCCCATTCCGCCATACCTCAATCGTGCCAGCGAACAAAGCGACCGCATTGACTATCAAACGGTGTTTTCGCGCATCGACGGGTCGGTAGCTGCACCTACGGCGGGGTTACATTTTACGCCCGAAGTGCTTGCTGCATTAGATGCCAAGGGTATTGAACGAGCCGAGGTGACATTGCATGTGGGAGCCGGCACTTTCCGCCCGGTCAAGAGCGAATGTATCGGTGAGCATGAGATGCACAGCGAAGCCGTGGTAGTCGAACGCGATTTGATACAACGTCTGGCCGATTTAGCTCCGGAACGTCCGCTTATTGCCGTGGGCACCACCAGTGTACGCACGCTCGAAAGTCTCTATCATTGCGGATGCCTTATCGGTCAAGGCCGTTGGGACGGCGTTGTTCCTCAATGGTATGCCTATTCAGACGAGCATCCGCGACTGACGCGTACCGAGGCAATGCGCAACGTTTACGAGTATCTTGATGCCTATGATATGGAGCATCTGACTGCACACACTCGCCTTATGATAGCGCCTTCTTACCGATATATGATGGTGGATGGTATGATCACAAATTTCCATCAACCGGGATCAACGCTATTGTTGCTTGTCTCGGCCATGATTGGCGACCCTATGTGGCGCGAAGTATACGAATATGCCTTGGCTCACGACTACCGCTTCCTGAGCTACGGAGACGCATGTTTGTTCTTCAAGTAACTATCACAACCGTCGAGCAAGTAGGCGGAAGGATATAGCCATACTTTGTATTATGGCCTAAGGCCGCTGCGCTCAGTCCTTTACAATTGATAATGCCGTAGACGTACGGATTACTTGACCCTATCCAGATTCTTGGCTATGAAATCCTTCCAAGACGAATATGCCTTGGCTGTGATAGGCTTTGAAGATTCGTAATAATGGCAAAGGGCTGCGCCCAAAGCGTCAGTGGCGTCCAACTCAATATCCAGATCCGCATCCGAGATATTAAGCATTCGGCGCAACATCTCGCGCACTTGCTCTTTGGAGGCTGCGCCATTGCCGGTAATGGCTTGCTTGATTTTTCTCGGTTCGTATTCAGTGATAGGCACGGCACGCGCCAAGGCCGCAGCAATAGCCACACCCTGTGCACGTCCCAACTTGAGCATACTTTGCACATTCTTTCCAAAAAAAGGTGCCTCTATGGCCATTTCGTCGGGCAGGTATTGCTCGACAAGACTAAGGACGCGGTCATATATGCGGTGCAAGCGCATGTAGTGATCTTCGAAACGGTTCAATTTGATGACACCCATAGCGACTAATGCGGGCTTTTTAGCTCGTACGCCAAGAATGCCATAGCCCATGACATTCGTACCGGGATCTATACCGATGATTACGCGATCGTATTGGCGAACGGTCTCCGGAGCGTCTTCCCTCATTCGGCATCTTTGAGATATGTGGTGAAGAATAGCACCTTATCGCCCCAGCGCTGGAACATATCGTCACGCAGCAGCGTCGCCGTCTCATCGTGCCAACGGCGAGCCTCGCTGATGCTCTCGCAGTCCATCTGCAATGCAAAGCTCACGCCCTCGGGATCGGTATCCGTGAGCACGCGTAACAGGCGTGCGCTCACAAACAAGCCGGTGCCGGTGGCTGCCGGTATATATACTTTACGTACCCAGTCCAAAAAGTCCTGACGCACCTTATTGTCTACATGAAATGTTGTGTTGAGTATATACATAATGTGTATTTATCTGTTTCTATAGGCCGTGCATTGAGCACGGTACTCTTTCGCTGTAAAGTTAACGATTTTTCTCGTAGCGTACAAATCATTCCTCAATACGCGTGTCACCGAATGTGCCACCCCATATACAATCTCCGCCGTAAGGAAGAACGAACCTTACGGCGGAGATTGTATATATATATTGGTTTAAAGGTCAATCAATTGCGGTGGAGAACCTTGCGTGCGGTACCATCGCTGTAACGTACGATGTTGAGTCCGGATTGCAGGCTGCTGCGTTCAGCTCCGTCTACGCCATAGATGGCTGTCACCGAAGCATCACTTGACACCGTAACATCTTCCACACTCTCATATTGAGATAACGGCAGGATGTCCTTGAGGTTTTCCGTAAAGGACGAAACAGCCTTGTATGCTTCTACCATAGCGTCCGGAACCAATATTGTCCTAAATAAAATCGAAAAAAAGAAAAAGGAAGTAGTCAC
>UQGP01000002.1 GCA_900540625.1 uncultured Porphyromonadaceae bacterium | reverse complement strand
CAAAACTTCTATGACTCTGACAAATAATTAGTTGACTATTTTCTGAATTTCCCTACATAACCAATATCTCTGCCAATGGAGCGGACCTGATACTTGACCATGTCTTTGACAACGTGGGATTCAATAGGATAAACGACGGAGTGTTTCGCCAACTCGTAAAGGCCCGCCTTTCCTATCCTGCAAGCAAGGCAGCCACGGTGGAGTATCTGAAGAATCATTTCGATGAGGATATAAGCCTGTCGAAGATTTATCGTTATTTGGACAAGCTGAGCGACAATCAGCATAAGATAGTGCAGGACATAAGCGTCTTTCACACAAAGGCGGTTTTAGGCGGACATATCGGCGTGCTGTTTTATGATGTGACCACGCTTTATTTTGAAGCGGACCATGAGGACGAATTGCGTAAGGCCGGATTCTCCAAGGAAGGACGCCACAAGAACCCTCAGATTATATTGGGGCTGCTGGTCAGCAAGGGCGGCTATCCGCTTGCCTACTGCATACACGAAGGCGACAAATACGAAGGACACACTATGCTTCCGATAATAAAGAATTTTGTTCGGAGATATGGACTGGAGGATTTTGTGGTAGTGGCAGACTCCGGATTGATGAACAATGACAACATAGCCGAGCTTGAAACAAACGGCTACAAGTATATTATCGGTGCAAGGATTAAGAACGAGAGCAGAAAAACAAAGGACTGGATACTGGCGCAGCAAAAAATGGACGGGAGAATGGTTGAATGCGACAAAGGCAACGGACGGAGACTGCTGGTCGGATATACGGAAGCACGTGCCCGCAAGGACGCCTATAATCGGGAGAAAGGGATACGCCGTTTAGAAAAAGCATTCCATAATGGCACACTTACTAAGGACAACATAAACAAGCGCGGATACAACAAGTTCCTGAAAATGGAGGGAGATGTAAGAGTGTGCATCAATTATGAGAAACTGGAGGAGGATGCGAGATGGGATGGTCTCAAAGGATACCTCTCCAATACGGACATGCTCGCCAATGACATATATGCCGCCTACCACAATCTGTGGCACGTCGAGAGGGCCTTTCGCATATCAAAGTCGAAGATTGAGATTCGCCCTATTTTCCACTTCACTCGACGCCGTATAGAAGCACACGTATGCATCTGCTTTGTGGCCTTGAAAGTCTACAAGGAATTGGAACGCCTGCTGAAATCGTCCGATATCAACATGAGTGTGGACAAAGTCCTCGCCCTGGCGCAGACCGTCGTGACGATACAGCTGACATTGCCTCACAATAAGCAAACAATCAGTAGAACCATGCTTATGAAAAGACACCAGCGAATTGCCAAATTGTTCACTGAGGAGTTTTGGGGTACGCATTGACGAAGTCAGGACGAGAAATTGCGCATAATGATTTTTTAACGTTCGGCAGCGATGCCACGTTGCGCAAAAGCACTAATTTTAAGCGACTTTGCCGGCTCGGTCGCGATGCAAGCGGAAGCCTGCCGCGAAGTCGTACGATACAATGATACATAAGACAACACCAACATAACATTCACATTATGAAGCTTATTTTCAGATCTTTTGCCGTTGTGGCCTTGGCGGTGCTGACCGCACTCGGAGCTTCGGCATACCGTTATGAGTACAAGACGGTACCCAACGACCCGGCCAAGACGCTGATGTACACGCTGCCCAACGGCTTGCGCCTGTACATGTCCGTCAATAAGGACGAGCCGCGTATCCAGACCTATATTCCCGTGCGCGTGGGCGGTAAAAACGACCCCGCCGAGACCACCGGTCTGGCACACTACTTCGAGCACTTGATGTTCAAGGGAACGCCCAATTTCGGAACCTCGGACTACAAAGCCGAGAAACCGTTGCTGGACCAAATCGAGAACCTTTTCGAGGTCTATCGTCAGACCACCGACAGCGCACAACGTGCCGCCATCTACCATCAGATAGACTCGGTAAGCTACAAGGCTTCGCTCATAGCCATTCCCAACGAGTACGACAAGCTGATGTCAACCATCGGCGCCAAAGGCACCAATGCGTACACATCTCAGGACGTCACCTGCTACGTAGAAGATATACCGTCCAATCAGATAGACAACTGGGCACGTATCCAGGCCGACCGCTTTATTCAGCCCGTGCTCCGCGGCTTCCATACCGAGTTGGAGACCATCTACGAGGAAAAGAATATGTCCCTCACCGATGACAGCCGCAAGGCCTTGGAAGCCATGTTCTCGGCCATATATCCGCATCATCCCTACGGCACTCAGACCGTATTGGGCACGCAGGAACATCTCAAGAACCCCTCGATAACCAACGTCAAGAAGTATCACGACGTATGGTATGTACCCAATAATATGGCTGTAGTCGCTGTCGGTGACTTCGACCCGGACAATTTTGTGGACATCATTACCAAATACTTCGGTGCAATGAAACCCAATGAGTCGCTGCCGACACTGACCGTGACGCCCGAAACGCCCATCACCACGCCTATAGTCAGGGAAGTCAAGGGCCTTGAAGCCGAAAGCATATATTTGGCATGGCGTCTGCCCGCAGCTAAGGACAAGGACATGATGATACTCAACGTCTTGGCAGAGGTGCTGCAAAACGGCAAGTCAGGTCTCATTGACCGCGACATCACCCAGCGTCAGGCCGCCCTCGGCGCCGGCATCTTTCTGTATACCTTGGCCGATCAAAGTATGCTCATAGGTATAGGCCAACCCAAGGAAGGGCAGACATTGGACGATGTACGTACGCTGCTGGTGGACGAAGTCGCCAAGCTGTGCAAGGGCGATTTTGACGCTGACTTAATCAAGGCTGTGGTCAATAACTACAAATTGGCCTTGCAAAACCAACTTGAGGAACGCGATTCGCATGCGGATATGTATGTAAATGCTTTTGTCAATGGTGAAGACTGGTCTGATGTTGTTAGCGATATCGAGCGTCTGGACAAAATTACCAAAGAGGACATCGTAGAAGTGGCCAACCGCTATTTCGGTACTTCCAATTACGTGGCCGTATACAAACGCCGGGGCAACGATGACAGCGTCCTCAAGATAGCCAAACCACCCATCACGCCCATAGCCACCAACCGCGATGCCGCCAGCAACTTCCTGCGTGAAGTGCAGGCTTCGGCAGTCACTCCTGTCGAACCACGTTTTGTCGACTTCAAGAAAGACCTCACCTTTGCCAAGACCAAGAAAGGCGGCCTTGAAGTGATGTACAGCCAAAATAAGACCAACGACATCTTTACCCTGACATATGTATACGAGTATGGTACATACGCAGACAAGGCTTTGGCTCGTGCCGCTTCCTACTTGAGCCTGCTCGGCACCAAGG
The DNA here is from genome assembly GCA_900540625.1 of uncultured Porphyromonadaceae bacterium. Taxonomy (GTDB): domain Bacteria; phylum Bacteroidota; class Bacteroidia; order Bacteroidales; family Muribaculaceae; genus CAG-873. Next base: position 139,794 of record UQGP01000002.1, on the reverse strand, counting down.
ATCGTACCGTGGCTCAGATTAAGAACGACTTTTACAGTCTGGCATGTTCGTACATCATATATCCCACCGAACGTCGCACCTACGTCACCCTGTCGGGCTTGAGCGAGAACATGGATAAAGCCATGCGCTTGTACGAGACTCTCGTTGCCGATGCCGTTTCGGATACCGCCGTCTGGAATACTCTGGTAGAGCGTTCAATCAAGGGCATGAATGACAGTAAGACAGACCAGCGTACCAACTTCGGGCGCCTGAGTTCATACGCCTCTTATGGCGGGAAGGATGCCAATCCGTACTTCGCAACATTGTATACACCCGAGCAGCTGCGAGCTCTCAATCCCGAGGACGTGTTGACCTGTCTCCGCTCACTGTCCACGCACAAGCATCGCATCATATACTATGGTCCTAAGACATTGGAGCAAGCCTTGAAGTCGATCAATAGCTGCCACAGCATACCGTCGCATCTTGCCGAAGTACCCGCTTCGCCTGACTATGACATGCCCGTGCCCACCGAGACCACGATATACATTGCACCTTACGATGCCAAGCAGGTATATATGTCCATGGTCAGCAACCGAGGCGAAGTGTACGACCCGGCACGTCAGCCTATTAATACGGTGTACAATGAGTACTTCGGAGGTGGGATGAACTCCATTGTATTCCAAGAAATGCGCGAGAGCCGCTCGTTGGCTTACTCTGCCTCGGCTTATATGGCTACACCGGGTCGTGCCAACAGGCCCTATACCTACCGCACTTTCATTGCCACCCAGAACGACAAGCTGATAGATGCAATCAAAGCCTTTGACCAGATTATCAACGACATGCCTCAGAGCGAGGATGCCTTACGCTTGGCCAAAGACGGACTTGACAGCCGTCTGCGCACCTCGCGTACCATCAAGGACAATATTGCATGGGCGTGGATAGAGGCTCAAGACCACGGAATTGATTACGATATGGATGCCAAGACTTTTGCCGCTCTGCCGTCCATATCTATGGCCGATGTCATTTCCTACCAGCAACAGCACGTTAAGGGTAATATATACAATTATGCTATCTTAGGCAAGGTCGAAGACCTTGACTTGGACGCCCTGCGCCGCATAGGCAAGGTGGTCATCCTGACCACCGAAGATATATTCGGATACTGATAAATACCATATGCGACATTAAGGCTTATAGGCCGTGTCGGAGTAGGTAAACATAAATTCAATCTATAGAGCGAGGGTCGCCCCGACAGCCGGGACGACCCTCGCTCTATAATATAAAATGAAGAATCGGGCTGCGCATGGCCATCGCTTCGGAGTATTCGGAGTATTACACTCGCGTCCGAAGCATAGTAAATATCAATCTTAGCTTTTTTCGAAATTGCAAGGGAAAAAAAAGTTGGAACAATTGTTGTTGCTGTACTTCAAAAAAGCTATCTTTGCATTTCCTAACAAAAACGACCTTGAAAAATTAAATTCAAAAACCTATATGTCAATTTCCAAAAGCTTATTTACCAAGGCTTTGGCTGTTATGGCTATGCTGGCAGCGCCTGTGGCAGTACAGGCCGCCGAAGTCGTATACCGCATTGTGGATTTCAATAAATCCACCGCCGAGTATATCCTCGCGCCCTGTGGCGAGGTCCCGGCCAATTCGTTCGTATATTTCGAGAACGAGTACGGTGCCACTATCGGCAACCGTTATAATCAAATACCCAATAAGCGTAACGCCGTCCTATACTTGGACGGATGGCAGGGTTGCACCATCAAGAGCATTACCCTGAGCCTATGTTCCAACAATTCGACAGGTCAAGCCGGACTGATACTCAAGGACGGCGATACGCAGTTGTATAAGCTCAATCCCGCCGATTTGGCTTCCGACACCTGGTTCGGACAATGGGTGTCCAAAGACTTGGGCGTGTACGTAGACCTCACCAAGAGCCTCTCTGTACCGGCCTTGGTCGCCGAAGAAGCATCCATCACCATACAGGGCGGATACAGCGAGGGTTCGGTATATCTGAATGCCATAGCCATAGAGTATGATGAGGCCCCGGGTATGACTTTGGAATCGCCCTTAGGCTGGAATTACGAGAAGTTGGTCCCTAAAAGCACTATCACCGAAGGCGATAAAGTGATGATATACCGCAACGGATGCGCCGCCGGCGATATCGACGGTATGGAAACATCACATTATATGGATGCCGTGGCCGTAGCTTCGACCTCTAATGTCACCGGCCGCGAAGTGTTGTGCTTCACCTTGGGTAAGGGCGAGGATGCCGGAATGTGGACGCTTACCGACCAATACGGACGCCGACTTGGCGCTACTGCCAAGCAATCTTTGGCTTGGGATGAGGGATCGATGCAATGGTCCATAAAGTTAGACTATGAAGGCGCCATTATTACTAACGCCAATGCCGCTTACGGTACACTGCGTTTCAATGCCCCCGAGGGCGCTTATGCACGCTTCAATACATACACGTCCAAGTCCTTGCCGCTGCCGTACTTATATCTCTGTAAGGGCCAAAATCAGCCTGAAACGGTGCGCTCGGTGACTATAGCCGGGGACGCAGAAGTGACCGCCGATGTCTCGAAAAAATTCGTGGCTCTGCGTGCCTCCGTCTCGCCTTCCACAGCTACCGACCGGCGCATAGTATGGACCAGTAGCGACGAGTCCGTAGCTACTGTCAATGGCGGATATGTAACGCTTGTCGCCGAAGGCAAGACTGTCATCACGGCCACAGCGCATGACGGCGCAGCGCAGGCTTCAATCACGCTTACTGTCACCGATGACTCGGGTAGCGTTAAAGATATCGAGGCCGACCGTGGTCACGGCACCTACAAAATCATTGAGAACGGACGCGTCATTATTGTAACTCCGGACAATACACGCTATGGTATTGACGGCGTACGACGTTGAACCGCGTAGGCTACTTCGAGTATATTGTCGGCCGTTGTATTCCCCTGACGATGCCTGACGCAGCAAGACAATAAAATACATTACACATATCTCTGAATAAAGATGGAACATATTCCCTTTGAGGATTTTGTCGCCCAAATAGAAGAATATAACACTATCGTATCCCGGACAGGCAAGGAATATGAAATCGAGTCCATAGCCGATGGCGTGGTTACAATCCTAAACCCGGATGTCGAGGTCAATTGCCGGAGGCGAATCAAGTTGGACGACCTATATCAGGCCTATCTTGCCCTTGACTTTGGACAATTGTCTACATCCAAAGTGCGCCCGTATGTCAAGACCGGTGCGGCAGAGGCTACGGCATTATTGATGACCGTATTCGGGTATAAAGCGCTTAACGATGCTATGGGTGAGGCTATCAGAAGTATGTCCATAGATGATAAATTGTTTATTATGGCGTCTATGCCTTTTACCATTGGCTTGCATGCAAACTTTGGTCACGAGGGACTTGCCAGGATGGCGTACGCTTTGGGCTTGATTAGTCTCGGTAAATGCATGGATAAAGACGATGACGAGTTGCAAAACTTCATATTGGAGTACGTATCCCAAAACCCGCGAAAGGTCTTAGAACGACTACCATTGGTAGACCTTGAGGTCCTGAAGGCTTTCAAAATGTCTGATAGTAAAATATATGCGGATACGCCGCTGCCGCTCATGCTTGTTGATTCCGGCTTGGTTTCATCTTTGCGATGCGACACAAATGACGATGTCGATATGCTGTGTGTCAATAAGGAATTTATGGAAGCCGTCAGACCCTATATAGACGAAGCCATAGCCGCGAAAAAGGCCACTAAATATCCTATCATTGAACAGGCTTTCCGAGGAATACTAAATATTTATGGTGCCATTGATGCGGACAAGGCTCTTGATATACTTACAGAGACGTTGCCGCAGATGGATAAAGGCATTACAAGCAAGAGCATCAGGGAGTTCTGGAAAGATTCTATGCTTGTGCGCTTCTGCTCGGATGTGGAATCAAAAGGTCGCATACTCGTTTGGATAGACGAATTTGATGCATCCTTGGCCTCGTATAATCCCCCAAAAATCAGTATGTACCGACCAAAGAATGCCGCAGTATTTTTGGCTTTCGGCAACTATCCATATCTAATACCCTATGAAAAAGATCAGAAGAAGCTATATGGTTTTCTGACAAAACGATTTGGTGCGTTAGAGGCTTCGCGCTTGTACACAATTGTCTTTTACAATCTGCAAGAGAGTGATCCGAGTTCGAATAAGTCTGTGTTGTTAGATTTGATAGAGACTGTGGAGCATAGATCTAAAAACAAGAAGGATTACACGAACAATGTTCTTAAGATTTGCACAAGTGGTGTTAATAGTTTTCCGCGTGTATTCTTAAAAGGTCATTCGCCAAAAGATTTGAATGGTAAGTAACGACCTACCGCCGAAATAATGCGGAAATCGCTGAAGATGATGCGGAATGTTTAGACACTAAATTCGATTAGTCGGTCGTTTCATACTTATTCGTTGTACACTTGCCGCAATGTATAGCGGCCGGGGTTATTATATGAGAAAACGTAGCTATTGACTAATGTCAGTGACGGGATGGTCGTTTACATCTCGTCCGTTGTTCCCTTCCGCTATGACTGTTTCCTTAAGGTCTCGTCTGGCCCTGTGAGAATCCCTGTTTTGGTTTTAATAATCTTTAACAGAAAAATGTACAAATAAAGGTCGTTTTAGGTGCGGCACATCAAAATAATGGCTAAATTTGCCGTGGTGAACATTGACTTTGATTGACATTTGACACTTCGGGAATGAGCGCTGTGGCAATATGGACGCCACTTGCCGACCCGTATGTCAAAAAGCAAGCCAATAGGCGGCACGCGCGCCGCCGAAACCATTAAAGAGAGACTTTTCATAGAAAAACAACATATTACCTATTTACCTAAACCAGTATTTAGTTATGGATATTAATAAAATCATGCTTGACCTGGAAGCTAAGCACCCGGGCGAGAAAGAGTATCTCCAGGCAGTGAAGGAAGTCCTCATGTCTGTCGAAGAGGTCTACAACCAGCACCCCGAATTCGAGCGCAACAAAATCGTAGAGCGCATGGTCGAGCCTGACCGCATCTTCACCTTCCGCGTCACTTGGATTGACGACAAGGGCGAAATCCAGAACAACATAGGCTACCGCGTACAATTCAACAACGCCATAGGCCCGTACAAAGGCGGTATCCGTTTCCACGCATCTGTCAACCTTTCCATCCTCAAGTTCCTCGGCTTCGAGCAGACCTTCAAGAATGCTCTGACCACACTGCCTATGGGCGGTGGCAAGGGCGGTAGCGACTTCTCGCCCCGCGGCAAGAGCGATCGCGAAATCATGCGTTTCTGCCAGGCCTTCATCCTCGAACTTTGGAAGAACCTCGGCCCCGACCAGGACGTACCCGCCGGCGATATAGGCGTAGGTGGACGCGAAGTCGGATATATGTACGGCATGTACAAAAAACTGTCCAACCAGTGCACCGGTACATTCACGGGCAAGGGTATGACCTTCGGTGGCAGCCGCATACGTCCCGAAGCTACCGGTTTCGGCGCTCTCTACTTTGTACAGAGCATCCTGCGCGAGAAGAAAGACGAAATCAAGGGCAAGACTGTCGCCATCAGCGGTTTCGGCAACGTGGCTTGGGGCGCTGCACTCAAGGCTACCGAACTGGGCGCCAAGGTGGTAACCATCTCCGGTCCTGACGGATACGTTTACGATCCCGCCGGTCTGAACGCCGAGAAAATCAACTATATGCTCGAGCTCCGTGCTTCGGGCAACGACGTTGTCGCTCCGTATGCAGACAAGTTCCCCGGCTCGACATTCTTCGCAGGCCGCAAACCTTGGGAGCAGAAGGTGGACATCGCACTGCCTTGCGCCACACAGAACGAACTCAACGGCAACGATGCCAAGCAGCTTATCGACAATAAGGTACAGCTTGTAGCCGAGGTTTCCAATATGGGATGCACCCCCGAGGCTATCGACGCATTCATCGCCGCACGCATCACCTACGCACCCGGTAAGGCTGTCAACGCCGGTGGTGTAGCTACTTCCGGTCTGGAAATGTGCCAGAACGCCGGTCACATCCAGTGGAGTGCCGAAGACGTGGACAAGAAACTTCACGAAATCATGCGCAACATTCACGAGCAGTGCGTCAAGTACGGCACACAGCCCGACGGATACATCAACTACATGAAGGGCGCAAACATCGCCGGCTTTATGAAGGTGGCTGAGGCTATGATGGGCCAGGGCATCTATTGATGACGATCGTTCAAGTAGCTTGCTGTTAATAAAATAGCACTATCTTTATAACCTCTGGATGCCTTCGGGCATCGCTATGATGGGGACTTCGGAGTGATCCGCGGTCCCCATTTTTTTCAATGCGTGTACATCCGGAATGTGTAATCGCCCGACAATCAATAATCACACGGCGATCAATAATCGTTCGACGACCAATAATCGTTCGACAATCAGTGAGATATATCCGGTAACATCGAATATTCCGGAGTGGGATATAAATAGAATGTATTCCGTGCTTTCGGATATCGACATTCGGACGGCTATATTGAGTAAAACACGATAGAATATGATATTGTACGATAGCACGCGTTTTTCAAAATACCACTAAAAATGCCGTTCGGTGCTTTGTGGTATCCTGTATTTTCATTAATTTTGTGAAAGACTATAAGATAGTTGCTAATTGGTGTTAAATCTAATTAGAGTCATTAAGAAAACCCTGTATTAATATGAGAATCATTAAAACCCTATTCCTACTTCTCTATGTGTGCATACCTGTATTGTCTTCGGCTCAGGACTATGAGGTGGATTGTCTCGTATCCTCGGAAGTCAAGGCTGTTCCGATGGACAAGCCTACGGATTATGACGGTACACGTACGGTACTGTACTTTCGCAACGGAAGTCATGTGAAGGTAGTAGGACGCAAGATTGTCGGAACTACCGGCAATGAAGCTTCGCACCTTGGAGGGGCGGGAGATTCAATAGATGTACGGCAGATAAAGGCTGTAATCGAATACGAAGGCACGAACTATCTAATCGAGGCTCGGTGGTTGAAATTCTCAGACCGGAATTCATCGTCAGAATCAGACATCTTTGCTTCGGACAACTTCAGGCCGCGGCCTCAATCGGAATACTGGCCGGACCTGCCTCGGTTGGATATACATTCGGCAGACGCACGAATGCTTTACGGCCCTATTCTGCCGATATTGGCTCTACTATTGATGATGGTGGCTGTATGGCTGATTCTGCGCACCCGATTTATAATGATATCCGTACTGCCTTTTGTCGGCGCTTCGGCTATAATGGTCTATATGGCGGTGATGATGGACTGGGATGCATTATGGTGGTGTAACCCGGACTATGTAGGCTTATTCAAGGCCATTTGCGGAATTATTCCTGTGGCCTTGTTTATGGCTTTGGCATTATGCTACTTTTTCTGTGTGACGGCTTTTGCCAAAGGTTCGTTCGTGGTATGGCCGATTATAGTGGGCTATCTATTACAATGGCCGATGATAATGGTGGCTTCGGTGGTCATCGGAAGCGTATGGCCCGTTTTTGTGGTGTGCTACGGTTTGCCGATGCTTATTAACGGCTTACGTTCGCGTCTGTACGGCATTGTAATGACTGCTGCCGGAATTGTTGCGCTGTACACATTCATCGTATCATTGGCCGTAACGATTCAGATTTCGTTATGGATATTAATGGCTATGGCTATCGCCTTCCCGGTGGTCAGCTTCTTGGTCTTCAGCCTCTTCGGCAAATACGTGCGAGCCGGCAAACAAAAGTGGGTATGGCGTGACGGCAGGGCTCAGTATGTATATCATTCTCACCCGACAGACCGCTCGGTATAATCACCGTTTCTTGTCATATTTACCGGACCGAAAAGTAAACGGAGCCGAATTCCAAGCACAGAATTCGACTCCGTTTTATTTTTTGTTGTCTTGTCCTAAACCAAAAGTCGGGACATCATCTCGGAAAGCACGCGTTTTCGGATAATACTTATCGGGTTTCAAAAACCGTAATCATCCGAAATGAGTCGCTTGCCTTCGGCGTTTGTGCTTTCAGTCAAAAGACTACATCACCGTTTTTCACCTTCTCGGACGGTTGTAGCAGTACGCAACCTTGCTCAGAGTTGGTGCCGAGAATACGTACTTCGCTCTTTACCGAGCCGATGTGTTAGGCCGGGAGGTTGACGCAGCAAATCACTTGTTTGCCTACGAGATTGTCCTTGTTGTAAAGGTCTGTAATCTGTGCCGAGGTGGATTTTATACCGATCTCGTCACCGAAATCGATAACCACCTTATAGGCAGGCTTACGGGCGCGTTTGTTGATTTCTACATCAATTACAGTCCCTGCACGCATTTCGATTTTGTCAAAATCTTCGATTGTGATTTCCATATCTATTTTCGTTATATTGATTGTATATCTTTATTCGTTGACCGATACGGCCATTTCTCTGTAGCTCTAAACGGGTGCAAAGTTAATAATTCTTCATGAAAAGAGAAGTCTCGGACGGGCTCGTTTCGGGAGACGGTAATGTCATTTAGTTACGCTTTTAAGTATAAGTAAAATGTGCTGCGAGGGCAAAGGACAGCCCCTGTGACGGAGGTGCTGTCGCAGGGGCTGTGAGAATGATGTGTATGTATATCGTGGCGTAGGACATCGTGGTATGGGCGCGTATATGCGCTATACCCGATGACTGTTGTCAATCGCCTTCGAGGTCTACGGGAACGGCTACAATACGGTAATTGTGACCGCGGACAAAGTTGAGGATTTCGTCACGTACGGGGCAGGGGTCGATGTCGTTTTCGATACGACGGAGGGCGTTGAATACCGATGTCTGGGTTTGGTAGATGTGTCGGTATGCCTTGGCAGCGTTGTCGATGTCTTCGGGCGTGAAATCGCCTTTGCGGTGCGACATAACCTTGGCGTTGACGCCGTAGTATACGGCCGGGTTGTGTGCCAAGATGATGTAGGGGGGCACATTACCGCTGACGCGGCATCCGCCTTTGACAAATACCCATTTGCCGATATTGGAATTCTCGTGAACGATGACGCTGGACGAGAGTATGGTGCAGGTGTCGATGGTGACGTTTCCGGCCACCTTGACGCCGTTGCCCAGCACACAGGGTCCCATGATGTTGCTGTCGTGTCCGATGTGTGTTTCGGCCAGGATAAAGCAACCGTCGCCTATGCGTGTGCCGCCTTCTTCGGCGATGCCGCGGTTGATGATTACTTGTTCGCGGATGATATTATTGTCACCTATGTAGCAGTATGTCTTCTGGCCTTTCCAACGGAAGTCCTGGGGGTCGGCGCCGATGACGGCTCCTTGGTAGACTTTGTTGTTTTTGCCCATACGGGTGCCGCTAATGATGCTGGCGTAGGGCATAATGGTGCATCCGTCGCCGATTTCAACATCTGCGTCGATGTACGCAAAGGGATGGATGGTGACGCCTTCGCCGATTTTGGCGCTGGGGTCAACGTGCGCTAATGGACTGATCATTCTTTTAGCTGTGTTTTTGTTGGACTTATAAGGTGGAGGGAAGTATCATCGTCCGCCGCCGAGGCTTTGGTAGAGGTTGATGATGGCTTGGTTGCGGGCCAGGCGGCACGATACGCGGTTGAGCTGAGCCGAGAGAAGGCTTTGCTGTGCGGTGAGCACTTCGAGATATGTACCGTTGGCGTATATCATCAGGTCGTTGGTGTACTCTACGGCTTTTTCGAGGTCGGCGCTCTGTGCGTCATATATTGCGGCTTGTTCTCCGGCGGTGGTATATGCGCTCATGGCGTTGGATACTTCGGAGGCGGCGCTCAGCAGGGTGTGCTCAAAGTTGTTGAGCGCCTGTGTCTGCTGGGCCTTGGCGGCTTGCAGGCGAGCGATGTTTTGTCCGCGAGCAAATAGGGGAGCGGTCAGCGAGCCGGCCAGGTTGTAGAACCATTCGCCGGGATTTTTGATCATTGTTCCCAGTTGGTTGGTAAATCCGCCGGTGAAGCTGATGGAGAGGTTCGGATAGAAAGCTGCGCGAGCGCTGGCGGTGGTGTAATATGCGGAAGCCAGAGAGCGTTCGGCTGCGGTGACATCGGGACGCATAGCCAGGTAGGACATGGGTACGCCTTGCAGTATCGGAGCGGGGATGTCGAGGGATGCATCGGCGCTTACTTCCCAGTGCGTGGGCATGGTCTCGACGAGCAGGCTCATGGCGTTGTCCAGTGTGCGGCGGGTGTCTTCGAGTGCTGCGATTTGGGCCAATACGCTTTGGAGATTGGCGTTGGCTTGTACGACGCCGGCTTCGGTCATTCCGGACTTTCCGGCGTCTTTGAGGTCTCGCATCACTTGGACGCTTTCGCCCCAGAGTTTGGCGGTGTTGCGCACCACTTTAAGTTGTGCCTCGACAGCGGCCATCGAGTAGTATGTATTGGCTACTGTGGCAATGATTTGGGAGCGTACTGCCTGAGCGTATGCTTCGCTTTGTTCTACGGCTACGGCAGCGCCGCGTTTGCTGTTGAGCAGTTTGCCGAAGAGGTCAACTTCCCAGGATACTACCGCCGGGATCTGATAGCCCCAGGATATGGAGCTACCGGCGATGGAGCTTCCCGAGCCGTTGGGCGCAAGTGATACGGAGGGAAGGTAGGCAAGTTTGGCGCCGCGCAGTTGGGCCTGAGCAATGTCGACGTTGAGGCGGGCATTGGCCAGGGTGGTGTTGGACGCCAATGCACGGTCGATGAGGTCGGTCAATACGGGATCGGTGAATACTTCTTCCCATAAGAGGTTGCCCAAAGCGGTGCTGTCTACACTGTTTTGGCGAGCCTGAACATATTCGGCCGTGAGGGGCGTATTTTCGGGCGTCTGATATTTTTTGTAGATGCCGCAGGAGGTGGCCGCCACGGCCAAGGTGGCGGCTACCAATGTTGCGGTGATTATGTTTTGTTTCATGTTATGTGTCGGATGAGGTGTTTAGTTCTCGGGTGTGAATTGCTCGATTTCGCTTTCGATTGTTCCTCCGCGTTCGGCGTTATCCCAATGCATAGGCGTAATCTTCTCCTGGATTTTCTGGAATGCGACGAATAGTGCGGGCACGATGAATATCTGGAGAATCATACCGATGAGCATACCGCCTACAGCACCTACGCCGAGGGCGTTGTTGCCGTTGGCGCCTACGCCTGTGGAGAACATCAAGGGCAGAAGGCCGATGATAAGAGCCAGCGAGGTCATCAAGATAGGACGCAGACGGGCGCCGGCACCGGCGATGGCTGCATTGATAATGGACATACCGGTCTTGCGGCGGTCAAGGGCGAATTCGACGATAAGGATGGCATTCTTGGCCAATAGACCGATAAGCATAATCAACGCAATCTGCAGGTAGATGTTGTTGCTGATGCCGAAGATAAGGGCGAAGACAAACGAGCCCATAAGGCCGAAAGGTATGGAGAGAATTACGGCCCAAGGAAGGATGTAGCTTTCGTACTGGGCAGAAAGCAGCAGGTATACGAAGAGCAGACACAGTGCAAAGATGATGGCTGTAGCGCTACCCGAGCTTTGGGCTTCTTCGCGTGTCATACCGGCGTATTCGTAGCCGTAGCCCTGAGGCAGTGCTGTGGCGGCTACGCGCTGGATTGCGGCGATGGCGTCACCCGAGGAGTATCCGGAGTTGGGCTGACCGGTGACACTAATCGAGTTGAACATATTGAAGCGGTTGAGCAAGTCGGGGGCGTATACGCGCTTGAGGCTTACGAAGTTGGTGATGGGGGCCATTTCGCCCGTATCGCCGCGCACCTTGATGGCGTTGAGTGTCTCGGGGGAGACGCGGGCCGACGGCTCGGCTTGCATCATTACGCGGTAAATCTTACCGAAGCTGTTGAAGTTGCTGACATACATACTGCCGTAGTATCCTTGGAGAGTGCTGAGGATGGTCTTGGGCGATATGCCGGCTTGCTTGGCCTTGGCTACATCGATGTCCACCTGGTATTGGGGGAAGGTGGGGTTGAAAGTAGTGTAAGCCATTTGAATCTCGGGTTGCTGGTTGAGTTGTGCCAGGAAGTTTTGTACAACGCCGAAGAATTTGTTGATGTCGCCGCCGGTGCGGTCCTGCATCTTGATTTCGAAGCCGTTGGTGGCACTATAGCCCGAAATCATAGGCGGTGCAAAGATGACGATGTTGCCGTCTTTGATTACGCTGAGTGCTCCGTAGAGTTGTTTGAGCACGGCGTCCGAGCTTTGGGTCTTGCTGTCGCGTTCGGCCCAGTTTTTGAGCTTGATGATGAAGGTACCGTATGTAGCGCCTTGGCCGGCGAGGAAGCTATAACCGTCAATCATCTGGCTTTGAGCCACTGCAGGGTTCTGGCGGATGATTTTGTCGGTCTGTTCGAGCACTTGGCCGGTGCGTTCCTGGGACGAACCCGGGGGAAGATTGACCATACAGAAGAGCACGCCGGTGTCTTCGTTGGGGACGAGGGCGGTGGGGGTGATGGTCATCAGGTATACGAGTACGGCTACGGCTGCGCCCACGATGCCGAAGGATGTAACTTTGTGGCGAGCGAAGAATGTGGCCGATTTTTTGTAGCGTTTGAGCATAGCGTCATACCCGGTGTTGAAGGCTGTATGGAAACGGCTTACGAAGCTTTGTTTCTTGCCTTCGGCATCCTTGTGCGGTTTAAGGAATACGGCGCACAGGGCGGGGGAGAGGGTAAGGGCGTTGACGGCCGAGAAGAAGATGGCGATGGCCATGGTGAGACCGAATTGCTGGTAGAACACGCCGGAGGTGCCCGAGATGAAGGACACGGGGATGAATACAAGCATCATGACCATGGTGATGGATATCAGGGCGCCCGAGATTTCGCTCATGGCGTCGATGGATGCGCGGCGTGCACTCTTGTACCCGACATCGAGTTTGGCGTGCACGGCCTCGACCACCACTATGGCATCATCGACCACAATGGCGATGGCCAATACGAGAGCTGATAGTGTAATCAGGTTGATGGAGAAGCCTATAAGCTTGAGCACGAAGAATGTACCGACCAAGGCCACGGGGATGGCAATGGCGGGGATGATGGTGCTTCGCATATCTTGCAGGAAGATGTACACCACGATGAATACCAGCAAGAAGGCCTCGATGAGGGTCTCGATAACGTGATCGATAGATGCATATAGGAATTCGTTGTTATTCAAGGGGACAGCCACTTCGAGTCCTTCGGGAAGCGACTTCTTCATTGTCTCAACGTAGTCAAGACAGTCGTTGATAATCTGGGTAGCGTTGGAACCGGCGGTCTGGAACACGATAGCCATTACCGAGGGGTGTCCGTTGAACTTGCTGTGGAAGCCGTAAGTTACGCGGCCCAATTCGATGTTGGCTACGTCTTTCAGTCGCAGTACTTCGCCATTGCTTGTGGCGCGTACGACGATGTCCTCAAATTCGGAGGGATCGGCAAGACGTCCGCGGTAGCGCATAGTGTACTGGAAGGATTGGTTGCCTTGTTCGCCGAACGAACCGGGGGCGGCTTCGACGTTTTGCTCGGCCATAACGGCGGCAATGTCCGAAGGCATCAAGCCGTACTGGGCCATAATGTCGGGTTTGAGCCATATACGCATCGAGTAGTCGGCGCCCATGACCATAACGTCACCCACACCATTGACACGTTGCAACTGGGGCACGAGGTTGATTTTGGCGTAGTTCTCGATGAATTCCTCGCTGTATTTGCCGGTGGGGTCGTAGAGGGCGACACCTACAAGCATGGAGGTCTGACGCTTCTGGGTTGTTACGCCCACCTGAGTTACTTCGGAGGGCAGGAGGTTGAGCGCTTTGGATACGCGGTTTTGGACATCGACGGCAGCCATATTGGGGTCAAAACCCTGGCGGAAGTAGACGTTGATGGTTGCCGAACCGGTGTTGGTGGCCGTGGACTCCATATAGGTCATGCCTTCGGCGCCGTTGATGGATTCCTCCAGGGGCGCAATCACGGAGTTGAGCACGGCCTGAGCGTTGGCACCGCTATAGGTGGTGGACACGCTGATGGTAGGGGGCGCGATGTCGGGGTACTGGGTGATAGGCAGGGAGACCATGCCGATGATGCCCAAGACGACGATAAAGATTGATATAACCGTGGACAAGACCGGTCGGTTGATAAAGCGGTCAAGTTTCATTGTCTTTGTGCTGTTTTATAAAAATTTTGATGGGGTGGGTTGTAGGCCTTGCGGCAGGTGTGTACGGGGAATTTTTTTTTCGTAAGCCTTTAGCCTTTGGGGCTAAGGCCGTTCCCCGGGCCCTGTGTGCCGGCCTTATTTCTTGGCTTCCATGGCTGCCTTTTCTTGCGCAGTCACGGGTTTGATCTTCATATTGTCGCGCACGGAGGTGCCTACGCCTTCGACAACGATACGGTCGCCGGGTTTGAGGCCGTCGGTGACTACATAGTTCTGTCCGTCGTTGAGGTCCAGCACTTTGATTTGGGTGGGCACGGTGCCGTTGGTGTCATTGACGGTGTAGACATATTTCATATCCTGGATTTCGTAGGTTGCCTTCTGGGGTACCAGAATTACGTTGTGGCTGTGCGTGGGAATGACGACGTTGCCGGTGGAGCCGCTGCGCAGCAGCCCTTTGGGGTTGTCGAAGAGGGCACGAACTTGAGCCGCACCGGTGGTGTTGTCGATGACGCCGCTGACGGTGGCTACGCGACCTTGCAGAGGATATATGCTGCCATCAGCCAGCATAAGGCTTACCTTGGGCAGGCGACCTACGCGTTCGTCAAGGCTGTATTCGCCGTTGTCGGTGAGCTTGAGCAGCTCTTTTTCGTTAAGCGAGAAGTATGCGTACACTTGCGAGTTGTCGCTGATGGTGGTTAGCGGCTGAGCCGATGAGGGTGAAGCCAGCGAGCCTTCGCGCTGCGGAATGGAGCCAACGACGCCGTCCGAAGGAGAAGTGACGATGGTGTACGAGAGGTTTTTCTTGGCGGACACGAGGGCGGCCTGAGCCTGGGCCAAGGAGGCGCGTGCTTGTGCCAAAGCGTCGGCTGCGGTCTGCCATTGTGTCTGGCTTATGATGTTTTTCTCGAAAAGCATTTTTTGGTTGCGCTCGTTGGAGGCGGCGGTGTTGACGGCTGCTTGTGCGGCGTTGACGGAAGCGCGAGCCTGCTCGACGGCTGCTTGGAATTGTACCTGGTCGATGGTGAAGAGCACCTGGCCTTTGCGTACGTGCTGACCTTCGTCAACGTGTACTTTGGTGATAAAGCCGGAGACTTGAGGACGGATAGCGATATCGGTCTTGCCTCGGATGATTGCGGGATAGTAGGTGTTGAGGTCTTCCGAAGTTGTGTCTACTGTCTGTACCTCGATGGCCGGAATCTGTTGAGGCATAGCCTGTTTTTGAGAGCATGAGCCTACGGAGACGGTCAGGATAAAGGCTGCGCCAAGGCCTAAGGCCGTCATGGCGCGCATGTGCATCTTGTGGGTGTTCATATACATTTTATAATGTGAGTTTTTTGTGTTATCTGCTATTGTCCGGTCTGCCGCTGTATTGGGGGCGATGTAACGTATTTGCACACAACAAATAGTGCCGACCCGAAAAGGCCTGGCAAACCATGGTGCAAAGTTACGACAATTTGGGCTATGGGCATTAGCGGCGCAATGGAAATATTGACCAATAATGCTCCTAAATTGGAATATTTTACCACATTTTAGTTGTTTTAACGAATACGGTCGCATGTCGGGAGTGAGTAAAATGCCCGATACGAGAAGCAAAAGTCCAGATATAAGGTGACGATTTCGGGAGATGCGTGCGTCACTCGCGCGTTAGATTATTTGGACGGTTTATTTGGACGGTCTGAAATCGTATGATCCCGGGTCGTAGGTGATGCCGTCGTCGGCATAAAGGGCGGCCAGGGCTTGGTCGGCGTTGTGAGCGCTGTGTATCGAGGCGTGTCCGTCATCGACGACGATGACGCTGTCGGCGCCGGCTTCCATGGCCGGAGCCATATCATGTGTGGACAGAAGCACGGTACGTCCGTGTCGGTGTGCCAGTTCGGCTACCAATTCCATCAGTGTGTGGCGCGAAGGCACGTCCAAAAATGCCGTGGGTTCGTCCATAATTATTACGGGTGTCTGCTGCGCTAAAGCGCGAGCAATCATAGCTTTTTGTCGCAAGCCGTCACTGAGTGCCGCCAGCGGCGTATCGGCTTTATGAGACAGTCCCACGGCCTCGATGGCTTCGCGCACAATACGTCTGTCGTCGTCGTTCAGGTGCCCGGTGATACCGGTATGGGGATGACGTCCGAGGGCCGTGGCTTCGGAGACGGTGAGAGCGCCGGCGCCCGTGCCGACTGCGGTGGGGAATACCATGGCGATGAGACGTGCCAGTCGTCGTGCACTCATATTGCGTACCTCGTTTGAGTGTATTCGTACGCACCCTTGAAGCGGCGCTTGAATGCCTGCAAGAGTGCGCAGTAGCGTGGATTTGCCGCTGCCGTTGCGTCCCACCATGACGGTGAAGTGCGCAGGCGGTATCGCGAAGGTGACATCCGTGACTATGGGAATGCGGCGATGCCCGTGTACGTATCCGGCGGTGAGCCCCTCGGTGGCGAGTCCGGCATCCCGGTCGTTTCGGACGGAGTCCTGATGCTCGGTGCACTCGGTGCGGATGTCCGTGTCACGGGTACGGGCGGATGTGTCGTGTATGTCAGTTGAAGTATGCAATGCGGCGGCGATTGAGGATGATGTATATGATGACGGGGACGCCGATTATCGGGGTGATGGCGTTGACGGGTACGGCACCCCAGCGAGAAGGCAGCGTGCACAGCCACAACGTCAGCAGAGCCGTTGCGGCACCGCAGGCCATTGTAAGTGGCAGCAGTCTGTGGTGGTTGGTGGAGCCTAAGGCGAGACGTGCGATGTGTGGTACGGCCAGGCCTATGAATGCTATAGGGCCGCAGTAGGCGGTGGTGACGGCAGTGAGGGTGCCGGCAGTGAGCAGAGCCCAAGCACGCAAGGCCCAAACGCGTACGCCCAAATTGGCGGCGTAATTTTCGCCCATGAGCATGGCGTTGAGGCCTTTGGCCATGAATACAGCTGCGCACATGCCGATGGTGGTGATGGCAGCGGGCACGACCATTTGGTCCCACGAGGTGTCTGAAAATGTACCCATGCCCCACAGAACATAGGTGTGTACGCTTTGCTCCGAGGCGGCGTAGTTGAGCAGTATAATGGCCGAAGAGGACAGATAGCTGATGAGGATTCCGACGATAAGGAGCATCACCCCGCTGCGCAGTATTCCGGCCAAAGCTACAAGGAGGACTACAACGGCCATGGCGCCGAGTATTGCTCCGGAGACCACGGCCCCGGTGCCGGCGCCGAATAGCAGAACAAGCACGGCAACGCCCAGGCTGGCGCCCGAGCTGACGCCCATGATGGAGGGCCCGGCCAGTGGGTTGGCGAATATGGTTTGCATCAGCAGGCCGGCCACGGCCAGGGACATTCCGGCGAGTACAGCCGTGATTACTGCCGGCAGTCGCAGGTCGAGTATGATGTGTCCCCAGGTGTCCTTGTCCGGAGTGTGGCCTGTGAGTATGGAAAGTACTTCCGAGGTCGGGATGTGCACCGACCCGCACACCATGGCAGCGATGGCAGCGATAGCGGCGATGGCGATGGCTGCGCACATGGTTATGGTATATCGTCGGTTCATTTACCTGTGTGAGTGTCGTTTGTGGAGTAGAGGTCGGTGAGGCGCGGGGATGCATCGGCGTTGCCGGCATCGTGTACAGCCGATGCATCGGGGATATAAGAGCCCGGGCCGCTTTCGCCGTTACGGATGTCGCGATTGCGCAATTGCCAGAAGGCGATGGCTGCGGCAGCGGCGACGTTGAGTGAGTCGGCACCGCGGTGCATGGGTATGCGCACGGTGAAATCGGCGGCATTGATGACTTTGGGGTCGAGCCCTTCGCCTTCGGTGCCTACAATAAGAGCCAGACGTTGCCGTTGTGTCAGTCGTGGGTCGTCAAGAGCGGTGTCGTTGCCGCGAAGCGCAAGAGCGGCTGTGTCTAACCCGAGTTGGTGCAGTCTTGCGATTGTGTCGTTGCCTTGGATGTAGGCCCAGGGCACAAGGAATACACCGCCCATAGACACGCGCACGCAGCGACGATTGAAGGGGTCGCACGACCCGGGTGTGAGTAGTACAGCGTCCATGCCCAGTGCGGCGGCACTGCGGAATATCGCTCCGGTATTGGTAGTGTCGCACACACCGTCTATGACGGCGACTCGTCGTGTATCGCGGCATACTTCGACATCGCTGCGAGGCGCGGGACGGCGCATGGCGCACAGCACTCCGCGTGTCAGGGTGTAACCTGTCAGGGCAGCCAGGGTGTTTCGGTCGCCGGTATACACGGGTGTGTCTTGTGGCAGAGCAGCAACGATTTCGGCGGCATCGCCGTGGATGTGCCGCTGCTCGCACAGCAAAGCTTCGGGCCGGTAGCCGTGAGCCAAGGCTACGGCTATGACCTTGGGACTTTCGACGATGAATAGTCCGTTCCCGTCACCACCTTGACCGTTACGCAATTGCGTCTCGGTCATATTCGCAAACATTTGAATGCGTTTGTCACGGATGTCGCAAATGTGGACCATCTTTTTTGGGAGGGAGCCGGGTGAGGACTTCTAAGACCTTTGGAGTGCTAAGAACTCTAAGAATAAGAATTCTAAGAACATTAAAGGCTGTCTTATTTTATATCTTATTATAAGTGGCTGTCGATGTATTCGATGATGCGGCTGCAGGCTTTACCATCGCCGTAGGGATTGGCTATGGAAGCGTGGCGGCGGTATTCGTCCTCATCATCGAGGTACAGCGATGCGGTGCTGACGATTTTGGCGCGGTCGGTACCCACCAAGCGTATTGTGCCGGCTTCGAGTGCTTCGGGACGTTCGGTGACGGTACGCATTACCAGCACCGGCTTGCCCAGAGAGGGGGCCTCCTCCTGAATGCCTCCGCTGTCGGTGAGTATGATGTGACTGCGTGTCATCATATACACAAAGGGCAGGTAGTCCAGCGGTTCGATGAAAAAGACATTGGCCGGCGAATCATCCTTGGGAAATACCTGTGCAATGGGCCGACGGACGTTGGGGTTGAGGTGCATGGGATATACGAAGTCGACGTCGGGATATTTGGCTGCGAGGTCGCGTATGGCGTGGCAGATATCGAGAAAACCGTCGCCGAAGTTTTCGCGTCGGTGCCCGGTGATGAGCACCAGGCGTCGTGAGCCGTCGTCGAGACGTGCGGTGTCGTATCCGCGTTCTTTGAGCAATGCGGCGGTGGAGGTGCGCAACTCGGCATCGCCATTGAGCTTGGAAACTACAATGTCCAAGGCGTCAATGACGGTATTGCCCGTGACGGTGATTGCCGAAGGATCGACGTTTTCGCGCAGTAGATTGAGCCGTGCCGCTTCGGTGGGGGCGAAGTGCATAGTGGCCAGGCGGCCGGTGAGGCGCCTGTTCATTTCTTCGGGCCAAGGGGCGTATATATCTCCTGTGCGCAGTCCGGCTTCGACATGTCCTACCGGTATGCGGCAGTAAAATGCGGCAAGAGCGGCTGCGGTAGAAGTGGCTGTGTCGCCGTGTACCAGTACCAAGTCGGGCTTTTCGTCGGCCAATACCCGGCGCATACCCTCGAGTATGCGTATGGTGACGTCGAAAAGATCCTGTCCCGGCCGCATGATGTCAAGATCGTGTTGCGGCACAATTTCAAAGAGGCCGAGGACCTGATCGAGCATTTGTCGATGTTGGCCGGTGACGGTGACTACGGTGTCGTAGCGGTCCGAGGCGGCCTCAAGTGCTTTGACCAGAGGCGCCATCTTGATGGCTTCGGGGCGTGTGCCGAAGACGGGCATTATTTTCTTTTTCATATCGGCTGGAATATGTTTTGTCTTGTTCCGAGTCCGGTCGTGATGTTTGCACGTGCCGGACGCGTTAGGGCTGTCAGGCCGGTCGAAGGGGCTGTTAGAATTTGTGCCAAAGCAGCCACCAGGCGTAGCGGATGAATTTGAAGTTGCGTGTGATTCGCCGAGGCTGGCGTATGAGACGGTATGCAAATTCGAGATTGTGGTCTATCCACCAGCGCGGTGCGCGTGCCACCGTGCCTGTAAATACATCGAAACTTCCGCCCAAGCCCTGATATATGGCTTTGGGGTGACGGTGTTGCATATCGGCCATGAGTATTTCCTGCTTTGGCGAGCCCATGGCAACAAATACTATGTCCGGGCGTTTTTCGGCTACATCGTCTATAAGCGCTTGACGTTGGGCATCATCGCGAATGTATCCGTCGCGGTGTCCGACGATGCGGATGTCGGGATAGCGTTTCAGCAGCCCTTCGATGGTCTTGTCGTGCACCTCCGGGGTTGCTCCGACGATGTAGAATGTGCGGTCGCTGTGGTGTCTGTCGATGATGTGCAGCCACAACTCGCATCCGGCGATTTTGACGGCGCCTTTGGCACCTTTCTGTCGTGCGGCGAGTACCGCGCCCGAGCCGTCGCAGTATGCGATGTTGTTGTTGATTATGGGCAGGGTGGTGGCGTTGGCGTTCATAATTTTTTCGGCGTTGACAGCCACGAGTATGCCGGGGTGTGCATCGGCATAATCCATAAGGCTGTCGGCCGAGTCGAAGGCGTGCACCTTGACCCCGCGCAAGTCTACGCGGTCGTCGGCGATGTTGCCGGCGGCCGCGCGTGCACTGTCAGTGCCTTGTGTCTGAGACATGGGCATATTATTTCTTGAAGATACCGCAGAAGTCGAGTATTACCTTGTCATCGCGCCAGGGCAGACCCTTGAAGGGAGTGTGTGCGGTGAGGAACGCAACGATATCGGCGCGATCGTAAGCCTCGCGGTAGTTGGTGAGCTTGTATATAGGGTGCGAGGGCACGTTGGGCTCCACTACCAGAATTTCGGCATCGGGCTTATCGGCGACTACGGCGTCGATAATATGGCGAGCCGGGCTTTCGCGCAAGTCGTCGATATCGGGCTTGAATGCCACACCCATCATAGCCACTACGGGACGACGATGGCGCTCGTTGATGAAGCGAAGTATGGCGTTGATGGTCTTGAGTGCGCACCAGTCGGCTTTATGGTTGTTGATGGCGCGTGCCGTGGCGATAATCTTTGCCTCCTCGGGGAATGCTGCGGTGAGGAAGTAGGGGTCGACGGCGATGCAGTGTCCGCCTACGCCGCAGCCGGGTTGCAGGATGTTGACGCGCGGATGCTTGTTTGCCAGGGAGATAAGTTCCCAAACGTTGATGCCGGCGCGGTCGCATATCAGGGACAACTCGTTGGCGAAAGCTATCTGCACGTCGCGTGACGAGTTTTCGGTGAGTTTGCACATCTCGGCGGTGCGGGCATTGGTGGGGTGCAGAGTTCCTTGGACAAACTGTGCATAGAATGCCTGAGCTTTCTTGGTGGAAGCCTCATCGAGACCACCGATGACGCGGTCGTTGTGCACCAATTCGTAGATGACGTTTCCGGGCAGGACGCGTTCGGGGCAGTATGCAATGTATATTTTACCTTTGAGTTCGGGACGTTCGGCGAAGATGATTTCGGCCATAGCCTCGGTGGTACCCACGGGCGAGGTGGATTCGATGACAAAGAGGTCGCCCTCTTTGAGACAAGGGATGACGGCGCGGGTGGCAGCCTCGACATAGCTTACGTCGGGTTGGTGGTCGCCCTTGAAAGGCGTAGGCACTACGATGAAGAATGCATCGGCGGTCTCGGGTGCTGTCTGTGCATGCAGACTACCGTTGGCGACTACTTCGCGCAGCAAATCGCCCAATCCGGGTTCGATAATATGAAGGTGTCCGGCGTTAGTTTGTGCGACAACGTCGGCATTAATGTCCACGCCGATGACGTGAACGCCGTGCTTGGCGGCAATGATTGCGGTGGGCAGTCCGATGTAGCCCAATCCCATGAAGCAGGCTTTCATAAAGCTGATTATATGTTTTTGTTATTTGTATTCAATGTTTTGCAACTTGATGGCGCCGTCTGCGGCAATTCATAGGTTTATGCCACACTAGGCACTTTTGCGCGTGTGTGTTTAGGTGGTGCAAAGGTACGAAATTTATTTGGATTATGGAACGTAGAATGACAGGTGACAAATTCGGCAAATAAGGACATGTCGTAAATCCGGGAATTGCGGTCTTCGGTCATGGACTTCTCGGCGGTGTAAAATGCTTTTTGTGAGCGTGAAAGACATATTTTTTCGTAAGTGCAAAATAGGGGAGGAGATTGGATTTCAGGATGTCGGACGGATGTGCGATTTGTGTAAAATTATGTATTTGATAATTAAAATTTGTTGATTTCTCGCTTTTTTAGATAATGATATATGCCTTTAGCCAAAAAAAGTCCGTATCTTTGTAGGTATAAACCCTATGGGAGGCCGCAATGCTTTCCGCCGAAACATCTAAAGCAATGGTAAATCGATTTATAGTCACAGCGATAGTGATTTCCGCCTCGGTTTGGGGCGCCGGTAACTCCGTAGCGGCAGAGCTTGGCAAGGACGCCAATGCTGCAGCCGCATCCGTATTGCGCAATTATCTACCCGGTACCAGCGGTCTCGGTCCGATAAGAGTGGACTGCGTGGATGCTGACGATGCTGCACGTGTATTACGTGTGGACTGCAACGAAAACTGCGCATACATACCCTTGCGTGCGGACAATTTAGCCTCAATCAAGGCCGATGTGAGTGCCGCTATGGGCAAGAAATACGAAGGCTACCGCGTGGAAATGTACGTGGTCGATCGTGACCGTTCGGGCAAGGAAGTGGCTCGAACCAATATGGACAATCTTATATTGTTTGCGCCCAAGCGCGTTGTCGGCCCCACCGAGAAGGCGCCTTTTGTCCGCGACCTTGATGCAGATGCGGCACCTCGCGGCTTGCAAAACCGCAATATCGCTCTGTGGCAGAGCCACGGATGGTACTTCGAACCCAAACTCAATCGTTGGGAATGGCAGCGTGCCCGTATCTTCCAGACGGTCGAAGACTTGTATACACAGAGTTATGTAATGCCCTTCCTGATGCCGATGTTGCGTAATGCCGGAGCCTACGTCATGAGCCCTCGCGAGCGTGATATCAATACCACCGAAATTATCGTGGACAACGACGGCGGCAATGCCTCCGGCTCGGTGGTATACGGCAATGCCTGGACGACAGATAAGACCCCCGGCTTCGGATATGCCAAGGCCGAATTACATAACGGCGATAATCCCTTCCGCGACGGTACAGCCTTGAAGGCCACTACCGTGGATCGTGCTTCCGATGCTTCGGAAGTGCGTTGGATGGCCAATATCCCGCAACGCGGAACTTATGCGGTATATGTATCGTACATCAGTGACGACGCTTCGGCTACGGACGCAACCTATACCGTCAATACCGCCGGTGGCGCACGCCACTTTACCGTCAATCAGTCTATGGGCGGCGGCACTTGGATATATCTCGGACACTTCGATCTTGCCGCCGGACATCAAGCGGTGGTCACACTGTCCAATCTTTCGGCTAAGGCCGGAAGCACCGTCACCGCCGATGCCGTCAAAATAGGCGGCGGTATGGGCAACGTGGCACGTAAGGTCATTGAGCCACTTGATTCGATAGATTATGAATACGTTGCCAGCGGTTATCCCCGTTTTACCGAGGGTGCACGCTACTGGTTGCAATGGGCAGGCGCTCCCGACAGCGTATATACGCCATCTAAAAACGTCAATGATTACACCGATGACTACCGCTGTCGCGGCCTATGGGTCAATTGGTTGACCGGAGGGTCGTCCATGCTTCCCGACAGCAAGGGTCTACGTATACCCGTGGATTTATCCTTTGCATGGCATTCCGATGCAGGTACGACGCTCAATGATTCGATTATAGGAACCTTGGGTATATACTGCACCGATGGGCAAGAACGCGGCACCGACTACGCCAATGGCACCTCGCGCTACGCTTCGCGTGACTTCACCGACTTGGTGATGACCAATATCACCAACGATATTCGCCGCACTTTCGAGCCTAATTGGACTCGCCGCGGTATGTGGGATCAATCATACTACGAGGCTCGTGTCCCCGAAGTACCGGCTATGCTTCTCGAATTGCTCTCGCACCAGAACTTTGCAGATATGAAGTACGGCCTTGACCCTGAATTCCGTTTTGTAGTGTCACGTGCCGTCTACAAAGGTATGCTTCAATTCCTGGCATCGCGCGATGGATACGATTATGTGGTACAACCCCTGCCCGTGCACGACATCGCTGTGACACCTGCCGGAAAGGATGGCCGCTATGCACTGACATGGGCCGCCACCGTCGATACACTCGAGGCTACGGCTACTCCCACATATTATAATATAGAAGAAAGGGTAGGCGACGGCGCTTTTGTCAAGATTGCTCGCGTCACCAAACCGTACTATGATATCACCGTCAAGGATGATGCCATACACAGCTACCGTGTCATCGCAGGCAATGACGGCGGTGTATCCTTCCCCTCGATGGTTGTGGCTCTATGCTATCGTCCCGAGGCTCCGCGCGTCGAGATTGTCAACGGCTTTACTCGCGTGAGCGCTCCCGATTGGTTTGACTCGGGCGAAATTGCCGGATTCTATGACGAGCGCGACCCCGGAGTACCCTATATGCAGGATATCAGCTACATAGGTCGCACCTTCGAGTTCCGTCGCAACATCCCGTGGATGGACGATGACGCTGCCGGTTTTGGCGCATCGCGTGCCAATTACGAAGACAAAGTCCTGGCAGGCAACACTTACGACTATATCTACACCCACGGTCAGGCCGTGCGCGAAGCCGGCTATGGCTTCACCGGCAGCAGCGCATCCGCCTTTGCATCTCGTCCGGCAAGCAAGGACGATGCTCGCGTGGTTGACCTCATCTTGGGCAAACAGAAAGAGATAGCCAAGGGGCGCGGAGTATATGGCACACGCTATAAGACCTTCGATACGGCTCTACAGAACAAAATCGAAGCTATGACCAAGGCCGGAACATCCTTCTTTGTCAGCGGCTCGTTCGTAGCTACCGACTTATGGGACAATCCATTCTCGAGCAAGGAAACGGCAGAGCGCGACCAACGTTTTGCTACCGAAGTTCTCGGATACCACTGGCGAGTAGGCCAGGCCACTATCGAAGGCAGCGCTTACCAGGTACAGACACGCTTTGACCGGCTCAATGCCAAAGCGACATACCCCTTCCACGTTACGCTCAACGCCGAGAGCTATGCAGCCGAGTCACCGGACTCCTTCTACGCTCCCGATGCTAAGAAAGGTTGCACCTTCCTGCGCTACAGCGAGAACAATCTCGTGGCCGGTACAGCCTTTGACAACGGTGCATACCGCACTGTGGTCATTGGTTTCCCCTTCGAGACCATCTCCGATGCCGAAGCCCGCACCGCCCTTATGAATCGCGTGCTCCGCTTCTTCGAACCCTTAACCAAGGTTGCAGTAGCCCCGGCCAAAAAGACAAAGAAACGTTGATACCCGGCATAGAAAATGATATAGTGACATCCTCCAAATCATAAGCGTCCAAACACCCTAAGAAACCAAGATCTTAAGGACATTAAAGACCCTAAGGACCTTAAGAAAGTAGAGAGGATAAAGGTCAAATAAACGCTACAATACATAGAACATCCAAAAAATCATTTATAAAATATTATCCCTATGAGACAAGCAATAGACTGCTTCATTCCGTACGTTGATGCTGCCCAGGCCAAAGCCACCATCGACGGACTCCGCGAAAGCGCCTTAGTCAACAACATCTATCTGCTGGCCACCGATGCCGCTGCCACCGCCGTAGAAGGCTGTACCCTGGTACATATCGATGCGCTCAACTCCTCGGAAACTATGATCAAGATTGCCGAGGCCGCCAAGGCACCCTATACCCTGCTGTACACCAAGTACAACAATCTCGTGATGGGATATCTTGCCCTTGACCGTTTTGTACGTCTGGCCGGCGACTCCAAGGCCGGTATGATGTATTCCGACTCGTACACCATCTTGGAAGGCAAAAAGAGCAATGCTCCCGTCATCGACTATCAGGAAGGCTCGCTCCGCGACGACTTCAACTTCGGTTCGGTACTCTTCTTTGATACCGAAGTCCTCAAGAAGGCAGCTGCCGGTATCGACGTACACTACACAGCTGCCGGTCTCTACGACCTGCGTCTGCGTCTGAGCCGCATAGCACCCATCGTACACATCAACGAATACCTCTACAGCGATGTAACCGTTGACAATCGTAAGAGCGGCGAAAAAATATTTGATTATGTAGATCCCAAGAACCGCGGCGTCCAAATCGAAATGGAAAAGGCCTGCACCGCGCACCTCAAAGCGGTAGGAGGATACCTCGAGCCTAAATTTGATGAAATCGACTTCAACAAGGGCAACTTTGAATACGAGGCTTCTGTGATCATCCCCGTGCGCAACCGTATTCGTACCATCCGCGATGCTATACGCAGCGTCCTGTCCCAAAAGACCGACTTCCCCTTCAACCTCATCGTCATTGACAACCACTCGACAGACGGTACCACCGAGGCTATCGACGAGTTCAAGGACGACCCACGTCTGGTACACATCGTGCCTCAGCGCGATGATCTGGGCATCGGCGGTTGCTGGAATGCAGGTGTACAGCATCCCAAGTGCGGCAAATTTGCCGTGCAGCTGGACAGCGATGACGTATATTCCGATGAGAACACCTTGGCCAAGATGGTTGCAGCCTTCTACGAGCAAAAGTGCGCCATGGTTGTAGGTACATACATGCTTACAGACATCGACAAAAACCCCATACCGCCGGGCGTAATCGACCACAAAGAATGGACTCCGGAGAACGGCCGCAACAACGCACTGCGCATCAACGGTTTGGGCGCTCCCCGAGCATTCTATACTCCCGTATTGCGCGAAATCCACGTGCCCAATACCTCCTATGGTGAAGACTATGCTCTGGGTCTGGCCTTCTCGCGTCACTTCCAGATAGGTCGTGTATACGATGTTGTATACCTGTGCCGTCGCTGGGAAGACAACTCCGATGCCGCCCTCGACATAGTTAAGATGAACAACAACAACTTGTACAAGGATCGTATCCGTACTTGGGAACTGCAAGCACGCCGCGCATTGGTAGCAGCCAAGTGAGGCGTCCTGTAAGTAGACAACCCAAAGGGACAACCTCCAAACCCGCTTGAGTATCGGGCTGTCCTCTCCATGAGAGGGCAGCCCCGTGCCAACGGTTTTTCGTGGCGTAAAGCAAAGTCGGCTGTATGGCTCAGCGCCATATAAATTAGCCGGGTCGTAGCCATGTAATTATCCATCCACCATAATAGCAACAACATCATAGCGATGTCCACAATCACATCACAACAAGCCAACCAACTGATTAAGGATCAATGCGCCGTATGGGAGCAGGCCGCCAACAACTTCGAAGCCCTTAAGACCGTTAAGGTCAAGACTCTCGATGTCGATGGAATGCATATCAAAGTTCAATTCAATCCCGCGCGCATCGTATCGTCTGCCGCTAAGGTGGACGCCAAAAGTCTCAAAGAACGTAAATGTTTTTTGTGCGAGGCCAACCGTCCCGCCGTACAGACCGGACTGCTCTGGGGCGATAACGATAAGTACATAGTACTGATCAATCCTTTCCCCATATTTCCGCGCCACCTCACCATCCCCGACAATCGTCATGTCGACCAGTTGGTGGCAGATCGCGCTAAGGATATGATGGATTTGGCCGCCCAACTGGACGAGTATACAGTCTTTTATAACGGGCCCAAGTGTGGAGCCTCCGCTCCCGACCATATGCACTTCCAGGCCGGAAACAGTGACTTCCTTACTTTGGGAGACGACCTCGAGGATGCCGAACTGAAGACCATAATTGAGGACGAAGGCGCTACTTTGGCTTTGGTGGATACATTGCCGCTGAAGATTTTTGTGATTGATGCAGAAGATTCCGAAGCCGGAGCACGCTTGTTCGGACGCCTGTACAGCGCCATCCCCGTGCCCGAAGGCGAGCGCGAGCCAATGATGAACATTTTGTGCTATGCCACACCGGCCGGTATACGTATGGTTGTAATTCCGCGTAAACGTCATCGCCCCTCCTTCTATGGTACAGAAGGCAAGGATTGTATGCTGCTGTCGCCGGCATCCGTGGACATGGGCGGCGTATTCATCACGCCCCGTCCCGAAGACTTCGAACGCATGGACGCCGACATTATACGTCGCATCTATAACGAGCTGTGTCTCAACCTCGACGAAATCACGGCAATAGCATCAAATGTTAAATAAACACTGCGTATCATGAACGAACCGCATATCAAAGTTGGTATCCTAAGCGCGCCGCGCATAGATGTAGACTTTCTTGGCGACTTCACCACTGCAGATGGTAATACTGTTACCGGGGCGCAAAGCCTTGCCATAACAGAAGGCGGACGCATTGTCTGGCAAAATCGTGAGTACGACACTATCGCCTTTCATCCCAAAACACGCCAAGACATCTTTGAAATCAAGGATGTTGTCATCGGTGTCAACTTTCACTGGGAACGCAAAGAAAATCAGCGTTTCAGTGGCAGTGCATCTTTTATTGTCGAAGGCGACAAATTGACCATAATCAACGTATTGCCCGTTGAAGACTACTTGCTCAGTGTCATATCCTCTGAGATGAGTGCTAATGCATCGCTGGAACTGCTCAAGGCTCACGCAGTGATTTCGCGTTCGTGGTTGTTGGCTCAAATTCAGAAGAATAAGGCCATAGCCGAAAGTGGTTCCAAATACAATGCATGTACCGAGACGGAAAGCGAACGCGTCAAGTGGTACGATCGCGAAGACCATGTCAACTTTGATGTCTGCGCGGATGACCACTGCCAACGCTATCAGGGTGTTACGCGTCAGTCTACACCCAAGGTTGCCGAAGCCATAGCCGCCACACGCGGACAGGTATTGGTATATGACGGCGAACTTTGCGATGCGCGTTTCAGCAAATGTTGCGGCGGTGTGTTCGAGCAATTTGAATACTGCTGGGAGCCCAAGCACTTCCATTACCTGGGCGCTCGTCGAGACGGTGTAGCCGAAGGCGATTACCCCGACTTACGTGATGAGAGTGCAGCCTCGCAATGGATACAAACACGGCCCGAGGCTTTCTGCAATACTTCAGATGCGGCAATCCTTTCGCAGGTACTCAACAACTACGATCAAGAAACCAAGGACTTCTACCGCTGGGAAGTGCGCTACACACGCCAAGAGATCAGCGAATTGGCCGCACGACGCAGTGGTATAGACTTTGGCGACATCGTAGATATGATACCTTTGGAGCGCGGTACTTCGGGACGCATCGTGCGTCTCAAGATTGTAGGCACCAAGCGTACGATGATTATAGGCAAGGAATTGGAGATACGCAAGACCTTATCGTCAAGCCATCTATACTCTTCGGCCTTTGTAGTCGAACGCGTGAATGTAGATGATGCCACCGGACTTCCCGAAGCCTTTGTGCTGCACGGAGCAGGGTGGGGACACGGCGTAGGTTTGTGCCAGATAGGTGCCGCAGTTATGGGCGCCCGAGGCTACAAATACGACCAAATACTGCGTCACTACTTCATCGACGCCTCCATCGAGACATTATATAAATAATGAGTCGAATGCGGCAAAAGATAGTACGACACAGACAATGAAATAATCGGCTAAGGGACGGCAACAATACAATCGCCGTTCGTACAGCCAAACACTAACTGCACATAACGCCCGAACGGGCGGAACGATAACCGAGACAACCCAACACCAATAAACTAACCCATAACCGACGCCGCAGGCGACGGTCCGGACGCGAAGTTCGGGAAACATCGAAAACAATATGTCAGAAACCAAAAAAGCGACTAAGCGCAACCCGTGGGCATGGATACCGACGCTGTATTTTGCCCAAGGCATCCCCTTCATCTTCATCAATATGGTGACGATGGTACTTTTCACCCAATTGGGCATGAGCGAAACCGATGCCGCCCTTTACACCGGCTGGCTGTACCTACCGTGGGTCATCAAGCCCTTCTGGGGTCCGTTGGTGGACATCATGAAGACAAAACGCTGGTGGACAGTAACCATGCAATTGTGCGTGGCCATAGGTCTTGCCGGTATAGCTTTCACACTGCCACAGCCTACGGGAGAGCAAATCAAGGCCGGACTTAACATCAACGAGTTCACCATTTGCTTGTTCTTCTACGTCTTTACCGCTTTCTGCTCGGCTACACATGATATCGCCTCCGACGGCTTCTATATGATAGCCTTGGACACCAACCAGCAGTCTTTGTTTGTCGGTATTCGCTCAACTTTCTACCGTTGTGCCAATGTCTTCGGACAAGGCGGTCTGGTGATGATTGCCGGTGCGCTTACAGTGGCTTTGGATGGAGATAAAGCCGCTGCATGGAAATGGACCGTTGCCGGATGCTCTGTATTCTTTGCCATCGTGTTCCTATATCATGCTTTCATTCTGCCTTATCCCAAGACAGACCGTGCCGTAGGTTCAAATGTACAAAAGAAAACTGCCGGAGCCATCATGCGTGAATTTGGCGGATCTTTCGTAACCTTCTTCCAGAAAAAGCACGTGATACTGGCTATGCTTTTCATGCTCCTCTATCGTCTTCCCGAAGCTCAGGTAGTCAAATTGTGCCAGCCGTTCCTGTTGGCCAGCCGTGATGCCGGCGGTCTTGGTATGACAGCCGAACAGGTGGGTCTGTCCTATGGCACACTCGCCATCATCGGCCTCACCATCGGTGGTATTATCGGCGGTATCTGCGCATCGCGCGGCGGTCTGCGCAAATGGATATGGCCCATGGCCTTGGCTACATCGCTCAACTGCGTGGCTTACATTATACTGTCCAATGTGCAGCCTGACTACAGTACTCTTTCCGGCCAAATAACCGTATGGACTTGCCTCGTCCTCGAACAATTTGCCTACGGCTTTGGTTTCACGGCTTTCATGCTGTTCATGATGTACTTCGCAGACGGCCCCTACAAGACATCCCATTACGCCATTTGCACAGCCTTTATGGCTTTGGGTATGATGCTTCCCGGTATGGCAGCCGGATGGATCAAGGAAGTCCTGCTGGGCAACTCGTACAGCAACTTCTTCTTCTGGGTTCTTGGTTGCAACCTCGCAACATGGGCTGTGACCTTCCTGGTACGTCGTCACATTGACCCCGCTTACGGCGCCAAGAAAGTTGAAGCCGAAGAAAAATGATGAGATGCCGAAGAGGCAACTAAAAAAGATAACATTACATAGATAATATCTAAATACTTGATATGGCAATCAAACGACTGATAGCAGCCGCCCTGGGAGCAGCTCTGGCTTTGGGGGCTACGGCGCACGTCAAGCCCGGCATCGAAGTATTGCGAGATCGCGGTTTCGAAGGCCTCAAGGGCAAACGTGTAGGCCTAATCACCAATCCCACAGGCGTGGACAATAATCTGCGCAGCACCATCGATATTCTGCACGAAGCCCCCGGCGTCACACTCGTGGGACTTTATGCTCCCGAACATGGTGTCCGCGGCGATGTACACGCCGGCGATCACGTGGACAATATGACCGACCCCGCCACCGGCGTTACCGTATACTCCATTTACGGTAAAAATCGCAAACCCACCGCAGAGATGCTCAAGGATGTGGACGTCCTTGTATACGACATTCAGGATATAGGATGCCGTTCGTACACCTTCATATCCACTATGGGCCTGGCTATGGAAGCCTGCGCCGAATTCGACAAGGAATTCATGGTTCTTGACCGCCCCAATCCCGTGGGCGGAAACAAGGTCGAAGGCAACCTCGTAGAAGACCCGTGCATATCCTTTGTCAGTCAGTTCGCTATCCCGTATCTTTACGGTCTCACTCCCGGCGAATTGGCCATGTATCTCAATGACAAGGGTATGATAGGCGATAAGAAAGTCAAACTCACTGTCGTGCCTATGGACGGCTGGCACCGCAATATGACCTTTGCACAGACCGGAATGCCGTGGGTACTGCCTTCGCCGCATATTCCCAACCCCGAGGCCGCAGTGCTTTATCCTGTCAGCGGTATTCTCGGCGAGTTAGGATACGTCAATATCGGCGTGGGTTACACTATGCCCTTCAAGTTGTTCTGTGCACCTTGGACCAACGCCGAGGAATTGGCTCGTCGACTCAATGGGCTCGCATTGCCCGGCGTAATGTTCCGTCCCATACATATCAAGCCCTTCTATAGCGCTTATAAGGGAGAGAACATCCAAGGTGTTGAAGTGTATATCACCGATGCCGAGGCTGCCCCGTTGTCGCTGATACAATTCTACGTAATGCAGGAAATGGCGGATATGAATCCCGACAAGGCCACTTTCAAGGAGGGAAATGCCGACCCCGGACGCTTCAATATGTTCGACAAGGTTTCCGGTAGCAAGGAAATACGTCGTCGCTTCAGCCGCCGTCACAAGGTTGCCGATATCATCGACTACTGGAACAAGGATGCTGCCGCTTTCAAGGAGGCCTCAGCTCCGTACTATCTATATAAATAATAACGCAAGTGATGGGAAAATAGGAATTATGGGAATAAAGGGACGAAGCGACATCGATATATCCGCCAATGCGATATAGTCGCCAATCCCCCCCCCCGTATTCCTAAATCCCGATCACTAAAGCCAACCGCTACACAAGTACTATCAAGACCGTCAAACCAGATGCCTGACCGTAAGCAGGACGCTATGAAGGCGTTCATACGAGAGTTAAAAAAGACCATAGACGCCGACCGCGTTTACACCGACGAATTGCGCCGCCTTGCATGGGGAACCGATGCCGGATTTTACCATCTGGTACCGCAGGTTGTTGTACGAGCCAAAAACCGCGAAGAAGTTTCAATAATCCTTCGTATGGCCGGTGACTACAACTTGCCGGTGACGTTCCGTGCCGCCGGCACCAGCCTTTCCGGCCAGGCCATCAGCGACTCGATACTCATAGTCGCCGGCAAGAATTGGGAAGGCTACGAGATTTCGGACAATGCCTCTACCATCACCTTGCAGCCCGGTATAATAGGACAGCGTGTCAACGAATTGCTTGCACCTTACGGACGTATGTTCGCTCCCGACCCGGCATCAAAAAAATCGGCTATGGTCGGCGGCATCATCATTAACAATGCTTCGGGTATGAACTGCGGTACGCACGCTAACAGCGACCATATACTGAAGTCTATGGGCATTATACTGGCCGATGGAACGATGCTTGACACCGCCGATGAGGATTCGCGCCGCAACTTTGCGGAAGTTCATCCCGAGATTTTGCGTGAAATATGCGACATTCGCGACGAGATACGCTCTGATGCCGAATTGGTGGCTCAGATAAAGCGCAAATACAGCATCAAGAATGTCACCGGTCTCAACATTCGACCCTTTGTCGAATACGATGACCCCTACGAAATCATTGCTCACTGTATGGTAGGCAGCGAAGGAACGTTGGGCTTTATGTACAGCGCCACCGTAGCCACCTCGCATCTCTACAGCCTCGGCGCCAGTGCAATGCTCTATTTTGACGACTTGGCCGAGGCTTGCCACGCCGTTGTGGCATTGCGCAAGCAAGCCCCGGTATATTCATGCGAGCTTTTGGACAAAAAGTCATTGGCTTCGGTGCACGATACCACCGGCGAGGGTCTGACAGCACTATTGCTGGAGACCAAGGCCGATGACGAAGCCACCCTCCAAGCCAATATTTCGGCCATTATGGAGACTCTGCGTCCTTTCAAGATGTACGTCGAGCCGCACTTCACCACCGACCCGGCCGAATACGGCAAGTGGTGGGGAATGCGCAGCGGAGTATTCCCGGCTGTAGGCGGCACTCGCCCCTTAGGGACTACCGCCTTGATAGAAGACATCGCCTTCCATATCGACGACCTGCCCGAAGCATCGGTCAAATTGCAACAGTTGCTCATTGATGCCGGGTATGATGACGCGTGCATCTATGGACACGCTCTCGAAGGTAACTACCACTTCGTGATAGCACAAAGCTTTGACACACAAGCCGAAATAGACCGCTATAAAGGTCTGATGCAAGCTATAGAACACTTGGTGGTAGACGAATACGGCGGCTCGCTCAAGGCCGAGCACGGCACTGGACGCAATATGGCACCCTTCGTGCGCAAAGAATGGGGTCCCAAGGCCTACAACTTTATGCGCCGCCTCAAACATGCCCTTGACCCTCAGGGCATACTCAATCCCGGAGTTGTCTTCAATGACGATCCCGAGTGTTACATCAAAGCCTTGAAATCGCTGCCGTTGACCGACCCGGAGGTCGACCGCTGCATCGAATGCGGCTTCTGCGAGGTCAATTGCGTTTCATGCGGATTTAGTCTCTCGGCACGCCAACGTGTAGTCGTTCAGCGCGAAATTTCGCGATTGGAACGTACCGGCGAAAATCCCGTACTTCTCAAGACCCTGCGTCACCAGTTTGCAAAACTCGGTGATGCCTCCTGCGCCGGCGACGGACTATGCTCGGTGTCATGCCCCATGCACATCAATACCGGCGAAATGATACACCATATACGTCAGCACAACCTACCGCCCACATCATTAGGTTATAAGACCGGTAACTGGGCGGCCAACCACTTGTCCGGCATCGAGGCAACACTTCGCCCGGTGCTGTCCACGGCTTCGGGTGTGCGTCGTATCCTGGGCGACAATGCCGTCAACACCATAGGCCGCACCTTGCATCATATCGGAGTTCCCCTGTGGACGGCTGCTCTGCCCACGGCTTGCCGTCTGCCCAAAGACGCGACCCAACCCGCCGAGTTGCCGCGCAAAGTGGTCTACTTCCCCTCGTGCATCAATCAAACTATGGGCGGCACTCCGGAAAAAGGCGTCAAAATAGAGCCTTTAGTGGCGGTGATGACGCGCCTGTGCAATAAGGCCGGATACGAAGTTATATACCCAAAGGACATGAAACGCCTGTGCTGCGGCATGATCTGGGAAAGCAAGGGTATGCCCGATATAGCCGACCGTAAGACCGCCGAGTTGGAAAAGGCATTGCTCGAGGCCAGCGACAACGGCCGCTACCCGGTGTTGTGCGATCAGAGCCCATGTCTGCACCGTATGCGCAATCACATCAAGAGTATGCACCTTTACGAGCCCGCCGAATTCATCGCCACATTCTTGGCTCCGTACCTCGAATTCCATCCTATCGATCGTACGGTGGCGGTGCATGTCACCTGCTCGTCACGGCACA
This sequence comes from uncultured Porphyromonadaceae bacterium, assembly GCA_900540625.1. Taxonomy (GTDB): domain Bacteria; phylum Bacteroidota; class Bacteroidia; order Bacteroidales; family Muribaculaceae; genus CAG-873. Next base: position 104,634 of record UQGP01000002.1, on the reverse strand, counting down.
TGGGCTTGGGTGAAACCATCATTGCTTTGGCTCGGCGTTGCTCCACGGACGTACTGGTGCCTACCGAAGTCGGATGTTGCGGTTTTGCAGGCGATAAGGGCTTTATGCTGCCCGAACTTAATACTTGGGCGCTGCGCAAACTACGTCCGCAAATCGAGTCGGCACATGTGTCTGAGGGTTACTCCAATTCGCGCACATGCGAAATAGGTCTGACCTCCAATAGCGGAGTGCCTTACAAGTCCATAGCGTACCTCGTTGACGAAGTGACATCTCCCATCAAGACAACGGAAGATTGTAAGGAGTGACGTCCGAAATATGCTGACATAACCAATTATAACAAGCTACAATAATCCAAACCAAGCCTTATAATGACAACTACAACAACCACACACATCCATCACAGCATTGCCGACAAGCCCCGTCCAAAGCGTCTTTTGGCGTTGGACATTCTGCGAGGTATCACCATCGCGGGAATGCTGCTGGTCAATAATCCCGGCTCGTGGGGACACATCTATGCCCCGCTCGAACATGCATCGTGGAACGGTCTGACACCTACGGATCTTGTCTTCCCGTTCTTTATGTTCATCATGGGCGTTTCGACCTATTTTTCACTTAAGAAATTCAACTTTCAACTCAGTGCTCACACTTTTGCCAAGATACTACGTCGCACCGTGGTCATATTCTTTATAGGTTTGTTCATTGCGTGGACCAGCCTGACGATGCGCGGATTTATAAATGACGATATGCCGTTGAGCGAAGCCATGTTCAACTTCGAACACCTGCGTATCCTCGGCGTCATGCCGCGTTTGGCTCTGTGCTACGGCATAGGTTCGCTGCTGGCTCTTGCCTTCGGACGTCGCCGACTGCCGTGGGCTATTGCCGGCATCATCGTGCTCTACGGCATCATATTGCTGGTAGGCAACGGCCTCGAATTCTCGGACAGCAACATCATCAGCCGTGTAGACCACGCCGTACTTGGCGAAACCCACATGTATCATGACACCGTCGACGGCGTCGAGCTGGCCTTTGATCCCGAAGGTCTGCTGAGTACACTGCCTGCCATAGCGCACATGCTCATAGGCTTTATCTGCGGCGGAATGATAATGTCTACAAAAGACAACACCGTGCGTATCAATAAACTATTCATCGTAGGCACGATACTCACCTTTACCGGCTTCCTGTTCAGCTACGGAATGCCTATCAACAAAAAAATCTGGTCGCCCACCTTTGTGCTCACCACCTGCGGACTTGCCGCCAGCTTCCTGGCCTTGCTTATATGGATGATAGACATCAAAGGCTACAAGCGCTGGTGCCGCTTCTTCGAGGTTTACGGTATCAATCCGCTGTTCCTTTACGTCTTCGGCTCGCTGTTGAGCATCTTCCTGGGCTTTATCAAGATACCTTATCAAGCGGCAGAAAGCGGTCTCATCTCCATCAAGGGCTGGCTTTATGAGGCCGTATTTACCCCCATGTGTTCCGGAGACGAGACTTTGGCTTCGCTGTGCTTTGCCTTGTGCTTCGTCATCTTTGTCTGGGCTGTAGGCCTTATCCTTTATCGAAACAAAATATACATTAAGATATGATCCTTATAGCAGATTGTGGAAGCACCAAAATCGATTGGTGCCTCGTCGAAAACTCGAAAGTAGTAAAACAAGTGTTTACCTGCGGCATGAATGCCATCATGTTGACGCAGGAAGAAATGGCGGCACGCATAGCCACCGAACTCGTACCCGAAATCAAGCAATATATACCCAAGGTTACGGCTGTATACTTTTATGGTGCCGGGTGCATCAACGAAGAAGTCTGCGCCAACGTTGCCGAGGCCATACGTGCCTCAGTATCCGCGCCTGTCATCGAGGTAGCTACCGACCTGTTGGCTGCTGCCCGCGCATTGTGCGGACGCTCGGCAGGTATAGCCTGTATCCTCGGTACCGGCAGCAATAGCTGCTACTACGATGGCGAAAAAATCTGTGACAACGTCTCACCCCTGGGTTATATCCTCGGCGATGAAGGCTCGGGCGCCGTTCTGGGCAAGCTGCTGCTGGGCGATGTACTCAAAAATCAGTTGCCCAAGGCCCTGTGCGAGAAGTTCCTCAAACAGTACGACCTGGACCGTATGACCATCATCCGTCGCGTCTACAAAGAGCCTCAGGGCAACCGTTTCATGGCTTCGGTGACCCCCTTCCTGATCCAAAACATCGAAGAACCTTCCATCCATCGTCTGGTGCTCAACTCGTTCAAGTCCTTCTTTGTACGCAATATTTGCCAGTATAAAGGCCACGACAAGCTCAGCGTCAACTTCATCGGCTCGATAGCCTACTACTATCGTGACGTCTTGACCGAAGCCGCTGCGGCCGTGGACTGCACCGTGGGCACTATCATCAAGAGCCCCATGGAAGGCCTCATCCGTTTCCACTCGATGCCTGCTTGAGCCGCGAGCGCAAGAGCTAACATCTACAACAAGCAACATTCACACAATACACATAATACACTTATGGCATTTGTAAAAATAAGCGAGCAACCCTCGCTTTACAACGACCTTGAGAAAAAGTCCGTAGGCGAAATCCTGCACGACATCAACAACGAAGACAAGAAAGTGGCCTTCGCAGTAGAGAAAGCCATACCTCAAATCGAGAAACTCGTCACAGAGATAGTCAGCCGTATGCGTCGAGGCGGACGTATATTCTATATGGGAGCCGGCACCAGCGGACGTCTCGGCGTACTCGATGCCAGTGAGATACCTCCCACATTCGGCATGGATTCCTCGTGGGTGGTCGGCATCATAGCCGGCGGCGACACCGCCCTGCGCAACCCGGTCGAAAACGCCGAAGATGACACCGAGCAAGGTTGGAAGGACCTTCAGGCTTTCGATATCAACGACCGCGACACCGTCATCGGCATTGCCGCCTCCGGCACGACACCTTACGTCATCGGAGCTATAAAGGCCGCCCGCGCACACGGTATTCTTACCGCAGCCATCACCTCCAACCCCGATGCGCCTGTCAGCGAAGCCGCCGACATCGCCATCGAAATGATTGTCGGTCCCGAATACGTCACCGGCAGCAGCCGTATGAAATCCGGTACGGGCCAAAAGATGATTTGCAATATGATCACTACCACTGTAATGATACAGATGGGACGTGTCAAGGGCAATAAGATGGTCAATATGCAGTTGTCCAACGCCAAGCTCGTAGACCGCGGCACACGTATGGTTGTCGAAGAACTCGGCTTGCCTTACGACGAGGCCAAGCGCCTGCTCCTGCTTCACGGCTCGGTCAAAGAAGCCGTGGACGCTTATCGTAAGCAGTAATAATGCTGTCGCTATGAAGATACGTACAATAGTCGCTATGGCTGCTTTTGCGGCCATAGCGCTACCTGCCGCCGCACAACATCAATGTCAGTGCTGCAACCGCGCATCGGTACCTGACACTGTGAAGTGCGCGCGTCTGCAATACTACATAGACACGCAGCATCAGAACAAATATACCGAATTGTGGGGACAGCGCGCCACCATCTTCGAGGCTTTGCCCGTAGACACAAACGATATTGTCATGCTGGGCAACTCGCTGACTCATGGATGCGAATGGCACGAACTACTGGGAATGCCCAATGTCCTCAATCGCGGCATCATCGGTGATGTCATCGAAGGTATACGCCTGCGTGTCGATCCTATCGTGGACGGACATCCCAAGAAAATTTTCCTGCTGTCAGGTGTCAATGATGTAAGCCACAATCTCAGTGCCGACAGTATCGCCGCCGCGATGGGCGAATTGATAGACTACATACGCACTCGCTCGCCTCAGACGCGCTTGTATGTGCAGTCGATGCTGCCCATCAACAACTCGTTCGGTCGATATAAAAACCTCAAAGACAAAGAACAGGTGATACGTGGTGCCAATGCTCTGGTTGCCGCTATGGCCAAGGACAAAGGCTTTACGTGGATAGATCTGTACACCGCTGTAGCCGACAAGGACGGCAACCTCCGCAAGGACCTCACCAATGACGGTCTGCACTTGCTTGCTCCCGGTTATCGCATTTGGGCAGATATCATCCGTCCGTATATCAACGAATAGCGCGTATCCGCACACAAAGCGGAACATGGAAATTACATTTACAGGGAGTGTACGCCGAAGCGTGCGCTCCCTGTAAGTATTTTGCCGTTATGAAGTTATACCGTTCGGCGTGCGCGACATTACACTCGGTCAGCGACGGGCGTTGACCGCGGCGCTGCGTGTGCCGAAGGCGAATGCCGTTGCACGCACCTCATGGCAATTGTCCGGAAGTGAAACGGGTGTGGTATATATCGGTGACGACTCGTTCGGGTCGGTGCCGTCGAGCGTGTAGCGCACTATCACTTCGGAGGATGTGGGGTAGGGACTATTGATGAACGCTGTATTGCCGTCTATGCGTATGCCCGGTTGGCGCAAATGCACATTCAGGCTCTGCGAAGCATAATAAGGCAGGTCGCGTGTGCCGACAATGGCATTGAATTGAGCCTCGGAGTACGTTGAGTCACAATTCCACGCACGTTCGGCAAGACCCAGAATTTTGGGCAAAAGATAGGTCTTGAGTTGGGCGGCGCTGCGCATGGTTTCGCCAAAGACATGGGCATTAAGGCCGATGACTTTGCCCGGACCCTTGTCCATAGCCGGGCATAACCGATGAGCATAGGCGTTGAACGCCAAAAACTCGTCCACGTATCCGCCCCAAGCCAACCCCGGTTCCTGCGGGTCGCGGCTGTATGCAAGGTCAAAGTACAAGTGGTTTACATTGCTCAATATGGCCGGAAATCCGGCAAGCACGACGCGGTCGGTGACGCCGTTGCTGCCTTGGCGCGACAGGGTACTCCAGCAGTTAACACCGCCAGTGATAGGCGCTATGGCTGTATTGTAGGCTTCGTCGTGGCCCAAAGCCACTTCCTGCCATCCGTGCATCGGTATGTGTCGAGCGGCCAGCATCGCAGCCACACGTTGTACATAATAGGCGTATACTTGGGTCTGAGTCTGCAGGTGCTCCCGCGCCTTAAGCCGAGTCACGGCCGCCGAGCCATCCCAAGCTCCGCGCGGCACCTCATCGCCCCCGATGTGTATGCCGATGAGCGGCACTCCCGCTTCGCTATACATTGATGCGATTTCGTCGATGATCTTTTCCATAAAGCGGTAAGTACCCTCCACGGCCGGGTTCATTATATTGTCGTGGAAAGCCTGTGCCGAGGTGTAGCGCGAGGTATCTCCGTCCTCGATAAGGCGGAATCTTTCATCGCCGCTATTGAGCCTACGGGCTTCCATAGCGCGTATGGCTGCACGTGCGTGTCCGGGTGATTCTATTTCAGGAACCACTTCAATGCCCATATTGTGAGCCGTGCGTATCAAGTCTATGAATTCCTCGCGTGTGTAGTAACCGTTGGAGGTGCCTGTATAGGTGCGCGGATTGCCGTCTCCGGTAAAAATCTGCTTGAGACATGAGCGTTCGTCCAATGTATATCCGCGGTGTGCACCCACGTCCGTCAGCTCGGGCAGTCCCGGAATTTCAAGGCGCCACGCTTCATCATCCGTGATGTGGAAATGCAAACGGTTGAGGTGATTAGACGCCATCAAAGCCAATACAACCTTCATCGTTTGCGGACGTTGGAAATTGCGTGCTATGTCTATCATCAGTCCTCGCCAAGGCATATCGGGCCAATCTTCAATGACTACGTCCGGTATTCGGCCGAGGCTGTCGCGACGGCTTAAAACCTTGGAATTAAATGCTATGTAATTAGCCCATTGACGGTCGGGGCGGCAGAAGATGGTGGCGCTGTCGCCATGTACCTCAATGCGGTAATAGTCCGGATTCTCGGGGTCTATGTCCACAAATCCCGGGATGTCTACGCGCGACATTGCACCGGGCTGTCCCGGGGTGACCTTCTTGTACGAAGGTATCACATCATAGAAGCCTGCAGTCCAATCCGTAACCATAGCCTCGTTGTGGCGGTATACTTCGGCAGCGTATTCGGTCATGTCGCGTTGCAGGGGCGTCAAAATACGTTCCACCGAATCGGTGGTTCCATCGGCGTTGACGCGGTGGAAGCCATCCGGCGCGTAGCTGATATTGACAAAACGTCCGCGAGTCTGTATTTCGAAAACCACACTATCCTCATCCTTAGGGTCGGCGTAGACATTCGTGGCCGGGCTGTCCGGGTTGTGTACCGCCAGTCTCGGCGACGCTATTGCGTAATAGCCCGGTACAAGTTCGATAAGTGTGTCTCGCGGATCGGTCAAGCGCATAGAACGCGCAAACTGATTGAAGCATAGACGCGGAAAATTGAGATTGCCACGCACAACCAACCGTTGGATATAATACGGGCGAGAGGCGCTATCGGTTCCTTCATGGGTGATACTCCAGTGTACGGAAGTCAGTGCTTGAGTCGTATGAGAATCCGCGGCATCGGCGCTTATGGTTGTAGCGGCGGTGTTCATGGCGGTGGTGCCGACCAATGTGACCGAGGCGGCCAAGACGGCAATCATTGAGGTATGGAATTTCATATCTAATTATGTCGAATTTATGTGTTTAGATGGTTCGGCCGAGAGTCGGCGGTTCGAGTCGTGTCAATTAAGGTACAGCGGCACGCAGCGCATCATATAGTCGCGGGCGACATCCCAAGGCACGTATAGGCTCATACGTTCGCCCGGCAGAGTGACGGGCTTCTCGTTGACATCGAAGCGTACATAGTAGCGACCCGAGCGTTTGGCCTTGAAAAGCACAATCTGGAGGTTGGCGGCCATCGGTACAACGTCGAAGTCGCGCCAATGCAAGGCCACGGTGTCAAAATAATTGGTCATATAATAGCACCCGGGCAGGCGCAACAGTGATAGCAACGGCATCAGCGTCTCGGCATGTCCGAAACGAAGGTCGGCCACCACACCGTCGGCACTGCGGCTGTCCGTAGCCAGGTCGGTGGTGCGTATGATGTCCATCAGCAGTGTTCCGGCCATGTCTGCGGGTACGGAGGATACCGTAGAGGCAGTATATTGCAGGTATTGACGTAGGTTGAAGCACGACCACAGAGCGTTATATTCCGCCTCGGTGAAGAAGCGTGAAGCATCACATTCGATTTCCATGGCAGCCATGCCTGCAATGACATAGTACTCGGTGATAGCCAGTTCGCGAGCTTGTTCAGTGCCGCCGAAAGGATAATCGCGACCCAAGACGCGGGTGATGGCTGTCAGTGGACAATACTGCTCGAAATAGGCCATGTATGTCGGTTCCCAAAGCCTGTCGCTGCGGAAATGTTGATAGTCCTCGTTGGTGTCGAAAGGCCGTACGAGATTCGAGTTTAGGCGTCCCGAGTTGGAGGATATCTCCAGTCGGTTGTTCATACGCGACATCTGGTGCAGGAAGCAGAACATACTCATCATCGAGCGTGGCGAATAGGACGACAATGCACGTACGTGCGCTCCGTCTTTGAATAGATTGCTATAGCGGCGAATCATTCGTGTGGCAATGGATCTCTGTTCGGCCATGCCTAACGAATCGAGGGCGCCCCAGCGACCTTGAGATGCAGCCATAGCCTGCTCGGTGAGCGCCAGCAATTCGCGTCCCGTAGGTGTCAGCAACCCCAGCGAATCGCTATGCAGCAGTGCCCGGTGCAACGTCTTGCACGAGGACGCCGATGCCGGATAGCGCGAGCCATGTCGTCCGACGTGGTCGATGTGTACGGCTATGAGGCTGTCCGGGGTGACGACGTCGGCGACTTTGGTCGGATAGGGGGTCAGTGACCCTTGGCATTGGGTTGAAGTATATTTTGTGGCCATAGGGTCGGTGGCCGAGGCCGTGCCGACTCCGAGGAGGATGCAGAGGATTGCAAGCAAATTTTTGCGCAATATGCTGTATGATGTCATAGCGAATTTGGTTGTGAGGTCAAGTATTCGTATCTTTGGCGTAAAATTACGAATAATTTATGGATAACGCACACACCACAGCCAATAAATCATCCGTGGACGGCGCTTCCGATGCGCGTGTACAAGCCGTCGAATTATATCGCCGGGGCCGTCGCGCATGGCAGCACGGCGACCGAGCCGCCGCCATCACTGCATACGAACGTTCGGCGGCTCTTGACCCCGAAGGTCCGGGCGCTACAGCCCTTGAAATGACACGCGATATTATGGATTTTTATGATACCAATCAGTTCAATCCCTGATTGTTGCAGTATAAAGTCGTTGATGATAGTGTAATATACTACGGTATAGGGCAATTGCTGTGATAAGGGTGCGTCGGTGCGCTGCCGATGCCCGAATACCGCTGCACGTGCGAAAAACCATAATGCACCCTCGTGCGTTGAAATAGTGTCAAACATCTAATTTACACACTATGGACAACAGCACACACAATGGATGCGCACGCAGCGCAACCAAGAGTTCCTGCCACAAAGAAACAGATGCCAAATGCGCACTCGCCGGCGTATTTCGCCTCGCCGGTGTATTCGACTATGATCGATATAAGGCCGTAAAACACACAATACTATCTAATGACCACGGCCGTGTCTTAATGCTCGTCGTCCCTGCGGGACATGAGGTGACCACGCATAGCGTCAATGCCGATGTTATGGTACATGTGGTCGAAGGCGAGATGCGTTTCACGCTTGAAGGTCGCGAGTATCCTATGCACGATGGAGATGCCATCAGAATGTCTCCCGGACAACGACACTCGCTATATGCCGTCACCGACTTCAAGGCCGTAGTGACGCAACTCTTGTGCCCGGACGAGGTGGAAGACTGACGTCAGGCATCCGCGCAATCATTCGCCGAAGACGTGGAGTCTGTCGGACGAATTCTACAAAGCGTGGCCTGCGATGATATGTTTTAGCGAAATCGAGCAGCCCAGCGAGGTCTTGAAGCGCTCAAGGCCTTCGTTGGGTATGCCGTGGTGCGTCCCCGGCCCGAGGTCGATAGTAGATATGCCGAGCGTGGCGTAGTGCAGGCTGATGGCGTGGTCCATCCAATTGGTGACACGCAGCGGGCGAGCCTCGGCGGTGTCACCCCAGTTAATCATCTGCACAATATGCGGTGCCGTATGCTGGTAGTAGGCCGCCGCCGCAGGAATATCCTCATCCATCACCATAAAAAAATCCATGGGTATGGTTCGTGCTGTAGCCAGCACTTGGTCGCGCGTCATAGCCATTTCGTAGCCCAGTTGACGATGGTGCTCGGCGATGAGGTCGTACACTGCCCCGGCATCGGCATCGGTGATTAGGGCAAAAGAACCGTGGTTCTCGGCTTTGCGAAGGTTGCGACGTGCCACGGACGTCAGTTGTGACTGTACCGGATGAGCGTAATTTCGGTCGCAAAATAATTCGTGGCCCTGAGCTCCGAAGACTTCGGCTGCGGCATGTATCAGTGCCGGAGCGTAGAACTCGGGAGGCAGCACCATCCGCCACTTCCCATGCGCCTCCGTGTCTACGTATCCGGCAATTGCGCGCAAAGTCTGTAATGACACGGGCATATCTGCACGGGACATCGAACACAACGCGTAAGGCGCTGAGAACGGAGCATTCCAAGTGCCGTCTTCGTCCTTGCCCCACGTCATGCCAACGGTATTGCCGTCCTCGTCCGTGGCCAGAATGTACATTGTGCCGTATGCGGCGCTTACCGTACGGGCAAAGTCGGCGCTGTCGTATACTGTCGCCGGATGCGGGACGGTACTGTAGTATGTTTCGCGGTCAACGATGTCGAGGTGTACTGCCATCTTTCGGAAGGTTTTGGGGTAGGGGTGTAGGCTCGGTGTTCACCCCTTGGCCGGTACGGGGCGGAAAATGCGATATTCGATGTCGGATGCGGCAGCGTATTGCGTCAGCAGCCGCGAGGCATACTCGGCGAGTTCGTCGGCAGGCATTTCGTGGCCATATAAATTGGCGACCATAAATAGGTGCTGAGTCGATTCGGGACGTATTGCCGTACGCGCGTTGTCGCTTGTAGGAGTGGCTATACCTCCGACTTCGTCACGTAATACCGGAAGCCCGGCGATATTGAGCGGTCCGCGGTGTACGGCCTCATACGGCTCGCCCTCGCGTCCGACGCCGAGGCGCAGAGTGTGTCCGACGATGCGGTCGCTGTCGAAGGCACCTATGGAGTGTCCCGAAGCTATAGACAACAAATTGACAAGGTCCACGACATTGCTGACGCGATAAAGGCCGTCGCCGCGCACTATGCGTCGGCACATGGCTTCGGTGCTTGGGCGATAGCGATTAGGGTCTTTGCCCAACGCTTTGTAGGCTGTGCGCGTGGTTGCAATGCCGGGGCGTTTGTTTACCATAGGCATTTCGTAAGACGATGCTATGCGTGCAGCTACGGTTTGAATCTCGTTCCACAATGCATCGCAAGTGGGCGCATCGGTGATATCGGCACTCAGGGCCAGTAGCGTCAGGTCGGGAGTTTTCTCGGCAAATATGTCGTCAAAGGTTATGTCAAACATCTTATGAATATATTTTTGCGAAGTACGGCGTAAGGCTGAAAAAACGTTGCTGCATACCGGAACTATCCGGCGTGTCAACGATAGTTCTCGGCAATCTGTCTCACGCTATTGAGTATGTCTATATCGGTTTGTGTCAACTCGATACCGCGTCGAGCCATCATCTTGGAGGCCGTGTCAAAGAAACGCTGCATCGTCACTTCGGTATAACCTTGGGGCGAGCCTTCGAGGAAGGATGCCAGGAATGGACGCGGGAAGCCGCTGCCGTGGATGTTTACGCCCACGCCCAGAACCGTGGCCGTATTGAGCATAGTGTTGACCCCGGCTTTGCAGAAGTCGGCCATGATGACCCCGCAGAATTGCAACCCGGTACGAAGAAAACGTCGACGAGGGTAGTTCCACAGTTTGATTTCGGTGTAGTCGTTCTTGAGGTTAGATGCCGAGCATCCGCCTCCGATATTGCACCATTGGCCTATGACGGCGTTGCCCAAGAAGCCGTCATGTGCCTTATTCGAATAGGAATGCATAACCACATTATTGAGCTCGCCGCCGACTTTGCACCACGGGCCGATGGTGGTATCGCCATAGACGCGAGCACCCATATTGACAACGGCGTGGTCGCACACGGCCACAGGACCGCGGAGACAACTGCCCTCCATGACCGTTGCTCCGTGTCCGATGTATATCGGGCCGTGCATGGTATTGAGCGTGCATCCCTCGACAAATTCGGCGTCATCCTCCACGAAGACGTCCTCGCGGCGACCTATCACGGTGACGGTATCGCTCAATGGTGCCGAGGTGCGTCCGGCGGTGATTGCCTCGAAGTCTTCGCGCAACACTTCGCCGTTGAGGCCGAAAATGTCGTACAGAAAAGATATGCAGCGCGTACGACCCTCCAACTGGATGCTTGGAGCGTTGGATGTTCCTCCGCGCCATGCGATAGGGGCGCTGTCCTCGCCGAAGACCGCTTGGCCGGGTTGCAGGTTGAGGGTTACTCGCACCAATTCGGCTGTGGGAATGATGTCGCCGCGCACATACACTACCTCGGAGTTGTCGATATTGTCCGGACATGCCGGATATTTGGGCCGTAGATAGTCTACTGTTTGCCAATAGAAATTGGCGTTCGGACAGGCCATGCGCCAGCGTTGGTCGATGGTGAATATTCCCACGCGGAGATCGCTGACCGGGCGTGTGTATGTCAGTGGCAGCAGGTTGTCGTGCGTTTCGCGAGGATCTACAAGTATGATGTTGGTTGCCATGATGATATCTTTTGTACAGTGGAAAGAAAGGTACTCTGTATCAGTCGAATGAGATGTTGATGTCTGAAAAGATTCGGGCGGTAAATAATGTATCGGACCTTTGAGACGGCATTTTTATGGTTACAAAAGGCTGAGGATGTCGTCCGGCGAATCGACTACGTGATCCGCACCGGCTCCCGATAGTTCGGAACGTGTCCTGAAACCCCAAGAGACGCCCACGCTTTCGACGCCTGCGCGTTGAGCCGTTTCCATATCCACGGCGCTGTCGCCCACGTATAATACGTTGTCTTTGGGTGTGGGATGAGCGTTGAGGGCCATGAATACTATCGATGGGTCGGGTTTGACCGGAACATTTTCTTGATGTCCGAGCACGGCTACCCACGGCAATTGGCCGAAGAAATGGCTTATCAGATGGGTAACGGCGCGTTGGTACTTGTTGGAGGTGACGGCAGTGGCTATGCCTCGGGCTGCCAGTTCGTCCAGGAGGTCGGAGATGCCGGGATATATGGTGGTACGGTCGGTGCAATGCACGTCATAGTATTCCAGGAAGTGGCATCGCATGGCCTCGACCATACGCGTGGTACGCATATCCTCGGGCAAGGCACGTTCCAGCAGCTTGGTGACGCCGTTGCCCACCATATAGTTGTATGCCGTGATAGGGTGGGTGGCATATCCCAGTTGTTCGAGCGCGTAGTTGGTGGCATCGGCGAGGTCGGCGATTGTATCCAGTAACGTTCCGTCAAGGTCAAAAATTACGTATTGTTTCATAATAGTCTGTTTCCAAAAGATAGAATGTCGGGCGTGGAGGCTCGGTTTATATGGCCGTAAGCCCGTAGAGATGTGTATTAGGCATCAGAACTTGCGTCTTGTACGCCGAAAGATTTGACCTGTCAGAACGGGTAGCCCACGGCAAAATGGAAGGTGGCGTCACGTCCCCAGCGTGGATGTATCAGAGGCCATTCCACCTGTCCCATAGCGGGGTTGTGTGCCTTCATACCAAGGTCGAAGCGCAGCAGGAAGTACGTAAAGTCCATGCGTATGCCTGCGCCGTAAGACAGCGCTATTTGTCGGTAGAACTTGTCGAATTTGAAAGTTCCTCCGGGTTGGTTTTCGTAGGTCTTGATGGTCCAAATATTTCCGGCATCAACAAATAATGCACCCTCGAATACCCAAAACAATCGTGCGCGGTATTCAAGGCTCAGGTCCAGTCGTATATCTCCGCATTGGTTGATGAAGTCGATTACATCGTTGCGTGCGTCGTATGCTCCCGGGCCGAGTGTACGTGCGCTCCAGCCGCGTACGCTGTTGGCGCCGCCTGCATAGAAGCGTTTCTCGAAGGGTATGGCCGAGGAGTTGCCGTAGGGATATCCGATGCCTACTCCTGCGTGTACGGCCAAGGCGTTGCGTGCATTAAAGTTGCGCGTGTACGTGAAGTCGGTTTCGCCTTTGACGTATTGGGCATATTGTATACCGAAGATTTTGTATGCCTCGTTGGACTTTTTCTGCCCGAGCATTGACGAGAATGCATATAGGAGGTTGCCGGCCATTTCGGCGGAAGCGCGGAAAGTGGTGACCGACGGTTGTATCACAAACGAATTGAGTGTGGCCGTGGGTATACGACGGTTGGTCTTATAGAATGTATAGCCCAATCGCATGATGAAGTGGTCCTCGTAGCTGTAGCGCAGCAATGGATTGGTGGGTGCTATTTGGTCGATGAAATTGAGTGTGGACTGGGGAAGGTAGACGTAGTTGATGTCCACCAAGTCGAGGGTTCGGCGCTGGTTGAAGCCTCCCTGTTGTTTGTCCCATTTGTATTTCCATGCACCGCCGGCGATGACGCGTGTATACTCGGGACGCTCCTGATAGTTAAGTGATAAAGCAAATTCGGTGCTTGCCTTGTTGCGGCGTTTGAAGTCGCGAGACAGCAACGGTGCCTTGAATTTGGGGAATGTGATGCCCACCTCGCCGGCATATTCGGTATATCGGTTATTGATAAGTCCGTCAAAATTGCCGGAGAGGCTCTCGTAGGCTGTACGCAGTTTTACGGTCAGCAGTTCGCTGCCGTGCGCAAGGTTGCGATGCTGATAGGTAAGACCTACACCGAAACCTAAGTCTCCTTCCGAGTTGGTGCCTTCCAGTTCGAGGGTGATATTCTGTTTCTTGTTGCGCGACAGCAAAACGTAGGCGTCCATCCAAATTTCTTCGCTGTCATCGGCCTTGATGGCGGTCACGGGACGCATTTCGATATTTATAAACTTGAGTATGCCCAAGCGTGCCATTGCGGCATAAGTTTGGTCTACTTGCGAGGCGTTATAGGGCTTGCCCGGCACGATATAGCAGTTTTCCTCAAGTACTCCCGGACGTATGTATCGGTCGGCACCGTATATGACGGCCATACCGGGTGTATCTTGAATTGTGTCGCTGCGGACAGTATTGCTGTCGCCGTCTTTGCGTGGGTTGTAATCCGTGACAAAGTATACCTGACGTATCATAAAGCGGCGATGACGCGGTGCGGGTGCGTCCGGGTCTATACCGTCGGGATGCTCGGGGGTCGGCGCCGCATGTATCATTCGCGGCTGTTGAATGGTCATAGTCAGGTCTACGGCCATCGAACCGGGCACGGTGTCTGCGATAAATGTGATAAATTCCTTATTGAAAGCGTAATATCCGTGATTGCGCAATATCGAGGTGATGCGCGTGCGTTCGCTGTCGAGGTATGTGCGATCCAGGGCCATGCCCGGGGCGATGTTGGGCTTGGCTGCTGTGTCAGATTGGAGGATGGTGCGAATTTCGTCATCTTCGCACTCCATGGTCACTGTGGCTATGGTGTGAGCTGTGCCCGGGTAAAGACTGTAACGCACTTGCATTTTGTTGTGCTTTTTGCCGCAAGTGATTGTATCGACGGTTACTGCGGCGTTTAGATATCCCTTATTGACGAGGGCTTGTCTAAGCTGTCGTGCCGAGACCTCGGTCAATTGTCGATCGTATAATACGGGAGCTTCGCCTATACGTCTGAGCCAACGATTCCACCAGTGGGTGGTGTCGTTACCGGACATATTGTAGATGCCGAGTTGCATCTTTGCGCAGCCCAAGACTTTATGGTTTGGCTGCTGGCGCAGGTAGTTGAGCAGTTCGCGAGTGTTGATGTCTCGATATTGTTCCTTGGCGTTGATGCTGTCGCCGGGTTCGACGATGACAATTTCGGCTTTGTCCAGCAGTTTGCGTCCTTCGGGAACATGTCGCGTGCTGCTGCACGAATTCAAAGCCGATGCCAGAGTGCAGGACACCAAAGCAGCGGCCGACATATATGCCAGCTTATTCCATAGCTTTTTCACATGGCAAAGATACGAAAAAATCGGCAAATGCAGCCCTGATAATCGTAATAGCCGTTTTGGCGATAACACAAAAGGCATAATACAAAATAAGGGGCGAAGCCTTGCGGCTCCGCCCCTTATTGGGGAGGGTATGGAATTCAAAAGCGAATCTTAGTTAGCTAATTTGAATTGAACGGGGAGGTGATATGTCACGCGGACGGGCTGGCCGTTGTTACGACCGGGAGTCCAGCGAGGCATTTTGCGGATGACGCGTGCAGCTTCGGCATCGAGTGCGGGGTGTTTGCCGCGGACGACTTGAACATGCGAGATGCTACCGTCTTTTTCGACGATGAATTGTACGGTCACTTTGCCTTGTACGCCTTCTTCCGAAGCGGCTGCAGGATAAATGATGTTATCGTTGAGCCATTTGTACATGGCGGCGTCACCACCGGGGAACGAGGGTTTCTGTTCAACCATTGCCATACTTACGGGGCCTTCGTCTTTGGGCTTCTCCACGGGCTTAACTTCGACGACTTCCTTGACTACGCGGTCGCGGTTGATGTCTTCTACGCCTTTGTGGTCGTCAGCACCTAATTGAGCGGTGTTTTCAAGCACTTGCTCTTGGTCCTTGACTTCGCGGTCCTTGTCGACTTTATCCACAATCATTACTTCGGTCACGGCCTGAGTAGCGGCAACTTCTTCTTCGGCCTGAACCTCCTCGGGCTTTTGCTCGGGGATGTCCATCTGATCTTCCTCTTCGGGAACATCTTCGGGAGCCATGACAACTTCTTCCTGCTCGTTCTTGGCGTTGACGTCTTCGTCAGCGCTCTTGAACACGCCGGTCATCACCATGATGATAGCTGTCAGAATGAGTGCCAGTACGATGAGTACGGACAGAAGGGCTTTGGTGTGTCGCTTGACGGAGGTTGCGCGCAGTTGGTATGCGCCGTACTCCTTGTTTTTGCCATCGAATACGATGTCACACCATTCTTTTGATGAAAGATCTACATCTTTTGCCATTTTTCTTTTGTGTTAATTGGTTAGTAATATAGAACTTTAATCATTATTTACGTACATTGGGACGGATAACGGTCTTGCCGGTAGCCTTCTCGTAGTTTCGCAACAGTGTAGTATCTGTACGGTCGGGCATCTGAATTGAATACTTGCGTATTTGGTTCAGGTTGAGTTCGTCGATAGCGTTTACCAGGGCTTCGTAGGTAGCGTTGGGACCCGGCTTGATAATGACCACGGGATGTTTGAGGTTTTCGTTCGTGGCGTTCTCTTTTGCTTTTTCGGCGAATTGTTCATCTGTGATTTTCTTAGCCTTGTAGTCGGCTTTGAGTTGATCATAGATGTCCATAGCCTCTTTATGGCGTTGGTAGAGGATTTCGCGGATACCTTGGCGTTTGCCACCGGGAGCATTTCCGATAAAGTGGGCGACTTTGATGCAGCCCTTTGTACCGGAGATGTTGACGGTGTCGGGGAGACCTTCGTAGTAGTATATGTCGTGCAGGGTGTTGCCGTTTTCGTCTACTGCAGGTAATCCGTTGGATTTGTACTCTGTATCCAGGATCAGGGATATTGCGTCGTCAGCCTTGGCCTGGTTCTTCTGTTCGTCCTTGATGCGTTGGTCGTTGGACGGCAGTAGAATTTGGAGGGTCTGACTCTTGATCATGGTGGTACAGAGCATGAAGAATGTAATCAGAAGCATGTTCATGTCGACCATAGGAGTAAAGTCCACATGGATAGACATCTTCTTTTGGGCGCCTTTCTTTTTCTTTCCGTCGCCGCTTGATGGATCTATTTGTGCCATTGTTGTTCTTTACTTTTATGGTTATTCGGCAGATTCGGACTTGAGTGCTGTCATAAGGGTGAACTTATTGAGACCCATTGTCTGAAGGTTGTCGAAAACGCGGTGAATGGTCGTGAAGGGGGTGTCTTTATCCGCCTTGACGGATATGGCACGGCCTTGGAACACTGAATTATAAAGGATATCGGCATCGCGGACGGCTTCGGCGCCGTTTTTGCCTTCGGCATCAAGCTGGCCGATTTTGTCGTTACGGCCGTCTTGAGCTACGTTGGCCAACGCCCACATCCAGATTTGGAATTCGTTGAGGGCGCCGTTCTTGTCCTTGTTGCCATTGATGGGTATGCCGACGTTGGGGTTGGTGAGTTCGCCCAAGAATTTATCACGCTTTGAGGTCTCCATGGACAGCACTTGGGGAAGTGCTTGGAAGGGGACGCCTAGCATGTTTGTTTTCTTGAACGCGTTTACTTGATCGGCATTGAGCGTGACTGTGTTCTTGGGGTGAAGCTTGTTGTACTTATCTACTGCGTATAACAGGACTTTCTCGCGGAGAGTTTCGCTGGGAATGACGGAGTCACCGGCGAAGGAGAGGAAAATCTTGCCTTCGACCTGGGTGGGGTCAGCCAATTTGCCCGACTTGTCTTCGCTGGAGACCAGGATGGTCACCAAGTCCTTTACGGGTACCTTCTCTTCGGATACGGACGAGGGAGTGTATACTATTGTCGGTTCTTTTTGCAAGAAGGTAGATGTCAACATGAAGAAAGTAAGCAAAAGAACGGTCACGTCACTCATCGCGGTCATGTCGATGAGCGTGCTCTTTCTTTTAATTTTTACTTTTCCCATATTTACTTAGTTTTAGTGGTGTTAGTGTTATTAACTGCCTTGTTAAGCAAACAGGGGATTAGTGAGTGGTCTGGAATGTTTGAACAATCGAGAAGCCGATTTCGTCGATGGCGTAGGTGAGGTTATCGATCTTGTTGGTGAAGAAGTTGTAGGAGATAACGGCGCATGCACCGGTTGCGATACCGAAGGCGGTGTTGATAAGGGCCTCGGAGATACCGGTGGAGAGTTCGGTGGAGTCAGGAGCACCGGATTGAGCAAGAGCCTGGAAGGACTTGATCATACCGAGCACGGTACCGAGAAGACCGATAAGAGTACCGAGAGTGGTCATGGTTGCGACGATGGGGAGGTTCTGGGTCAGCGAAGGCATTTCCAGAGCGGTAGCTTCTTCGAGGGCTTTCTGGATGGTCAGCACTTTCTGCTCTTTGGTGAGTTCGGTGTTCTTGTCCATTTCCTCGTAGCTTACGAGAGCGGCGTTAACGACAGCGGCAACAGAACCTTTCTGCTTTTTGCAGAGTTCCTTTGCAGCGGCGATGTCTTTCTTAGCGAGGCATTTCTTAACGTTAGCGACGAATTTGTCGACGCTGCCTTTACCCTTGGCTGCGCTGAGGGCGATAGCACGTTCAACGGAGATAACGATCACGGTAAGGAAGAGGGTCTGCAGCAGAGGCACGATGAAACCGCCTTTGTATACGGTACCCCAGAGATCCAGGGGATGACCGTCTTCGTCGAAGTGCATATCGTTGCCGAACCAGAAGATGAAGAGGCATACGGCTACGATGAAGCAGGCGATGATCACCCAGAAGGCATTCTTGATGCCGGGGACATTAGCTTTTTGCGAATCTTTTTTCGCAGCGGGCTTTGCAGCGGGTTTAACGGGAGCTGCAACGTTGGGCTTTTGAGTTTCCATAATTTTTTTGGATGAAAGTTTTTAGAATGTTTTGGTGTTGGATGTATTTTTAGTTTGTTCTTTGACGAAAGATATGTTTTTCCGCCTTGGATTGTATATAGTCGCTATGTGCAGTTTTGTGTGTGATACAGTGTGTGTTAGACTTTATACGGCAGTGCCGGATGTCCGACAATGCCTCTCTGAAAAGTATATTAACCTCGCAAAATTAATGGTTTGTTTCGGATTGGCAAAACATTTTGCGGTGAAAATTCGTTGTTCTGCTTATTTGCACAACGGTATATCGGCTGTTTTTATTGCCTTTTGAAATATGCAAATGCCGTTTGTCGTGCGCAATTTGCCTTCATAGGATTTTTTAACGCGCCAATTCTGAAAAAATGTTTAATAATCCAAATAAATGGTGTACTTTTGTCTGCATTTTATGCGGCGGTGCCACCTCTCCGGCAATCGGTGCTGCTGCATCAAAACAGGGCTCTCGATGCAAGCCCGGCTTTTTAATGTATTTAGAGAAAAAATGGAATTAAAAATCAAACGAGGAACAGACCTACGCCTGGCCGGCGCCGTGACCGATGTCGCAACGGTGTCCGAGGTGTCCGGCGTGTACTCGGTTGCGGTAATCCCGGATGACTTTCCGGGCTTTGTACCGAAGGCTGCGGTTAATGCCGGGGATACGGTCAAAGCCGGCACTCCGATATTATATGATAAGTATAATCCGCAAGTTGTGCTTGTATCGCCTGTGGCCGGGGTGGTACGAGATGTAGAGCGCGGTGCCCGACGCAAAATCGAGCGCGTCGTTGTTGACGCGGCCGACACCGCCGACTCGGAGACCTTTGACGTCTCGTCGCGCGAGCCTGCCGAAATCGCGGCTACGCTGTGCCGCAGCGGACTATGGGCGTGGATGCGTCAGCGTCCCTACGACATCGTACCTTCGCCGCAAGTGCGTGCTCGCGATATATTTGTCTCGGCTGTAGATTCGGCACCTTTGGAGCCGCAAAGGGTTTATAGCGAAACCGATACGGCTGATATGGCCACGGGCGTGGAGGTGCTCTCCCATCTCACCGACGGACATATATATATAGGACGTCGTGCCGGGATGCTCGGCGATATTGCCGGAGCCGTAATGGTGGACGTGCGCGGGCCTCATCCCGCCGGCCTTTGCGGTGTCCTTGCCGCCAATATCGCGCCCGTAAACAAGGGTGAAACCATTTGGACGCTCTCGGCGGATATACTGCGCCGAATAGGCACGCTTTATCGCACGGGTAAGGTTGACTTCACAGCTGTCGTTGCCTTGGCCGGAGCCGAGGTTAAGCATCCGCAGATGCTGCGCACGATAGTGGGTGCTGCCGTCGCTCCGGTACTGGAAGGCCGACTTGCCGAAGCCGACCATCACCAACGTGTCATCAGCGGCAATGTCTTGACTGGCATCAAAACAGATGCCGTCGACGGATACCTGCATTATCCCTACCGTCAGATTACCGTCATTCCCGAGGGAGATGATGTAGACGAATTCATGGGCTGGGCTTCGCTGTCGCCGCGTAAGATGAGTGTCAGTACGTCTTTCCCCGGACGATTGTGCGGACGCCGCCTTTTCGATCCGGATGCTCGTATTCTCGGCGGGCGACGTGCTATGATTATGTCCGGCGAGATAGATCGCGTGTTGCCTATGGATATTCTGGGCGAATATCTGATTAAGGCCATTAACGCTCGCGACATTGACGCGATGGAAAATCTGGGTATATACGAGGTGGCGCCCGAGGACTTCGCATTGGCCGAATGTCTGGACTCGTCCAAAGAGCCGTTGCAGCAGATAGTACGTGACGGTCTCGACTACATGCGCCGCGAGGTGTGACGTCAAATATATAATGTAAAGAAACAGCTGACACTATAATGAAAGCATTGAAAAGATTTATGGAGCGTATCCGTCCGACCTTCGAAGAGGGTGGACGCCTGCACGCTTTCCGCTCGGTATATGAGGGCATGGACACCTTCCTGTTCACGCCGCGACAGACGGCGGCAGCACGTGGTGCGCAGATACACGATGCCCTTGACAGCAAGCGAATAATGACCATAGTGATTGTCGCGTTGCTGCCGTGTTTCTTTTTCGGAATGTACAATACCGGTTATCAGCATTGGCTGGCCGCCGGAGCGACATCGTTCCCGTTTCCGGAAATGATGCTCTACGGTTTCTTGGCTATACTTCCCTGCGTGGTTGTGACTTACGCTGTAGGCTTGGGTATCGAATTTGCCTTTGCTCAATGGCGAGGCGAGGAGATTCAAGAAGGCTTCCTTGTGACCGGGTTGATGATTCCGCTGATTTTGCCCGTAGGCACACCCGTATGGATGGTGGCCGTGGCCACGGCCTTTGCCGTGATTTTTGCCAAGGAAGTCTTTGGCGGCACGGGTTACAATATCTTCAACGTAGCATTGGTGGCGCGAGCTTTCCTGTTCTTTGCCTATCCGGCACAGATGTCCGGCGACAGCGTCTTTGTGTCGCACGGGTCGATGCTCGGTGTGGGTGAAGCTCTTGCAGATGGCTTCAGTTGTGCCACACCTCTGGGACAGATAGCCTCGGCTACCGGCAGCGATTTTGCCTTGCAAGGCGTAAACGGTGCGCCCATATCCTCATGGGATGCCTTTCTCGGCCTTATACCCGGCAGCTTCGGCGAGACCTCGGTGCTGTGCATCCTTATAGGTGCGGCGGTGTTGCTGCTGACACGTGTGGCCTCGTGGCGCATTATGCTCAGTGTGGCGCTTGGCGGTTTGGCTATGGGCTGGCTTGCCAACGTGTGCGCCACCCCGACGTACCCGGCTTCCTATCTGTCTCCGGTTGACCAGTTGCTCTTCGGCGGCTTTGCATTTGCAGCCGTATTTATGGCTACCGACCCGGTGACAGCGGCGCGTACGCGTAAAGGCCAGTATGTCTACGGATTTCTTATAGGCGTAATTGCGGTGTTGATACGTACTTACAATGCCGGTTATCCTGAGGGTGCGATGCTTGCAGTACTGCTGATGAATGCATTTGCGCCTCTGATAGACTACTTTGTGGTACAAGCCAATATCCGTCGTCGCCGTCGTCGCTCCATCACACACAAAACACTACAAGGCAATGAATAAAAATAGCAATACATATACGGTCATATATATCAGCTGCATCGTCGTAGCCGTGGGCGCCGTCTTGGCCTTGGCCGCCATGGTACTTAAGCCCCTGCAGCAGCGCAATGCCGATGCGGACAAGATGAAGCAAATCCTTGCGTCCGTGCATATTACTCCGGCTGAAGATAGTGTGGTAGAAGACTTCGGTCGATACATTACGGCGCAGTACGTGGTCAATACCCGTGGCGAAGTCGTGGGCACAGATGCCTTCGGCGTGGACGTATCTGCGCAGACCAAAATTGCGGATGCCACCCAACGGCAACTACCTATATACGAATGTACGCTCTCCGATGGTGAGACCAAATATATCATCCCCGCATACGGCGCCGGGCTATGGGGTCCCATTTGGGGGTACATAGCACTTGATGCCGACGGCTCGACGGTATATGGCGCATACTTCAGCCATCAGGGTGAGACCCCGGGTCTCGGAGCAGAGATACAAGAGCCGTGGTTCTCGGCCCAATTCAATGGTAAGCAGTTGTTTCATGGCGACAATTTCGCTCCGATACAAGTGCTGAAGAAAGGGCGCAAGCCTACCGGCGGAGCCGATTATGTAGACGCCGTTTCGGGCGGTACAATCACCAGCAAGGGCGTCTCGGCGATGCTTGACGACTGTCTGCGTCCCTACAAAGTTTACTTAGAATCGCTACGTGACAAATAACAGAAGCTATGCCTAAGACAGATTATAAAGCGATATTCTTCAATCCTTTCTCCAAGAACAACCCCGTAATAGTTCAGGTGTTGGGCATTTGCTCGACACTGGCCGTGACCGCTAAGCTCGAACCGGCGATAGTCATGGGACTGTCAGTGATAGTCGTGCTTGCATTCAGCAATGTCATAATATCACTGATACGTAATACAATACCCACCAATATTCGCATCATCGTCCAATTGGTAGTGGTGGCGGCCCTTGTCATTGTAGTCAACCAATTCCTTGTGGCTTATGAATACGATGTCAGTCGTCAACTTTCGGTATTTATAGGACTGATAATCACCAACTGCATACTTATGGGACGCCTCGAAGCCTTTGCCATGGGCAACGGTCCGTGGCCGTCGTTCCTTGACGGTGTAGGCAACGGCATAGGCTATGCCATCATCCTCGCCATAGTGGGCTTTTTCCGCGAGTTACTCGGTAGCGGCACCCTCTTTGGCGTGCAGGTAGTGCCTCAGTGGTGCTACGACCATGGATATGTAAACAACGGCTTGATGATTCTGCCGCCGATGGCGTTGATATTGGTAGCCGTAATCATTTGGATACACCGCAGCCGCAATAAAGACTTGCAGGAATCCTGAAATAAAACACTCACACTGAGAACACAATGGAAAATTTCAATCTGTTTATACGGTCGATATTTATCGACAATATGATATTTGCCTATTTCCTTGGCATGTGCTCCTTTCTTGTGGTGAGCAAAAATGTTAAGACCGCCTTCGGACTGGGCATTGCCGTAACCTTTATGCTGGCGGTCACTCTGCCTGTCAATTATCTTCTTGAGACGTACGTCCTCAAGGCCGGAGCTTTGGCTTGGCTTGGCCCGGAGTATGCAGATGTAGACCTGAGCTTTTTGTCGCTGATAATGTTCATCGCCGTGATAGCCTCCATCACCCAACTTGTCGAGATGGCTGTGGAGAAATATACTCCGGCGCTGTACAACTCGCTTGGCATCTTCCTGCCGCTGATAGCCGTCAATTGCGCCATACTCGGCGGGTCCCTGTTTATGGAGCAGCGCGACTACGTGGACACGGGCATGGCACTATGCGCCGGTCTCGGTTGGGGCCTTGGCTGGCTTGTAGCCATATGCGGCATTGCTGCCATCCGTGAGCGCCTGGCTCACCACAACAACATTCCGGCGCCTTTGCGCGGTGTCGGCATTGCATTTATCATTACAGCCTTGATGGGAGTGGCCTTCATGAGCTTCCTCGGCATCAAAATTTGACATAGCTATGAACATACTGCCATTACAGGTAATAATATCCCCGACAATGCAGACGATACTCGTCACAGTCGCCGTATTTCTACTGATAACGCTGCTATTGGTGGCCGTACTACTGGTTGCCAAAAAATACATGGTCAAGACAGGAAAAGTCACCGTGGATATCAACAACGGCGAGCGCAAGGAGACCGTGCAGAGTGGTGTCTCGCTGTTGTCAGCCCTTGCCGACAAGCATATATTCCTACCCAGTGCTTGCGGTGGCAAAGGCAGCTGCGGCCAGTGTCGTGTGCGTGTCACTGAGGGTGGGGGAGACATTCTGCCTACCGAGGTCGTACACTTCAGTCGGCGACAGCAGAAGGAGGGCTGGCGTCTCGGATGTCAGGTTAAGGTCAAAGACGACCTTGCCATCCAAGTTCCGGCCAGCGTCCTCAGCGTCAAGGAATGGGAATGTACCGTTGTCTCCAACCGCAACGTGGCCACATTTATCAAGGAATTTATTGTCAGTCTTCCCGAGGGCGAACATATGGACTTTATCCCCGGCTCGTATGCCCAGATAAAAATCCCGGCATATAGTATGGATTATGACAAAGATATAGACAAGAGCCTCATAGGCGACGAGTACCTGCCTGCGTGGGAACGCTTCGGACTCTTCGGTCTCAAATGCCATAACGATACGCCCACCATACGTGCCTATTCCATGGCCAACTATCCGGCCGAGGGTGACCGCATAATGTTGACCGTCCGTATTGCCACTCCGCCGTTCAAGCCCAAACCACAGGTCGGATTTCAGAACGTTTCGCCCGGTATAGCGTCATCCTATATCTTCACGCTCAAGCCCGGGGATAAGGTGCTTATGAGCGGCCCCTACGGCGACTTCTTCCCCAACTTTGACAGCAAAGCCGAGATGATGTGGGTGGGCGGTGGTGCCGGAATGGCGCCTCTGCGTGCACAAATAATGCACATGACGCGCACGCTGCATACCACCGACCGAGTTATGAACTTCTTCTACGGAGCACGCGCACTCAACGAGGTGTTCTATCTCGAAGACTTCCTGCAACTTGAGAAAGACTTCTCCAACTTCAAGTTCCACCTTGCTTTGGATCGCCCCGACCCGGCAGCTGATGCCGCCGGCGTCAAGTATACTGCCGGTTTTGTGCATCAGGTAATGTACGACACCTACCTCAAGGACCATCCCGCGCCGGAAGACATCGAATACTACATGTGCGGCCCCGGCCCGATGAGTAAGGCTGTGGTATCACTGCTTGATAGCCTCGGCGTTGATCCGGAAAGCATACACTTTGATAATTTCGGATAAAAAAATAGAAATACCGAAGCCCCGAAAGAATACACGCTTTCAGGGCTTCGGCGTTTTTAGTATTTGCATTTGTTCGGCCAAAGCGTGTTTGCTCCGCTTGGACTACCCTTGTTTTTTTCGCAATGTGAAAAATCAAAAAAACGACGGCCGAAGATGTGTGCGTATCCGTTATAATGATTATCTTTGCATAATGAATTTATCAGTTCAACGATAAGGCCAATACTTATATGCCGGAAGTATTTGATTTAGAGCAATTAAAAGCTATATCAGGAATTGTAGACGCGGTCAATCACTCGCGCCGTATCGTTATCACATGTCACATGTCGCCCGACGGTGATGCTATAGGGTCTTCTTTGGCGTTGGCACGTATACTGAGGACCAAGCAGATAGATGTGACAGTGGTGACGCCCGATGAGCCTAATCATAATATCTGCGGTATTCCGGGATTTGGGACCGTAGTTCCGATGACTCGTTCGCCTAAACGAGTGAAGACGCTGTTTGAAAATGCCGACCTCATATTCTGCCTCGATTACCATCTTCTGTCACGAGTGGACAGACTTGCACCGTATATCACTGAGTCCAAGGCCCGTCGCGCGATGATAGACCACCATTTGGATCCCGATATATCGACCTTTGATTGGGCGATATCCCAACCGCAGCGATCGTCTACTTGCTCGCTGTTGTATTCGGTAATCAAACGAGCCGGATGGCTTGATTTGATGGATCTCGAAGCCGCTACCTGCATTATGGCCGGTATGATGACAGACACCAATAACTTCTCGCATAACGCCAACCATCCCGAAGACTACCGTATAGTAGCCGAACTTCTCGAAAGAGGTGTAGACAAAAATACCTTGTGGCGTACTCTTTTTGATAATCACAGCGAAGATTGTATGCGCCTCAATAGCTATGCAATATTGGAAAAAATGAAGGTATATCCCGAGGCTCATGCCGCGCTGATAACGCTGAGTCGCGACGAACTCAATGAGTTCCACTATGCCAAAGGCGACACCGAAGGTTTGGTGAATAAGCCGCTGGCTATTCCGGGCGTGATTTATAGCGCCTTTATGCGCGAAGAGAGAGATTACATCAAGGTGTCCATGCGCAGTATCGACGACTTCCCCGTGGACATTGTCTGCTCGCGATACTTCGGTGGAGGCGGTCATCGCAATGCTGCCGGAGGCGAATTCCGCGGCACACTCGACGAAGCTAAGGCAAAGTTTGAGAGCATACTCGACGACAATGCCACCGAGTTCATATTAGGCAGCCATGCCAAGATGCTTAAAAAATAGCTTGACAAAGGAAATTAAACGAATAGTATCGCCGAACCGCATTGTACATACAAACGCTGAGATATATAAACAGAAACGCCAGAGGATCTAACAAGATACAGAGATAAATAACCATAGAGCTACATTATCACATAAAATAGTATTATGCCTATCAAACAGATGCTTAAGTCTAACGCGAAAATGCTACGACTGTTAGCCGCCGCCCTTGTCGGTGTGGCTATGGGCGTGGCTTCGTTTTCGTGCAAAGACTCGAAAAGCTATGCAGAGTTGCTGACGCACGAAAACCAAGCGGTCAACCTCTTTTTGGTAGACCAGCGCGTCTCCAATACCATACCCACGGATACGACATTCGAGTTCGAGACCGGTCCGGATGCACCTTACTATCGTCTTGACGAAGACGGTAATATGTATATGCAGGTGCTCAATCCCGGCACTCGCGGCAATTACGCCAAGTCCGATGAAGTGATGTACTTCCGCTTTACGCGTTACAACCTCAATTACTATTCCAACGGACAACTGCCCGAGGGTGACGGAAACGATACGGACATGACATACAACAGCTCGTGGTTCCGCTTCAAGAACTACTCGTTACAGGCCTCGTACCAATGGGGCTCGGGAGTGCAGCAACCGCTGTACTATCTGCCGGTGGATGCCGAAGTAAATATCGTCATCAAGTCGCAGTACGGTCTGACAAACGAGACTTCGCAGGTGATACCGTATCTATTCCATATACGCTATTATCGTCAAAAAACGTAAATATCGCACTTCAGCTCTCGGCGTTTAGGCTTGCATCAGAGGTAATAACATCGAAGATATAGCTCAAAACCCAAGCAGACACAATCAATATCGAAAAATCCATACTTAACCAAATTATGACCCTTATAAAATCCATCTCCGGTATACGCGGCACTATCGGCGGCCGTCCCGGCGAAGCACTAACGCCGATAGACATAGTAAAGTATACGGCAGCTTATGCCACCTTCATAGACCGTACCACCACACTGCCCTACCGTACCATAGTAGTAGGCCATGACGCCCGCATCTCCGGCCCGATGGTGATAGACGTGGTTATAGGCACATTGATGGGCATGGGCTTCGATGTGGTCAATATCGGCCCCGCTTCGACGCCTACCACCGAATTGGCGGTGACTATGGAAAACGCCTGCGGCGGACTGATACTTACGGCCAGTCATAATCCCAAACAATGGAACGCGCTGAAACTTCTCAACGAACACGGCGAATTCCTCACGGCTGAAGAAGGCCAGGAAGTATTGCGCATAGCCACCGAGCGCGAGTACTGCTTTGCCGAAGTCGACCAACTCGGCCATCACCTTAAAAATACGACATACAATCGTCGTCATATTCAGAAAGTCCTTGCACTGGATCTTGTCGATACCGATGCAATCCAAAAAGCAAATTTCACCGTAGCAGTAGACGCTGTCAACAGCGTGGGCGGTGTGGTTATACCTCAACTGCTTCGCAGCCTCGGCGTCAATAAAGTCATCGAACTCAACTGCGACCCCACAGGCAACTTTGCACACAATCCCGAGCCTATTCCCGAAAACCTCACCGGGATTTCCGACCTTATGAAGACCGGTGTGGCAGATGTCGGCTTTGTCGTAGACCCCGATGTAGACCGTCTGGCTATAGTGATGGAAAACGGCGAGATGTTTGTCGAGGAATACACCCTGGTGGCTGTCGCAGACTACGTGCTCAGTAACACCCCCGGCCCGGCAGTCTCCAATCTCAGCTCGTCACGCGCATTGCGCGACGTGGCTCTCGACCACAACTGTCCTTATCAGGCCAGCGCCGTGGGCGAGGTCAATGTGACCACCCTGATGAAGAAAATCAATGCGGTGATAGGCGGCGAAGGCAATGGCGGAGTCATTTATCCGCCGCTGCATTACGGACGCGATGCCCTGGTGGGCGTGGCGTTGTTCCTGACGCTGCTTGCCAAGAGCGGCCTTAAGGTTTCCGAGCTCAAGAAAAAGTATCCGCAGTACGCCATTGCCAAGACCAAGATACAGCTTACTCCCGAAATGGACGTCGATGCCATCCTTGATGTAGTCAAGAAACGTTATGCCAACGAAAAAATCACGACCATAGACGGCGTTAAGATAGACTATCCCGACAGCTGGGTACATCTGCGCAAGTCCAATACCGAGCCCATCATTCGCATCTACTCCGAGGCTCACACCATGGAGCAAGCTCAGGCTTTGGGCAACGAAATCAAGAGCGTTATCGAAGAAATCGCTCACATCAAACACTGATAACGATAGGCATACCGTCATACAGGCGGTATGCCTACTCAAGTATATACGCAATTTGATAAAACTGCATCTCCAACCTTTAACCATAAACCGTCATATCACGATATGAAACACATAATCCTTGCCGCCGCACTCTCGCTGGTGGCGACACAATATTCGGGCGCGGCCACGCCGTCATGGTTCGAAACCGATTCGGCCAAGGCCATTTCGGAGCGTCTTGACAGAGATTTCTCGCTGACAGTAGAACAGGCTCGGCAGCGTCTTGCCAAACTTTACGGGCCGTCAGTGGCTGCACGTACCGATGAGTTTATAGCGCAAGGGCTTCTTGAAACACGCACTACAGCCGACGGCAAGGTTATGGTATTCCGCAAGGCCCCATCCAATCTGAAGCTTATATGTCCTGAGGTGAGCGGCGTGGAATGGATTAATCGTGGCGCTGATGCCGACTCCATCGACGTTGCAAGAGTCAGGGCCGTAATCGAAAGTCCGCTTGCTTCGGCTGATGACTACTTTCATCGCGGTCCGGCGCAAACCATTACCTTCCGTTTTGTCATAGATGTGCCTTACAACGAGGTACTTGAAGGCGATACCTTGCGTGTATGGATGCCCGTGCCTGTCGAGACCGAACGCCAATATGACATCTCGATATTGGCGGCATCGCATCCCTATGTGCTTTCGGACGGCCGCTCGGTACACAACACCATATATATGCAGGCACCGGTGGTGACAGGCAAGGATACACATTTCGAGTACACAGGACGTTATACTGTTACATCGTTGTATGTCAGCGAGGAAGATATACTGGCACGCATAAAGCCGTATGATACGACAGCGCCGTTTTACGCTGAATATACCGCGATGCAGGCTCCGCACATTGTAGACCTTGGAGTCGAGGCTCGCGACATTGTAGGCGACGAGACCAATCCCTACCTACAACACAAATTGGTGTACAAATACATTGCCGACAGATATCCATGGGCAGGCGCTCGAGAATATAGCACCATACCATGTGTGCCGCGTTATGTACTCGACCGTGGATATGGCGACTGCGGACAGGTCTCTATGCTTTACATTTCAATGATGCGATCCCTCGGTATCCCGGCTTTATGGGAAAGCGGATGGATGCTGCACCCCGGAGCTAAGAATTACCATGATTGGGCCGAGGTATACTTTGAGGGCATAGGCTGGGTACCGGTGGATATGTCCTTCGGCAACTACGGCATCACACCCGAGACATACGACAAGGACACACACGGATTCTACAGCCATGGTATTGATATGTATCGTTTTGCTTCGAATCGAGGTATTTGCGGTACACTTTATCCTGCCAAGAAATACGTACGTAGCGAAACTATAGATTTCCAGGCCGGTGAGGTGGAGACCTCGCGCGGCAACCTGTTCTACCCCGGATGGGATTCGAGCTTGCAGATAATCAAGACCGAGCCCGCTACCGTGGTACAAGACGAAGACGAATAAGGGAAATACGGATAATCATAATCCGTGAAAGCCGTATTTGAGACATCTTCCGAAAGCCGAATAGCGGTAACTTCGGTGCACTGAAATCGATACATACGCCGTACGCATCACGGAAGACGCATATTAGATAAGACAGAATACAAATCATTACAATTTAGGTAGTTATTCACCAAGGTATAACAATGAAAAACATCAGGTATATGCTGTGCGCGCTGGCACTTGCAGTCTTGGCGCCCATGACGATGGAAGCGGCCA
Source organism: uncultured Porphyromonadaceae bacterium (assembly GCA_900540625.1). Lineage (GTDB taxonomy): Bacteria > Bacteroidota > Bacteroidia > Bacteroidales > Muribaculaceae > CAG-873. The sequence goes on along the minus strand of UQGP01000002.1, from coordinate 74,366 downwards.
CCGTGGCCGATAAAGCACGAACCATAGTGTCGGCTGTCCGCGCCCGATTGGCGCCTGACGGTCGTCAAAACATCTACGATATTACCGTACGACCCATCGACAACGGCAAGGTTGTGCTGACCGGTACCGTTTCAGAGGGATATCTCGCCGACTCGCTGATGCGTGCAATTACAGAGGCCGGAATCGAAGCATCCAACGGCATAGCAGTACTGCCCGGTGATAATTGGGCATTGCCTCGCATCTCGGTGGCGTGTCTGCGCACTCGTCCCGGGCATGATGCAGAGATGGCATCGCAGGCGCTGATGGGCATGCCGCTACGCGTACTTGATAATGACGGCGAGTGGTTGCGAGTGCAGACTCCTGACGGATATATATCGTGGGTGGTGAATAATTCGGTGGCTATGAAAACTCCCGAGCAGATGGGAGAGTGGCGCCGGGCAAGGCGATTGGTGGTGACCTCGCCGTATCAGGTGCGTGCCTATCGAGATGCCAAAGTTTCGGGCGTGCGCGATGTGGTCACCGACTTTGTCAGCGGTGACATTGTCGAGGGCAACCTTGATAAGAAAGTACGCGGCCGCGTACAAGTTACACTGCCGGATGGTCGTTCGGGGTGGTGCGATGCTTCGGCGTTGACACCTATCGAAGAATGGGCTACGCAGGATTTCAATGCAGACGTAATACTCGATATGGCATATTCGATGGAAGGAACGCCATATCTTTGGGGCGGAACATCGCCTAAGAGCCTTGACTGTTCGGGGTTGGCCAAGGTTTCGTATCTTGCCAACGGAATAATACTGATGCGCGATGCCTCGCAACAGGCCACGACCGGTACTCGCATCGAGGCCGCCGATTGGCGACAATGCAAGGCCGGAGACCTGCTGTTCTTTGGCAATCCAAAGACCGGACGCGTGACACACGTGGCCATATACGACCACGACGGAGATTATGTACACTCGTCGGGTCGAGTGCGCCGCAATAGCGTCAATCCGGACAGCCCGTCCTACCTTACCACGCCGTTTTTGCACGCTGTACGCATCGACGGCAATATCGGAACTCGCGGCATTACGGCCGTGCGTAACCACCCGTGGTACTTCGATTACAAATAATAATTAAGACAGAATATAAGACTACAATAAGTGCCATACGCGCAAGCAACGGCACGATACAATAAAAACATACCATTATGAAACGCCGAGACTTTCTCCGTACAACCGCATTGGGCGCCGCTTTGGCTGTTGCCCCCATATCATTCAGTGCCTTTGGCAATGCCACCAAGAAAAAGGCAACGCGCTCGGGACACCTCAACCTTTCGTTCGAACCTTACGAACTGCGTCTGCGCCATGCCTTCAACCTTGCACGATATCAGCGTACTACGACGCCTGATGTGCAGGTGAAACTGGAGTATGACGGCATAGTGGGCTACGGTGAAGCTTCGATGCCTCCGTATCTGGGCGAGAGCGTAGAGAGTGTATGCTCTTTCCTGAATCGTCTGGACCTCGGCCAATTTGCCGATCCGTTCCGCATCGAGGACATACATGACTATATGGATAGTGTAGCGCCCAACAATCGCGCAGCCAAAGCCTCGGTAGACATAGCATTGCACGACCTTCTTGGCAAAATCATGGGACAGCCGTGGTATAAGATTTGGGGTCTGAATCCGGACAAATGCCCCAATACATCGTTTACTATCAGCTATGACGCCGACCCCAAGGAGATGAACGCCAAGATAGACGAGACGGCGCCCTTTAAGGTTATAAAAATCAAGATGGGACTGGATCACGACAAAGAGCTTGTCGAGGCCATTCGAGCACGTACCAATGTGCCTATTTGCGTGGACGCCAACCAAGGATGGGACAATAAAGAAAAAGCCCTAGAGATGTGCCATTATCTGGCCGAAAAGAATTGCCTGTTTGTCGAGCAGCCTATGGACAAGACGCGCATAGACGATACCGCATGGCTTCGCGAACGTTCGCCACTGCCTATCATCGCCGACGAATTTCTACAGCGGCTTCCGGACGTGCGCCGTGCCGCCGGAGTCTATGACGGCATCAATATCAAGCTGATGAAATCTACCGGTATGCACGAGGCATACAAAATGGCGGTACAAGCACGCGCTATGGGTATGAAAATCATGCTTGGCTGTATGACCGAGACTTCATGTGCCGTAACGGCTGCCGCTCAATTGGCTCCTATGGTAGACTGGGCCGATTTGGACGGCAACTTGCTGATAGCCAACGACCGTTTTGACGGCATCAAAATCGTCAACGGCAAGGTTACCATTCCCGATCGTCCGGGTATCGGCGTCGAACTAATCTAAGATATGCAAGCATTAGCCTCGGCCGACAGCGCTCGACCGAGGTGGCGTAGTTCGCTTCTAATACGGCACAAGATAGCCGAAGACGCTCATATTCATATAAAATGAGTACAAAAACGTCCTTCGCTATTGCTTGTTAGAAAAAATATGCGTAAATTTGCAGTCCGAATTGTGAAATAAAAACATACAAACTAAATAATACAATGAAACGTACTTTCCAACCGTCTAACCGCAAGAGAGTTAACAAGCATGGCTTCCGTGAGCGTATGTCCACACCCGAAGGCCGTAAGGTATTGGCTCGTCGTCGCGCTAAAGGTCGCGCACGTCTGACCGTCTCTTGCTCTATCGCCAGCAAGTAATCGCTGGACGCATAGCCACGACAAAATAACACAAGCTGCCCTGCCGGATACCCGGCGTGGCGGCTTTTGTCGTAGGTATGTATGTTGTGATGCTATGGTCTATTACGCTGGGCCAGCCTCTTATTTGGCTGTGTCGGCGTAATCTGAGAGGAAGCGGTGGGCCTTGATATAGCGGTTTAGCCGTTCGATGGATTTCTCGTCCACTGAGTCGAGCCGAAGAATGTCCATATTGTCTTCGAGGTCTTTGAGTTTGACCTGCCGCCCGACGGGATTGAGGGCGCAGCGTTCGACGAACTGCTCGTAGGTTTCGCCGTCTTGGCGTGTTACGGAGAGTACCGCGTCGACAATATCCTGTGGGAAGCCGTATGCGAGCAAGTCGGCTGTGGTTACTCCTGTGTCCTCGATGGTGTCGTGAAGCATTGCGACGATGCGTTGCTCGTCGGTGGCGCAGGCCATGGCGACACGCATGGGGTGGAGGAAGTATGCTTTCCCGGCTTTGTCAGTTTGGCCGCTATGCTTTGTCAGGCATATCATCGCGGCTTTTTCAAGTAGTTCGTTCATTTCAAGTGTGTTGTGCTAACCCCGGTCTTCTAAGTCATCCGAGATTGTTTGGTCGTCAAATTTTTGGCCTCTTTATTTTGTCTGCTTGGGATTGCCCCAGCGCTGCTGCTGGGTGGCGGCCATGCGGTCTTCGGCGGCATTGGGCGCCGGAGTCCAGAAGCGAGCATCGGCGATGCTGTCGGGGAGGAATTGCTGGCGGACAAAATGTCCCGGATAATCGTGCGAGTACTTGTACTGGGCGCCATAGCCGAGTTTCTTCATCAGCGATGTCGGGGCGTTGCGCAGGTGCAGCGGCACAGGCAGGTTGCCTGAACTGCGCACTTCGGCAAGGGCGGCGTCTATGGCCAGGTATGCACTATTGCTTTTGGCACTCGTGGCCAAGTATATGGCACATTCGCTAAGCGGTATACGTGCCTCCGGCATTCCGACTTTATGCACGATGTCAAAGGTGGCGTTGGCCAGCAATAACGCGTTTGGGTTGGCCAGCCCTATATCTTCGCCGGCCAATATGACCAAACGTCGGGCAATGAATAGGACGTCCTCGCCACCGGCCAGCATACGAGCCAGCCAATACACGGCGGCATCGGGGTCGCTGCCGCGTATGCTCTTGATAAAAGCCGAGATGATATCGTAGTGCATTTCGCCGTCTTTGTCGTAAGCCATAGGGTTTTCTTGCAGGCGATCGGTGACGGTGGCATCGTCAATCACTATAGGTTGGGCATGGGCGGTGGATTGTTCCAGCAAGTCAAGTATGTTGAGCAATTTGCGTGCATCGCCGCCGGCATACCGGAATAGTGCGGTGGTTTCGTGTACTTGTACTTGGCGCTTGGACAGCACTTCGTCTTCGGAGATAGCGCGGTCGAGCAGCGTTTTCAGCTCGGCTTCCTCCAAGGGGCGCAGAGTGTATACTTGGGCGCGCGACAGCAGCGGTCGAATAACTTCGAAAGACGGATTTTCGGTAGTCGCGCCTATCAGCGTGACAATTCCGCTCTCGACGGCGCCCAATAGGCTGTCTTGTTGAGACTTGCTGAATCGATGTATTTCGTCGATGAACAATATCGGACGAGCGCCTTGGCCAAACATACTGCCGGCATCGCGACGACACCTGTCGATGACCTCACGCACTTCTTTGACCCCGGCAGTAACCGCCGAGATGGTGTAGAACGGGGCATTAATGGTCTGCGAAATGATGCGTGCCAATGTGGTTTTGCCCACCCCGGGAGGACCCCAGAGGATGAAAGATGCGATATTGCCCGTCTCAATCATACGGCGGATTATGCCACCGGGTCCGACGAGATGGGTCTGCCCGACATATTGGTCGAGTGTGGTAGGGCGCAGCCTTTCGGCAAGAGGAGCTAACATTTCGGTTGTAAGTATCTGTCGTTAGAGGTATAATAACTTGGCCGGGCAATGTCACCGGGCCGTATCAACTATGCGCGGATTGGCCAATCGTGCGCCACGCAGGTATGCATCCGTATCCATACGACGCTTGCCTGTGGCTTGTAAACTGAGGATATGCAGTATGCGCCGGTCTCCGCATACCACACCGAGTTTGTCCGCTTCGGCGATCATCGTACCGGGGACCGCATTGACGACGGCATCATCTACGCGAGAGTCAAAAATTTTGAAATCGGTAGGTGTCAAATTGTCGGCGCACAGCGTGGTCCAAGCGCCGGGGTAGGGCGAGAGACCGCGAACGAGGTTGTGTACCTCCACGGCCGGGCGAGTCCAATCAATATGGCATGTTTCGCGGAAAATCTTGGGCGCGGGGCGGCACTGTTCCGAAGTCATAGCACTTTGCGGTGTGGTTTTGAGGTCTCCGGCCACGATATGAGCCAAAGTGCGTTCTACCAGATCGGCACCCAGGGCCATCAGTCGGTCGTGCACGGAGCCTACATTATCCTCATCGGCGATTTCTATGGCGCATTGGTCTATGACATCTCCGGTGTCTATTTCGTGCTTAAGGAAGAATGTGGTGACGCCCGTGCGCTTATCGCCATTGATAACGGCCCAGTTGATGGGCGCCGCGCCGCGATAGTCCGGCAGTAGCGATGCGTGCAGATTGAACGTACCGAGGCGAGGCATTTGCCACACTACTTGCGGGAGCATACGGAAGGCAATGACTACAAACAAATCGGCGTTGAGGCTTTGCAACTCGTTCACAAAAGCCGGGTCGCGCAGTTTTTCCGGTTGCATCAGATGCAGCCCGTGCGCCAACGCGTATTCCTTGACCGGCGACATATACATACGGTGTCCGCGGCCTGCGGGTTTGTCGGGCATAGTAACCACGCCCACAACGTTGTAGCCGGATGATACTATGCGGTCCAGACTGGGTACGGCGAAATCGGGAGTACCCAGGAATACTATCTTGAGGTCTTTCTTTTCCATCGCTATTGAGGATTTTGAGATGTTGGGGTTGGAGTGGCAGTGTTCTGCACTGTTTCGGCCTGTGTGGCGGCCGTTTCGAGCGCGTGCCATAGAGGGTCGTTCGGGACCGGGGCGGTGACATCTATAGTGATATGCGACACCGGATGCTCAAAGACTATGCGTCGCGCCAGCAGCGAGATGCTTCCATCGGGATTCGAGCGACGGTCTCCATATTTGAGGTCGCCTTTAATCGGACAGCCTATGGCCGCCAATTGTACTCGTATTTGGTGCTTACGTCCTGTCAGCAACTGCACTTCAATGAGAGAGTAATGGTCTCCGCGAGCCAAGACACGGTAATTAAGTTTGGCTTCCTTGCTGCCCGGGCGCAGAGTATCGTTGGCGTAAGACTTGTTGGACGCTTCGCGGGTGGTAATATAATGTGTCAAAGAATCTTGCTGCCGAGGAGGGTTGTTGCGGCTTATGGCCCAATAAGTTTTATGTATCAGGCCGTCGCGAAGCATGGCATTGAGTCGTGACAGCGCCTTGGATGTCTTGGCAAAGACGACGACACCGCCTACGGGACGGTCCAATCGGTGTACTACGCCCAAAAACACTTCGCCCGGCTTGTCGTATTTGGTCTTGAGCCAAGCCTTGACGATTTCGCTCAACGGAGTGTCGCCCGTCTTGTCGCCTTGGACGATTTCGCCCGGCGACTTATTGACTATGACTATATGGTTGTCCTCGTACAGTACTTCCATTGTTTTGGATATGCTTCGGTTGCTGTCTGTTTTTGTGTAACGTTTTATTCCGGAAGAGCTGTTCCCGGACTACAAAGGTACTCATTTCCCACGGATTTTCGGCAATCCAAAATCCTTGCTCGTGCCTATCGGACGAACGATGTATTGTATAGCGGCCGTGAGGCGGCGTCGGGTGCCGTCGGTATTAGATGGCGATGTCGGGAAAAATGCGTATCTTTGTGCGTACATTCAGAAACAATAAAAATATAGATGAAACAAGTAGCACGACTGTTGGCAGATAAATTGCTGTCTATCAGTGCAATCAATCTCCAGCCGGACAACGCCTTCACATGGGCCTCGGGTTGGAACAGTCCTATATATACGGACAATCGCAAGACATTGTCGTATCCCGAGATCCGCTCGTTCATAAAAATCGAACTGGCGCGACTGATTGTCGAGAATTTCGGGATGCCGGACTATATAGCCGGTGTTGCCACCGGCGCCATAGCGCAGGGCGCACTTGTGGCCGACCTCTTGAGCGTGCCGTATATCTACGTGCGCTCGACGCCTAAGGACCACGGACTTGAAAATCTGATCGAAGGCAACCTTATACCGGGCAAAAATGTCGTAATCATCGAAGACCTTGTGTCGACGGGTCGCAGTTCGCTGAAGGCTGTGGATGCAGTACGTATGGCCGGTGGCGAAGTGCTGGGTATGGCGGCAATGTTCACGTACGGTTTCCCGATAGCCACCAAGGCCTTCAAGAAAGAAGATGTGCGTCTTGTGACATTGTGCGACTATGACACAATGATAGAATCGGCCCTTGATACCGGATATATCAAGCCCACGGATGTGGAGACGCTGCAGGCGTGGCGCAAAGATCCGGCCAATTGGCTGCCCGGGGCTTTGGGTTGAGCCATACGAAAGGTCAAAAAGGTTCTATCAAATTGAATAATAACGTTTAGAATATCATTTAATGGCAATATATAAAGGTAAAGCCGTGCGCGTGGAGACCACACCCGAGGCCATTGCCGCACGTTTCAGCGACCTCTCGACTCTGGAAGGTTTGCTGGAAAAGCTGCCCGAGGAGCAGCGCAAAAACATAGGGCAGGTGTCTTTCGAAAAGGCTGCCATCGTGGTAAATAATTCCAAGGTGGGTAATGTGCGTATGGAAGTGCAGGAATGTACAACCGAGCGCATAGTCTTAGGCGCCGGCGGAATGCTGCCTATGACAATAAATGTCAATCTGAAAGGCGTAGAAGACAATGCCGCCACAGAGATAGAGACCGCTATAGACATAAATATCCCGGTGATGCTTCGCCCGTTGGTGTCTCCGCACTTGCAGCAGGCGGCCGATCAATTTGGGTTGCTTATTGCCCGACTGGCTTCAGTAGATGCGCAGTAAACTCTGGCAGAAAAACGTCGACGTAGACGCCGAAGTCGAGCGTTACACCGTCGGCCGTGACCGTGAGATGGATATGTACCTTGCGCCGTATGATGTCATAGGGTCGCTGGCGCATATCACGATGTTGCAAAGCATCGGGCTGCTTGATGCGTCCGAATTGGAGGTGCTGACGACGGCTTTACGCGAGATTTATGTCGAAATCGAAGCCGGCAAATTTGCCATAGCCGAGCACGTCGAAGACGTTCATTCGCAAGTTGAACTTATGCTTACACAGCGTCTTGGCGATGTGGGCAAGAAGATACATTCAGGACGCTCGCGCAACGACCAGGTGCTTGTAGACCTCAAATTGATGATGCGCGATCGCATAGAGCGATTGGTGCATCTGACCGAGCGATTTTCGCGCACACTTGTACGTGTATCGGAGCGCTATCGCGACATTATTATACCCGGATATACCCATGCGCAGGTTGCTATGCCCTCGTCCGCGGGGCTGTGGCTGGGCGCGTATGCCGAGGCTCTGGTCGATGATTTGCGCACACTTCGTGCCGCTTTCGATATCGTCAATCGAAATCCTCTCGGGTCAGCCGCCGGTTACGGCTCCTCTTTCCCGCTGGACCGCGATATGACTACGCGGCTTATGGGATTTGCTTCGCCGGTGGTCAATGTGATATATGCGCAAATGGGACGTGGCAAGAGCGAGCGTATCGTGGCCACGGCTATGGCTAATATAGCCGCCACTATCAGCCGCCTTGCCGGAGATGTCTGCCTGTTCAATTCGCAGAACTACGGATTTGTGAAACTTGAAGATAGGTACACCACCGGGTCATCTATAATGCCGCACAAGAAGAATCCCGATGTATTTGAGTTGACACGTGCCTACTGCAATCGCCTGCAAGCATTACCGATGGAAATCACCTTGATTACCAATAATCTACCGTTGGGCTATTCGCGAGACCTGCAACTTATCAAGGAAAGCTTCCTGCCATCGTTTGACCGTCTGGAAGACATTTTGACGATGGTGGACGCAATGATAGAAGGTATGAAGGTCCGGGATGTGGCGCGCCTTGATCCGCGATATGCGGCAATGTATAGTGTGGAGGAGGTCAATCGTCGAGTCCTTGACGGAACGCCCTTCCGAGATGCTTATCGACAAGTGGGCCTTGAGGTCGAAGCCGGGACCTTTGACGCTGAATCTGCGGCTGCCGGGATGCACCATACGCACCTCGGATCCATCGGCAATCTGTCTAACGACCGTATACTTACGATGCTTGATGCTGTGGTGGGCGAATTTGATTTCTCGTACCACGAGGCTGTAGATAAATTGCTGGGTAAGAAATGAGTACAATGTTTACACACCGGATTATGCGTCTGATGATGCCACTGTGTGTGGCTGCGATTTCGGCAATGATGTCCGGATGTGATACCGTAGACAATAAACGCCTGCCGGCCGTACCGGTGCAGATAGTGTTCAGCGACCCCGGCGGCTGGATTACTTACGGCGTTTCCGGAGCTATGCAGTCACGCCGATTTATAAGGACGCTCAAGGTCCCGGCGGACTTCCCTTACACCTCCACCACATTTACCGGTTATGGTGGAGTGTTGCTTGTATCCGATGTTTTCGGTAATCCTCAGGCATACGATTTGGCTTGTCCCGTCGAAGGTAAGGCCGATGTGCGTGTCGAGATAGACAAAGAGACCTCTGTAGCCAAATGCCCTAAATGCAAGAGCACTTACGACGTGTTTGCCAATGAGGGATCACCCCTTTCGGGTGATGCTGCCAGACTTGGATACGGGTTGACGCGCTACAACGTCTATCACAACCCCGGCGTAAGTTATGTCATAGCCAGATAGCATTTTACCGACAACGAATATCGTCAACGTAACCCTCTAACAAAGAATAATATCCAATCATACAACGATGCGACGCAACTACTTAGGACTTTGGCTGTTGCTGGTGACGGCATTTGCATTTTTTGCGGTGCTGTCCACCTTCGATACTATTGAGATATGCGGGCATACGCTAAAGTCCTCCAAGATAGTGCCCACGCTGACGGCCGATGCCAAGAAGGGCGGTAAGGCGAATGCCGCTTCAGTCTCCGGAGCGGCAGCCCGCGTGACGAAGACACGTCCTGCGACTAAGGCTGTTAAAACAGATACATTGCCCAAGACCATTCTGTTTATCGGAGACTCGATGCTCGAAGGTCTTTCACCGCGTTTGGCCGCCTATGCTTCGGCCAACGGTCATACATTGTATTCGGTGATATGGTACAGCAGTACCAGTGAGATTTGGGGACGTAGCGGCCGTTTGGCCTCATACGTGCAACGCTTACATCCGGACTATATCTTTATATGCCTCGGTGCCAATGAATTGTTTGTGCGCGACATCGTATCCAAGCGTGACCGATATGTCAAGCAGATAGTCAAGGAAGTAGGCAAAATACCCTTTGTATGGATAGGTCCGCCCAACTGGAAAGACGATACCGGTATCAACGACTTGATTGCCGCAAATGTCCCGGCCGGATCATTCTTCCTGAGCCGTGGTATGCATTTTGACAGAGCCAAGGACGGTGCGCATCCCACGCACGACTCCGCTATCCAATGGATGGATTCGGTGGCCCGGTGGATGCCGCAACACTGCGCACATCCCATAAAAATGTCGCGCCCCAAGACCGCGACAGGGCGTCCCAAGCGAATATTTGTACACCAACCGCAAAAGTAATAAACATAAGAATCTGAAGGTCAAGCCGTCGTCAGACAACAACAAATGGCAGATATTTCGACGATAATACACAACATATTAGAACAGCTGACCTACACTCCGGGCGAGCCTATGCTCTTCAGCAGCGGAGTGTTTTGGGCATTGTTTATCGTCTTTATCCCGGTCTTTGCAATGCTGCGCGACCGATTGTGGCAGATGGTAAGTTTTGTGGTGGCTTTCTCGCTGTTCTTTTACTATAAAAGCAGTGGATTCTTTGTCTTTCTGTTAGTGGCTACATCATTGATAGACTGGACAATGTCTCGTGTGCTTGTGCGTGTCCGGTCACGTCTGAGGCGTCGATTATGTGTGGCACTCTCGGTGACCACCTCATTGGGTATACTTTGCTATTTCAAGTACGCCAATTTCTTTATGTGGAATTGGCAGCAGATGGTAGGTGGCAACTTCGAGCCTATGGATATCATTTTGCCTGTGGGCATATCCTTCTATACATTTCAGTCTATCAGCTATATAGTAGATGTGTACAAAGGACGTGTAGCGCCCACCAAGACGTGGCTCGAGTATGCCTTTTTCCTATCGTTTTTCCCGGCACTTGTGGCCGGACCTATTGTTCGTGCCGATTACTTTCTGCCGCAGATACGCGAAAGTCGCCATGCCACACGTCCGATGATGTATCTCGGGCTATGGCTTATAATACTCGGAGTGGTCAAGAAGGCCATTATCGCTGACTATATAGCACAATACAATGACTTGATATTCAGTGTAGATGCAGCCACCGGCGTGCCTGGTTACAGCGGCTTTGAATGCCTGATGGGCATCATCGGATATACTATGCAAATATACTGCGACTTTTCAGGATACAGTGATATGGCAATAGGTATCGCCCTGATTATGGGCTTCAGACTGGCTAAGAACTTCAATTTCCCGTATAAGTCGCGCAATCTTACCGATTTTTGGCGTCGCTGGCACATATCGCTTTCCACGTGGTTGCGCGATTATGTGTACATACCACTTGGCGGCAACCGCAAGGGGAAGCGGAGAACTTACGTAAACAATATGGCGACGATGCTTATCGGCGGATTGTGGCATGGTGCGTCATGGAAATTCGTATTTTGGGGCGGAATGCATGGCGCCGGCCTGGCAATACATAAGGCTTGCCGACCTTTCCTCGGAAAGATTGGCGACAATTGGGGAGTCAAAGCCCTTTCATGGCTGCTGACAATGACTGTTGTAGCCTTGCTATGGGTGTTTTTCCGCGCCGATAGTTTCGGCGATTCGTGCGCCATTATAGGGCACACCTTCTCGGATTTGTCCGTAGATTATATAATACCCTTTGCCTCGGTACGCTATCTATGGTTGATACTTATGTCCGTAATTATAATCGCCCATTGTCTTCCCACCTCCTTTTGGGACAAGGCCGCTATGTGGTTTGTCCGCTCGCCTTGGATAGTCAAACTGCTGATATTCATTGTAGTCGTACAATGCGTGCTCCAATTGCGAGGCGAAGACGTTGCACCATTCATATACTTCAATTTTTAGGTATCCCGAAACGAATGGTGATTGGTAATAAATTGTAATCAGTGAAACAGACAAAACATAATATACAATGACCGATATGTGCGACAGCAACCACAATCAATCGTCCGAAGCTACGGCATTGTACCATACTTTCGGGTGCAAGCTCAATTTTGCCGAGACAGCGACTATAGAAGACCTAATGTCGCAACGCGGAATACGTGCCATCGGCCGTGGCGAGACCCCGGATATAATCGTGGTCAATAGTTGCTCGGTTACGGAAACTGCAGACCGTAAGTGTCGCCAATATATCAGGTCGATGCATCGTCGCTACCCTCAGGCCGCAATCATAGTTACCGGATGTTACGCTCAATTGCATGGAGAGGACATCGCGGCTATGGATGGAGTGGCCGCGGTGGTGGGCAACGACAAGAAACATGGGGTTGTACGTCGCGCCGAAGAGTGGCTGCGCAACCGCGAGATGCATCAAACGGACATTACACCTACCGCTCAGATACGAGACTTCGAGCCATCGTGTTCGCGCGGCGACCGTACACGATTCTTCCTCAAGGTTCAAGACGGCTGCAACTATTGGTGCAGCTACTGCACAATACCCAAGGCTCGAGGACGTTCGCGCTCGGGAACGGTCAGTCAGGTCGTAGAACAAGCACGTGCCGCGGCGGCCGCCGGTGCCACCGAGATAGTAATTACCGGAGTCAATATAGGCGACTTCGGACATGGAACTTCCGAGAACTTTTTTGATCTGGCAAAGGCCCTCGATAAGGTTGAAGGTATCAGTCGTTACCGTATATCCTCAATCGAACCAAACTTGATAACAGATGAGATTATCGATTGGTGCGCCACTGAAGCACAGCGGTTTATGCCACATTTTCATATTCCGTTGCAAAGCGGTAGCGATGACGTATTGCGACTGATGCGTCGTCACTATGACACAGAGCTGTTTGCCGCCAAAATCGAGCGAATACGACGTGCCATACCGGACGCGTTTATCGGCGTGGACCTGATTGTGGGTATGAGGGGAGAGACAGATGCCTTCTTTGAAGACTCGTACAACTACTGCAAATCGCTGGATATCTCGCGTCTACACCTGTTTACGTACAGCGAACGTCCCGGAACGCGAGCCTTGGAAATACCATACGCAGTTCCCCCGGAGCTGCAGCACGAGCGTATGCAGCGTATGCTGGCTTTAAGCCGCGAAAAGATGCTGGCTTTTGCCTCGCGCTTCGAGGGTACTACGCGTCCGGTGCTGTTGGAACATCCGCGAGCCGGTCGTGCTATGAGCGGTTTTACAGACAATTACCTCAAGGTGCATGTGCCGGGCGCGACTGCCGAATATGACAATAAAATAGTGCCTGTCAGGCTTGACACCATAATCGAAGATGCACATGACAGTGAAGAATGCGGATTCAATGGCACACTGCTTGTACATTGAAAATCAGAGGCAAAATCCATTGGCAACGCAATATGAGTAAACTCGGGAAAATAATTGGCGATATGCTTACGGCGTTTGGAATAGCGCTGGTAAAAGGCTTGGCGCATTTGCCGCTGAGGGCATTGTATGTCCTGGCGGACGTAATATTTTTGCTGCTATACTACGTGTTGCGCTATCGTCGGCGTATGGTACGCGCCAATATGCGAGCCGCTTTTCCGGAGATGGACCGGCGCACACTACGGCGTAATATCCGCGGTTTTTACCGCAACTTTGCGGACTATACTGTGGAGACAATCAAGCTGTTGCACGTAAATACAGAGACCATTACAAACCGTATGACCTTTGATGGACTGGATATTATAGAAGATCATTTAAGGCACGGCCGTTCGGTGGTGGCGTACTTTGCGCACACTTTTAATTGGGAATGGGCGCCGAGCATCACGCGTGATTTCCCGACAGATATTTCCGAATCGGTTGTTTTCGGTCAGATCTACCGTCCTTTGCGTAATAAGAAGTGGGACGAATTGATGTTGCGTATTCGCAGTCGATTCGGGGCTGTATCCATACCCAAGAAGATGACACTTCGTCACATGTTGCAATCTCGAAAAGACGGCCGACTGTCATTGACCGGATTTATGAGCGACCAAAAACCAAGTCATGGTGATCCCGAACATATCATAGAATTTCTCGGGCAGAAAACGCGCGTAATTACAGGGACGGAGACCCTTGCACGCCGCCTTGGAATGGCAGCCGTATATTGGGATATGGCCAAGCAGGGCAGGGGACGCTATTGCATCACAATACGACCTATCACGGATAATGTGGCCGAGACCGCCGAAGGCGAAGTTACGGATACATATTTCAAACTATTAGAAGAGACGATACGCCGTCAGCCGCAAATCTGGCTGTGGTCGCACAACCGCTGGCAGCGGAATCGTCGTCATCCCGAAGCAAACATACAAAAATGACAAACGATATAAATAACACCACGGGCGCAAAATGTGCGGTTGTCATACTCAATTGGAACGGCGAAGCACTTTTACGCCGATACTTGCCCGATGTTGTCTCCGGGACAGATGCCGCTTACGGGCGTGTCATTGTCGCTGACAACGGATCGACGGACGGGTCACGGCAATTGCTTGAGACCGAATTCGCCGGTCGGGTAGACACGATATATTTCGATGAAAACCACGGCTATGCAGGTGGGTATAATCGTGCCATAGAAGCCCTGCACGGCCACTACGAATATGTAGTGCTGCTTAACAGCGACGTCAGCACTCCCTCCGGATGGCTGGCACCACTGGTGCAATACCTCGATTCGCATCCTCAAGTGGGTGCCGTACAGCCCAAAATTATAAGCGATACTCAGCGGGATACCTTCGAGTATGCCGGGGCTTGCGGCGGTATGATAGATCGCAACGGGTATCCGTATTGTCGCGGACGCATATTCGGCACTTGCGAGCCGGACAAAGGTCAATACGACACCGAGATGCCGATTTTTTGGGCCACGGGAGCCGCCTTGTGCATACGCACTGAGTTGTACGTCAGTGTGGGAGGGCTTGACGAACGTTTCTTTGCACATATGGAGGAAATAGATTTGTGCTGGCGCGTTCATCTTGCCGGGTACGAGATTGTGGCATTGCCGACTTCGCACGTATACCATCTTGGCGGGGGGTCACTGCCGGCGTCCAATCCCCGAAAGACATACTTGAACTTCCGCAACAACTTGCTGCTATTACATAAAAACTTGCCGGACAGCACGAGACGCAGCAAATTGTTCCGTCGTCGCCTGCTTGACGCCATAGCGTGGTGCAAATTTGTCGCCGGCTTCGATTTCAAGAATGCCGGGGCGGTACTGCGCGCACATCGAGACTTTAAGCGAATGCGTCGCGACTATACCAGCCATCCCGATACGGACCTTTTGGATATGCGTGCCGATACGCATGTCAACATTCTGATACAGTACTACTTGAAAGGACGCCATAGGTTTGCCCAGCTCAAGTTTTAGGACTCGGTCCGCTCATATCGAAATCGGCCGAAGGCTACGGCAGATGTGTTCGTAGAGACATAAACAATAATTTATCGCTCAAAAATTGCGTGTGACGGCTGATTTGTTCGAAACCGGCCCCGGATTTAGCGAAAAAATGCGTAACTTCGTAGAATAATAGCGACAGATAATGATTCGTGCTTATAGAATAATACGCGCGTTAATTATTGCCGCCATACTGCTTGGTGTGGTGGTGCCGATGGGTCTATACATGGCGCTGTCGGCTCCGTGGGCGCAGGAGCGGTTGCGACATGCAGCGGAAGTCGAGCTTACGCGACTATTGGGGACAGAGGTGTCGGTAGGCGCGGTACATTTCGAGCCGTTCAACACCATATCCGTTGAAAATGTTTCGGTAGAAGACGATTTCGGGAAAAAAGCACTCGAAATAAATGATATAGATGCGCGATTCGAATTGTCTTACTTTCTGAGTACGGGGCGCATAGCTGTGGATTATGCCGCTATAGACGGCCTGAAAGTTCGTATTTATAAGGCTACGGATAAATCGCCGCTTAATATTGCCGGAATCATTAAACGCCTGAAACCAAAGCAAAAGCAGAAGCCGGCGAGCCGTATACAATTGTCCATAGGAAGCGTTGACATACGACATGGCGACCTGCGCTACGATGTCCTCAATGCGCCTCAAACGCCCGACCGTTTTAATGCCAAGCATGTAAGACTTAATGGCGTGGAACTTGCAGCGATGCTTCCCACGGTAGGTAATGACAGCGTCGCTGTACGTCTTGACCGATTGACCGCCACGGAGGCTTCCGGCCTTAAATTGAACAACTTGACCGCTACGGTGTATTATACGCCTAAGTCATTGGAAATACAGCGCTTGGGCGTTGCATTGCCTAACACGAATATACGTCTTGGAAATATCAAATTGCGGTATGACAGCATTGCTCAGCTCAGAGAAATCGGACGCAGTATTCCTGTGAAGCTAAAACTGCTTGACGGAAGTCACATCACCCCTTCGGACATCAGCCCGCTTATACCGTCCTTGAAAACGATGAACGATGACTATGACCTCTCAATCGAAGGATATGGCACATTGAAGGATTTGACGATAAGAACCCTAAAAATGTCACACCCGGGACTTGCGCTGTCCATGCAGGGTCAATTTAGTATCGACTCGCTCAGTTGTAAAGACTTGCATTTATTGGGGAATATACGTGCTGCCGAGGTAGCCGCAATACTTGCGAAAGCCAATTCCGGCATTTCGCCCAAAATGCTTGCAGATATTACACGGTTGGGCAATGTTCGGATAGATGTAAATGCTTCCGGCGACCGACATAACTTTGACGGCAATGCCATGCTCCGCACCTCGGTGGGAGATGTGGCCGTGGATGGTACGCTCTCGTCCGCGGACAACTCTTTTGACCATTTGACGGCTAATGCGACGGTTGACATACGCGGCATAAACTTGGGCCTTGTAGCGGCCGATGCACGTCTCGGCAGATTTACGGGCAGTATAGATGTCGATGCCGAGATCATCCGTTCCAAGCGCAATTTTGCAGGCGAAGTAAGTGCGCAAATAGATGCCGTCGAGTGGAATGGGAAGACGTATCGCGATATTGTCGTACGAGGCAATAGCGACTTTGACCGGACGTTCGTGGCTGATTTAGCAGCAAATACGGAAGCCGGCAATTTAGTGGCCAATGTCGGTGGGTCGTATGAGGCTTCGGCTCCGGCATTAAATCTTGCAGCCACGATACAAAATGCGGATTTACAAACTCTCGGAGTTTCAGGTAAATATGACGGATACAAACTCAATGCCGAAATCGGAGCAGACTTGCAAGGCCGCTTAGATACGTGGGTCAACGGATATGTACAGGTGAAGAAACTGCGCTTCGAACACCCCGAAAAGCCTTCTATAGAGGTGGACAATATTAGATTGAGCGCCGACAATACATCGTCACCCGGTACTATGAGTATTGAAAGCGACTTCCTAAACGGCCATCTTTCCGGCGAGATACATCCACAGACCATAGTCGGCGAATGTCGCGACATACTTTCGCATATCATTCCGGCTTTTGTAGATGTGACATGGCACGAAAAGGCCCAAAAAGACGTGGCTTCGGGTCGGTCCAACAAGTTTACGTACGAATTTGAACTGGCAGACGCCGAGAAACTGTCACGCTTTCTTCGCCTGCCGGTACAGGTGATATATCCCGTGACTATAGACGGAGAAGTGGACTATGCAAACCACCGCATGACGATGGCCATGGATGCACCGTATTTGCTTAACGGAGAAAAACTTGTAGAGAATACGGCGATGCAGATAGACGTCTCCGGCGAAGCGGCGGACGGCGGAGAGGGCCTTGCAACAATATATGCCACCACGCAGATGCCTACCAAGAAAGGCGAGATGGCTGTGGTGGCCAACCTCAGTGCGGCAGCCGGGCGCATAGATACTCGTATAGACTGGAGTTTGGAGCGCGAAAAGCCCATCAACGGTCAAATCGCTTTTTCGACATTACTGGACAGAGATGCACGAGGCCTATGTGCTACAGTAGACTTTAACCCGTGCAACATCACTTTTGGCGATGATATATGGAATATAGCTCGCTCCACCATCACGTATAATGCAGACGGAGTGCGTGCCGATGGATTCAGGATGAGTACGGATACACAAAGCATTTCGATAGACGGTACGGCCTCGGCAGACATCGAAGATGTGATGAACGTCAAGTTGGACCATATCGAAATGATTAAGATTTTCGAAACACTCGATATAAACAAGGCTCTTATAGGCGGAATAGCCACCGGCACCATTCAGGCACGAGGACTTATGGGCCCCAACCGGGCCATCACAGCCGACCATTTGCATGTCAAGGATATTTCGTATAACTACTGCACCTTGGGAGATGCCAACGTCAAAGCGTTATGGGACGCCGACCGTATGGCAGTAGCACTTGATGCCGACATCGTGGACGAGAACGGAATACATTCGCATATCGGTGGTGATATTTTCCCGATGAACGAAGGCTTGGACATAAATATTGACGCCACTAAAGTCAAGGTAGGATTTCTCAAACCATTCATGGCGGCCTTTGCCGATGACGTCTCCGGCTATGCTTCGGGTCATGCACGATTGTTTGGTACATTCAAATTTATAGACCTTGAAGGCGACCTATATGCGGACAATTTCGGAATAAAGATAGGATTTACCAACACCTGGTACTATGCAACGGATAGTGTGCATATACGTCCCGGAATTATAGAGATACCGCCTATTAAGATAAAAGATTCTTATGGTAATACGGCGGACCTGCGCGGATGGGTGAAGCATACGTATTTCAAGGCACCGGAATTTGATTTTGCCGTGACCAATGCACACAATTTCTTAAGCTACGATGTAACACCGTCCATAAGTCCCGATTGGTATGGCCGTATATATGGCAATGGTTCGGCATTTGTGACCGGTCGTCCCGGTATGGTGAATATCGGGGTCAATATGTCCACAGCTCCCGGATCGACATTCACCTTTGTCCTCTCGGACCGACTTGATGCCGAGGAGTACAAATTCCTTACCTTCAGACGTAAACAAGTAAAGAGCGAGAACGGCGCAGCTGTGAATCCGGTGGAGGTAGACCCTGTGCCGGCCGTCATACGCGAGTATCAACGTCGTATGCGTAAGGCCAATGAGGACAATCCCTCGACATATAGCATGGACATACAGGTGGATATAACGCCGCAAGCCAAGGTAAATCTTGTAATGGATCCTGTCGGCGGTGACGAAATCAAGTCCAATGGTAGCGGTAACCTGCGAATGACGTATGTCACTCCGGGCAACGACTTGCATCTTTACGGCACTTACACGATAGAACATGGCACGTATAATTTTACGTTGCAGGATATTATAGTTAAAGATTTTACGATCAAAGAGGGTAGTTCGGTGGCCTTTACAGGCGACCCATATAATGCACGTCTTGATATCAATGCCACTTATGGCGTCAATGCCAATCTGAGTGACCTTGACGAGTCATTCCTGCAAGATAAAGACCTTAACCGTACCAACGTTCCGGTGAATGCCGTGATGAAAGTCTCCGGTGATATGCGCCAGCCCGACATTGCCTTTGATTTGGAATTTCCGACGCTTACGTCCGACGTTTACCGCAAAGTGCGCTCTATCGTTTCTACGGACGAAATGATGAATAGGCAGATTATATATCTGCTGGCACTCAATCGATTCTACACCCCGGAGTATATGTCTACCACCAAGGGTAGCGATTTGTTCTCGGTAGCGTCATCGACCATTTCGAGCCAACTCAGCAGTATGCTCGGTAAACTCAGCGACAATTGGACTATTGCGCCCAACCTCCGCAGCGATCGCGGCGACTTCTCGGACGTAGAATTTGATGTAGCACTGAGCAGCACCCTGCTTAATAATCGCCTGCGCCTTAACGGCAACTTCGGATATCGTGATAAATCACTGAATACAAACCAATTTATAGGCGATTTTGATATAGAATATCTGTTGACACCCAGTGGTGTATGGCGCTTGAAGGCATACAATCGATACAACGACCAGAACTACTACTTGCGCACGGCACAGACAACGCAAGGCGTTGGCATAATGTATAGGCGAGACTTTGACCGGATGTTCAATTTCCTGCGTCGTCGTCCAAAACAGCAGCAGCCGACGGATAGTATCAATGCCACACATTCCGAGCCCGCAGCCTCGAACCGTCCGGATACCGTTCCGACAAAATAAGCCAAATGAAGCGGAGATCCATACTCCGTATGGACTTGATATTCGTTATAACGACTGTATGTGTTCGATGAAATGGTCGGCGGTGAATCAGATGCGTATAAGCGCGATATTACAGATACAAACAACGAGGCGACCCGTTTTGGTGGGGTCGCCTCGTTGCTTATATCAGGAAGGTGTTTTTGCAATTACGTCAAATCGTGATGAGGAATGTTTCGAGCCACAGAATGACGATACCGGCAAGATAGCCGAGGAATGCCATCCAAGTGATACGTTTGAGATACCAGATGAAGGGTATCTTTTCGATGCTCATAGCAACGACACCGGCAGCACTGCCAATGATGAGAAGCGAACCGCCAACGCCGGCGCAGAAAGTCAATAAGTGCCAGAACAAACCGTCCGAAACAAATACTTGAGCCCAAGCGGGGTCTGCGGCCACCTGTACTGCGGTATCTCCGACAACAGGATACATATTCATACATGCTGCTACCAGAGGAACATTATCGACTACAGAGGATAATATACCGATAATGCCGTTGATGATATACGCCTCGTGGAAAGTTGTGTCAAGCCATTGCGAAACCTCGTGGAGTATTCCGGCCTGCTGCAAAGCTTGTACGGACAAAAGAATACCGAGGAAAAAGAGGATTGTACTCATATCGATGTTGCGAACCACTTGAGAGATGCGTCCCTCCATCTTTTTGTCCAGTTTGTAGCGGTAAACAACGATTTCGGTTATAAGCCACAGAACGCTTAGCGACATTAGAATGCCCATATACGGCGGCAGATGAGTGACGGCTTTGAATATAGGCACAAACAGCAGACCGGCAACGCCGCAACCGAGGATGAAGTGCGAAAGGCGCGGGTGGTGTTCGCTAAGTACATAACCGGTACGAGTGTCTTGCGAGTTGAGCGGTTCCAAGGGGCCTTTGCCGATGGTGCGTGACGCTAAAAGCACGGGAACGACCACCGAGGCTAATGACGGCAGGATGAGATTGGCGATAAGGTCGATGGAGCTTACACAATTTTTCATCCATAGCATTATGGTGGTAATGTCGCCTATGGGCGACCATACGCCGCCGCTATTAGCGGCAATGACAATTACTGCTGCAAATGTCCAACGTTCCTTTTGGTCTGCAATCATACGACGCAGCATCATTACCATAATAATGGTAGTGGTCATATTATCCAACAGTGCCGATACGAAGAAGGCTACAAAGGCCATAACCCATAACAGTCCACGTTTGCTTCGCGCCGAGATTCGACTCACCAGATAGTTGAATCCGCCGTAACGGTCTATAAGTTCGACAATTGTCATAGCACTTATAAGGAATACGACAATCTCGCAGGTGTTACCTAATGCGGTTGTCAGATCGGATGCCATATTGGGGTCATGTCCTACGAGAGCGTAGATAGTCCACAATAGTGCGCACAGAAGTAGGGCGAATGTCGCCTTGTTGATTTTGAGGACGTGCTCCAGCGCTATTCCGAGGTATCCCAGAACAAATAACGCTATCATTGCAGTAATCATAATGCTTTGATGGTGGGGTGTTAAAGGGGTGTGTAAGACTGTTTTCTGCGTAAAATCTCCTATGGGCTTATGTTTCCAACGGAAATTTGTCACAAATTTAGGAAAAATTTCCGTAAATAAATTTTGGTTCCGGTACTTTTAATAAGAATTAGTAAAACCGGCTTTTAGCGTTAAAATAAGTGCTTTTTTTGTCGTGTGTATCGGCGTAAGGGCGGTAGAGGTGTGGGCGTATACGGTTTTCGAGAAAACGGGAGATGGACAATCAAACAGATAGTGGAATTTATTGACTGATACCTGAGGTCTAATGTTAATGAATGTTTATTAAATGCGTAGATAGGCTTGTGCAGATTAAATAAAGTTAAATACACGCATTTTTATCCTTAAAAATTTGGTGGGAATATCTATAGGCTATACCTTTGTACAGTTTTTCATGGTATTAGATTTAAGGTAAGAAGATTACGCGTCGTGATGACGGGTAATTTTTTTTGTGCCTATATATACCGTCAGCATTTGTAAGTATACGAGTTATCGTAGTGTAGGGTAGTCAATAAGATAATGATGCTGCAATATGTTTCCTTGGATTTGGGGGATATTTTGATCGTATCTGTCTCACTTGGATATGTCCTGATTATGATTTGCCGATGTTTTGTTTTTAGCCCTATTCAAAAAAAATGTGCTACCTTTGCTCCGGTTTTCGCTGAGACTTCATCGGCTAAAAGTATTATATTGTATAGAGTACGATGGGAAAAGAAGTTATAGATAAGGAAAAGGTGTCCGGCTCGTCCGGTGTAGTTGCCGAGCCCCGCAAATTATGGAATACAAATTACGTTAAATTGATGTGTTCCAACTTCTTGCTGTTTTTTGCATTCTTTCTTCTGACACCGCTACTGCCGATATATCTTTCGGATATGTTTCATGCGGACAAAGACACTATAGGCATAGTATTGTCCGGCTACGTCATTGCAGCACTGATAATACGACCTTTCAGCGGCTTTATCGTAGACACGTTTGATCGCAAGCGTGTCTTGGTGATATGTTTCTTCTTTTTCTTTATATGTTTTGCCGGCTATATTGCCGCCGGAACATTATTGATGTTTGCCATAGTGCGTACACTTCATGGTCTGCCCTTCGGCGCTACGACAGTAGCCAATAGTACAGCGGCTATAGATGTTTTGCCGTCCGAGCGGCGCAACGAGGGTATAGGATATTATGGTTTGAGCAACAATCTGGCTATGGCGATAGCTCCGTCGGCCGGTGTTTACTTATATGATGTCACCGGGAACTTTGTGCTGTTGTTTTGGATAGCGCTTTTTGCTGCTTTGCTTGGAATGCTGTGTACGATGTCGCTGAAGATGCCGCAGCGGCCGCCGGTGCCGGGCAAGCGACGTCTCAGCCTCGACCACTTTTTCCTGACGCGAGCCTGGATGATGGCTGTCAATATCAGCTTTTTTGCATTGTGTTGGGGTATATTGAGCAGTTATGTCGCCATATATGCCAAGGAAAAACTTGGTATTACCGGAGGCACAGGCGTGTTTTTTGCGCTTCTGGCCGCGGGGCTTTTTGTGTCTCGTTTGTGGGGCTCGCGCTCTTTGCGGCAAGGGCACATCACCGCCAATTGTGTATTTGGCGTGTTTGTTTCCACGGTGGGCTATACCCTGTTTGCGCTGAGTCCCGGACAATGGGCATATTATGCCTCGGCATTGCTCATAGGGCTTGGCAACGGTCGTATGTATCCGGCATTTTTGAATATGTTTATAAAGGTGGCCAGGCACGATCAGCGCGGTACGGCCAATTCGTCCATACTAATTTCCTGGGACGTAGGCGTAGGTGTGGGTATGCTCGCCGGTGGCGTTTTGGCCGAATATGCGGGCTATGCTGCGGCTTTTTGGGCTGCTGCTGCGGTACAGGCCGGAGGTGCAGCTATGTTTCTGTTGCGTACACGTGCTTTCTTCCTCCGTCGCCGTTTGTATATGGACTGCGAATAAGATCGCCTTTGTTTGAGTAAACCCTCAATTAAAGATATATAATACAGCTACTGTGGATTAGATAATCTACGGACAGTGTTTCATAGCCCTTATCTCGTCATTGCGATGGCGTGAACGAAGGGATATAATGGTGAACTCTATTTCTTCTTAGTCTTTGAAAAGGCGTCGCGGACCACGATTTCGGGACGCGTTGTTGCGGTCGTGTCTTGTGGTGCGGCTTGCTGTTTTACGGCTTGGGTGGGCGTTGTTTGTGCACGTACACGTCCGGATGTTTGAGCATCGGGCTGTTGTGCAGGCCGTGTATTGTTAGGTTTGAGTGTGTGAGTCCGTTCAGTTTCGGAACGGCTGTCGGCACGTTGTCTTTCGGACGCTTGTGTCGCCGAGCTATTGTTATTGCCGACATCGGACGATGGATTAGTCCCGGACTGAGTACTCTTTGTCGGAATAGGGTTAGCGTTAGCCAATTGGGGGACACGTCCTGCTCCTTGGTAATAGGTGACAAAATACTGTGAAGCAAGGTCATCTTCGACGACTCCGCGGCTGGACGAAGCGTGTATCATACGTCCGTCGCCGATATACATACCCACGTGCGATACGCGTCCACCGCTTCGTTTGCTCGAGAAAAACACCAAGTCACCCACGGCAAGGTATTCGCGGTCGATAGGGTGGCAGTATGCCTGCTGCTCCCGCGAACTACGCGGCAGTGAAATTCCGGCGCATTCACGAAACACTTCCATAAGAAATCCCGAGCAGTCAGTGCCTTTGCGCGAGTGTCCGCCGTAGACGTATGGCGTTCCAATCCATTTGCGAGCCTCGGACACCAAGGCTTTGCCCATTTTGGAAGTAGCAGCAGGAGTGTCCGGCTTATGCCTTTTGCCCTCAGGCTTGGAAGCCGGACGTGAATTGACCTCTTGAGCCGTACTCCCTTTGGACGAATGACAGGACGGGAAAGTGCACATCACCAGAGGCAGAATCGCAAGGATGAGTGTGCGTACGAATATATATTTGTATTTTATGCAGGTCGATAGTTGCATCTTGGTTTAAGTCTTGACTCTTTTTGCACCGCTAAGTTCTTAAAAAAAATCCATAGCACCAAATGCAGTCTCCGTTTCGGGCATTTTTGCGGAGATATTGACGATTATTACACGTACTTATAATAGCAAGGGCCGGAAGGCGTATAGTGCTTTCCGGCCCTTTGTTTTGGGATTAGCTCTGCGTATCGTTAGGCAAGAGCTGCAAGAGTCATTCCTTTTGAGCTTCCATCAGGTAATCGGCGATTTGTTCTTTGATTTCGCGCGCATAGCCCGGCCTGACTTGCGGTATGGCAAGCAAATTCTCGATACACTGCATGGTTTCTTTGAATAGGCCTGCATCGTTGGCGCGAGTCAAAGCTGCTACAATGAATTTGCCGCCGCTGTTATGCAAGGCATCGGTCATATAGTAGGCGCGTTCCAAGATTAGGATTATGCGTGCTATGTGTAGTGTAAGGTCGATGACTGCGGAAGCGGATACGCCGAAGGATGCGAAGTCCTTGATGTATGCGTTGAGATACGAGACCCTGGCACATAGCATTCCACGCTTTGAACGGTACACCTCCTTTTCGACGATTTTGATGTACTTGGCGTACAATTCTTTTTCGTCGGGATTGAGGAAGAATTCAAAGTACTCTTTGGCTTGGGGACGTGCCGAATATAGGTCGAGAATGAGCGTCACAAGTTGTTCCTGTGACATCTTGACCAATTCTTTGCGAAGTGCGGCTTTAGACATTGGGTGTCAGGCGTTCGGTGAATATATTACTTCTTGTCGGGCTTGAGCCAGCGGTCGAACCAACGGAAGAACAGACGTTGCCACATTACAGCGTTCTGAGGCTTGAGAATCCAGTGGTTTTCGTCGGGGAAGATGACCATCTCGGCGGGTATACCGCGCATCTTGGCTGCATTGAAGGCGGCCATGCCTTGCGATGCGAGGATGCGGTAGTCTTTCTCGCCATGGCTGATCATTATGGGTGTGTCCCAACGGTCAACGAATCGGTGGGGTGAGGCTGCAAAGGTACGCTGTGCGGCGGCGTTATCTTTGTCCCAGAATGCTCCGCCCATGTCCCAATTTGCAAACCACATTTCTTCGGTTTCGAGGTATTGTGCCTCGGTGTTGAAGATGCCGGCATGAGCCCACAGGGCGGCGAAGCGTTTGTCGTGATTGCCTGCAAGCCAGTATACGGAGAATCCGCCGTAGCTGGCGCCGGTGGCTCCGATGCGAGTCGGATCGATGGCCGGTTCGTTGGCTTTCATATAATCGACGGCGCTAAGGTAGTCGCGCATGTTTTGTCCGGGGTAGTCTTTGGAGATCTGTTCTTCCCATTCGGTACCGAATCCGGGAACACCGCGGCGGTTGGGCGCAATCATAATATACCCGTTGGAGGCCATGAGTGCGAAGTTCCAACGGTAGCTCCAGAACTGGCTGACGGCGCTTTGCGGACCGCCTTGGCAGTAGAGTATGGCCGGATATTTTTGTGTCGCATCGAATTTGGGCGGGTATATGACCCATGTAAGCATTTCTTTGCCATCGGTAGTGGGCACCTTCTTGGCTTCGACTGTGGGCATCGTGAGTTGAGCAAAGATGTCGCCGTTGATATCTGTCAGGGCTACGTCTTCTTTCACGCCTTTCTTGGCTTTGGGCCCTATGCGGTAGATTTCGTTGGGGCGAAGCATTGAGTGGCGCATAGTCACTACGGTCTTGCGGTCTACCGGTGCAAGGGTGGTGTAATCGTAGAGGCCTTCGGCCACGGTGGTAACCTTGTGTGTGGCTACTTCCATATTAAATATTGGGGCCACGCCTTGATGGTAGGCTATAAACCAGATGTTTTTGCCGTCGGGATTCCATGCAAATTCTTCGATGGTATAGTCCCAATCGGCTGTGAGATCGGTCTTTTGACCGGTGGCGTTGTCGCGTATGAACAGCCGGTTTTTGTCAGCTTCGTATCCGTCTCGTTTCATGGACAGCCATGCCATGTATCGTCCGTCGGGCGAGAATGCGGGGTTGGTGTCGTACCCCATCATTCCTTCGGTAAGGTTGGTTGTGGTGCCGGAAGCCAGGTCGTATGCGTACAAATCGCTATTGGTGGATATGGCATATTCCAGTCCGGTCTTTTTGCGCGAGGTGTATACGAGTGTCTTGCTGTCGGGACTCCAGGCGAAGGACTCGACGCCGCCAAAGGGTCGCATGGGCGATTCGTAGGGCTCGCCTTCCATGATGTCTTTGAGTTCTGTAACGCTTTGGCCGTCAAACGAGCCTACAAAGGGGTGGGGTATTTCCGTAACCCAGGTGTCCCAGTGTTTGTACATGATGTCGTCGATGACGCGTCCGGTTGCCTTGGGCAGATCCGGATAGATATCGGCTGCTGTACGGTTGTACTTTACTGTGCCGATAAGTACGACTTTGGATTGATCCGGTGAGAACAAAAAGCCTTCGATGCCTCCGTCGACATTGGTGACGGCGTGGCGTTCCGTACCGTCGGCATTCATCACCCACAGCTGAGGTGTGGAGTCCTTTTCGGCGTATACAAAGGCAATGCGTGCGCCGTTGTCTATCCATACGGCCGAGTTCTCGCTTTGTGCTGTCTTGGTGATGCGCGTCATGCCCGTGCCGTCGATGTTCATGACGTAGAGGTCGCGGTTGGATTTGTTTTGTGGTACGCTTTCGTAGCTTACGCCGAAGAGTACGCGTTTGCCGTCGGGAGATACGCGGGGCTCGGAAACGCGTCCGAGAGCTTCGAGGGCATCGATGTCGAATATGCCTGTAGTACTCTTGAAGTCCGGGCGGTCAATGATGTCCGTATCTTCGCCGGCCAGTGCGGCTGTTGGCGTCATTGCGTTGAGCATAAGTGCTGTTGCGCTCATAATTAGTGCTTTGTGCATAACGTAACTTATTTATGTGGTTTGTGTTTGAAGTCTTTTGAGGCGTTCTTGCGTTGATTGTCCGATGATGGTTTGCGTTTTTGTGCGGCATATCCGGTGCCTTGGCTGTATCCGTTGCGGTTGTGACTGCTTCCGCCGGAGGGTCCGTAAGGACGGTATGCAGGGAAAAGTTTGCCGACGAGGTCTTGTCGGCGCAGACGCCGTAATGAGGCTATAATAGCATCGCGACGTGTCCGGTCGTACCAGAAGAAATATTGTCGTTGGGCCTCCTTGGCGCGTGCGTCTGTGGCGCAGAATACCTTTTCGCCGGTGTATGGGTGTATGCCCGAGTAATATATCTCGGTGGCCAGCGTCATCGGGGTGGGCGTGAAGTCTTGGACCTGCTCGAGGTGCATATCCAAGTCTTTGGTGCGTGCGGCCAAGATTGCCATATCCTCTTCGTGGCACCCGGGATGGCTGGAAATGAAGTACGGTATCAGTTGCTGACGTATTCCGCAGCGACGATTTACGTCTTCAAATATTTCTTTGAAGTCGTAAAACAGGTCGAAGGATGGTTTGCGCATGACTTCGAGGACGCGGTCTTCGGTGTGTTCCGGTGCAACTTTGAGGCGACCCGAGACGTGGTGCTCGATGAGTTCGCGGTTGTATCGCAGGTTGACGGCATCGATGTGCGGGTCGCCGGTATGGTGCATAGATAAATCGTAGCGAACGCCGCTGCCGACGAAGGACTTTTTGACGCCTTTGAGGGCATCCACCTTATGGTATATGTCGAGAAGTGCCGAGTGGTCGGTGTTGAGGTTGGGGCATACGCGTGGATGCAGACACGAAGGGCGCAGGCATTTGGCGCAGATATCGGTGTCGCGTCCGTGCATACCGTACATATTGGCGCTTGGACCGCCGAGGTCGCTGATATATCCTTTGAAATCGGGCATTTGTGTGACGGCTTTGGCTTCGCGCAGTATTGATTCGGCCGAACGCGAGGCTATGAACTTGCCTTGGTGTGCCGAGATGGTGCAGAAGGCGCAACCGCCGAAGCATCCGCGGTGCATATTGACTGAATGTCGAATCATCTCGTAGGCCGGGATGCGTTTGCCGCGGTAGCGTGGATGGGGCATACGAGTGTAGGGCAGGTCGAATGATGCGTCAATCTCGCCGGTGTTCATAGCCGGGTACATCGGGTTGGCTTTGACGCCGCTTTTGCCGTATTGCTGCCATAGGGTTGCACCTCCGTTGCGGCGGTTGCTTTGCTGTTCGATATGCTTGAAATTGAGACTTTGACAACGACGGTCGCGTAGGCATTGTTCCCACGAATTGAGTATGATGTTGTTGTCATCTGCCGCCGGGATGTCTGTGGCGTTGACGCGTACCACGGTCTGCCTGATGTCGGTGAGTTGACTGACGGGCGTACCGGCATCCAACGCTTCGGCAATGGCTGTGATGGTGCGTTCGCCCATTCCATAGACCAGTATATCGGCTTGGCAGTCCAATA
Organism: uncultured Porphyromonadaceae bacterium; assembly: GCA_900540625.1. Taxonomy (GTDB): domain Bacteria; phylum Bacteroidota; class Bacteroidia; order Bacteroidales; family Muribaculaceae; genus CAG-873. Next base: position 45,259 of record UQGP01000002.1, on the reverse strand, counting down.
GTATGGAGGGACGCAAGCGGTCTTGCCAATAGTCGTAGTGAGATAAGCGCCGAAGCGAGGCCTCAATGCCGCCCACCACGACAGGAACGTCCGGGAATAGCTTTTTGAGAATCTCTGAATATACGATTGTAGGGTAGTCTGGTCGTGCGCCGTGGCGTCCTCCGGGGGTGTAGGCATCATCGGCACGGCGTCGACGGGCGGCTGTGTAATGGTTAACCATGGAGTCCATGGCTCCGGCGCTTATGCCGAAGAATAGTCGCGGTATGCCCAGTTTGCGGAAGTCGCGTAGGTCGTCCTGCCAATTGGGCTGTGGCACTATCGCCACGCGGTAGCCGGCGGCCTGGAGTGTGCGCCCTATCACGGCTGCACCGAAGGAAGGGTGGTCGATGTAGGCATCGCCGCTGAAGAGTATGACGTCCGGGCGATCCCAGCCGAGTGCTTCGATTTCCTTGACGGTGGTGGGCAGCCACAGTCGCTTGTCCATAGAGCCTAAAGCCAATTCGTCTACGTACTCCATAGGTCTTATGTTATTTGCCCGAATGGTTTATGTCGGTGGGCTTGTCGGAAAGTCGCTGTATGCGATCTTCGATTTTCAGTACGAGGTCGCGTAGTCGCGCAGCTTCCATAAACTGCATATCTTTGGCGGCCTTGAGCATATCGCGGCGCAGAGCCGTGGCTTGGCGTTGCAATTCGTCGGCGTTCATGTATGCCATGACCGGATCGGCGGCGATGTCGGCCTGTGGTGCGTATTCGCTCATATATGGTATAGGCTTTGCAGCCTGAGTTTTGGTTTGAAGTCCTTGGCGTGATGCACGTTTGGCCATCGGTGCTGCCACTTCATCGGGGTCTTCGTGTCCGATGATGGCATTGCGAGCTTTGATGATGGCCTTGGGTGTAATGCCGTGCTCGGCGTTGTAAGCCAGTTGGATTTCGCGGCGACGGTGAGTCTCGTCGATGGTGCGCTGCATTGACTCGGTGATATGGTCGGCGTACATAATGACACGCCCGTTGAGGTTGCGTGCGGCGCGTCCCACGGTTTGTGTCAGCGAGCGGTGGCTGCGCAGGAAGCCTTCCTTGTCCGCATCGAGGATGGCCACAAGCGATACCTCGGGCAGGTCGAGGCCCTCGCGCAGAAGGTTGACGCCGATAAGTACGTCATAGACGCCGGCACGTAGGTCGTCCAAGATTTTGATGCGATCCATAGTCTCGACATCGCTGTGTATGTATGCGGTCTTGATGTCGAGTTTGGCCAAATAATCGTTCAGCTCCTCGGCCATGCGCTTGGTCAGCGTGGTCACCAAGGTGCGTTCGCCACGCTCCACTTGGCGACGTATTTCTTCGAGTAGGTGGTCGATTTGGTGCGTAGACGGCACGACTGTAATTTCGGGGTCGAGCAGTCCGGTGGGGCGTATAACCTGCTCGACAATGACGCCCTCGCTGCGCGCCAACTCGTAGTCGGCGGGTGTGGCCGATACATACAATGTCTGATGTGTCAGTGCCTCGAATTCCTCGAATTTGAGCGGGCGGTTGTCCAGCGCTGCCGGCAGGCGGAAGCCATACTGCACGAGGTTCATCTTGCGCGATAGGTCGCCGCCGTACATGGCACGCACTTGGGGAATTGTGACGTGGCTCTCATCGATGATTGTCAGGAAGTCTTTGGGCAAGTAGTCAAGCAGACAGAAAGGCCGCGCACCGGGTTGGCGCCCGTCGAAGTAGCGGCTATAGTTTTCGATGCCGGAGCAGTAGCCCAGTTCTTGAATCATCTCGACATCGTAGGTTACGCGCTCGCGCAGGCGTGCGGCCTCCAGCGGTTTGCCCTCGCGGTTAAATTCCTCGATTTGCTGTCCGAGGTCGAGCTGTATCTGCGCTATCGCGGCCGCTTGACGCTCGGGAGTGGTCACAAAAAGGTTGGCCGGATAGATGTTGAAACTATCGTGGTTGCCCATGCTTACGCCGTCTTCGGGATGTATCGATGAAATAGACTCGATTTCATCGCCCCAAAAGACGATACGTACCACGATTTCCTCATAGGCCAGGCGTACATCCACCGTGTCGCCGCGCACGCGGAATGTGCCGCGGGCCAGGTCGGTCTCGTTGCGGCTATACAGTGCAGCTACGAGGCGGCGCAACAGGTCGTTGCGCGTGATGTGCATGCCTACCGACACCTTCAATGCCGTGGCATGAAAATCTTCGGGATTGCCCATACCGTAAAGGCACGACACTGATGACACAATGACTATGTCGCGACGTCCGGACATCAAGGCCGATACTGTGGAAAGGCGCAGACGGTCAATTTCTTCATTGACCATCAAGTCCTTTTCGATATACTTGTCCGCTGAAGGAATGTAAGCCTCCGGCTGGTAATAGTCATAGTAAGATATAAAATACTGTACCGAGTTGTCAGGGAAGAACCCTTTCATCTCGCTGTACAGCTGTGCCGCAAGGGTTTTATTATGGCTCAGGATAAGGGTAGGGCGCTGCACCTGCTCGATGACATTGGCCATAGTGAAGGTCTTGCCTGAGCCGGTGACGCCGAGCAACACCTGAGCCGGGACGCCCTCGCGCACCCCGGCCACCAATTGTTCGATAGCCTGCGGCTGATCGCCCGTCGGCTTATATGCTGATTTTAGCTTGAATTCCATTGTCGTCGTAACTCGCTATGTCCGATAGGCAGCCTTCCGAAAGCCCTTCCGCCTTCATCCGCTTCCGTCCATCATACAAAGTTACGACTTCGCCGCGAGATACGCAATACCCATCGTTTCGCCGCAATCTACATTCGCCGTTTCAGCCGCCTCCACTTCAGCCGTATATAAGGAACAAAAATATCCGTTGAAAGGGCGTTTGGGAGATTAAATGTTGCTCAGTGCATAGAGGGGTATAATATTGATGTGCCTTCGTGCGCCATTTGCCTCTTTGTCTATGTATTCGTATTCGCCGAAGTTTTCTAACGAAGTCCTGACTGCGTGTTGAAGCCCCTTCTTTCTCATAAATAGCCATAGACTTTGCATGCTGCCGCGTGTGTTTGCTTTCACCTCTATGGGGAGAACTTTGCCATCCTTTGCTTCCAAATAGTCTATTTCGGCATTTGTGCCGCGGGCCTGATTTTGCCAGTAATACATCTCGGCTCTTTGAAAACAGTCATGATTCTTGACCAATTCCAGTCCGGCAAACATTTCAGAAGCTGCACCATTGTTGACAAAATCGTTTTCTGAGGCAAGAAGGATGTCTGCCGCCGGTGTGCCAAGCATCGTTTGCATCAGACCCAAATCCATAAACAAGTATTTGGTGTAATTGCTGTTCTCTTCCGCGCCCAAAGGCAACCCGTTGCCATCACTGTGTGTTACAGGAATAATGAGTCCTGCCAACGTCAAAAGATGAAGTATATTCTTGATGTCAGATGAGCGAACATCATCGGCGGCTTGCCTAAACACAAATTTTCCTCCGGCCTGTAATGCAACCGAACGTAGTACTTTTCGCATTAAAGTCGGGGAAACACGCGCTTTGTACTTGGCGAAGTCGTCTTGGTATGTGTCCAATATATCGTTGTGTACGTGGGTACACTCTATATAATTTTTTGACTCAATCCATTCTGCTACGGCAGCGGGCATTCCGCCAACGAGGTAGAAAGTTTTCAACTGCTCTATAAGCATTCTGTGGACAGCTTCGGGTAATGGAGACGCCGACGATGCCTTGCGCTTGTATTCTATGGTTAGGTCAAGTCCTTGGGCCAGTAAGAATTCATCAAACGAGAACGGATACATATAAAGAGAACGTATTCTTCCGACGCCAAAAGAAGGCAAATCTTCCAATGCGAATTCCAAGAGCGAACCTGCGGCTATGACGTGTAAATCCGGGAAATCTTCCTTGAAATACCTTAAGGACATTATAGCGTCTTGACATACCTGTATCTCGTCGATAAAAAGCAGTGTTTTTCCTGCAGCGATGGGAATACCTGTTATCGCACTGATACCTTCACAAGTGCGAAAGACGTCTATGTCCTTGGAGAACAGCTGTCTAATAGATGGCTGGCGTTCCAGGTTTACTTCTACAAAGTGCTTGAATGTTTTGCCTAATTGCTGCACAGCGGTAGATTTTCCCACTTGTCTTGCTCCTCTGATAAGCAGCGGTTTTCTCTTTGGCGCATTCTTCCATTCAAGCAATTTTTGATCTATGTTCCTTTGGTAATATGTCATATCTTTGTATGTATTTGAAATACAGTGCAAAGGTAGTTAGTTTTTGCTAAAAGTCAAGGCTATTAATGGTTAAAAAGTGCCAAAAGTCAAGGCTGAAAACAGTCGAAATTTGCCAGAACTCAGGGCTAATCCACCGTTGTGTCTTGCGCCAAATCCCCTGCCGGTTTATATGCAAAGCTAAATAGGCTACTCGTCATTTTTGCGGTAGCCTGTTTAAGTTTTGGATTATTCTATGTTTTGTGTATGAGTCGCCATTATGCGTTAGACGCCTGAATCATATCCATAAAGCGTTGGAGGGTGGTCACATACAGCTCATTGTCATACGGACTGGCGTGGCGTTCAAGCGAATCGACATATTCGTGGAACTGGTAGTCACCATCGTTTTTATACTCTGCTGTCGTTTTCAGATAAGCATATAGCTGGCTGTAATGCACCTTGGTGTACTTCTCATTGCACGTGTACTGCGAGAGGTCGACGTTGTTGTAGTCCGGTGTCAGGACAAAGAACTGTGGATTTGGGAAACGATGCCTCAGATTTTTGATGGTCGCTTTGTCAGAAATCATGTCGGCGTATTTCTTGTCTGTCTTATCCAGTAGGCGATAGTACTTTTCAAGTTGCGACTTATTGGGATCGTGCTTGTCAAGGCCGTTGATGCCCGACGTGATCTTATTTTCAATTACGATGGATTTTTCGCCGTTGGTGAAAAGCAGGTCGATATTGAGCTGTTCGCGCTTGACATCGAAGCGTCTGGTTATGGGGAAGTCAACGCCCAGCTCGTGCATAAAGCCGGTGAAGTGGTGCGGGTATTTCTTGAAAAAGTATGCTATAGCGTTAGAATACGCTAATTCACTGTATGCGATGCCGCAGATGTCAAACATAGTTTCGGTAGTCGTATGCTCAAGCTCGGCCTTCGACTCGGCAACTGTCCCCACACCTTCGTCCCAAAGGTCGGCATTGTCAATAAGCGAGGACAGGGCGCTATAAGCATTGGCAGCAGTGCCGCTATTTTCTATGTACTGCTTCAGTGAAGCTTTGGCGGCATTCAGTCCTGTAAGTTTGACCAGTATGTCGTTGCCTATCAAACGCTCTTGCGCCGTAGTGTCTGCTTCGAACGTTATGTATATTGGTTTCTTGGGCTTGACGACTCGCTCGGCCTCGAACGTGATATTGACGTCCTGCTGAAAGCGGTTGCCACTGAAGATGGCGTTAAGCGAAACGCCATCATATGTTATTCTATTAGCGGCGATAAAGTCATCTTGATCATCCTTTAGCTTTGGTTGGCTATACTTTTCATCGTCCGCTTTGACGGCGTTTTTCGTCTGCGGAGCTTTTTCGGCCAATTCGGGTTTATAGACATCCTTGAGTCCGGTGGCAAGTCCGATTACTTCCAGCATCTTGGCTCCTTGGATAGTACGAACCATCAGCATTGACTTGATACGGCCTTTCCAAACGCTGTGAAACGATCCGAGGGCGTTCAGATACAGATAGTATTTGCCGTTGTCAGATTTGAAAAGATTGATAACTTCGTGCCCAATGTTTTCCTCGAGGTAATCACCAGTGAACATTCGGTTTAGCACAATCGCCTCGCTGTTGTTGATATTTGCTTCTGTTGTCATATTTATTGATATAGGTATTTGAAATTCGTTCCTATATTTAGTGAGGTTCTATTATCTTTTTTATAAAAACCATAACTTCACTGCGATATACGCAATTCTATTACATTATGAAAAACTAAAAGTATATACTATTGACATTGTGCAAATTGTATAGCCATTTTAGTTTTTCATAATGTAGCGTTTTCTCGTTGCGTTATTTCGCGTATTTAGATTTGAGCACATCCATTTGTGCTTTGGTGGCGTTCTTGGGGATTTCGGGCAGCTTGGAAAGGGTCATCTCGTCAAGGGCAAGGACCCAGTCGTCTGCTGATGCGACCTGAACTTTTATGCCGAATTTGGACATGATGTCTTTCTCGAAACCGCCAACGGTTTTGCTACTACGGCACTCATATTCGCCGGTAGCTTTGGCGAGGGCTGAGACTTTTTCGCTGCCGTCACAACGTTTGTTTCCGTTGTATACGCGCAGCGTTCCTCCGAATTCCTCTTTGAAGCGCTTGCATAGGGTTGACACCAAAAGGCGTCCATCGATTTTGATTGTCATAGTTGTACAGTTTTATTTGTAAATTATTGATTTATGCTTTTGTCAAAAGCATAGACGATTATATGCGATTGTATGTATGTGCGTATCAGTATGATTGTCCATGTGTACTTTACCGGATGAGTAGATGTGATCTACCATTCCAACTTTATACCGTTTCTTCAGGTGAATTCGAGTTGTTCTCTGTCTTCTCTTCTTCAATGATTTCGGACAATTCTTTGGGCATGGTTTCAGCTGTTCCTTCGGTGGTTGAGGCAGATGCTTTGGGTGGTCTTGCGTTTTTGATCATTTCAATCAATTTGTGAATGTTTGGCATGCGCTTACCATTTAGCAGTAATATTGCAATGACGCACAGCAATATTATTTCGAAATTGTCAATGGTGATTAGTATCATGTTTTTACCTTTTATTGTTTGTAGTCGTTGTATGCAATGTCTTTGCGTTTTAGCTCTTCGGAAATCGGCATATCTGCAATATGTAATATTTCGCGGTTTATTACTTGGGCTATGTGTTTTGCGATGAGCATTCGTTGCATATTCCAGCAAGAAACCGACCAGGCAACGCGTATCGAAACGCTGTTGATGCTGTTGGCGTTCGCTGTTTTTTTTGTAAAGAGGTTCTGATTGTTCTTGCCGGCATCATGATACCGCTGGAAGTCGGTACCGATGTCAAAATTTTGCTTTAGGTCGTCCGATAAATCAGTGAAGAAGTGCTTAAAGGTCTCTTTGTCGATGACATCCGGCGAACCGCTGTCAATCGACTCTTCTCCTCGTTTGCCACCGGCAGTAATATGTATTTCGGTCGGATATGAGGGCTCGTTTGCACCGGAAGCGGCAAGCATAGCGAATACCCAGTTGTTCTTCTTGTTGGATGTAAGCTTGTTCAGATCTTCCAAAAAAAAATTGGCATTTTTGAGCTTTGACGCATCCGGAATCTTATAGAAACTTTTGTAGGGTGTCAGTTGGCCGTTTTCACGACTTACATAGTTGAACCCGCCCATTTTGGCCAGATAGTACGAAAAATGGCCGATTATCGGGTCTATAAGACTGCTTACAGACACGATGGTTACGTCTGACCCTCGGTCAATACAGCATCCGTAAGGGCGGTTGATGTGAAAAATTTCGACAGCAAGACGATCATTAGGGTGTTCGTCGGAACACTGAGCTGCTGCGAGGTTTATCAATCGCATATCAGGTTGGCTGTCCACAACTTCGATAATTTCGTCGGCTGTAAGGCCACTTCGAGCTTGTATTGTGATTATACTCAAATATGGCTTCACAATCTGATAACCTGTAGGCCGATCGAGTTTGCGCTCGAAAACGTTGCGAACCTTTTTTACGTTTTCGGCCAATTTCTTTGAGTGTCTGTCTTCGTCCATAGCATCGGTAAATCCGGAGCCGATAAGTCCTGCCGGTACGGCGAATATGGCTATTCCAAGTATGCCTATGACGCAGGCGATGATTTTGCCGACAATGGTTACGGGTGGTGTATCTGCAAAGTTGCCAGGGTCTCCAATGTACTGGCAGAAAGCCCATATCACAGATGAGGAACCATCATCATATACTTCCGGTTGTGCCTCATGCTCTACGAAATATAGTATGAAGGATAGGATGAGCGTAATAATAATCAGGAATTGAGCTGAAACCACCAATTCTTTTTTCTTGCTTATGACGGCTTCTTTCAATATATGAAACGCCTTCATATATCGGAATATGCGCATCAGACGTGCAATACGTAGAGCTTTGAATGCGGTAATGGGTAGTGGTACGATAAAGTTGATATAGAACGGGAACGTAGACAGAATGTCGATGAGCCCGTAGAATGTAAAACAATATCTAACACGTCCCCAAAAACCTTCGAATTTGGGCGATATAATGTCTGCGCACCATATTCGTAGGATAATTTCTATGGTGAAGATGTATGTTGTGAGGTGGTCAACCCAATACAACCATTTGCCGTAGCGCTGTGCTATGCTTTCGTAGGTGGATAGAAATACCTCGATGGTCGAAATGATGATAAGTCCGATAATGACGTAATCAATGACATTGTGCCAAACCTTGGTGTGGAGGTTGTCATCGAAGACCCTTCCGAGGTTATTCTTGAAATTACAGATTTTACTCATCAGAATTTATGCGTTATGGCTGTAAGCGCCAAGAGGTTATTTGCTATATTCTATTCTGTAATATTCGGTGGTGGGGACGGCTGCCGCTGCTTCAACCCATAAATAATTGGTGAAGCGTATGCGTTCGTTTTCGAAAGCGAGATATATGGTGCGGTTGCCTTTGGTCGGAATGCGTCCGTTGCAGGATTGTGTACCCAACCGCGAGTAATTAACGTCATAGTTCAGTTTGGATGCAACGGATGTTCCGTCTTGGAATTTCTTGGCTTCTGTTGCATTGCGGAAAACGTACATATTGCAATATGCATCTTCTTCGGTGATGGGACGGTTGTCATCCAACAGCATATTGATGATACCGCTGCGACGTGTGCTTTCATATACCGGCAGTTTGAATATTTTTATGCTACGATATGATTGCTGCATGTTGTCGGCAAATTTGCCGTCCGAGGCGCGAGATTGTTCACTTGTAGACAGACGCATTGAGAACAGAAATTCCGATACGCCTTTGGGTACGGTCACGGGAATCACGGCAATCGATGCACCAGAGAAAGACGCTTTGATTTTGCCTCGGAGGGTGAATTTGCGCGGCTCATCAAAGATTTTTCGTATTTTGATACCTTCGTGTGCGATGGCGCCAAAGTCTTTTTTGGAGCAAATGACCGCTTTTTTGCGCACCTTTGGACGAGTGGCGGACGTGCCGGGGGAAGGTGTGAACGAGATATTTGCTGATACATATTGTCTGGCGCGAGGATCTATTTCGACGAGGTATACGGCAGCAAATTTGATTTTTACTGAATCGTTGACATTGGCCGAACTGTGACTTTTCAGCTTCTTGTGAGTGTCTGCATTGTATACTGTAATACCGGCCGAGCTTTCGCATTGGATGTTATAGCGTAGAACATCGCCGCTTAGTAGGTATATAGGGTAGGTGACCTTTTGAGTTAATAGGTGGGTCTGTCCGTCAAAAGTTGAGGCCGCATTGTTATTGGTCCCGATATCAGACGAATCGGATGAGTCTCCCGAGGCCTTGAGCGCTCTTTCTTTGAGCGCAGTCAACCGTGCTTCGAGTTTTGCGCAGTGCGCACGAGTGGCGGCGTTCATCGATTCGGCATTGTATGTATAGTGTATCTGTCTGATGTTTTCGATGATAGCTGCACTATTGGTCGCGCTGCCGTTCTCGATTTGTGCAATGTTAGCTTCACCTTCTTCGATTTGTTTCAGGATGTGATTGTACATCGCGGCATCACGTTCGGACAATTGGATTAATCCGAGGGCGGTTGTATCGGTGCCTGTTGCATCTGATGTGCCGTTGCCGCATTTAGCCACTGCAAGACACACTAAAACTACGGCAAGTATGACTAAAGTGATTGCGCCTATTCTTGTTCTGAGCTGGTCCATTGGTCGTTAAGCATTTGTGCGAAATCCGATTCGGGGTCTATGTCTGCTCCGTTTACTTGGGCTTGGAGCTGTGACCGCATATTGCTGTATGAGTATTGCGGATATTCATTGCCCCATTTATTGTTGTCTACGTTTTTCTTAAACCATATTATGTTTTTGTCAAAGAAACGCTGGGCTTCTGCTTGACGGTTATGCTGGCATAAGTAAGCAATGACATCGGTCATATATCCGTAGTAACAGCCTCCGTTGCCGGGATAATTCTGGTCTTCGTATTCCAGAGGATGGTATTGCCATGCATCTTCAAATCTGTCAGCTTCGATAAGCGCTTTGTATAACTTGGCGGTTACATACCGTTCGTATTCGCCGTTACGAAACTTCATATCGTATGTCGATAGATGGTTACTTGATACATTCTCGTACACGTCAATTGCTTGATCAAGATTGCCTATAGCCAAATATTCGTTGATGAGGCGTTTTGCTCCCTGCTCAAACAACTTTTTGTGCACATCGCCTAAGGCTTCTCTGGCTTCGGAAAGCTTGCCTTCCTTAATCAGCGCTTCGAATTTGTCATACGCATCTTCATTCTTGCTGTCCGAACACGTCTGTTCGATGGCTGCAAAAATGCCTATGACAATAATTATGGAAAAGATGGTTATGGCTTTCATCTGTATATTATACTTCGGTGATAGCTAAGATTGCTTCTCAGGGAAGGATGCTGGATTGACTCCCTGCCTTGAGAGCTTTGATTGGTCGTTATCGTCTCTTTTTGCCGGTTATGGCATTAAGTATTGTCCCTCCTACTTTGCGTTGGAGTCCCTGTTTCGTAGTTGGTATCCCTGTCTTGCGTGCAATTTTCTGCTTCGCTGCAGTGATGCCTACTGCACGCTTCAGCGAAAATGATAGTCCCGGTATTTTCATAATCGATGTCTTGAAAGATTATTAGTCCTTATCTGCTTCAACCGGTCCCCAGCCATTTTTTATGAATCTTGCTAAGTTTTCACGGGCTGTTTCGCATTCTTCATCATTATTATCAGACATAAGAACGCGGATATACCACATTCGGGCTGTGTCAATATCGCGTTCAACGCCGATGCCATTTTCGTAGATATACCCCAATGCATTTTGTGAACTTCCATCTCCGGCTTCGGCGGCTAAGCTAAACCATTTCAGAGCTTCTGCATTGTCCTCCGGAATGACATCGCCATTAAAATACAATACGGCGAGGTCATGCTGAGACGTAATGTCGCCTTGTTCGGCTGCAAGTCTTAGCCAGTTTACAGCTTCCTCAGGATTCTTAGAAACGCCTGTTCCGTTTAGATAGCATCCGCCAAGCTTCCTTTGAGCTATATCATCCCCTTGTTCAGCTGCTAACCGGAACCAGTTTACAGCCGCTTTATAATCCATTGGTACGCCGTATCCGTTCAGATAACATTCTCCGAGAGATGTTTGTGCAAATTTATTGCCTTGTTTGGCTGATAAGCTAAACCATTTTACAGCCTCCTCATTATCTTCCGGTACGCCTGATCCGTAATAATATAAAGAGCCAAGGCCATATTGAGCCTTGTCATTTCCTTGTTCTGCTGATTTTTTATACCATTTTATGCCTTCTTTTATGTCCTTTGGGGTACCAACGCCATTTATGTATTTGCTGCCGAGATAATATTGGTCATCGGCTCGCCCTTGTTCTGCCGCGCGTTTTGTCCATTCAAAGGCTTTTGTATAGTCTTGTTCCACGCCCAGTCCGGAATAATAGCACGATGCCAAATAGCATTGAGATTCCGCGTCTCCTTGTTCTGCTGCTTTTCGGAACCATTTAACGGCTTCAGTATAGTCTTGCGTAACACCGCGTCCGAAGTAATAGCTAAGGGCTGTCATCATTTGGGCTTTTGTGTTTCCTTGCTTTGCTGCACGGAGATACCATTTTAAGGCTTCTGTTTCGTCTATATCGACGCCTTTGCCGTCTTTATAGCATGTAGCGAGGAGGCATTGTGCATCAGCATCCCCTTTTTCGGCGCATTCACGAAAGCCTTTGACTGCTTCGACATAATTCCCATCGCAATACTGGTCAACGGCTTTAAAGTATGGTTTGAGGGCCTCGAATTCTTCGTCAGATATCTCTTCTTCGTCGTCCTCATCGCTATCGACTTCGCATTGTGCGCAATTAGAAGCTGTTGCTTCGTCTTGCAAGTCGTAATCGTCACGGAGGTTTGGGGATAACTTTAGTATTTTGATTTCTATCTTTTTTGTTGCCATGATAGTCGTTTTTTCATTGTCTAACTATCTACTTGGCTAGTGTCGGCGCGTAATATAGTCCGACACTTGCCAAGCAGATGGTAGACGTTGTTTGGATTGTAGTTGGAATCTTTTGATTATTTATCCTGCACCCATTTGGCTCCGGTCTTAGTATACACTCGGACTTTATTCCCACATTCCTTGCATGTGGGACTACCAAACAAGTGTTTCTTTATATGTTTCTCGCAGATGTCTCCGTGTTTGGGGCATTTATACTTGTGGAATGAGCCGCTGCTGGTAAATAGCCCCTTGCTAATTACCTTCTTGCATAGCTTACATTCGAAATCGTTGCTTGCCATATAACTTTATGGCTATTATTTGCCGGCGGCGACGAGTGTTACGTTGTCGTCCGCGAGTTTGGTGTTGTCGGAATTGGCCACCTGTACGCCGATGCCGTACATTTCAGAGACTTTTTTCTCGAAGTTGCCGACTTTAAGGTTGCCGCCAACAGTGAGTTCGCCGCCTGCTTTGCCCTCTGCGCGAATGGATGCGAGTGTGGCGTTGTCATCTGCGAAAGCGCCGCGGCATGTAGCGCTCTTGTAGACACGGAGTGTCGAGCCGAAGTTTTTCTTGAAGTTGTCTTTGAGTGTTTTGACCTTCATGCGGCCATCTAACTTAAATTCTGCCATAGTTTTTTGATTTTAGTTGTTGGTGTGATGTTGTTATTCTTATGCGTTTTTGCTTCTGCTGATTTCCACTGCGCGTTTGATTATACGCGTGCCTAATTGGCGAGTGGTCAGATTTGTATCGTAATCGAGGTCTATAAGCTCGGCGATTTCGCGTAGGCCTTGTTTGGTGTTCTCGTAGTCTGTGTAGACGACGATGGATCCTTCTTCGGTGCGATAGATTACGTAAGGGCCGTATTCGGCATGGGCAGTTCCTTTTGAGGGTATTTTTTTCGCCTTTCAACTCGCCGATCAATTTAGCTCCGAATTGCCGCGTGTTCCAATTTTCGTCATATTCAAAGCCTGTTTTCTCGGCAATTTCTCGTAGGGCACCCTTGGTGTTGCTGTATGTTTTGCGGACATAGAACGAGCCTTTGATGTCTTCTACGACAAGGTATTCGCCTATTATGATTTCGTTTTTTGTCTCCATATAGCGAGGCTATACTATTATATAGTTAATATTGTATGATAAAACTTTTCGGTATCGATGATGTTGGATTCCCAATGCATCGAATATTCTGCTTCAACGTCAAACCTTGGGTTGTCTTTGGCTAATTTGCTTTCGCGCTTTTGCCAGTATTTGTGTATGCTGTGTTTGCCTTCGGAGATGTTCATCAGGTAGTTGTCTGAAGATTCCTTGCTTCCTTTGACATATATTTCGTCATTGGTTACAAATACGGCTAAGCCGTTGTGGATGTTGTCAAAACGCCGGCGCAACAGCTCGATTCGCTTGACGTCTTTCCAAAATCCGTACATCCCGAGGTTTTGAGCTCCCTGATTCTTTACAACCAGAACTTCCTTGCTTAGTTTTATGCCGAAACGGGATATTTGCCGATTTACGCCTTTGGTCTTGTATTTGAGCTCGATAGGAACGTATTCAATTCCTTTCCGGACTACGATATCAATGCGTAATTCGTTGTCCCAAAGGTCGCCATAACCTTCCAGTTCAGAGTTCGGTACGTAGTATTCGATGTCGACATCATCGTATTTGTTATCTGATGCTTCGAGCCACAGGGCAAGATGCATCTGAAGGTCGCGCTCATTGAAGAGCAACTCTTGGTTGCTCTTCAAGAACGCGGATACATCGTCTTTGACTAAGTCAACGAGCCTCGTCATCTGTCGTCTTTACAAGATTACAAATTCGGTGCGGCGGTTGGCCTCCGGGTTGTTGGGATCTTTAGGCTCGGACGAGCCTTTGCCAACGGAGGTGACACGTGCGGCGTCTATACCTTCCTTGTTTACGAGGAAGTCAACGGCTGCCTTGGCACGATCTTGCGACAGTTTGAGGTTGTGCTCTGCGCTGCCTTCGGCGGAGGTGTGGCCTACGACTTGTAGGCGCAATTCGGGATTCTGGCTGAGAACCTTGGCGAGGTCGTGGAGGGCGAGTTTGGCATCATCGTTCAACTCGGCTTTGTTTTGTTCGAACTGAGCCGCATTGAACTTGCGCTCTATTTCCTGGATTTGTTGTACATATACTGTGTCGCGTACAACGACCTCTTTCTCGATGACTTTTTCTTCAACGCGGACTTCGCCCTTGGGTAAGCAAAGGGCAACGATGGCGCCTATAACGGCCAGAGCCACGATAATCCAAACCCATACGGGGATACCTTTCTTTTTGTCAGGTACTGGGGGAACATAGCTGTTGAGGTACTCGAGGCGAAAGCCTCCTTTCTTGCCAAAACCCTTGTCGGCTTCGGTGAACTCGGCCACTTCGATATCATATAGCTTTGCTTGCTCGATTGCACGTTGGAACGATGGCTTTGTCCACATCTTGACAACGGCAACTTTGCGTCCATCGCCATCGGTGATTACTTCGTTCTCGCCTTTGAAGTATCCGTCCCAATTGGCGTCTGTGCCTTTTTCCTCGGCATAGATGAAGTTTTCGGCTACACCTTTGTCGGGGTTGAGACTATTGGGAAATGCTTTACGTAAGTCCTCCAGCGTTGCGTGGGGGAACATTGTCATGTAGGCGTGTACCAGACCGAGCACTGTACGGTTTTGGGCTTTGCCATATACTCTGATTTTGCTTGCCATTTTTATTTTTGTTTTAAGGACTTACAGTTCGACTTCGAGTTCGGGTTCGGTTTTTACCATATCGCAGAGAAGCAGGATTGAACTTGCTTCATCCATGCCAAGTGCATCGGCAACAACGATGAGGGTGTTGACTTCGTCTACGGTGAGGACGTTGTCGCATATCATAATCTGCATAAGTGCTTCATAGACTATTGCAACTTCCTGGTCGTCCACATCATCGGCGTTAGCTACCAGATATTCAGTTGCTTTGTCTTCGTCGAAATCTTTGATTTTTTCGATTTCTTGTTCAACGAGGGCGATAAATTCGTCTTCCGGGAGTTCAAGGGCTTCCGCTATTTCGCCGGTGGTGATGCGTTCGGCCTCTTCGTATTCGCCGTCAGCCCATATTGCAGCCGCAACGAGAGCAGCAATAGTTTTGTCTGTTGTTTTCATTAGTCCGATTGTTGATTGGTTGATTACTTGAAGAGTCTTTTCAGACGGTTTTTGAGTGAGCCTTTTGCTTTGCGGGCTTTGGCCATGCGTTCGCACATTGCTTTGCCTTCCTTGGTGCGTTTGTCTACAGTGCCGTCTGCAGTTCTCTTGACGGATGTAGAAGTTGTCTTCTTTTTCAGTTTGGCTGCAGCGCGACGGGCCTTAGCCATGCGGGCGCAGATTGCTTTGCCTTCTTTGGTACGTTTATCAATGCTACCATCGGCGGTTCGTTTTATTGCCATAGTCTTATTGTATATGGGTTGATTGTTAGGTTGTGTTATCTGTATATTCCTTTCTTCCAGCCATTCTTTTCTCCGTATGCATTGAGTGCAGAAAGCGTCATTTCGTCAGATGCTCCGCTGGTGTAATATGGATGGCCCTCTGCGTTGTAGTAGCATACTTGGCAATATAAGCCGAATACAGTGTCGAACTCTTTTTCCAAAGTTTTGACTTTCTTGTTGCCGGAAATAGAAATGGAGCCGCCGGAATCTGCACGCCGCACAGATGCAAGAGTCTTCTCGCCATCAATATTACGGATAGAGTCGCCTTTTTTGACTGCATCGCGAGCATAACTATATGCGATACAGAGCTGAAGATATGGGAACTTCTTGTTGAATTCTTTTTGGAGTGTGGCGATTTTTTTGTTGCCACTGACTGTGATTTCTGCGGTGGTAGTTTTGGCGGAAGGTTTAGTTGCCGTTGTTTTCTTCGCTGTGGCTTTTGTGGCTGTTGCTTTTTTTGCAGCCGTTTTTGTTGCAGAAGTCTTAGCTTTAACAGTTTTTGCCATGTTGTTTTCAGGTAGGTATGGGCGTCCTCACGCGCTTGACGAAGAGACCAAAGGCCAAGGGATTAGTACTGGCTGTATACCGAGTGGCGGGAAGGGATACGGCGGAAGTGATGGATGATTGTCTGTTGCTATCCTATGGGTTTGGATGCCGCCGGTGTCACGTTGGTATACAAAAAAAAGCGAGGGCTCTTTACCGGTTGCTCGTTCCGTCGTTCCGGGGCTCTGACAAAGCCTTTCTCGCTGGGGAAAGAGCAACATGCAGAAGCCCACGCAGTTATTGTAATAACGTCACTGCCGGCACCGTGGCAAGGCGGTGTCTGTGGCGGTGACGGGGTATTACAAACCCACAGGCGTTCTACTGTTGCTATATCCTTGACAGCGATGATGGAAATTTGTCAGATTTCGGAACGTCAAGAATAAGCGCCAAGTATACGCTTTTTGATAATATGTCGTGTATGTCGCGCCGCATAGTGCTGCGTTTCATACGGTGTTGCCCGCCGCTTGCCCCCTACGGGGCTTCTGCTCTATTACGGGTAACTATTCGCAAAGTAAAGTCTTTTTTTTGATATGACAAAATTTTTAGCGGAAAAAACGTCAAAATTTGTTTTGAAGATTTAAGAATGTTTTCATAATGAAATTCGGGGGGGTAATATGCTGATAAACAGCAATATAGCGCAAGAAATACTCGTATGGCGGCATCCGGCCGGAGATTGTGTATTCGGTCGGACATGTGTGCACCGATGTTGATTACGCGGCTTATTTGTCGGAGTGGAGCCGGGCGATGCGGTCGCGTTCGACGGCGAGGATGCCGGGGAGGGTTTTGAAGATCCGGATGGCGCGGTTGGTGGCTGATAGGGTGTGCGGCTCGGGCAGGCGTACTGCGATGGCATCGATGATGTTGTAGTCGTAGATGACGGCGGCGTTTAGCTGCTTGACTTGGTCGAACAGGGCGGCGCGCACGCTGTCGGTGCGTGTGTAGTTGATAATCAGCACTCCGGGGTTGTATATGGTGCTGTCTTCGGGAATGTCGCCGACGGGTATGGCCTCGGCGTTGGTTGATTGAGGCTTGTGCGAGTTGCAGGCACAGAGAATTGCGACGGTCGCAAGTATTGCGGCTAATGCTTTCATTTGTTGCGGTTTATCTTTGCTCGTGGTATGTGTCGTCGGTATTGATATTCCATACGTCTTTGGTGGATCCGTTGCCTTGTATGGCATTGACGGCGGCTATGGCGGTGAGCATCGAGTGGTCCATATTGTTGTAACGGTGTTGTCCGTTGCGCCCGATGCAGTATAGGCCGGCGATGCTGTCGAGGAAGTCGCGTATTTGCGGCATTTGGGCGTAGGAGCCGTGGTAGGCCGGGTATGCCTTGGGTACGCGAATGCGTATGCTGTCGAGGATGTCGGTGTGCATGCCGATGATGCCTATGCGGCGCAATTCGTTGACAGCCATGTGTATGAATTCGTCGTCTTGCATTGACCATAGCTCGTCGTTTTGGCTGCAGAAGTATTCTAAGCCGAGCCATACGCCTTGGGTAGGGACGAGATATGGCGACCAGTTGTTGAATATTTGCAGTCTGCCGAGGTGTACGTCTTTGTCTTGGATGTATATCCAGGTGTCGTGAATGGGTGTGCCGTCGTGCGCGCGGATGGCGAGGTTGTCAACGAGCAGTCCTACCGTGATGAAGTCTCGGTAGGGCAGGGCGGAGGCGTCTGCAAGTATGTCTGCCGGGGTGTCGATGCCCCGCAGGCCGGGGACGAGATTGCATAATGGTGTGGATGACAGCACATAGTCGCAGGGTATTTCTTGTGCGTTTCCGGCCTGATCGATGACGGTGACTGAATGGACGTGGCGTCGGCTGTCGATATTGATGGCAGTCACGCGGTGTCCTGTAAGGATTGTCCCGCCGAGTTGTCGTACTTGCTGTGCAGCGGCGTCCCATAGCTGTCCGGGCCCGTATTTTGGATACCTGAACCTGTCGATAAGCGATGTTTCGACGTGCGTTTCGTTGGTGTTCTTGCGGGTCAGCATATTGCGTATTACGGCGTTTATGGATAGGCCTTTGACGCGCTGACTTCCCCAATCGGCGTTCATTTCGGATGGATGTATGCCCCAGACCTTGGTGGTATAGTCTTCGAAGAACATCCGGTACAGTGGCCGGCCAAAGCGGTTGACGTAGAAGTCCTCGAGCGAGTTGACCGGATGGCGTGGGTGTATCTTGGCCCACGCGTATCCACAGGCCGAGCGCATGGCGTTGAGCAGGCCTATGTCGCGCAGTGTGTGCCAAGACGCCGTGACCGGGTAGTCGATAAAACGATGTTTGAAATAGATGTGGCTTACGCGGGGACGCAGCATCATGACATTGTCTTGAACCTCAGGGTTGCCGTCGTAGTCAAGTACGGATTTCCACCAGTCGTTGACAATGTCCGATTTGCTGAAAAATCGGTGGCCTCCGATGTCCATACGCAGTCCGTTGTGGACAATGGTGCGGCAGAGTCCGCCTACGCAGTCTTCGGATTCGATTACGATGGGAGTGATGCCGCAATCTGATGCGACCAGTTGCCGAGCAGCGGTCAGTCCTGCCGGACCGCCGCCGATGATGACTGCAGTGTGGGTGCTGCCGTGGCCTATAGTGTCGATGTGGCAATGCATACGCGTCAGATTGTTGTACAAAGATAAGCGTTTTTCGGCGTATTTGTGCTATATTTGCGTTTCGAAAACGCAAGCAATCAAACAATGTCACGCCGTAGCGAATTGGGCCGTATGGGCGAGCAGTATGCCGCCGAGTACCTCATTACCAAGGGGTATGCAATACTTGCGCGCAATTGGCGGATGGGCCATCTCGAGGTCGATATCATAGGGATGGAAGGCGATGAGGTGGTTTTTGTTGAGGTCAAGACGCGTCAGGGTGGCGATGTAGATGCTGCCGTAATGGCGGTGGATGCCGACAAGCAGCACAATCTCATCGTAGCTTCGCAGGTTTTTATGAAGGTGTCAGGCCTGGTGCACCACCGCATTCGTTATGATATCGTTGCGGTTAATGTCGTAGATGGGCAGCCGAGTTTGACGCATTTTCGGGGCGTCGCTTTCTCCGATTTTCGACGCCGTTTTCATTAGTCATTTCGGTTGCAGCACGATATTTGGGTTGTCGTATTGTTGGCTTTGGTCAAGAAATAAAGAAGTTCCGACCGCTCGGGCCGGAACTTCTTGGTTTATTGGAGGCTAATTTTTTGATCGTTTAAACCGGCATTTTTTGCCGTGCTTATGATGGTGGTGCGAAGCTACGACGTTGCCTTCGTCATCGCGGCTGTATCCGTAACCGTATCCGTAGCCATAGGTGCGACGAGATGAGTATCCGTAGTATCCGTAGTGGCGGTAGCTGTAAGCGCTGGATGTCATATTGACGTTGTTCAGCACTATGTACGGATGCTTGAGGCGGCCGTTGTTGATGGCGTTATGCAACACTCTCAGGCTGCGTTTGGTCGAATAGGATGCACGTGTTACATACAACTGGATGTCGGATTGCGGTATCAAGATGTATGTATCGGAAATGATGCCGATGGGGGACGTGTCCATAATGATGTAATCGAAGTGCTGACGCAGGTATGCGATGAGCGTGTCCATACGTTTGCTCAGGAGCAATTCGTTGGGGTTTGGCGGTACCGGTCCTGCCGGCATCACGAACAGGTTTTCGCTGCTCGTTGTCGGGAATATCAGCGAGTCGATGTCGTCTTCCTGCTCGGAAAGGTAGGTGGTGATGCCGCGGCTGTTACGGAGGCCTACGAGGTGGGCCAATACGGGTCGGCGGATATCGAGACCGAGGACTACAACACGTTTGCCGGTGAGCGCGTAAGTCATTGCCAAGTTGAGCGAAACAAATGTCTTTCCTTCGCCGGATACGGCTGATGTGAGCAGTATGACCTTATTCTCGGCACCGCCGGGAATGAAGCTGATATTGTTGCGCAGCAGTCTGAATAGCTCAGCTATAGGAGTGGCTACCTGATCACCGATGACGATGTTTTCTTTTTCATCGCTATGGCATATTTCGCCGATGACGGGGACAGATGTCATACGTTCCAATTCGACTTGATCTTTGAATTTGGGGCTGATAAGTCGACGAGCCAAGATTATGAGCGCGGGAATTAGGAAGCCGATAAGCAGACCGATACCCAAAATCATCAGATGCTTGGGAGATACGGGGCCGGAACCGGAGGGGTTGTCGATAAGCTGTGCAGTCGGTGTCGCGAGCGTCTTCTGCAAGGCTATTTCTTCGCGTTTTTGCAGTAGGAAGGTGTAGATGTTCACCTTCACTTGCTGTTCACGGAAGATTTCTTGCAGCCCTTTGTCGATGGACGGTTGGGCAGCCAACTGTCCGGCGCTACGGCTGTCAAGCGATGCTATGGATCGGCGAGTGGCGCGAAGCGATCCGCGAGCCGAAGCGATGTTATCGAGTATCTGCGACTTTTGCTGGTTGAGCTTGTTCTCGAGCTCGCGTACATATCCGGTTTCGCGTGTCTGGGTTTGCAGCGCATGGTCGTAGTTGCTGACCATAGTGTTGTAGTTCTGTATTGCGGCGGATACGGCCGGATCATCGGATACTGTGGGCAACATCTCGAAGTTGTCCTGACGTTTTACGCGATGCTCAACATCATTGAGGACGGACATCTGGGCATCAACTTGCGAAATTTGCTGCTCGCTGGAACTGCGTTGTGTCAGGTTCATCGTTGTCTGGGCATCGATGTCGGCGATGTTGTGCTCCTCGCGGTATCGCTTGAGCTTTTCTTCGACATCATGCAGTTCATCGTTTATATTGACCAGACGGTCGATGATGAATGCTTCTGTCTGCAATGCCGAGCGGTTTTTGTCCTCAATGATGCGCTGGTTGTATAACGCCAGAAGGGTATTGATGATGTCTACTCCCTGCTCGACAAGTGGGGTGTTGACACGTATGCGGAGGATTGTGTATGAGTTTTCGGCAAAATTGATGGTCAGCGAATTGGCTATAGTTGCGGCCACACTCGCGGGATTGGTAATCTTGACCTTGTATACTTCGTTGAGCTGGGATACGAGTGGCGAGCGCGAAATGGTGACGGTTCCGACACCCATCTGGATCTTTCCGGGTAGTTTGGCAAACAACTTTTCGACGCTTTCTTCTTCGCCATTGACATCCGTCGTTGCTTTGACAGATATTCCTTTGTCTTCAGGGCTGATTGTCAGTTCTATGGGGGCTGATAAGTGCTTGAGACTTACCGAGTCTAACGAGACTTCGATGGGCGCGGTACGGTAAACGGGAATGTCTCGCAGTTTGCCCTCGCGGTAGTACGAATACGAGAGATTAAGCGAATCGACAATTTTTACCAGATTGTTTCGAGATTTGAGTATCTCGATTTCGGTCTCATCGATGTATTGTTTCAGGTTGACCATAGGGTTTTCGGAACCCATGGTGACTGCATTACTTTTGGTCGAAGAATTCTCGTCGTTGAGATATATCGAGGCCGATACCGTGTATGTCGGAATTTGCGTCTTGCAGTAATAGTATGCGGCGGCACCGCAAATAATAATGCTGAGCAGGAATACACCCCAGTGGCTGAGGTAGTCTAAGAGCAAGCCTGTAAGATCGAACGCTTCGGTCTTGACAATAAGGGTGTTGCTGTCGGCACTTTTGTTTGTGCCGGTGTCAAAGTTGTCTTTTGGCTCTGATGTGTGTGACATATCTTATTGGAAATGAGGTGTATGCCTAAGGGTTGTCGGCCTCGTCGTAACTGTAACGGGCTTTGAATGATGACGATAGATATTACTTGTTGAGATTGACAATTCCGATTACAAGTGCGGCTATGGAAGCCAAGCCCGATACGACTGATATTGCTGTGGTCCATCCTTGGTGCATCTGCCAGGCGCTGGCGGCGGCCGAACGGTTGGGTGTTATGTATATGAAGTCGTTCTGCTGAAGGTTGAAGTATGGCGACAGCAGCAGGCTCTTGTCGTGAAGATTGAGGCGATGAACTTCGCGAGTGCCATCGGAGTTGGTGCGATACAGCAGGACATTCTCGCGGTCGCCGCGTATATCCAGATCCCCGGCTTTGGCCAATGCTTCGAGTATATTCATACGCTCATTGTCAGATTGGTAAACTCCGGGGCTCTTGACTTGGCCGAGGACGGTGACACGGAAGTTCATCAGACGGATGTCGACGGTAGGCTCTATTTTGATATAGCGAGGATAGATGGCATCCTTGATTTCGCGAGCAAGTTGTTCTTTGGTTTTGCCGGCGATATGTATACGTCCGATAACCGGGTAATCAATATTGCCTTCGGCGTCAACGAGATAGTAGTCGGTCAGCGAGGCGGTGTTTGTGCCGGCGGTATTGGTGCTATTGCTCGCTTTTGATATTGTTCCCTCTGGGGTCAGGTACTGGCCTTTATTGAACTGAGCCACGGCTGTGGGGTCTGAAGCGTATATGCAGATGTTGAGCAGGTCTCCCTGAACAAATGTCGGGTCCTTGACGGTCGAGATGGCTGCGAGCGATTCGCTGGGAATTGTTTCGGCATCAACGAGATAAGGTACTTTCTTGGGAGCGCTGCATCCGGTGAGGAGGATGGCGCAAACGCATACTGCGGATGCAAGTCTGGTTATAGACATATCTTGGTTTTAAGATGTTGACGGGCTGTGCCCTTGTTTTTGTTTTTTCCAATTTTGCGATGGCGATAGCCGAGGCCATCGCCTAAGAGCGTACAAAATTACTCAAAAGATGTCATTCTTACAAATAGTGGACATCGTTTTCGTTTGTTTGTCAGTGCAGTCCGTCGAAAAATATTGATAAAGGGTGAAAAAATAGCCCGGAAGGACTTTATAGCGGTCCTTCCGGGCTTATTTTAGTTGTCTATGGTCTTGTCTGAAAAATTCAGTCGGGACTTGGATATCAGGCTTTGTACAGGTCGAGTTGGTCAGCGTTGAAGTTGTTGATGAACTGAGCGTGGCGAGCTACTTCGGCCTGAGCCATCTTGTTGTAAACGGTAGCTGTACGGTCGAAGTCGGCGTTGCGTTGTGCGTCCAGCAGCAGCAGGTAACCCATAACGATGTTCCCGGCCATTTCGACAAGTCGACGAGCCATGAAGTCGGTGTATGGTTGCTGTCCTACGGCGAGGACTGCTTCCACTGCCTTGGTGTACTGCTCGGTAAGGGTACGCAGGGAGTCCTTGAGCGGCTGCAAGCGTGCGTCTACTTCCACTGCATCATATCCTTGGATGAGTGAGAGATAGGTGCCGGTGGTCACGTGGCGAATGGCTGCGACAACTTGGAGCTGTGTAGTACCTTCGTATATGGAGGTGATACGTGCATCGCGGTAGAGTCGTTCGCAAGCGTAGTCCTTCATAAATCCCGAACCGCCATGCACTTGGATGCAGTCGTAAGCGTTCTGGTTGCAATATTCGCTCGAAAGACCCTTGGCCATAGGCGTGAGTGCATCAGCGATTTTCTTGTACTGCTTCATCTCCTTGCGCTCGTCGGGCGTGAGCTGACGTTCCTTTGCAATGTCTTCGAGGGCTTTGTAGAGGTCGACGTAGCGAGCTGTCTCATAGAGAAGACTGCGCGATGCGTCCAACTTGGCTTTCATTGTCGAAAGGATTTCGCTGACGGCGGGGAACTCGATGATAGCGTGACCGAACTGGCGACGTTCGTTGGCGTACTTGTATGCCTCACGGTATGCAAGTTCGCTGACGCCGACGCTTTGGGCAGCGATGCCGAGGCGAGCGCCGTTCATCAGTGCCATCACGTATTTGATAAGGCCCATTCGGGTGTCGCCGCAGAGTTCGGCAGGAGCATTTTTGTATGTCAGTTCGCATGTGGGCGATCCCTTGATACCCATCTTGTTTTCGATACGGCGCACGTTGACTCCGCCGTTACGCTTGTCATAGATGAACATGGACAGGCCGCGACCGTCGGTGGTTCCTTCTTCGCTGCGTGCCAATACCAAGTGGATGTCGCTGTCGCCGTTGGTGATAAAGCGTTTTACGCCGTTGAGAACCCACGTGCCGTCTTCCTTCTTGGTGGCTTTGAGCATTACGGCCTGAAGGTCACTGCCTGCGTCGGGCTCGGTGAGGTCCATAGACATGGTTTCGCCGGCGCATACGCGGGGGATGAAGCGTTGTTTTTGGTCTTCGCTGCCGAATTCATACAAGGTTTCGGCGCAGTCTTGCAGTCCCCAGAGGTTTTCGAATCCTGTATCGGCGCGGCTGACGATGTCGGCAGCCATGATGTACGGGGTGATGGGGAAGTTGAGACCGCCGAGACGTCGGGGCATAGCCATACCCATAAGTCCGGCTTGACGGCATGCCTCGAGGTTGCGGATTGTTCCGGGAGCGTAGGAAACGCGGCCGTTGCTGACGCTGGGACCGTCGTGGTCTACATCGGCGGCGTTGTCGGCAATGATGTTGCCGCAGAGGTCGCCTACAATTTGCAGCACGCGGTCGTAGTTATCGATGGCGTCATCGTAGTCTATGGGAGCGTAGTCATATTGCTGTACCTGCGAGTAGTCGCGCTCTTTGAGTGCGACAATCTTGCGCATCATAGGATGCGTCAGGTGGTGGCGCAGGTCGGGGTTGTCTGTATAGAAGTTTGCCATGGGGCTTAGTTGTTTGCTGTATATTTGAGAATTTTGTCCGTGTATTTGGGCGTAACCCGATTACTTGGAGTTCTTTTTATAGTATTTGATGAGCTTGGGCACGACCGTCTCCATGTCGCCTGTGATTACGTAGTCGGCTATGGTGTTGATAGGCGCATCTGCGTCGGGGTTGATGGAGATGATTATCGAGCTTTCCTGCATACCGGCGATGTGCTGGATTTGGCCGGAGATGCCCACGGCGATATATAGCTTGGGACGAACGGTGACACCGGTTTGGCCGATTTGGCGTGCGTGGTCGGTAAATCCGGCATCAACAGCGGCGCGGCTGGCACCTACTTCGGCACCGAGGACGTGAGCCAGTTCGAATAGCATATCAAAGTTTTCCTTTGAGCCTACGCCGTATCCGCCGGCAACGATGATGGAAGCGTTCTTGATGTTTATCTTGGACTTTTCGATGTGACGGTCGATAATTTCGACTACGCAATCGGTGT
This sequence comes from uncultured Porphyromonadaceae bacterium, assembly GCA_900540625.1. Taxonomy (GTDB): domain Bacteria; phylum Bacteroidota; class Bacteroidia; order Bacteroidales; family Muribaculaceae; genus CAG-873. The sequence goes on along the minus strand of UQGP01000002.1, from coordinate 20,040 downwards.
CGCTGAAGTACTTCTTGGGGTCGAGTTCGATGGTCACGCCTTTGTAATTGGGGTCGCGCACTTCTTTTTTCATCACGCCTTCACGCACTGTCGCCATTTGGGGACGGTGTTCGGGGTTGACGATAGTGGCTACGATATTGCCGCCGAAAGCGGGACGAATTTGATACAACAAATCGGTGTAGTCCTTATTGGTCTTGGGATCGTGGTGGTCGCCGATTTCGAGGGCCGTGCAGTCGGCGGTGAGTCCGCTGTGGAGGCAGGACGAAACGCGAGGGCCGAGGTCACGACCGATGCAGGTGGCGCCCATGAGGCAAATCTGCGGTTTGATTTCGCGGAAGAGGTTGATAAGTACTGCGGCGTGGGGGTTGGAGGTGTAGGGATATAGGCGTTTGTCCTGCACTTTGTACACCACGTCAGCGCCGTAGGGGTAGAGTTGATTCTCGATTCCGTCGAGTTTATCGCCCAGAACGAGCGCTTCGAGTTTCACACCAAGGCGGTCGGCAAGTACGCGGCCTTTGGTGAGTAGTTCGAGGGAGACGTCGGCGACGCGGCCTTCGTCATATTCGCAGTAGACGATGAGGTTGTTTTGGTCTTTTTCTGCCATAGTCGTAGGTGTATTGTTAGGCGTCAGCCGATGGTGTGATTAGTAATGAGTTCCTTGATGAGGTTTTCGATGGCGGTGTCATCGGCGCCGTCAATGCTGAGGCTTTCCTTGGCGGTGAATACCACGTTTTCTACGTTCTTCACTTTTGTAGGCGAGCCGGGCAGACCAATTTGTTCGGGGTCTGCTTCGACGTATGCGGCGCTCCATTCCTTGATGTCGAGGTGTGGGCGTGCGTCTACCAGTGCTTGACGTTCGGGTGTCAATGCAGCCTTTTCGCTGGGCGAAACGGCATATTTGTAGCGCATTACGCGTTGTGCGTTGCGGGGACGGCAATCGGCGGCCGAGCCATTGACGGTCACTACGCAGGGCAGGGGTGCTTTGACGGTTTCGACGCCGTTTTCGAGGCGGCGCTTGATGACAGCGTGTCCGTCGGCCACTTCGATGATTTCTTCAGCGTAGGTCACCTGGGGCAGTCCGAGTTTTTCGGCAATCTGCGGGCCTACTTGTGCTGTATCGCCGTCGATAGCTTGGCGACCGCCGAGGATGATGTCATATTTGCCGGTTTTCTTGACGGCCTGTGCCAGCGAGTATGATGTTGCCAGTGTGTCAGCACCGCCGAGTGCACGGTCGGTGAGTACAATGCCGCCGTCAGCGCCGCGATAGATGGCTTCGCGAACCACTTCGGCAGCGCGGGGCAGGCCCATGGTGAGGACGGTGATGGTCGACCCGGGGTGTGTCTCTTTGAGTCGCAATGCTTGCTCGAGGGCGTTGAGGTCTTCGGGGTTGAAGATGGCCGGCAGTGCGGCACGGTTGATGGTGCCGTCAGCCTTCATGGCATCTTTGCCTACGTTGCGGGTGTCGGGCACCTGCTTGGCAAGCACGATGATGTTTAAGCTCATGTTACTTTGTCCGTTAAATGATTTGTTCATTATTTTCAAGACTGCAAAGTTAAGCATTTTCCCTTTAACGACAAAACGCACATTATATTATATAATGCACGCGCATAGGCGTATGGCTGTTTATCGGGTATGCAGTCTCGGTTGTCTTTTGCTACTTTGTATTGCCTGAAATGGCGTTTATTGTCGGATAATGTCTGTCCGGGACATTGTCACGATGGTAATCATTTGATTGTCAGTACTGCGATAGCACATCGGCGAGTGCCTTGAGGCTGTCTGCCGACAGTGCGGCTGCTATGGGCAGTGAGAACACGCTGGCTGCCAACTGCGTGGTCTTCGGAAGCGGACAGTGTTCCGTCATCGAAGCATAGCAGGGTTGTAGGTGGGGTGGGGTTTCGTAATGTATATCGGTAGATATTCCGGCTATGGTTTTGAGTGCATGGCGCATTTGTGCTCGCCGCTTGTCCAGGGCGGCATCGCTGTCGTCGGAATGGGGCTTTACGCGTACCACGTATTGGTGCCATACGTGCGAGGGCGCGTATTCCGGAATCTCGGGGCGTATGATTGTGCCACATTCGTAGAGGGCGTTGTCCAATGCTCGGGCATTGGCTTGACGGTGTGCGGTGATTTCGGCAAGGTGTTTCATCCTTACTGAAAGTATGGCGGCTTGTATTGTATCCAAACGGCAATTGTATCCGCAGATGATATTGTGGTAACGGCGGTCGCTGCCGTAATTGGCTAATGTCCTTACGGTTTGCGCCAAACGTTCGTCGTTAGTGGCTATAGCTCCGGCATCGCCGACGGCTCCGACGTTTTTGGTCGGATAGAAGCTGAATGCACCTACGTATCCCAGTCCGCCGGTGACGTGTGTTCCGAAAATCCCCGGTGTCTCGGATTGTGCGCCGATGGCTTGGGCATTGTCCTCGATGACAAATAGATGGTGACGGTCAACAGCCCGGACAAGTGCCGCATCCCAGCAAGTTCGCCCGTATAGGTGCACGGGCATTATTGCCGTAACGGTGATACCGCGAGTAGCGGCATCGGCGATGGCATCATCGATAAGCGTTGTGTCCAGATTGTATGTATTCGGCGATGGCTCGACAAGCACGGGGCATAATTGGTTATCGGTGATGGCCAATATGGATGCGATGTAGGTGTTTGCGGCTACTATGACGCCGTCTCCGCGGTGAATATAACCTAACTCGATAGCGGCACGAAGAGATAGACGCAATGCATCCAAGCCGTTGGAGACGCCCACTGCATATCGCGTGTCGGTGGCTGTCGCCAAGGTGTGCTCAAAGTATTCCACTTCGGGCCCTCCTATGTATCGACCGCTGTCTATGACGGCGCATACTGCGGCCTTGAGTTCGTCGCGATAGGGCGCATCAAGCGCTTTGAGGTCGAGAAATGGGATGGTGTGCTTCATCTTCATCGTTATAGGATGCGCGTGTGATGTCTTACGATGCGTTGTCGGTTGAATCGATGTCGTTTACGATTGTTTCTTGGATTGTGTAAGGCGTTTGAAGTCGTCGTAGTCGCGTACATAGTCGCTTTCGGCATACTCCGTATCTGTCAGCACCAGGCACACGCTACCGCTGGAAAAGTTGTCCATCGTACGCCATATTCCGGGGGTGACGTATAGCGCTCGATAGGGACGATTGAGCGTATATGTGCGCCGTTGTATACCGTCGTCCAAGGTGACGTCGAAGCTACCGCCCACGGCGATAATCATTTGCTGTGACCGGCGGTGCGAGTGTCCGCCGCGTGCCGTGTCGGCCGGTACATCGTAGATATAGAATGCACGACGTATTTCCATCGGGATGCTGCTGTCGTTTTGTGCCACCGTGAGCGACCCGTGAGCGTGAATGTGACGCGGTAGGTCTATCAATCGGCAGTTGTCCACCGATGATGTGCTGTGTATGTCTGCCTCTTGAGCGAATTCTACGGCAACGGTATTTTGTGCGGCGGCACATGGTGCCGATATGGCTGTGGCATCTCGGCGGTATGCGGCCTTTTGTACAAAGTCGTTGTAGTCCGAGATGTAGTCATTGGCATCGTAGATGGTTGAGGCAAGGACAAAGGCCACCGAATTGGTCGTGAAATTGTCTATAACCCTCCACCGCATAGGGGGCACATACAGGCCGCGATACGGTCGGTCGAGGTGATAGCGTCGAGTGCCGCCGTGCCCGTCATCGAGGGTCACGTCAAAGGCTCCCGCCAAAGGCACGATGATTTCGGCGGTGTTTTGCAGTGCGCGTCCATGCCTGTCTGCATCTGCGGGCACATCGTATATCCAATATGTGCGCGATATGTCGAAGGTGACGCCGGTGGCGCCGCGTTGTATAAAAGAAAGGTTGCCGCGTGCATCGGGTATGCGCGGAATCTCGATAATGTGTGGCGTCTTGGCGCTGTCTTCTATGGTCATAGGTGTGCGGTCGGTCGTTAGGCTACGGTGATAGGGCTGTGATGTTCGGATGTCAGCCGTTGTCGGCTATTCGCCGTAAGTATTGGCCGTAGTCGGTATTCGACATTCTTTGAGCAAGGTTGCGCAACTGCTGCGCATCGATAAATCCGCGGCGGAAGGCAACTTCTTCGAGCGCGGCAATCTTGAGGTCGGTACGTTTCTCGATGGCTGCCACGAAATTCGAGGCGTCCAGCAGCGAGTCTACGGTACCTGTATCCAGCCACGCAAATCCACGGCCGAAGCATTGGACGTGCAGACGTTGAGCCTCAAGATATGCCTCGTTGACGGCTGTTATTTCCAACTCGCCGCGTGCCGAGGGCTTGACTTGTGCTGCAATTTCGGGGGCATTTGCCGGATAGAAGTATAGTCCGACAACGGCTTTGTCGCTTTCGGGTTGCGTCGGCTTTTCGACTATGCGCAGCGGGTTGCCGTCCGCGTCCAAAGTGACCACACCATAGCGCCGCGGATCGGGCACGGTGTACCCGAATATTGTGGCGTATCCGTGCGCGGCATCTTCGACGGCCTGACGCATCATTCCGCTGAATCCCTGTCCGTAAAATATGTTGTCGCCCAGGACGAGGCATACGTCATCGCCGGCGCAAAAATCGCGGCCGATGACCAAGGCTTGAGCCAAACCTTCGGGGCGAGGCTGTTCGGCGTAACTGAAGCGTACGCCCAATTCTTCGCCTGTGCCGAGCAGACGGCGGAACGAGCCCAAGTCTTCCGGGGTGGATATGACGAGGATGTCACGTATGCCGGCCAGCATGAGCACGCTCACCGGGTAGTATACCATAGGCTTGTCGTATATGGGCAGCAACTGCTTGGATGTGCCGCGTGTCATTGGGTGTAGCCGTGTGCCGGAACCTCCGGCCAGAACTATGCCTTTCATTGTCGTATGCGATTGTGGCACAAGGTGTGCCGGGTCGTGGACTGTTTTTTTTACGTGTAGGGATACAGATGCGACTACGGACACGCGCTATGGCACCGTGGCGATCGATGTCGCCGGCAGTGTCATAGTGCGTACGCCGTTGTCACCTCACAGCGTTATTGCTTGGAGGCGTCGCCCGATTCGGGGGCTATAAGTTTGTAGCCTTTGCCGTGGATGTTGATGATTTCGATGGAGGGGTCGTCCTTGAGGTGCTTGCGCAACTTGGTGATATAGACGTCCATAGAGCGTGCGTTGAAGTAGTTGTCGTCTATCCAGATAGTCTTGAGTGCATAGTTGCGTTCCAAGATTTCGTTGACGTGCGCGCACAGCAGTGTCAGCAGCTCGCTTTCTTTGGTGGTGAGCTTGGTGACTTTATCGCGTATCATCAGCACCTGTTTCTGGGTGTCAAAAGTGAAGTCTCCAATCTTGTACATGGTGATTTCCTTGCCTTTTTTGCCCTTGACGCGGCGCAGGATGGCTTCGAGGCGGAATACGAGTTCTTCCATCGAGAAAGGCTTGGTGATATAGTCGTCGGCGCCTATTTTGAAGCCCTCAAGGATGTCTTCCTTGAGCGACTTGGCAGTCAGGAAGATGATGGGTACTTCGGAGTTGACGCTGCGGATTTCTTGCGCGAGGGCGAAACCGTCTTTCTTTGGCATCATTACGTCAAGGACGCAAATGTCGTATTTGCCTTTAAGAAAGGCTTTGTATCCGCTCTCGCCGTCGGCGAAGAGGTCGGCACTGAAACCTTTTTGTTGTAGGTATTCTCTGAGAAGCATACCGAGGCTTTCGTCGTCTTCGCAGAGAAGGATGCGTGTACGTTCGTCCATAGTTGTATCAGTTTTTTATTAATGGGAGTATTATTATGAATTTTGTTCCTATATTGAGCTGGCTCTCGAGGGTGATTTCGCCTCCGAGTTCCGTAATCATCTTCTTTACGTATGCCAAGCCGAGACCGAAGCCTTTGACATCGTGGAGGTTGCCGGTAGGCACGCGGTAGAATTTTTCAAAGATGCGTTTTTGATGTTCTTTGGATATTCCGATGCCGTTATCGGCTATGGTGATTTCAAGTCTTTCGCCGCTGAGGTTGCGAGTACCAACCTTGAGCAGCAGCGGGGTGTCTTCGCGTGAGTACTTTACGGCATTATCCAGCAGGTTGAAGATGACATTGGTGAAGTGCATCTCGTCCACTTCGACAAGCGCATCCATAGCATCGAGGTGCGATTCGATGCTGCCGCCCAGACGCTCGGCTTTGAGCTTGAAGGTGTTGATGACGTTATACAGCACCAGATTGGCGTCCACTTCGCTGAGCCTGAGCGTGGCCTTGGTGCCTTCAAACATCGACATCTGCAGCACCTTTTCGATCTGGAAGCGCAGACGTTTGGTCTCGTCCGAGATCACGGACGAAATCTGCTGGAGCATAGACGGCGACTTGCGCACGCTTTGGTCGTTGAGCATCTGTGCTGCCAGTGATATGGATGACACGGGCGTCTTGAATTCGTGGGTCATATTGTTGATAAAGTCGTTCTTCATCTCCGAGAGTTTCTTTTGGCGGAAAGCGGTGATGATGGTGAAGACAAATATCAGCAGCAGTATCAGTGTCAGTGCAAATGTCGGCACCATAAAGGCTATGGATGAGTACACATAGTCTTTTTTGGTGGGGAAGTAGACGCGTAGAAAGTAGTGCTTGTCGACCGGGTCGTGCGGAAAGAGGATTTGCGTGAACATATTGTTGTCGTTGACACGCGAGTTGTCGTAACCATCGGTCGCGTAAGCCGGGACGCCGGACTTATTGACCACGGCAAAGGAGAAGGGCAAATCGTGCAACCCCATAGTATCCAGCTCCTCGCACAGATAGCGGCGTACGCGTGTCGAGTCGGCACGTTGTGCTATAGGCTTATTTGATGCCTGGGAGATGATGTCAAGTATGACATCATCGATCATATTTTTCTGCATCAGATATTGGTCGTGGAACGATGCTCGTGTGCCCTGATAGTGGTTGCCGCCAAAAAGACGGTTATCGGTCTGCAGGTTGGTGATCTCGTTGACATCGCCCTTGATGGTCAGGTCGGCCTGCAGGCCGGAAGTGGTCGAGAGGGTGAAGCGTATGCCGCCCAATCGCGGAGTAGGGTCGCCAAGGTATTGTGCGTATATTGATGTCGATTCTATCGAGTCAACTTCTTCTTCGAGGAAGTAGCGCGTCTCGTCGTGAGCCAGGCGTACCGACACAGAGTGCAGACTTTGCTTGGCCGCTTCGGTGAACTGGTCGAAGCGCATGCGGGCCATGTTGCGGACATATACTATCTGCATCACCAACAATCCCATGAATGTCAGTGCCATAAGTATTGTCAAAAGCCATATTGTCTTCTTCTTCATAGTCTCTTTCAGTGTCTGTGCCAAAAAGCAGTACGTCGTAATCTCTGACATAGGTCGGGCGGTGCGGTTTTAGTCGGCTGCAATGCCTTGACAGCGCGGCCGGTCGTAATCGGGCAAATGCCTGTGGCCGATAGTGCGCAAGTCCCAATGACCTATATTTTTTTAACAAACGGCATGGATAATTGTTTTATTGTCCCTGCCGGACGTCTGTTTTAACATTTGACCCCAAAATTAACATAAAAAATTCTTCTTTGCAAATTTTTTATAGACCACCGCATTTTGTAGAGTCAAGTGGCAAGTGCAAAATTAATGAATCATTTTGTAGAACTCAATTTTTGGAGTAGAAAAGCCTAATTTTTTTCTTAGGTCTATCGTTTATCAAAATTATGGCACTCGTAACCCGCAGGGCATATTTGACAGCGAACGCAAACGGCAAGCACAAATACGCATCTACCCCGTGAAGTAATCACCTGATGGCAAAAGCGGAATACCTATACGGTGAAGCCCGGACGAGAAAGCACAGAAAAGAATTGCAAAGCAATCGCTGAATACCTATAAAATCAATTCTTTTATGAGGCAAATCGCCCCAAGTCGAGGCGATAAAACAATCAGTTCAGAGTTATAGTTGGTAAATCCCCCTCAAAGGGCATAATGCACGGTAAAGTACTATTACTCGCAAGTGCTCGCAAGTGCCGAAATGAAGTCCAAATATAAAGCGAGCCACGGATCCAACCATAAGTTGGTGTCGTAGCTCGCTGTATGAGTTATGCGATTTAAGCCTTCCGGTCGAGACCTTAGGCTCGATTTACGAAAGCGCGGTGGCTGTGCCGCAACTCCCTTATTAACATGGTTCAAATTTCAAACGATGTATATTTTCGAGATTTATTAGCATTTGAAAAAATTTAATATCCGAGCGTCCTGCAAAAATTTTGCGAACAGCATTTTTTCTTTGAGGGGGACATTTAACCCCGAAGTATATCGCTTTTATAGGATTTACAGTAGAAAGGGAACATTGTACATACTTTGAGTTTTCTGTTGGAGTATAAGCGATCATACGAACCTCATGCTCATACTCCCAATCTATTGATTTTGTAGCCAAAGCAGCCCTAAAATTCAATTTAGTCTCAGGATTCGTAAAGTTCAATATGTCATTTTCAAAATTTGGATTAACATATTTAATACGCATAAGTCTTAAAACGAATGCTTCACTTAAGGAATTCGATGAAAAATCGTTAGTGTCAAGCTCATATTGAACGCATATGCCTTTGTGACAATTTGCATAATGTGCCCACATAAGGGTATTATCAATAGCCTTACTGTTTGGCGTATCAGTGCAGAAAGATGTTGCACGGAGATAATTAAATGAAGATTTCAACGCAGCGATATGTTTTTTATGGCAAGCGTTATGTCCACACAAAGTATCAAGCCAAGGGAATACTGGACTATCTACAATATCATTTTGAACACGAGGATCTACAAGTGTAATTTCATTGTTGCGTAAGTTGTTTAATGTATAAGACCTTGTGTTACGAAATTGATATAATGTTACCTTATCCTGTCCTCGAAAATCGTGGCTAATCTGAAGATTAAAAAACTGATGTTTTTTATAATAAGTTAGTGCCTCGTCAAATTTACCCAGTTCGCCACATATATCACCTGCAAGCATATACACTGCTTTATATTGAGCCTTGTCAATATTTGGACCTTTTAGTCCAATAGATGCAAACATATCGAAATCAGCAGCGGCATTGACGATTATAGGATACGCCTCTTCAAATTTCCCAGAAGAATAAAGTGATTTAGCTTTATCTATATTATTGAAAATATCTTCGATAGTATGGATTTTTTTGTCGGCTAAATTAAATGTCATATCAGGTGAGTTACTTTGATTTTCTTGTATGTTTTGTCGGAAATGCCGAGGGCTGCGAGGGTCGTATTTTTGATGATAAGCTCGCCCTTTTGGAGCGCGGCAATCTCGCTCTTGAATAACAAAAGCGCGGCGGCTGTGCCGCAACTCCCTAAAATTCTTCTTCTACGAACTCGTAAGGGCCATAAATAATCCTTACTCCGTACTTGTTACCAAAATCACGAACTAAACTACTGTCATATTCGATAACATCTGTGTGAACAGCAGTAAGATATTTGCCCTCGTCTAAAGAGTCGAGCAATGTATGCCATTTGCCGTCCCAAAGGGGAGAAATCCCACCGCCATACGTCTTGAAGCCAATATCAGTAATGCTTTCAGATAGTTCATATTTGCGAGAAAGAACAGAGCGGTATAATTCTGTAATTTCCTCAGCTTCCGATTTGTTTTTTGCGCCTTTCACAAATATACATGAATAAAGGTAGCTTCGTCTTCCATCGGATTGAAAGAGAAAATGCACCGATTCAAAGTCAAGACCGCCATACTTTACATTCTCGAATGAAACGACCATTTCATTCGGATTATACATGGGGCTACCATATTTATTCCGTAAAATAGAAAGAGCACTCTCGCGCGACATACCGAAGTCCACACCGCATATTGATTTAATCTGAATAGCCTTACTACGAGCTTCCATATCAATAAACAGCGAGTCGATAGACTGCTTTTCTTCGGGAGATGCGATTTTGTAGTAACGGAGAATATCTTTAGTAGTAACACCGGAATCTTGAGCGCACATAAAGAGTGGCACCCAAAGAAACAAAAATAAGGAGAAAAAGAATTTCATAAATTACGGTATTTATTCGATGTCGTCAACAAGGGTTTCAATCTCGAAGTTGCCCCAAAATGGGTGCGCGGCGTAAGCCTCGGCTCCGTCTTCGGGGACATAGAGTTTTACTCTGTCCTGCCATGATGGGATAGTGATAGTTCCAGTGGATATTTTACGGCTCGGTTGTTGTGGTGTCTCAGGAGGAACAGCGCCGAGACAAACAATCTCACGAAGTGCAGACATACCGACCATTGCCGCTTCTCCGATATATTTTAGAGAGGCAGGAAAAACAAGCTCCTTGATTTTCTTACAACCATTAAAAGCTCCTTTGCCGATTTTTTGAACGGTAGAGGGTATCTGAATTTCTTTGAGAGAATAGCAGTTATAAAATACCTCCTCTCCAAATTCTCTGATACCCTCGGCGAGGTCTATCCATTCGAGTGAAGTACACCCGGCAAAGGTATAACTTTCAAGAGAGCTAAGAGGTGCGTCAATTCTTACGTCTTTGATATTATAGCAATATGCAAACGCACTTTCGCCGAGGAATAAGAGTTGAGATGGAATATGAACAGCGGAAATGCCGGAGCAGTCCTTAAATGCGTCTTCTTCGATGTAGGCGATACTATCAGGAATGTTGACATCGGTAATATCTTTACAATCCTGAAAAGCGCATTCGCAGATGGTTGTAACTGAATTATCCAGTACAATTTCTCCGGAAGCTTTTGGGTCGCACGACAAAACCTTTGTACGGTTGCCGTTATATTTGATGAAATCTTCTGTCATATTACATCGGTTTAATCATAGATTCGATGAAGGCAATCTCTTTGTCCGATAGTTGATACTTTTCGTAGAGCTGACGGTCTATGTCGGCAACAGGTTTCGACCAATCAATATCCGACTGCGCGGTAAAGTCTTGAAGTGGAACAAATCGGAAAACATCTTGAGATACTTGCATAGTACCTCTACCGAAGAACAGAAGAATTTTGAAAAAATTCGTATCAAAGAACTTTTTACAATTTACTTGTTCAGCTTCAGAATTGAACGGACCGACATTCAAGAACGTTTCGGTACATACTGAATTACGCTCTCCAACGATGGATTCAGGCGGGTTAATCGCATTAGTAGAATAACTCGTCGTGAAGAACAGCTTGTACATATCAATCCACTTATGATTTTTGGAAATAATCGTGGGATTGATAAAGCCAATAGTTCTCTTAGCGCCTCCTTTTATGCCTTTAACTCCATAAACTTTAGTAGAGCCAGGGAATGGAGAAAATTGCAAATTAGATGCCGGATATCGTTCAGGAGAATTGAAAAGATCTTTGCGAATGCCATAAGGCTGAGTAAGGCTTACTATTTCCTTGAACAAAGGGACGTTAATTGAGACTTTTGTAATAATAGATTGTCTGCGCGTATCACGTATAACAATGTCTGAGTTGCCATCTGATAATTTACGATGAGTAATAATTGGCTCAGAGCTTGCCGGTCTATAACTATATGACAGTTCTCCAGAGTGTCGTTTATCCCAAAGGAAATAGCAAATACCTCCATCAATATGCTGTCCATTGAAACAATATCCGGAGTCCTCCATGTCGTAGAATTTAGAGATATGTTCATCTGACATCATTTCTTTACGGAATGGCTTCAACACAGCTTTACCTCCAATCATCCACTTTGAAGGCATGATTAGAGAAAAGTATGATGGTGCGATTTGTGTGGAGACTCTAACAAATAGTTGGTAAACAGGGTTAGCAGCATCATCAGAAGCTCCACTACCATCATTAACTTGATATGGTGGGTTGCCGACTATTGCGTTGAATTTCATATTGTCGTTGTTTACGGCTTTCCAGAACGATTTGCCTTTAGCAACTTTATCGATAAAGTTACTCGGTTTGTTTTTGATTTGGTTGATTAAGTCCTCGAAATAGCGAGTATTGACCTTAAGCGATCGGAAGCCTACAAGTGTACGCTTAGTAATTTGTTTAGCCATCGGCGTTTTGCAAATTACAAAGATGTTTTCGGCTACGACACTGCGCCACACAGCCCATTCATCTTCTACCGACTCAGGCGAAGTCAAGAGATTAGCAAGGCGTGAGCGGTAGGTAGAATACGCCATAAAAAGCGGGTATAGACCGGTCTTTGAATTGATTTCGAGGATATGTGTATCGGGATTGAATACTTCGGAAGTAACTTTACCTCGGTCAACAAACCGAGGTTCTGAGATGGGTTCTTTGAAGTCTTCATCAAGGAAGCAATAACCGCCGATAGTGTCCGAAATGTGCATATTGACTACGCGCCACGGAGTCAAGACGGTTTCCTTATCGGGGTTGCGGAATGTTGCGAAAATCTGAGTGATTCGCTCGATGCGTTGCTCAATCGAGAGCTTATCGGCGGAGCGTACCATATTGCGTATGCGTTTGGCTGCCGCTGCAAATATATCGGGGTCGTAATATTTGCGGAAGGCGTTGAACTTCTGCTTAGACACACCTCGGGGCATAAATTCGTCCCAAGAAAGTGGGTCGATAAGCGAAGTGAAATTGTCGATAGTAATCTCTTCCTTTGTATCCTCGATGTCCGCGCCGTATATCATCAGCGGCATACGTATCGAGATGCCGCGCAGAATTGATATGGCGTTTTCGCGGTTCTTTCGGCGTTTCCTCAGTTCCTCGAGACGCCGCTTTTGCTCCTCGGACATCTCGGCCTTGTCCTTCTTGGAGCGGCTACGCTTCTCCAGGTCTTCCAATTCGCTGTATTCCTCGTTGGTGAGACCCTGGTTGTTGATATCCACCGACTTGGTGCGCGGCATGGCCTTGGTAGAGCCTATAGTCTTCTTGAGATCCTCGAATTCATTGATCTCAACCTCTCCCAGTTTCAGCAGCTCGTCGTTGTACAGGTACCCGTCCTCGAAGCCGTTGGCGACTACTCGCTCGATATACACCTTCTTGAGCTGGCGCAGCATCGTGTCCACATCGAACTTGTGCATCCGTGACCCCTCCATACCTATGACCGGGCAGAAATTCAGGAACTCCGCCATGGCCGTGCGGTCGTCCGAGGACGTCTTGCCCGCCTTGGTCGAAATCTTCGCTGTTTCGGCCAGCACCTTGAGCGTGCGGTCCGGCGCGAAGTCAAAGACATAGCAGTTCTCCTTGACGCGGCCGTTGATAGTCGCCGGCGATTGTACGCGGAAGATAGTCTGCATATATCCGGCTGCCGCCGTATTCAGCGATCCTGACAGCATAAGCACAGCCGTCCATTCGCGGACGGTGACGCCGGTGGTCAGGCGTCCGCACGACAGGGTGATGGTGCGTGTCTCGTCCGGATTGTCGCCGATTTTCGAGCGTAGCAATGCCAACGCCTCCGCGTTTTCCTCCTCCGTAGGGTCGCCCTCGCCGGCTACGTTCACTATATGAAAGTGCTGGAAGACGGGATGCCGTTCCAGCATACGCTGCAAAGCAAGCGCAGACTTTACGCCCGGAATCATCCATAGCGTATGGCGGAAATTGTTGCGATACTCGTCTGTGGCGAAAGGGTAGGCGCTATCCGTGTCCTTGTCCTTGCGGCACAGCAAGTCCAAGAAAGCCGCAACGTCTTTGCGGTGTACAAATTCGCCCGAGTCATTAACGCGGAAAAACTCGCGGAAATTGAAAGCCACGTCCTCGTCGATATACTCCTTGAGCAGTCGTCCGAGGTCGTAGGTGTATATGTTCATAGTAGGCAGTCCTTCATAAGGATTCGGGTCGCCGAAATGCTCCAAATCCCATTCGGCCTTGGCCTTTTGCTCCATCACGTAGTCCCAGGTGTAGACCTCGCTCTCCTTGTATTCGTCAAAGAGGTTGAAAGGCGTGCCTGACAGCGACAACACCTTGGTGTCGTCCTTGATCAGCTCGTGTATTACGCTCTGCCCCAACTCGGTCTGTGTGCCCTCATGCGCCTCGTCCACTATCAGCAAATCCCAGCGTGTGGAGAATATCTCGTTGTTCTTGTCAAACTTGCCGCCGACTTGTTCCGAGCCGCGCAAGTCTTGCATCGAGGCAAAATATGTGTAATGCAACCCTTCGGCCTTTGCCCGAGCCTCAAGCGAGGCAAACGATTCGCCCTTGTTGCGCGAGCCGTAAGCAAAGTCCCGGCGGTCATAGAAAATTTTGTGGAAGTCGTCATACCAGCCGTCGTCCACCACCGGGCGATGGGTAAGAATGAGTGTGCGGCGGAAGCCCATATCCTTGACCACCTGTAACGCTGATAGCGTCTTGCCGAAACGCATCTTGGCGTTCCACAGCATTTGATTGCTTCGGCGAAACTGCTTCTCGGTCTTTTCTATGGCGTCTCGTTGTTCGGGTCGGAAAACGATAGGATTTTGTTCCTCTGTCTTTTCCGATGCCGAAAGCGACTTTCGACCCTCCTTGACCGCCTTTATGGCATTCTTTACGGTGGCGAGGTCGGTCTCGAACCACTCGCTGCCCCATCCGGCAGCGGTTCGCCGTTTGATGCCGCTGCGTGTCAATACCTCGTGCACCGCTTTGTCGTTGAAGGACTTGACCGTACCTCCGCCGAAGTATAATGTCACTTCGGTATACATCAGCTCATAGCTGATTCCGGCGGTACGGGTGTATTGGTCGATACGCTTCTTGGCCGCCTGGTTCAATACGTGCGAACAGGGTGAAAATCCGCCGAAATCGCTGCCGTCAGGCAGTGTCGCTTCGCCTATTTTCAGGCATCCGGCATGTGCCGTATCGTTGATGCGGAAGACATAGATTAGTTTGGGCTTGAGTGTTGAATCGAAGAGCATGGTATAGCAGTCATTTAGATATTGAGTTCACAAAAGGCTCGACCTGGCGATCACGAGGTTTCTTGCGCCAGTCGCGTATCAGGCAATATATTCCGTTGTGACGGTGAATGTCGCCGGTGCGGCATCCCTCGCACGGATGTTGGACAACCTCGTCGCCGAAAAGGCTGTGCTCGACTGTAGGCTGTCCGCAGGTGTCGGGAATGACGCATTTGAGGCCGTCCATTTGCCAGATATTCCACGACACTATGTACGCAATTTGCAGCAGCGACCGCTTCAAAGGATCCTTGCCGAATTTGTCGCGATAATAATCGATGAAAGAATACAACAGCGACTCGCGGGCGAGGACGACATTATCGCCCTGCCAGTCATAGCCGTAGACGCTTTGGAAGGCGACGGCGGCAGCTTTGAGCCACTCGCCGGTGGTCTCCGTATTCTCGCCGATGACGCGGAGTTTGCGGTCAAGGATGCCTATGCGTCGGCCGAGAGGTATAGCTTCGCCCAATACCGTGTCATAGCGGCCGACCAGGTATGGCGCTTCTCCACAGGTGATTTCGAGGCGTACATCGCGTACATAATCCATCCATGTTTTGCCCTGAGGGAATGACACTTTATCGGTGTTTACCGTCCATGTGCGGTCCTCGTTCTCGGTATTGAACACACCGTCGCGGCCAAACCAAGCGCTGTCCACAAGATTGACTTGAGCATTGCATATCCATGCCGGGGTGAAGACTTCCGCCTTGTCGCGTGAACGGTTCTGCTGCGCTTCTCGCGACTTGAGTACACGTGGCTGTATGACGCGTCCGTGGACGCCGACAACCAGTTCGGGCCGAATTTCGTCATGATAACCATAACCCTCGCCTAAGTCGGCGTAATCATCTGTAGCCCAGATGATATTCCGTTGTTCGCCCTCCGGTAGACCGCGACTGGCCGTATGATCCTTGAGCAATAGCGCAAGGACCTGCGGGTCGAGATCATTCTCAAGTATGTCTATAAGTAGCGAAGACGGCATACAATGTCCACGGTGAGTGCCGTAGGCTCCGTATGGCAGCAAAAAGTTCTATGGGGGGATAAAAAAAAGCGGGAGCCGTGTCGTTGCTCGCTCCGCTACCTGTGGCCGTCGAACTTGCCAATCCGCCAAGAGCAAACAACGCCGACTCCACGCTGTATATATGTACGTAGTCCAAGACCTGCTCCGAGAGATTAAAGCCCTCTCGGAGCGTGCCTTGGATGGTAAATACATACCGTGGCGCCTATCGTTGCTATGTCCTTTGACGGGTATTTGGAGTGTTCGACGTTCCAGGCAGCCAAGAACAAGCGTAGATATACGCTTTTTTATCAAAATGTACGGTCTTTGGCACAGACGCTTGTGGGGACGGCTCTGCGTCACCTTGCGCGTGTGTCAAGACTTATTGCAAAGATAGGTAAGATTTTCCGGACACGCAAAAACTATTTTTTGCGTAGGTCAATAATGTTTAGTGAACTTGTTGAGTTAAAGACTTTTAAGTTGTTTGACTTGATTGAGGGCTGGAAATACGGGCGGCGCTGTCAGTGGGCAAGGAGGGCGGCAAGGGCATCTATGCGCTCGGCGAAGGCAGTGATGAGAGCCTCGTGGCGTTGGCGTAGCCCGTAGATGTTGAGGCCGCAACCCGGTTGGATGCAGTATTCTTGGCCTGCATCGTTGATGTGTCCTTGCGGACACTCGTACTTGGTGCCGCCGCCGAAGATTGCGCGGCTGTCGGTGATGCGTCCCAGTGGCTCGGGGTCGGTGATGTCGCGATATAGCTCGCGCATCGATTCGAGGGTATCGTTGGTGTACTCGGGCTGGTATGCGTCCAGACATTCGACGACGAATGTCAGCGGGTAATAACCTTGAGGAAGTGGTGGCGACAGCGGCTCGGTGGAGTGCAGCACATCGCGCAACATATCGGCATCGAATAGTCGGGCCTTATATATTACGGCAAGGGTGGCTTGTGGACAGGATGATATGTCGCCATAGACAACCCCCAGAGCGTAGTCGCGCGGTACGGTTGCAATGTATTGCGGAAACCATTGCAGCGCGCTGCAGTGGATGTCTGTGCGCTCGTCCTCGGGCAGGCTCCATGATACCAGGTATTTGCGATAAAGGCTTGAACCTATGCCCGTCATAGCGCGCCCGGTGATGTATTCCCACTCCTGATCGGAGGGGAATACTTCGGGCTCGACAAGTCGTCGGCTGTATCGCATCTTCAGGCACTGGGCCCGCAGATCTTCGGCGTCGATGGTCATATTGTGTCGCGCGTTGTGCTTAGTTGGAGTAGGTGTCAGCGTCCGGCGTTGTCAATCATGCCGCGCAACTTATCGTTGAAGTCGTCGGCTTTTATGAGGTTCTCCATATTCAGGTGCATACGGTAGCGCCAGTAGTGACGCGGATTGGCCGGGACATTGATGATTTCGTCCGCGGGATTTTCGCGTCGCAGTTTTCCGTCCATAGCCAGGTAGTCCTGCAGCGGCAGGATGCACAGCATCGACGGTGACTTGAGGTGCATGTCCACGATAGCGTCACATATCCAGGGCTCGGCGAAGTATGGTGCTGTGCCGCCTTGTTGCAGCACTTCGTTGAAGTATCGCTGTGTCTTTTCGCGGTTTTCTTCCCACCATACGCGTATGCCGCCCATATCGTGTGTCGAGGTGGTGCATACCGAGTAGTACGGGTAGTCGTGGGTGTTGCCGAAGGTGAGGTTCGGATTTTTGGGCATACGCTGAATTTCCAGGGCCAGAATCTCGAGGTTTTGCATCACAGCGGGCACACATTCCGGAATCATGCCGAGGTCTTCGGCGCAGGTGAGCATATCTGTGGCTTCGGTGAGCGGCGGCAGTTTCCACATAGCTTTACCGTACCAGAAGTCGTTGTGGCGGTGATAGAAGAAGTCGTTGTACAATCGGTCGAAGCACCAGCGTTCGTAGTCGTTGAGCGAGCGGTATATATAGGTGTATTGAGCCGATATGCGCGGGTGGTACTTGCCTTTCTCGCGGCTGTCTTCGATGAACAGCACGTTGTCTATAAGGCCCAGCAGCGCGTTGTACATCCGTGTGTTTTTGTCGTCTTTGGGCAGCGTGTCAAAGAAGTCGGCAACCTTGCGTTGTGTGTCGAATTCGGGGCGTAATTTGTAGCGTCCGTATCCGGCATCGACGAGGAAGCTCTTGCGCGCTTCGTCGGTGTATTCGCCGAAGAAGTCGCCCAGGAAGTAGTCCATAATGAACGGTGTGGTGTGCAGGTCTACGTCTATCCAGAAGTCGTAGTTGTATCGCAGCTCGTCCGGGGTGAAAGGCAGAGCGGGATTGAAGGTGCCCAGCAGGCCGTGTACGGCGTCCATGGGTATTTCCCAAATGCGGAAGAAGCCCAAGACATGGTCTATGCGGTATGCATCGAAGTATTCGGACATCTTGCGGAAACGTGCTTTCCACCAGGCAAATCCGTCGCGGTTCATTTCCTCCCAGTTGTATGTGGGTAACCCCCAGTTTTGGCCCAGAACAGAGAAATCATCCGGCGGTGCGCCGGCTTGGCAGTCCATGTTGAACAGGCGTGCATCGGTCCATGCGTCTACGCTTGTGCGCGAGATTCCGATGGGAATGTCGCCTTTAATGACTACGCCTTTGCTGTGTGCGTAGTCGCGCACGGTCTTCAGTTGCTTGTCCAGATGGTATTGGGTGAAGTATACGATGTTTGTTTCATCGGGAGCCTCTTTGGCCAGCTTCTTGACCAATTCCTTGGAGAACTTGGCGTATTTGCCCCATTGCGAGAAGTCGGCTGTGCCGAAGCGGTCGCGCAGGACACAGAAAGCCGCGTAATTAGGCAGCCATCCGGCGTTACGTTTTACGAAGGCCTTGAAGTCGGCCGAAGCGATTGTCTTGGCGCCGTCTTGTGCGAAGATTTCGCGCACGTACTCGGCCTTGGCATGAGTGACGCGTTCGTAGTCGACGGTGTCCAACCCGTTGAGCTCGGCGGCCAGGTCCCGGTAGTATTTGCGACGTGCAGGATCATGCAACTCGCCTACAGCCTCGAGGTGCAGATACATAGGATGGAGCGCGAATGTCGAATTGGCATTGTAGGGGTACGAGTCCGTCCAAGTCCCCGTCATCGTGGTGTCGTTGATGGGCAGGATTTGTATAAAGTTTTGGTGCGTCATCGCGGCCCAGTCAACCATAAGAGTAAGGTCGTAGAAGTCGCCGACGCCGAAGTCGTTGCGTGTACGTATCGAGAATACCGGTATGGCTACGCCGGCACCGCGCCAAGGTGCCAGAGGATTGCGCAGGCGCATCCCGGTAAGCAGTGAGGCGGTGTCGCGCGTGGGTTGTGTTCCGAGGGTGCGGTTGTTCCCCAGTTCCCATGCCACGAGTTTGCCGGATTCTTTGTCGAGGATTACGAACTTGTATTCGGTGGCAACGCTTAGCCCGGCAGCCGGGATGTTGACGCTCCATAGCGGGAAGTCGTGTGTGGACATGACCACGGCTTGTGCGGGATCCCATTTGCCCAATGACGGTGTTTCGCCGCAGACGGCGAGAACCTGTTCGGGACGTATCATTGGCGCCCAGACCTGAATGTTGACCATTCCGGCGCAAGGCAGCACGCGAGCGGCCGTGGCCGCATCGTTGCGGCGGTTGATGCAGTCGGTAATTGCCGACGAGTAGTATGGCTTGTCCCACGGTTGATCCTGCCAACGGTCGTTGACGTATACGGCGTGGCCGGCATCATCGGGCATAAAGAAATGGTGTGGATGACCCCATTCGTGTTTGCAGCTGCCATCATCGCGGCGTACTGCATAGGAGTATTCGAAGTCCGGAGTGTTGGCGGGGATGTCAATCTCTGCCGTCCATTTGTCCGTGCCCAGTAGTTTCATCGGTACGGCTGTGTCGATGTTGTTAGAACCCAAGTGTGCGATATTGCCCGTAAGTACGAGGTTCTCGCCCCAATTGGTGCGGTAGTTGACGCTGAATACAATCTTCATGGTCGGTGTATTGTGGCTTTTGTTGTTCGTATATGGATAAAAGTATGATATAGTATCAAAGGACGGGCGCCGTGGCGTCGTGCTCTTTGCGGTGTAAATGTACGAATAATTATCTGCAAATGCTGTTTTGCAACACTTTTTAACCGAAAAAACGCTTTGTCTCGTATGTCTTCGATGTCGCCTGCCACATCCGAGTATGCATAATTTGGTTTCACCGGATTTAGATTGTTCAGTCAGCCAGGGCAACCGCATCAAAAAACGAGGAAGATTAACGACCTTGGAATTACCAGGGTCTTGGCATACGTGTA
>UQGP01000001.1 GCA_900540625.1 uncultured Porphyromonadaceae bacterium | reverse complement strand
ACTCTTTCTCAAATCGGATAGTTAATAACCTGTCCAACTTTTTGGGGTCACTTCAATCCTTGGGGCTTTTTGCTTTCTATAGAACGCGAATTCGAACCCCCGGGTTCGTAATCGCGTAGCGCTTTCGAAGTGAAACGGAGAAAGACTCCCTCTGTCTCCGGCGGCGGCTCTTTCCGGCCTTTGGCGTTAGGGGGAGTGGCGCCGCTGCAAAAAAATGATTAAATTTGTAGTCCCGAAATGTGCTGTCGGTGGTCGCGAGGTGCGCCAATGAGAGCATCGCGAGGTGTGCCGCCGATAGCGGGCCGCATTTTTGCCGAATACAATGAACGAAACTTACGACATATTCATCAGCTACTCAAGCCGTGACCGTGAGACGGTCGAGGCTTACGTGCAGGCACTCAAGGATGCCGGGTACAAGGTGTGGTATGACAGCGATGGTCTGCACGGCGGTGACGAATTCTCTAAGGTGATTGCCCAAGCTATTGACGCATCGCGTCTTGTCGTGTTTTTCTCGTCCGAACATTCCAACAAATCGGTGTGGACCGCCGGCGAAGTCACCCTGGCCATCAGGGGCGAGAAGCCTATATTGCCGGTACGCTTGGATTACTCCGAGTACAACATCGCGTATACGCTGATGCTTGTCGGGCTGCAATATATCGACAGCGCCCGTGGCAAGACGCCCGAGTCGACGCAGAAGTTGCTGGATGCCGTTGCCATTAAACTTGCCGGTGACGGTCGGATCACGCCGTCTCGGTCCGAGCCAGTGTGTGGACATAAGCGCAAATGTCTATGGATTTCGGGTATTCTGTCCGTGCTTTTTGCCTTGGGCATGATGCTGTGCAGCGGCGAATTCCACATAAATACCTCGCTGTCGATGTTTGTCTCCACTATGGCCGCCGCGGTATGCTTCGCCACCTCGGCGTATATCATTTTGATAGATAAGAATTGGGCTCGCAGGCATTTGTCGGTAAATGTCTTCTATCTTGCGGCCACAATCTTTTTCCTGTCTTATGCCATTTCGGCCTTCGGACTGTGTTTTGTCGGCTCCAAGGTCGTGATACTCAACGCGCCCAGCCTTATATACGCCGGAGTTGCGCTGTTTTCGCTCAATCGGCTTATGTCCTTCAAGCGCTATGGATATATACTGCTATGGTTCTGTGCAGCTGCCTTTACCGTAGGTAGTTACGTGTGGCTGAGGGTATGGATTGCTCCGGCCGTTATCGCTCCTGCGGCGTGCATTTGTATGCTGGCGCTTACGGCCATTCTCAAGCGCAAACATGCCGGTCGATCCTTCTGGGAGCGTCTTTCATAGCTGACGCCCCGACGTCGCATTAGTCAAAACGCTTTTGCCGGGAGCTTTTACCACAAGAAATCGATACACAAAAAAAAGAGTCAGGACTTCGGAAAGTCTTGACTCTTTGAAGTGATCCGCCTGGGGTTCGAACCCAGGACCCCAACATTAAAAGTGTTGTGCTCTACCAACTGAGCTAGCGAATCTCGCTATGGAGGCATCGCCGCGGGCGATGTTGTCCCTCAAAAGCGTTGCAAAGGTACGATGTTTTTTCGGAACGGCCAAATTTTTGGACAAATTTCACCGAAAAAAATTTTTGTGGTAAATTTGCGGACTGAAAAAAAGGCTGCACATAGCGGCATATTCCGGCGACAAAACGATGCTGTCCGGCGAAGATTCGGCGCTGTCCGTGTGACGACACGGCGCGAGGATGCCTCGACTGCTTGGCGTGCCTATCCTGTTATGTATAAGAGTAATAACTATGATTTTTGATAAAAACGATCCCGAATTCGGCGATATGCAGAATGTGAAGCGGCGTATGTTTGCGCTGCGCAATGGCGTGGTGGCCGAGGCTTTGCGGCGTGGCGGCTGCCCGTACCGAATAATATTCGGCCTGACGCTGCCGCAGTTGGACGAGGTGGCGTCCGTGACGTCGCACACGGCGACATTGGCGCAGATGCTCTGGGACAATGACAGCACTCGCGAGAGCCGCCTCCTGGCGCCTATGATTTGCCCTCGCGATGATATGACCGGGGAGCGCGCGCGCCGTTGGCTGGGTCAATGCCGCAGTACAGAGGACGTGGATATCTTGTGCCATCGTCAGCTGAGGCATCAGCCGTGGGCGGCGGAGTTGGTGGGCGAATTGAGCGAGCGCGAGGACGCCGACCTGCTGCGCTATGCGGCGGTGCGTCTGGCGTTCAATCTGGTGTACAAGGACGCCGCTTTGGGCCTTCGCGTGGCCCTGGCCGAGGCGCAACGCGAGTGTCCGCTCACGCGGCACGTGGCGTCCATGCTGGCCGAGGAAGCGCGTTTTGTGCTTAATCCCGAGCAGTGACGCTTCGAGACCAACCGCAAAAATGCGCTGCGGCGCCATCGGTGGACTTTGAATGCCGATGGCGCCGCAGTGTATTCGGATATGTGTCAGTTAGGGCGGTGGTTGAGCTTTTCGCCTATCCAAAGGCCGCCGATGACCAGAGCACATCCGATGATGCCGATGGCGGTGATAGGTTCGTTGACGATGAAATATGCCGCAATCATAGTGACCACGGCTTGCAGGTACATGTAATTGTTGGCGGTGACAGCGCCAAGGTGGCGTACGCACAGCGACCATAGCAGGTAGGCTACGGCCGAGCATCCTACGCTGAGGAACAGCAGGTTGGTAAGCACCATCGTGTCCGACAGCAGTTCTATAGGGTTGTTCAGTTGCGGTCCGAAGGCCAGGAAGGGTAGGGCGGTGATTACGCCATAGAAGAAGGTCTTTCGCGTGATGAACCATACATCGTAATTGGCGCTTAGCCCTCGCAGGATGATGCTGTATACGGCCCAAGAGAATGCGGCGGCGATGCTGAGGGTGTCACCTAATAGAGGGTTGCTCGCTGTTTCGGTATCTGACGATGACGAATTGAATATGACGCAGGCGGCGCCGATGAATGCCACGAAACTGCCCAATACCATGCCCCGGCCGGGCTTCTCGGATTTGTAGATGAACGCCAGTAGGAATATTGTGATCAGCGGCGACAGCGATGTCAGCAGCGAGACGTTGGTGGTGAAGGTGTATTCCAGCGCTGTGTTCTCGGCGATGAAGTATATCGAGCCGGCGCTGAGACCGCATAGCATGAAGCGCCATTCGTCGCGCCACGAGTACGAGCGGAAGCGCTTGTGGCTGATGAGCAGAATCATCAGGTAGGCCACGGCAAAGCGGTAGACGTATATTTCTACCGGACCCATGTGGTGCAGTATCAGAACTCTGGTGGACACGAAAGACACGCCCCACATCAGCACGAATATGAGTGCGGCGATATGTACCAGCCATAAGGCGGGGCTGTGCGAGGCTCGTCCGGAAGGTGCATTGTCAGTTTTCAGTGTCATATTTTTATGGGTCTTTTGGGCGTTTCTATATAGGGTGTCGGTCGATTTTCGGTGGCCGTTCGGCTGCCGGCATCTGCCGACTGTTATAATGTGCAAATTTAGCAAATATTCCTGAGGGTAGCGCCGTGTATTGCCGAAAAAACGCTAATTTTGTATTTGGGTATAACCGCAAGGCTTCGCGGTATATGCGAATATATTCAGGATATATAAGTTTAATCAATATAAAGAACAGATTAATTATGAAAGCATTACGTTACGTAGGCATTGTAGCCGTTGCAGGCGCATTGCTTGTAGGTGAAACAGCATGTAACTCCATGACCAATACGGGTAAAGGCGCTCTTATCGGCGGTGGCGGCGGTGCAGCCGTAGGCGCCGGCATCGGTGCTCTTATCGGCGGCGGCAAAGGTGCCGGCATCGGCAGCGCCATTGGTGCTGCCGTCGGCGCAGGTGCGGGCGCACTCATCGGCAATAAGATGGACAAGCAGCAGAAGCAGCTCGAGGAGCAGCTGGCCAATCAGGCTAAGGTAGAGCAGACTACCGACCAAAACGGCCTGCAAGCCATCAAGGTTACGTTTGACGGCGGTATCCTTTTCCAGACAGGCAAGTATGCCCTCAACGCTCAGGCCAAGAACGACCTCACCGGTTTTGCCACCAACCTCAACAACAATCCCGGCACCAATGTCCAAATCTATGGATTTACCGACAATACCGGCAGCTTCGAGGTGAACCAAAAACTTTCGGGTCAGCGTGCCAATACCGTACGCAACTATCTTATCAATAGCGGTGTAGATGCCAACCGTCTGACAGCTCAGGGTCTGCCCATGCAGGACTATGTAGCCTCCAACGACACCCCCGAAGGCCGCGCCATGAATCGTCGCGTCGAAATCTACATCACCGCCAGTCAGGAAATGATTCAGCAGGCCGAAGCCGGTACGCTGAAGTAAAAACCTCGGTAGAGTCGGGAGTGCCTTGCATAGCTTTTGCAGGCAGACTTCCCGGCCAAAGGCAAACGACATAAACTGCGGATGACGTCATCTTCGGATGGTGTCATCCGCGTTTGTTTACCCTTTTCGGACTCGCAAAATCGAACGATTTATCGTAATTTTACCGGTAAAACCACAGGTATAATCGCGGGCTGAAATACAGACCGTATTTGATAAAGAGTCAACACCCCAAATAACACAGATAAATACCGATGAAAAAGCACGTTAGCAAAAGCAACGGAGTGCTCGATGAAACTCCTTACAACAAACCGTCAACAAGACTCCAACATACCGTCAGCAAGGCCCTAACAAGCGACTAACAACAACATAAGAATATAAATAATATAATAATATAAATAATATTTAAGAGAGAGAGTATAGAGAGAAGTTTTTTGCCTCGCTGACGCTCGGCCGCGCTCGCGTGACAGAGAGCAGTTGAAGTTTGAAAAAAAGCGGGGCAGAAAAAGCGGAAATCCCGAAGTAGTTTCGGTGGAAAAAATGAAGCGAAAAATGCTAAACGTCCGTCGCCGCGACGACACTTTCGGACAACCGTGAAATAGCGCCGGCCGCTCACCCCGGGCTCAAAGCCCCGAAGACACCTAAAAAATTTCAAATTCCCCGGATTTCCTAAAAGCTCCCTCCCGGCAAAAAACTCCTCAAAAAAAGGGGGCGCCCTGATGCTTGGCGTTTGCCGCGCGTCATTCGACATTCAAAAAGCCGTTTTTTTTGCTTAAAATAATCTGTATTAGAAAAAAAATGGTTAATTTTGGGGTGTGCAAACGCACGTATGATTTACTAACCACAACCTCATCGGGGCGCGGGTCAAACCTGCCCCAAAACCTATAATTGTAATATATGGAAAAGTGTGACGATCCTGTTGGCGCGGCTCCTCAAGCCCAAGACCAACCCCTATCAACCTCCGAAGGCATTAAAGAAACGACGACGCCCGAGACTCAGGAACCGGCTGCCGTCGCATCGTCTGTCGATGCCGAACAAGGAGCTAAAACGACTGAAACTCAGGCGGAAAAGCCGCAGTCCGAAGACTTGGCTTCCGTCGAGCCTGAACACACACGTCACACCTTGCCGGATACAGTGGAAGGCGTCATCGAGGCCCTGCAAGCACTTGCCGACGGACCCGCCGCCGAGATTTCGCGCGACGTTGTGTCGCGTTTGCGCCTGCAAGCATCCACCTTACGCAACAAGCACGTCGAAGAACTTCGCGCAGCATGGACGGCCGAAGGCAATGCCCCCGAGGACTTTACCGCGCCCGAAGACGACACCGAAAGCCGTGTATCGGCGCTTGTCGAAGCCGTGCGCGTCAAGAAAAACGAGTACTTGGCTCAGCAGGAGGCCGTGCGTCTGACCAACCTCGAACGCAAAAACGATATCATCGAAAAAATCAATGCGCTGGCCGACGATACGGACAATGTGGGGCGTAACTTCCCGACATATCGCGAGTTACAGGATGCCTTCAATGCCATAGGCGATGTGCCGCCGACCGAGGAGACCGCCGTATGGAAACGCTTCCAAGAGGCGCGCGAAAGATACAGCGACAACCTGAAAATCAATAAAGAACTGCGCGACTACGACTTCAAGAAAAACCTTGAGTCCAAGGAGTTGCTGATAAAAGAAGCCGAGGCCCTGGCCGACGAAGCAGACATCATCGTCGCCTTCAAACGTGTACAGGAACTTCACAACAAATGGCGCGAAATAGGTCCCGTAGCCAAGGAATTGCGCGAAGAAATTTGGAGCAAATTCAAGGACGCCTGCGCCGTAGTCAATAAACGCTACCAGGCATTTTTCGAGGAGCGCAAGGCACGCGAAGCCGAGAACGAAGCCGGCAAAACCGCATTGTGCGAACGCATCGAAGCCTTCGATTTCGAGTCGTTGAAGACCTTCCCGGCTTGGGAAGATATGACCAAGCAGATACTTGAGGCGCAAGAAGAGTGGAAGAAACTCGGATATGCCTCGCGCAAGGTCAACAATACGCTCTTCAATCGTTTCCGCGCCACTTGCGACAAATTCTTCGAGTCCAAGGCCGCATTCTTCCGCCGTATCAAGGAGGAAATGGCTGCCAATCTGGCACGTAAGACCGCATTGGCCGAAGAAGCCGAGACCCTGAGCACCAGCACCGACTGGCGCAAGACCACCGATCGCCTCGTCGAAATGCAGAAAGAATGGAAGACCATAGGCTCGGTACCCAAGAAACAGAGCGATACCGTCTGGGCCCGTTTCCAGAAAGCTTGCGACGCCTTCTTCGCAAACAAAAAGGCACAGGCCAAGGGCGCACGTCAGACCGAATTGGCCAACCTGCAAGCCAAGCGAGACCTCATCAAACGACTTGACGAAATCACCGCCGAGACGCCCAAGGACGAAGCTCGCAAGCTGATAGCCGACCTGCAAGAGCAATGGAAGAGCATAGGCCACGTCCCCTTCAAGGAGAAAGATGCGGTATACGATGCTTTCCGCAAGCGCATAGACGAAGTACGTCGCCAGTATGACCTGCGTCAGAGCCGCGAACGTATGGAGAAATTCAATAGCAACCTGTCCGAAATGGCAGGCGACAAAGACCGCCTGGGACGCGAACGCGAGCGTATGGCTCGTGCCTTGGACGCACGCCGTCAGGAATTGCGTACATACGCCAATAACCTCGGATTCCTATCGTCCAAGAGCAAGAGCGGCGACTCGCTGGTGCGCGACATCGAAGGCAAGATGCGCCGCCTCGAAGCCGAAATCGCTGACATCGAGCAGCGTATGCGTCTGGTAGACGACAAACTTTCATAACAGATCTCATAACTTCCGGGCAGTACACCTGCCGTACTGCCCGGAAAAATATATTATAACTCTAAAGAGCCGTAACTTATCCGTTGCCGTCAACAATCGACCATGGACAATCAATGTACGAAACCAAATACGCCAAGCAAATTTGACAACGGATTAGATGTTGTATTGACAAAACCTATTGAGTATGCCAAGTAAATCACTTATTGAAAGAACTGAAAAAAGAAAATACAGAAAATATGGCGCATGGATTCCGGCGTTGTTCAATATGGCGGATATCCTGATGGTCAATCTGCTGTATTGGCTGACAATAGCAATGGGTAGCCAATATGGTGAAGATATATGTCGCGGATGGGTATTGTGCAACGTTGCATGTCTGCTGCCGCTGGCGGTGCAATTTGTGAAACACGACAATTACCGCACTATCCTGTTGGACCACACGGTCGTACGCGCCTTCCGTGCCGTAGGGCTGCATTGCCTTGCTTTTTTGTCCTTGCAGGAAATCTTCGGCCACAACCTCGGTGTCGCTTCGTATGGCCTTCTTTACGGAGTCCTGATAGTGGCATGGCCGGCGGGATGGACACTGTCACGCTTTATGCTCAAGCATATGCGTAGCCAGGGACGTAATTTTGTGCGAGTGGTCATAGTCGGCACCAATACCACGGCGCACCGTCTGTACCACGAAATGAACAGTGATGCCGGATACGGTTTTTGCATCATGGGCTTTATAGATGACGACAAGCCCGAAGGCGAGCTGCCGGCTCCGTACATCGGCTCTTTGGACGTGCTTGATGCTTATGTCAAGGAGCATAATGTCGACGAGATATACTTCGCTTGGTCGGGCGAAAAAGCTCAGGCGCTGTCGCGTGTACTCAAAATTGCGGACGACAATGTGGTGTCGTTCTACTATGTGCCGCAGATTTCGCGCTACGTGCGCCGGCATTTCGAGAGCAGGAGCATCGGCGCAATGAACGTCCTGAGCCTTCTGCGCAACCCCTTGAGCAATCCGCTCAACCGCGGCCTCAAACGCCTCTTTGATATCGTATTCTCGTCGATATTCCTGATATTTTTCCCCCTCATATTGATTCCGGTGGCTATAGCCATCAAGCTGTCGTCTCCCGGCCCGGTGTTCTTCAAACAAAAACGTACCGGATACCGCGGACGCACATTCAATTGCTTGAAATTCCGTACGATGCGCGTAAATGCGGCTGCAGATACCGCTCAGGCCACCAAGGATGACCCGCGCAAGACCAAAGTCGGTGATTTCCTGCGCAAAACATCTTTGGACGAGTTGCCCCAGTTTATAAACGTCTTCCTCGGCGATATGTCCGTCGTGGGACCGCGTCCGCATATGCTCAAACAGACCGAAAGCTATACCCAACTGATAGACAAGTATATGGTGCGCCATGTGGTTAAGCCCGGCATCACCGGATGGGCCCAGGTCAACGGCTATCGCGGTCTTACGGACGAAGTATGGAAGATGGAGAAGCGTGTCGAGTACGATGTGTGGTACATCGAGCACTGGCATTTCTTCCTGGATATGAAGATTATAGCTCGCACGGTGATTAATGCCATACATGGCGAATCCAACGCTTTCTGACGCCTGTCTCTTACTGAAAATGATGTCACGACGCGGCATAATGCTCGGGTTCGGCCGATTTTTCGGGTGAATCGCCAATGGCGTTATAAGCCGCATATTGTCAAATGATTATCAAATAATTTATGCCTGCATCAGCCTTGTTCGCCGTACTGGCCGTGGTCACGGATACGTTGTGTCCGCAGGTCGTGGCACCTATCGAGGCTGCGGACGTGCATGTGCGTTGCCGTGCGCCGTGGAGTCTTGAGTGGCGCGATGCTGCTTCGGGCGACGTGCGACGCCTTGACATAGACGTCAGTCGCGACAATATTTACGGAGACAAGGCCACAGTCGGGTATATCGCCGCAACAGACAGTGTGATAGCCCGTTGGGAAGTAAATGTCAAGGAAGCATCCGTCCCCGTATCGTTGCGCATCGCCAAGAATGCGTATGGTACGCGCTTATATGCCGTCAACGGCGAAGAGCTTGATATTGAACCCGGTACGGACATCGATTTTGCCGTAGGCAGTGCAATTGTCGTACGACATGACAGCCGAGTGCGGCCTGCGGTGGCGCGTGCGCCGATTGTATATCGCTATGTGCCACGTCGATATGCAATGACTCGCGACGAATTGTCCCGGTATTTGGCCGAAAGTACCGATATGACCGAGGGATTATGGGAATTTATGGATAGCGATATCGGGGTCGAGGGGACGGTGGCATTGGCCCCGCTGCGCATTGCAACGTTGCGTGACGGCGACGGATATATCATCGTCTATTTGAGCGGCTACGAAACCTCTGATATGTGGCACGCGATGGACATCAAGGGACGGCTGATGCCTACGCCCTTTGTCCGCGACTACGACTTGCAATGGTATTGCGCTGATGGAACGGAACTTGGCGGACAGATACACGCCACCCTCGACGAAGGCGGTTCGATTTTGACACTAAACCTCGGCTCTCAGCCGATGACTGTGCGTTTTCGCCGCTTCCGTTAAATACACTTGGACGTAAAAGGTTGTAGGCCATATCACTGCGTACACATTATGATGTGTCCCTTCCCGTAATTGCCATTTTGACACAGCGCCCGTGCCGGAACTCGCTATTCGGGCACACCTCTTATACATCTTTGGCCGGACGCAAATGTGTCTTGGTTGCCGCGCAGGAATTCGCTATCCTATACGCCGAGGTATCCCTTTGCGCTAAGTATATGGTACATAAGGTCGTGGAACAGGGCGTGCTCGTTTTGGCGCGACCCGGCGCCCTTGCTTTGCGCGTCAAATTGGCGTAGCGCACGTATGACCTCGATGACCTGCGAGGCATTGTAATTGCGGCGCCCTACGGCAAAGCGCTTCAACGGGTAAGGACTTTTCAGCCCCAGCGCTTGCATCTGCGCTCGGTCGCCCTTGTCCGGGGTGTACCACGACACCAGTAAGTCCGAGAAAAATCCGAATATTGCGGCCGTGGCCAATACCAGCGGCGTCGATTTGGGGTTGCTGCGGAAATAGTCTGCGATACGGAATACGCGCAAGGCATCCTTTTGTGCCAGAGCGTCTACCAGCTCGTAAGCATTGTATTCCTTCGAGTATCCGATATTTCGCTCGATGGCTTGCGGCGTCACCGTCGCGCCCGGGCCCAGGATTGTCGTCAGCTTCGAAATCTCGTTGTACAGACGGCTGAGGTCATTGCCGACGTATTCCTTGAGCATTTCCAGAGCCTTGGGGTCTACGTTCAGACCTTGCTCCTTGATGAAATTTGCGATATGTGTACCTATTTGGTACTCAGGGATTTTCTTTGATTCGAAGACTACGGCGCCGGACGATTTGATGGCCGCCATCAACTGCTTGCCCTTGGCCGTGGCGCCGCGCGAGCATATCACCAAAATGGTCGACGGCGAAGGTTGCGATACGTATTTGGCCAATTTGTCAAGCAGGTCGGCGCGCACGCTTTGTGCTTCCTTGAGTATCACTACAATGCGGTCGGACATCATCGGATAGCGGCGGCAGATATCCACGACTTCGGCCATATCGGTCTGCGGCGCGTACAGGATGTACTGGTTGAAGACTTTTTCGTCCTCATCGAGTATATTCTCAAAGTCCTTGGTAAGCACGTCTATAAAGTAGCCTTCCTCGCCATGAAGCAGGTATACGGGGGCGTACTCGCCCTTTTTGAGCGAGGCGCGCAGCGAGGCAAATGTCGTAGATGCGGATGCCATAATGTCTGTCTCGGAATTATTTTGTAAATTTACGCATTATTCCGTTTTCGGACAAATATTTCATTCGATGTCACCACGACCCATATTTGACTTGCGCGAATTTCCGCCGCTAAACCTGCCGACTTACGATATAGCCTTGCGCCGCCGCAGCGGGGACGGGGCCATCGAGGTGTACGACGATTTACGCCGCATTTGGGTGATGCTGACGCCCGAAGAGTGGGTGCGTCAGCACTTTACGCATTATCTTATCTCCCGGCTCGGCTACCCGGATATACGCATGGCCAATGAGGTGGGCCTGCGCTTCAATCGGACGGTGCGTCGCTGTGACACAGTGATTTATGACGATTACGCACGCCCGGTGGCTATCGTGGAGTACAAAGCGCCTGCGGTGACGGTCAGCCAAAACACGTTTGACCAAATCGTACGCTACAATCTTGTTCTGAAGACCCCTTATCTATTCGTATCCAACGGGTTACGGCATTACTGCGTAAAAGTCAATCCCGACAGCGGCGAATATCATTTCTTGGCCGACCTGCCGCAATACGATCGGATTGTGGGCGCTGAATAGATTGCGCCACAAGTTGTTAGCGCCGATGATGACCGGCGCTTTGTCTTAAATTTCCCTTTCTTCGATGGAAATACTTTTGCTGCAGGTGTTTAGCGCTCGGCGTTGAGCAACCGGAGCAGCATCAGCATCGCGGCGTTGGTGGCGCTTGCGGCCACGGTGGCGCGGTCGCCCGAGAAATGGTGCAGGGCGGAGGTGTGTGCCGACGGGGTACGTGCTGCAATCCATACCGTGCCCACGGGCTTGTCCGGCGTGACGCCGCCCGGACCGGCGATGCCCGAAGTAGCCACTGCGCACGAGCATCCGAGGCATTGTGCAGCGCCCTCGGCCATAGCTTCGACCACAGGGCGGCTGACGGCGCCTTCGCTGTCAAGGACTTGTTGTGATACGCCCAATACGTTGTGCTTTACCTCGTTGGCGTAGGCCACTATGCCGCCTGCGAAGATGTCCGAGCACCCGGCCACGGCAGTGATGGCCGATGCGATACGTCCGCCGGTGCAGCTTTCGGCCGTCCCGAGAGAGTATCCGCAACTGCGTACTTTGTCTATGAGCATCTCGGCGATGGACATTGCGCCCTCGCCGACGACGAGCGAGCCGAGTTCCTCCTTGAGCTCGGCGATAAGTGTTGCTGTTTTTTCGTATGTAGCCTCGGCATCGCTGCCGACGCCGTCCAGGCGCAGCCGTATTACGGGGACGTCCGGCAAATAAGCCAGATGGAAGCCTGCGGGCAGAGCTTTCTCCCAAGCGTCAAGCCGTTCGGCAAGTGCACTTTCCGTAATCCCGGTGATGACGAGCGTGTTGTGCGTCAGCGTCTTATCGCCGTGAAAACGTTCGCCGATCATCGGTATCACTGCATGGCTCAACATTCCGCGAGTCTCCGAGGGTACGCCCGGCATTGCCACCAGGACGTGACCGTCTCGTTCCCACATCATTACGGGCGCCGTTCCATATATATTCTGTATGACGGTGCATGTATCGGGTACGAGGGCTTGATTTTCGGTCAACGCATTGATTTTGCGACCTTTGGCGGCAAATATGCGATGGATATTAGCCGTGACTTCCGGGTCGTGTCTCAGTTTGCCGCCGAAGATGCTCATCAGAGCGGCCTTAGTGATATCGTCCTTAGTCGGACCCAGGCCGCCGGTGGTGATTACGATGTCGGCGGCGTCCATGGCGCGATGTACCGCGGCTGTAATGTCGGCGGCGACGTCACCCACGACGTCAACTCCCACCACGGGGATGCCCAGCGGGTCGAGGCTGCGGGCAATGTCGCCCGAATTGGTGTCGGTGACGCGTCCCAGCAGGATTTCGTCGCCGATAACTATGACGTAAGCTTTCATTGAAAATCCTTTTGATAATATTTTAAGGTCTCAGTGTCTCTAAAGCCCCTAAGGTCCTTAAAGTCCCTAAGGTCCTTAAAGTCCTTAAAGTCCCCAAGGTCCCTAAAGTCCCGGCAAAAGTTATTCCACATTCCACATTCGACATTCCACATTATTCAGGCATTCGACATTATTCAGACCGAAACTCGGGCAAAGGGAACTTTGTCATACTCGCAGAACTCCCGATCAAGGAACTTGAAATATCCGGCGATGGCCACCATGGCCGCGTTGTCGGTGGTGAAAGCGCGTTCGGGAATGAAAGCCTTCAGGCCATGGTGCGCGCAGTACTCGGCCACGGCGGCGCGTACGCCCGAATTGGCTGATACACCTCCGCCTATGGCCACGGTGCGCACGCGAGTTTGGCGCACGGCCTTGTCCAGTTTGTCCAGAAGGATGTCTATAATCGTGGCTTGCAGCGAGGCAGCCAAGTCTGCGCGGTTTTTCTCGATGAAATCCGGGTCGGCATGTACGCCGTCGCGCAGGGTGTACAAAAACGAGGTCTTCAGGCCGCTGAAGCTATAGTCCAGTCCGGCGATATGCGGTTTCGAGAAATGGAAGCGCTTGGCGTCGCCCTGCGCGGCCAGAGCATCGATATGCGGACCGCCGGGGTAGGGCAACCCCATGACCTTGGCGCACTTGTCAAAAGCCTCGCCGGCGGCGTCGTCGATGGTCTTGCCCAGGATTTCCATATCGTTATAATTCTTGACAAGTATCAGCTGCGAATTGCCGCCCGAGATGAGCAGGCACAAAAACGGATACTCCGGTACTTCGTCCTCGCTTTTGCGACGTATAAAGTGCGACAGCACGTGCGCGTGCAGGTGATTGACGTCCACTATCGGGCGTCGCAGCCCCAGGGACAATCCCTTGGCAAAAGAAGTGCCCACCAGCAGCGAGCCCAGCAGCCCCGGGCCGCGAGTGAAGGCTATGGCCGAGATGTCCGTCTTGGATATGCCGGCGCGCTTGATGGCCGTGTCCACTACGGGGACGATGTTTTGCTGATGCGCACGCGATGCCAGTTCGGGCACCACGCCGCCGTATTCCTCATGGACGCTCTGCGAGGCGATGACGTTGCTCAGCAGCAGGCCATCGCCGATGATGGCGGCGCTGGTGTCGTCGCATGATGATTCGATTCCTAAAATAATGTTGTTCATGCGCTAAAATATATTGTTCGTGCGCTTGGGTGTGCGGCGTTAAAAGATGTATGCAATGCCGGCGGTCAATTGGGCCGACGAATTGCTTTTGACCATCGAGTATCGAGCCTCGATATGAATCTTCAGTGTCGGTGACGCCGTAAACTCGAATCCGGCGCCGGCATTGAGTCCGAAATTGCGCTTGCGTGTGGACACATCTTCGTCCTCGGGACTGTCCTGCGGATGGCTGTGGCTGTTCCACCACGAGTAATTAAGGCCGACGATGGGGTACAGCGCCGCGCGGTCGCCCGTGAAATTGAACGGGTAATGCGTGTCCAGATCCAATTGTATGGCATCGCGGTCATTATTGCGGAATATGCAGCGTGCCCCCGGTGCAACGCGGAAGTGGCTGCTGAACCCGTACTGGAACTGCAAGCCCGCCACTACGGACTTGTTGCGCGAGACATAACCCGCGTCTACGCCGAAAGACTTTTGGCCGCGCACACACTGAGCCGTGGCCGTCGGAGCGAAAGACATCAGCAGCGGCAGGGCTGCAAGCAGCGCGCATATCACACGCAAGTATTTGACGGACAATTTCATGACCTTGATTATGAGTTTTGAGGCGCTTGATACGCCTATATTATATATGTATAATGTATATATATTAAATAATGTGTATCGTGCCGTGGGGTGAAACCGCCGACGGATACTATGCAAAGTTAGTCATTATTTTTTGCGCGTATGGCTAAAAGATACTAAATTTGTCCGTGTAACCGCGAGTGAACAGGACGGAATATATTTTTCGTGTTAAATTATGCAAATATTTTCTGATAATCTAAAAAATCTGATTAACTTAGCGGATGAAATAATCGTTAAAACACTAAGTCCAACACCAAAAAAAGTATTAATTAGTCTAAAAAACAGACAGCGAAACAATTACCTAAAATAAGAAACAACAAACACCAAAAATAATCTATTTACCCTAACCCCGATGTCGGTTGCCGGGCCCCTAAAAAGGCGTGGTGGCGGACATCAAAGTAACAATCAACACTACAACCTTATGAGAAAACATCTTTTTGTGACTCTGTTGTTGACTTGTGGCTTGCCTT
The DNA here is from genome assembly GCA_900540625.1 of uncultured Porphyromonadaceae bacterium. Classification (GTDB taxonomy): domain Bacteria; phylum Bacteroidota; class Bacteroidia; order Bacteroidales; family Muribaculaceae; genus CAG-873. The sequence continues at coordinate 241,183 of UQGP01000001.1, read as the reverse complement.
TCAGCGGACAGGTTTTCGCATTGGCAAATCCCGAGCCTCAATCGCAAAGTCAGGCGGCTGTCACCCTCAGCGGTACAGTCTATGATGAAAACAATGACCCGGTCATTGGTGCAAGTGTTACGCCTAAGGGTTCGACGCAAGGCGTTTCTACCGATGCCTTTGGTCACTTCACTATCAAGGTGAAACCCGGGACGATGCTGACTGTTAGCACGGTTGGTTACAAGACCGTAAACGTAGCAGCCAAGCATGACATGAGCGTTTATCTCGAGCCTACCACCGAGCTTCTCGACCAGCTCGTTGTCGTAGGTTACGGCACACAGAAAAAGGCCAACCTCACCGGTGCAGTTGCTACCGTTGACGTTGCCAAGGTAATGGACAGCCGTTCGACCACGGACGTTTCCAAAGCACTCCAAGGTGCAGTCCCCGGCCTGACCATTACGAACAATGACGGTGGCATCAACTCCACACCTACGATGAAAATTCGTGGTACCGGTACGTTCTCCAACGGTGGAGCATCCTCACCTCTGCTTGTAGTCGACGGTGTTGTGGTTGACGACATCACCTTCCTCAACCCCGACGATATCGCCGAGATTTCCGTACTTAAGGATGCCGCTTCGTCCTCCATCTACGGTACACGTGCAGCCTTCGGTGTGATCCTCATCACCACCAAGACCTCCGCTACCAAGGACCGCGTTTCCGTGAAGTACTCCAACAACTTTGCATGGAGCCAGGCAACAACTCTTCCCGAATATCCTTCGGTATACAATCAGATCTACGCCCTGACCGAGGCTAACCTCGCATCCAACGGCGAACTTGGTCTGTTCGGTATGGATCCCTTCGTGATGATGCCTCTTGCTCAGCAATGGGAAAAAGAGCACGGTGGCAAACGCGCCGGCTATCGCGAAATGGTACCCTGGACCTCCGATTCCAGCATCGGTGACTACAAGATGAATCCCGACGGATCTGCTATTTATTATGCAGACTGGGACGTCGCAGGCATCATGTTCAACAACGCTGCTCCCAGCAACTACCACAACGTCAGCCTCGAAGGTACCTCCGGCAAGACCAACTATCGTCTCGCCTTCGGTTACAGCAACAAGTCTGACCTGATGGAATTCAATCCCGCCAAGATGTATCGCTACAATGCCACAGCCAACATTTCCACCGAAATTTTCTCGTGGTTGCGCGCAGGTGCTCGCTTCAGCTTCTCCGAAAAGGACTACAAGGGCACTTACAACGTACGTGGTGACTACCAGTACATGTGGCGTTGGGGTTCGTACTTCGGACCTTACGGATACCTGTATGGTGACGACGGCGAAATCATCGACTTCCGTAACGATATCGCTTATCGCAAGCAAGCCGGCCAAATCAAGGATACTGCTACACAGACCCGCATCACCGGTTACATCGACGCAGATCTCTTCAAAGGCTTCACTCTGCACGGCGACTTCACTTACAGCGTAGTTGACCTTCTGAACACTACTCCCTACATGCCCGTTTACGGTTACAACAGCTGGGGTAACATCTCGAGCCCGAGCTACATCGTTCCCGAAAGCTGGTCGGATGCACGTCAGACCAACACCAAAGACGACATGTGGTCGATGAATGTTTACGGTACATATTCTCATACTTTCGCTGATGCGTTCAACCTGAAAGTTATGGCAGGTGCTACCGCCGAACAAGAAGATTACAACTATCTGTATGCTAAACGTGACCAACTTCTCGACGTTAACCAGCCTTGGTTAGGTCTCACCACCGGTGGCAGCGACAAGACCGGTTATGAGATTAGCAACAGCATTTCACACCGCGCTACCGCCGGCTTCTTCGGCCGTATCAACTTTGACTACAAGGGCATCTACCTCTTGGAATTCAACGGTCGTTACGACGGTTCGAGCAAATTCCCCGCTGATGACCAATGGGCATTCTTCCCCTCGTTCTCCGCAGGCTATCGCTTCTCCGAAGAAGCATACTTCCAGCCTCTGAAAGCATGGTGGAACAACGGTAAGATCCGCGCATCCTACGGTTCGATCGGTAACGAGGCTGTAGGTAGCAACCGCTTCCTCTCCGTTATTTCCGGTCCTTACTCCAGCTCTTGGCTGACCGCAGGCAACTCTACCACTCAGTATGCAGCTATGCCTACTCTGGTATCCCGCACCCTTACTTGGGAAAAAGTCGTGACCACCGACGTTGGTATCGACTTGGGCTTCCTCAACAACAGCCTGACAGCTTCGTTTGACTGGTACAACCGTGAGACTCGCAACATGCTTGCTCCCGGTGTCGACCTTCCCTCCGTGCTCGGCGCATCCTCGCCCTATCAGAACAGCGGTACACTCGCAACCAAAGGTTGGGAACTTTCTCTGGGCTGGAACCACTCCTTCGGCGAAGCTCAAGTATATGCTACCTTCACCTTGGCTGACGCTAAGACCAAAGTTAAGAAATGGCGTAACGATACCGGTAAGCTCTACTCCTGGACTCCCGCTCAGGGCAACTATACCCCCGGTACATACTACGGTGATATCTACGGTTTCGAAACAGACCGCTACTTCACCAAAGACGATATGAACGCTGACGGTACCAACAAGTACGACCAAAGCGCACTCGAATCCGGATCCTTCACCTACGGTGTCGGCGATATCAAGTTCAAAGACCTCAACGGTGACGGCGTCATCAACTTCGGTAACCCCGATATGATCGAACTCGACGGCAAGACCTACATCCCCGGACAAGCCGGTTACGAAGAGGCTCTGGCCAACGCCAACCACAAGAGCGTTCCCGTAGGTACAGTACGTAACCACGGTGACCTCAAAGTTATCGGTAACACCCAACCTCGCTACGAATACGGCTTCCGTCTCGGTGGCGCATGGAAAGGCTTCGATATCGATATGTTCTTCCAGGGTGTCGGCAAACGCGACATGTGGGCTTGCTCCGCATTCGTAATGCCTTTCGCTCGCGGCACGGACGCTATCTACACCAACCAGATGTCCTACAACAAGCAGGTTATCGATATGGAGAACCAGCGTCTCACCGGCGAAATCCTTGTTGATCAAAGCAACGACTTCCCCCGCCTGTATCCCGGTTGCGACGGTATCGGTAAACTCTCCGGCATCAACAGCGGCCGCTACAACTTCTATCCCCAGTCTCGTTATCTGATGAATACCGCTTATCTGCGTCTGAAGAACCTGACCATCGGTTACACTCTTCCTGCCGAAATCACACGCAAAGCGCTCATCCAGAAAGCACGCATCTATTTCTCCGCCGACAACCTCTGCCTGTTGTACAACGGTATGAAGAATTATCCTCTTGACCCTGAAATCAACGTAGGTACCAGCGGTACAACTCTTAGCCAGTCTTCAGTATTTGCAGGCAACGGTTACTATGGACGTACCACTCCTATCTCGCGTACATTCTCCTTCGGTGTTCAGGTAACATTCTAATCTTAAACGCTAGATAAAAATGAAAAAGATAATAAGCTATGCGGTTGTGTTCGCAATGGGCCTCACGATGGTATCTTGCGATGACTTCCTTAACGACAACCGTTTTCCGCCTACAAGTATTTTGGAAAAGCCGGAGTATTGGTCCAACGCCAATAACTGCCAGCTTCAAGTCGACCGCTATATCGATGAAATCTCCAGCGGTTATGGCTCCGGCAACAGCCTCGGCTCGTTCTACTTCTCGACGCTGAGCGATGACCAGGTCGGCAGCAGCTTCGCCAACTGGCATCAACCCACTATTCCCCCGACAGATGGTAACTGGACATACTCGCAGATCCGCGGTGCCAACTACATCATCGCCGGTGTACGTAACGCCAAACCCGCATTGGCTTCGGCTACTCATGCCAACTACGAAGGCATCGCCAAGCTGATCCGCGCTCAGGCTTACTACGAACTCGTTCGCCGCTTCGGTGACGTTGTTTGGGAAAGCGAAGTTGTCGATCCCTCCGACAACGACATCCTGTACGGTCCGTGTACCAACCGCGACATCGTGATGGACTCCGTCCTCCGCGACCTCGACTACGCTATCGCCACCATCTCTACCCAGAAATCCAAACTTTCCTGGAGTAAAGACCTGGCTCTGGCCATCAAGAGCGAAGTTTGCCTCTACGAAGGTACCTTCTGCCGCTATCGCACTGTTGCTGAAAACGGCATCGCTCCCGATGACGCTCGCGCCAAAAAGTATCTGCAAGAAGCTGCTGACGCTTCCAAGAAACTGCTCGATCGCTATGGTTTTGCTGACGACTACCAGTCCATATACAACTCGGTATGGGGCGGTGGAACAAGCACTGTAGATCCCACTCAGAAACTCGCCGACTTCTCCGCTAACCCCGAAATCATCTTCGGTCGTCGTTACGACAAGGTTAACGGCCGTCACTCGACTATTTCGTACACCTGCTCTTCGACCACAACTTCCGGTCTTTCGCTCGACGCTTTCAAGGCATTCTTGTTCCTCGATGGCAAGCCCGAAGCTACCACCACTCTTGATAAGAGCCTCGTAGGTGAGAATACCACCTTCGAAATCGGTGGCGAAGCTCAACCCGCTTACTCCATCCAGAAACTTCTCAATGTACGCGACAAACGTCTCTCCGTCATCACCGACCCGTATGTATACTACTTCGGTATGAACTGGAGCCGTATGGGCACCTCCGGTATGAACTCTTCGTCCGGCTTCGGTGTTGCCAAGTACGACAACGTTCTTATTCCCGTCAACGAACGTCAAAACACCACTCAGAACTACACTTGCGCTCCTATCTTCTGGACCTCCTACATCGCTCTGAACTATGTAGAAGCTAAGGCTGAACTCGGAACGCTTACCGATGGTGATGTTGATGCTTACCTGAACGTGCTCTATCGTCGCGCCGGTCTGCCCACACAGACTGTTGCCGGCCTGAACGCCATCAACGACCCCAACAACAATATGGGCGTATCCAGCTTGATTTACGAAATCCGTCGCTGCCGTCGTTGCGAGCTTATGCTTGACAAGGGCATCCGCTACTGGGATCTTATCCGCTGGCACCAGCTTGACAAACTTGACTCTCAGAAACACCCCGACATCCTTCGTGGTGCTTACGTAGGCAACGCTACGGTTAAACCCGCAAGCATGGACGGTGACTACGTTCGTCCGTATGCAAGCCGCAACCGTATCTACGACAAGAAGTTCTATCTTGATCCTATACCTTCGGGACAGCTTGACCTGAACCCGAACTTGGGTCAGAACCCCGGCTGGAAATAATGATAGACCTCTAAGGTTTATATTCAAGGATATAACCTAAACGCGATAGGGGCGTGCACTGCAAGTGCATGCCCCTATTTACTTATAAATAAGGCATTTGTTCGATTGATCGTCAAAATTGCTTATGGGCTATGTAAGTGTGGCGTTTCGAGGGAGAAGTGCTCGCTCGGTTGCGGGGCACGCTCGGTTGCGGCCTTCGGAATTTGTGTGGGGGAGAGCGGGCCTCGGGAAATCTAAAACGGCAGATGGGAGTCTTGTTCGGGGGGGGGAAATGGGAATAGGGACTATAAGCAAAAAAACAGAAAAAGTGATGAAAATCCGAATTTTTCAGCTGTTTAAGAGCATATTGTCAGGAATTATTTGTAATTTTGCGTTTGCTTCCAAATGCTCTCCGCGGCGACCGTGGATTTCAGCCATGATACCGAGCTACGGCACTGCCTGACAAGTGGGAAACTTGTGTTGCGGCGGCATTTGGAAACCTTAAATCAAGATAGCATGGAACACATGCATCTTGACATCACTTAAAGTTGCATTTCAACCTATCAATTAATTGAAATAATGAAACCAAACCTAATTACGAGGAGGGTACGGACGGTACTCTCCGCAGTTTTGGTCGTCATAGGGCTTTATGCACCGCCTAAGGCAAGTGCGGGAGTGCCTTACCCTAACGACCTGTATCTGACTCAACAGTCGGATGTGACCTGTACGCTTGTGTCAAATGCGATGATGCTACGTGCGCGTACTTACCTGAGCAACAACAGTAACTGGACTGCGATTACCGAAGCTTCGCTCATGCCTTATGGCTGGATCAACGGTGCCGGTCAGCGATCCAATTATTCGGCTACTTTCGGCAACTGCTCTTTCACAGTCAATCAAGCCTATGTCAACGGCTTGACCGTAGCGCAGTTACAGGGCATTTTGGATGCTCACCCGGAGGGCGTGTGCATATATGTCACCAGTATCCCTCATGCCCAATGGATAACCGATATAGAGAACGGCATCGTGTATAGCGGCGACTCATCATGTGCCGCTTACTTCGGCCGCCGTCCCTTGTCCAATACTTTACAAGGCCAATATTGCGGTTACAATCAAAATACGGTGTTGGCCCGCGTGACCAGTTACTGGTACGTGGCGTCTTACAACGTGCCCGCTAACGCAAGTTACACCACACCTTCCATTACACAGGAAAAGCAGAACCTTCCCAACGGAACTTACCGTATTGCATGCTACGACAATCCGACATACGGCCTTGACATAGCCGGAGGGTCTACCGCCGACGAGGCAAATGTGCACATTTGGGAATACTCCGGGGCTAAGCAACAGCAGTTTAATGTAACCTTTGCCGGTGACCATTATAATATTCAGGCTGTACACTCCGGTAAGAATTTGGACCTTTATAGGGGCGCTTCGGCTCCGGGGACCAATGTCCAGCAGTACGCCATAGACGGGACGGATGTCCAAAATTGGGTACTCGAAGAAGCCGGCGAGGGTGCTTTCTATATCGTCAACAACAACGGCCTTTATATGGATGTAAAAGACGGTATAGTCTCCAATAGCACCAATGTCCAGGGATATAGCGGCAACAAGAGCAACGCCCAGAAGTGGTTCTTCATAGCTGTCGACGGAAAGCAGTCGATACCGGATGGTGACTATCAGATACATTTGGCCTCGAGCTTCGGGTACGGTGTTGTTGAGGCGACAGGTACATCCTCGTCCGGCAGCAATATACACCTGTGGACGCTTGACAATTCGGCCCACCACAAGTGGAACGTGAAGTACTTGGGCAATGGATATTACTCCATACGCCTGAAGCACAGCGATATGGCCCTCAATCTTAGCGGAGGCCCGTACAAGGGTTACGCCAACGCCCAACAGCATCCGTTCACCGACAACGACGAGGCTTCCATGTGGATGCTCAAAGATGCCGGCGACGGAAGCTTCTATATTGTGAACAAGAGAGGCCTATTCCTCGACATATATAGCGCCAAGGTTGCCAATGGTACAAATATCGGCGGCTGGTGCGGCAATTCGAGTGATGCACAGAAATGGAAATTTGTTGCTGTAAACGGCACGCAGACCATCAAGGACGGCTACTACAACATCCGCAGCGCCAAGGACAACAACTTCGGCATTGACGTGGAAACCGTGTCCAAGGAAAACAGCGCAAATGTCCATCTGTGGACCATAGGCACGGGCAACAACCAGAAATGGAATGTCAAGTACCTCGGCAACGGCTATTATTCGATGGCAGCCGCCCATTCGCGCAAAGCCCTTGATATGTATGGAGGAGGCATCGACAACGGCTGCAACGTGCAGCAGTACGACAACACCGCGGCTACAAATAATGCACAGCAGTGGATAATCAAGGAAACCGGCGATGGCGCTTACTACATAATCAATAAGAACGGCCTCTTCCTTGACGTAGAAAACGGTACAATTGCCAACGGCACAAACGTCGCCGGCTGGTGTGGCAACCGCACTGCGGCCCAGAAATGGGTATTCACCACCGTAGATGTAGACAAAGAACCGCCGGTAATCAGCAACATCAAGATTACAAACCTCACCAGCTCGGGCTATACAGTGACTTGCACGGTTACAGACAACGAAAAAGTGGTATCCGTAAAGATGCCTACGTGGAGCATAGCCAACGATCAGGATGATATCAAATGGTATGAGGCGACCGTCGATGGCAATACCGCCACCTGCGACATCCGGACCTCCAACCACAACGGCGAAACCGGCGTCTATATGACCCATATCTACGCCGAAGACGACCTGGGCAATACGACAAGCGAATCCGCCGGCGAAATCGAGGTTCCCGTCAAGAGCAATAACCCGGACAGGCTGCCCGATGGCGTATACCGTATCGCCTGCTACAGCAATGTAAATTACGGTCTTGACGTAGCCAATGCCTCTACTGCAGACGAGGCCAACGTAATAATAACGGAGTATTCGGGCCGCATGAACCAGCAGTTTAATGTGACTTACAGCGACGGATACTACCATCTGCAAGCTCTGCATTCGGGCAAGAATCTGGACCTCTACAAAGCCGGTTCGGCTTCCGGAACCAACGTCCAGCAGTATTCTATCGACGGAACGGACGTTCAGAACTGGGCTCTCCGGAGCACCGCTGACGGGACGTACTTTATCGTCAACAGCAACGGCCTCTATATGGATGTCACCAACGGCATTATGGCCGACGGCGTCAACGTCCAGGGACATTCCGGCAACCAAAGCGATGCCCAGAAATGGATATTTATAGCGGTCAACGGCGGTCAGTCTATACCTGACGGCGACTATCAGATACGTCTGGCCAAGGACTTCCGATATGGTGTCGGCGTCCAAGACGCTTCCACATCCAACAGCGCTAATGTCCAATTGCAGCGCATCACCGGCGAGGATAACCAGAAGTGGAGTGTCAAGTACCTCGGCAACGGGTATTACTCGCTCACAGCCAAGCACAGCGATATGGCACTCAACCTTTACGGCAAGGAATACAAGGGCAGTCCGAATATCCAGCAGCATATGTTTACGGAAGGTGATGACGCCTCCGAATGGATACTGCGCGATGCCGGTGCCGGTAATTTCTACATCATCAACAAGTGCGGTAGATTTGCCGATGTCAACAACGGCGTATTCGTCGATGGCACCAATATCAACGGCTGGACAGGCAACTCGAGTGATGCCCAGAAGTTCAAATTTGTGGCTGTCGATGGCGGGCAGTCTCTCTACGACGGCATATACCAAATCCGCAATTCGTCAAATAGAAACCTTGTGCTGGACGTAGACCAAGCCTCGACAGACAATAGCGCGAATGTGAAATTGAGCAAGGCTAACGGTGACGACAGCCAAAAGTGGCGCATCAGCTACCTCGGCGACGGTTATTATTCCATCGTGGCCGTACATTCGGACAAGGCACTTGATATGCAGAACGCCGGTATCGACAACAACTGCAAGGTGCAACAGTACGAAAACTCCGCAGCCACAAACGATGCCCAGCAATGGATAATCCGAGAAGCCGGAGACAAGGAATTCTATATCATTCATAAGAACGGACTCTTCCTTGACGTGATCAACGGCACAATCGCCGATGGTTCGGGCATCCAGGGCTATGAAGGCAACGGCTCGAAGGCTCAGCGCTGGGTATTCACCGACGTAGAATCCGGTAGCCTCTCCGGCATCGACTCACCTGTCGTAGGCAAGGGTGTCGAGAAGGTCGAGTACTACGATGTCAACGGCCGCCTCAGCGAAAAGCCGTACGAAGGATTCAACCTCATTGTCACCATCTATAACGATGGAACCAAGGATGTTAAGAAGGCGTTTGTGAAGTAAACACCTGAGACATACTCAATACTTAGCCGACCGGAGCGCAACGACCTCCGGTCGGCTTTTTTTGTCCGCGCCCAAGTGTGGCGGCCTGCATCGTGCACCGATTTTACGCCCGAATAGCGTCGACCATTTTTGTCGATACCGCAAAAGAGCTTTCCATGGGCCGTGTCGAGTGTCATTTTGTGCCGCGTATTGATGCGCTATGTCGGTGGAAGTGTGTACCTTTGCAGAAGTTTTTTTGCGAAGGTCGAGCTGTCCGCTCCGACCCGACAGCGCAGTAATCCGGCACGTGAGACTACGTGCCAATACATAGGAGAAAACAGAACGATGAAGATACTGAAATTTGGAGGAACAAGCGTGGGCAGCGCCGAGCGTATGCGCCACGTCGCCGACTTGATAAGTTCGCGCGGATGCAATATGGTGGTGTTATCCGCTATGTCCGGTACGACAAATACTCTTGTCGAGATAGCTGAATACTTGCAGAAAGGCAATCAGCCCGGTGCACTCGAAACGCTGAATGTGCTTCACGGCAAATATAACGATGTCATCGCCGGCCTCTTCGTGGACAATGCCGAAGCACGACGAGTCGCCACTGAGGCCATAGACGCTTGCTTGGGATATGTACGCTCGCTCACCAATGAGGACTATTCCGACGAGAGCGAAAAAGAAATCTTGGCCCAAGGCGAGCTGATGTCCACGGCGCTGATGAACACATACTTGCACATGTGCGGCGTAAACTCGGTACTGCTGCCGGCCTTGGAATACATGCGTACCGATGCCGGAGGTGAGCCGGATATGAAATACATAAGCAGTCACCTGCGCCGCCTGATGGAAGTCAATCCCGGCGCCGACCTCTACCTGACACAGGGCTACATCTGTCGCAACGCCGCCGGACATGTAGACAACCTGCAACGCGGAGGCAGCGACTACACCGCCTCGCTGTTGGGCGCAGTCCTTGGTGCCGAGGAAATCGAGATTTGGACGGACATCGATGGGATGCACAACAACGACCCCCGCTATGTACAGGGGACGTCGCCGGTGAGCGAATTGCATTTTGAGGAAGCCGCCGAATTGGCTTATTTCGGAGCCAAAATACTGCATCCATCCTGCGTCCTGCCTGCCCGTCTGAATAATATTCCCGTGCGTCTGCTCAATACCATGGAGCCGCAGCGTCCCGGCACGCTGATACACAATATGCCGTCTACGCGTAGCATCAAGGCTGTGGCAGCCAAGGACAACATCATAGCCATAAAAATCAAGAGCGGGCGAATGTTGTTGGCCTATGGCTTTTTGCACAAGGTCTTCGAGACTTTCGAAAACTATCGCACAAGCATCGATATGATGGCTACCAGCGAGGTGGGCGTGACCGTCACCATAGACGACGAAAAGCACCTGGCTGCCATTGTGGATGACCTTAAGAAATTCGGGACGGTCACCATAGACCGCGACATGGTGATTATATGCGTCGTGGGCGACCTCGAGTGGCATAATACCGGATTCGAAGCCAAGGCCGTTTCGGCTCTTTCGGACATTCCGGTTCGCATGATCAGCTATGGCGGCAGCAACTACAATGTCTCCATGCTTGTACGTCGCCAAGACAAGGTCGAGGCTCTCAATCGCTTGAGCCGCGCTTTGTTCGGCTGATAGCCATATCAGCCATACCGGCTATAATAGCTATAACAGCCGTATCGGCTATTATAGTCAGTGCGTTATTCGGCGTTGTCGCCGCCGTATTGCTCGATGTATGCTTCGGCGGCCAGACACAATTCGTCGTACCAGTCTTTGCCGAAGCGGGCTGTCAACGGCTCTTTCAGAAACTTGTAAGCCCGCAGGCCGATGCGGCGTCCGAGGACTTCGGCACATTTGCATATTTTCCAGCGGTGCAGATTGATTGCCGTGAAATCCGGGTATTCGGACAGACGTACCGGGTAGAGATAACATGACATGGGCTTGCGTATGGAGCATCGTCCTTCGCGATAAGCCTTTTCGATGGCGCACAGGCACTTGCCTCCCTTGTCGTAGGTGGTGAATACGCAGTTGGCGTTATCTACAATCTGGGTGACCAGGTCGCCCTCCTCGTCTATGTAGCTGATGCCGCATTCGTCGATGCGCCGCCGTGCGGCAGGCAGCAGGTCGTCAATAAATGTCGGTAGCGCCTCGGCTATCTGTCGGCACTCATCTTCGGTGACCGGAGCGCCCGCATCGCCGTCTATGCAGCATTGGCCCAGACATTGGTCCAAGTCGCAGCAAAAATACCGCTCGATAAGGTCCAGCGATACCAATGTATTCTGTATCTGAAGCATTGTCGTTTCTTCTGTGGTGTAGCTCATTTGTGTACTATTGTCGGTGTCAGCGCAATGTGATTTCGGCCGCGCCCACCAAGGCATCGTAACGTGCGCCCGGACGGCGGTTGTACAGCCTCATACGGTAGGTGTTGCGTGTCTCGTACTTGTCGCCCTCGACGATGTCGGTGCGCCCCGTGCGCGTTCCGTCGGGCACGGCTAAGTATTGGTACGAATAGGCGCCTTGCTTGAGCAGCATCGCCTTGACATATCGCCCCGTGGCGTCATCGTATCCTACACGAGCCTCGTCCGAAAAGCGGCGTTGCGCCATATCCCCGTCGATGTATATGTCCATACCCGGCATTTGCGGCATATCCAGGGTGAAGTATACCACGGCGTAGTCGGCGGCCACGTCGCTGTCGTCATCGCTGTTGTATTCGCGCACGATATATCCGCCACCGAGTGTCTCATCGTAGTGATAGCTGTCGGCCGAGCGCGGCTTATCCGTCATCAGCACCATGCGGTAGTAGGGGGCGGCATAAGCCACCTCGTCCACATTCATCCCGGCAAATTGCGTCGATATTGTCTCGAAACGTCGGTACTCGTTGCCGGCTTTGAATATCAGCTCCGGCGTATGCTCATAGTAGATATTGTCGCCCGATACGCGCAGGGGGTGACGCAGCGTGCGCACATCGTCGGTACGACCGTTTTGCTCGATGACCAGGGTGAGATCGTTGTAGGAGTCCGCGACGGCTGCTCCGTGCACATTGGCGTTGACGGACAACTGCTGGTGTGCACGATTGTAGTCCACGTCCGTGCGTGAGGTGATTTCGGCGCCTAAGACGGCCGAGCCTTCGCTAATGGCCAGGCGACATTGCAACCAAATGTCCTCCGGGTCGCTCTCCGGATAGACGCGGAGCAGGTAGTTGCCCGAGATGGTGGGGCGCACTTGCTCGTTGGGCAGCGTGAGCCGGTAATGGACGTAGTGCACCGTGGTGGCACGTGAGAAGTCGTAGTCGTCGATGGTGCCCTCGTTGAAGCCGTCAAGGTACTCGACGTAAGACAGTTGGTCGGGCGTCCAGTCAGCGTTGCAGTGCGTCAGCGAATAGCGCAGGTACTCGCGGTCCTCGGACAGATGGTCGAAACTGATGACAAATCCTCCGTTGTCCAATATGGTTACCGGAATACCGGTCTGACCGCGCGGTCCTCCGAGGGTGCCGACGCGCAAAGTGCGCACCGCCTCGTTGAATACGGCTGTATGCGTGTGCTCGGGCACGGCGGCGGCTCCCGCGAGTGCCGTCAGGGCCATTAAGGCCGCAAATATGTGTCGTAGGGGCATTACCATTGTATCGGTTTAAGTCCTTGCTGAACGAGATAGGCGTTGGCACGTGTGAAATGGTGGTTGCCGAAAAATCCGCGATAGGCGGACAATGGCGAAGGGTGGGGCGATGTCAGCACCAAGTGCCGCTGACGGTCGATGAATGCGCCTTTCTTGATGGCGTAGCTACCCCAAAGCATAAACACCAATCCGCGCCGATGGTTGGCCAAGTGCAGGATGACGTCGTCGGTGAATTCTTCCCAGCCCTTGCCCTGATGCGAGCCGGCACGGTGAGCGCGTACCGTCAGGGTGGAGTTGAGCAGCAGTACGCCCTGCCGAGCCCATCGCGACAGGTCGCCGTCCGGATTGACGGGTTGCCCCGTATCTTCGGCCACTTCGCGCAGTATATTGACCAGCGACGGCGGTAGCGGCGTCCCCGGAGTCACCGAGAAGCAAAGGCCGTTGGCCTGGCCCACGTCGTGGTACGGGTCCTGCCCGAGAATGACCACGCGCGTGTCCGCGTAGGGACAGGCGTCAAAGGCCGCGAAGATCTTCGACGCGGGCGGAAACACCGTCGTCGTGGCATACTCGTTGCGGACAAAATCGGTAAGTCGCTGAAAACTCTCGCTTTGCCACTCGGACGCTAAGGCGTCTTTCCATCCTTGTTCGATGCGTACGTTCATGCTATTTGTCGTTAGTATTTGCAAAAGTACGAAAAATTGCCTAATTTTGCGCATCTCAAAAGGCACGAGATGCGATGAGCGCCCGTAGTTCAATGGATAGAATTATGGATTCCGGTTCCATCGATTGGGGTTCGACTCCCCACGGGCGTACAGATTTGTTTGATTACACTACACCATAAGACGTTGCTTGCAAGTGATTGCGGGCGACGTCAATCTTTTGTCAAATCATAAAATCATATAGATATGAAATACGTCTTAGCAATACTTCTTGCATTCTGCGGTCTGACATCGCGGGCCGAAAGTGTATGGAGTGATGTCTTCGATTGGGAGGCGTCTTTGACGCTGACACCGCCTTACAGCCCGGCGACGGCCCAAAATCGTTCCGGCGCAAATATCGGCGGGGTCGAATTTCAAGGTAAGTATTGTACCTTCACCATCGACGACAGCGCCATCAAGGAAAAAAGCCAGTCGGCACGCTTCTACTTCGGCTATCTGACGCAGACCAACGAAATGCGAGCCTATGCAAGCAGCGTCATCACCGTCAAGGCCGTTGAAAATCAAGCCATCCTCGGTATATCTTTCGCCGGAGCCAAGGTCGGCGCAGACTATATGTATACCGAGACTCCCGGAACGTGGACAGACGGAGTGTGGACTCCGACACAGCAGGGCGTGACCGAAGTGCAATTTGCAGTATCGGCCACCATCAACTGTACCAAGACCACCGTCGATGGTTCGGATTGGAACGCGGTGGACGATATAAGCGTCGATGCCGAGGGCGAGACAGTGTCCTGGACCGATATGCAAGGCCGCACGTACACCCGTCGTCCCCAAGCTGCGGGCATATATATCTGCCGCCACGCCTCGGGCAAGGTGACGCGCTCGCTGATCAAGTAAACATAGCGCGGTGTGCAGATGTCGCGGATGACATCCGCGCATCGACGCTGATGTCTTTGTGTACGCGCATCCGTGAGGATGTCGGTGCGCAAATGCCGCTGTGACGGCCTAAAAATCTTTCCTCCCATAGGTTTCCAATAAAAGTACTAATCATTTTTTTTTAAGGTAAGAGTTTCTATGAATTTTTCAGGCTCGATAGATTTTTCGCCGAAAATCGTTTCGGCGCTGCGCCACTATTCGGCGGCGCGTTTCAAGTCCGATCTCATCGCCGGTATAGTCGTCGGCATCGTTGCCCTGCCCTTGGCCATAGCCTTCGGCATCGCTTCCGGCGTCAGCCCCACGGTCGGATTGACCACCGCCATCATCGGCGGTTTCATCGTCTCGGCTTTGGGCGGCAATTCAGTGCAAATCGGCGGCCCTACCGGAGCATTTATCATTATTGTATATAGTATCATTCAGCAATACGGGCTCGAGGGTCTCGGCGTGGCCACCTTTATGGCCGGGGTGATGCTCGTGGGCATGGGCTTGTTCCATTTGGGAACGGTCATCAAGTTTATACCCTATCCCATAGTAGTTGGCTTCACCGCCGGTATTGCCCTCACGATATTCTCCACGCAGATCAACGACTTCTTCGGGCTTGGTCTGGCGGATGTGCCCGGAGCCTTTATCAGCAAATGGGGTGTGTATTTTGAACATATCGGCGATATTTCGTGGACGACGCTTGCTGTGGCGCTGTTTCTTTGGCTATTATAGTATTGACGCCTCGCATATCCAAGCGACTGCCGGGCGCACTTATGGCCATAGTCGTGGTTACGGCCGGCGTTGCCTTGTTGCATAGCCTCTTCCCCGACTTTGCCGTCGAGACCATCGGCGACCGCTTCGGCGATATGGAGACGGACCTTCCGGCGCCGCAGGCCTTTGCGTGGGATATGGAAGTAATCAATAGCCTTATGCCGTGGGCCTTCACCATTGCGGTGCTTGCCGCCATCGAGTCGCTGTTGTCCGCCACCGTAGCCGACGGCGTCACCGGCAGCCATACCAACTCCAATACCGAGCTTATAGGCCAAGGCGCAGCCAATATGGTAGTGCCGTTCTTTGGCGGTATTCCCGTCACCGGCGCCATAGCTCGCACGATGACCAATATCAGCAACGGCGGACGCACGCCTGTAGCCGGAGTAGTACATGCTGTTGTACTTCTGCTCATATTCCTGTTTGCAATGCCGCTTATCAACCACGTACCTATGGCCTGTTTGGCTGCCGTACTGATAGTTGTGGCATATAACATGAGCGGCTGGCGCACGCTGGTAGCCATATTCCACACGCATCGCAGCGACATTTCGGTGCTGCTTGTGACATTCTTCCTGACGGTAATCTTTGACCTGACCATCGCAATCGAGTTCGGGTTGCTGCTTGCCATAATCCTGTTCCTGCGTCGAGTGACACAAAATACCCAAATCAAGGTGTATAGCGACCACCTGGACGTGGCCGAAGGTACAGACTTGTCGCAGCACGAAGTGCTTGACGTGGCTCGCGGCGTCAGTGTCTACGAGATTGACGGCCCGTTCTTCTTCGGCGTGGCCACCAAATTCGACGAGGTGATGCGTACCACTACCGGCAACCTCAAGCCCAAAGTGCGTATCATCCGTATGCGCAAAGTCTCCTTTATCGACGCTACGGGTCTGCACAACCTCGAGATTTTGATCAAGTCGTCGCAGCGCGAAGGCATACACGTGGTGCTGTCCGGCGTCAATGACGGCGTCCGCCATTCGCTGGAACAAGCCGGCATCGATATCCTCATAGGACAAGACAAAGTCTGCGATCACATCACCAAGGCCGTCGCTATGGCCAATAGAATCGTGGCCGAACTCGCCGAACACGAAAAAAAACATAAAAAATCGGAGGTTGATTAAACCTTTGATAAGCATCTGTGATGCAGTGAGATATGGCCTAAAATCGAGCCTCGTTAACAATATTTTACATAGAAAAACATCAAATATTTTGGAAAATGTTTGGTTGTATCGGGAAAAGGCTATACCTTTGCTGTGTTTTTGAAGCAAACATATTAATTAATATCTAATCTTTAAACAAAATGAAAAAGTTAGTTCTCCTTCTCGCTGTTGCATTCAGCGTATCTATGTTCTCCTGCGGTAAAGGCGAAAAAGCTGCCGCTACCGATTCCGACAGACTGAAAGCTGCTGCTCAGACCGAAGTTGTTGAACAGGCTCCTGTTGACACTCCCGCTGTTGCTGCTGATAGCACCGTTGCCGCTGAATAATCTATAGATATAGATCGAAGCAACATAAAAGGAGGGCCGCGCATGCGCGACTCTCTTTTTTTTGTATATGTACGGTGCTCGGAGTGCTTTTGTATATCATGCGCTGTCCTGCGTATATTGCGGCGCGGAGTCTGTCACGCACAATTATCGAAGTATTAGGATTTACTTTTTACTCTCCATAGGGATATAAGAGTAGGAGCTTGAAATACTGAGGTCCTTAAGGGTTAAGCAAAAAATCTTTAGACGAGTATTCAAGCTGCGTACAACAAACAATGTCAAACTTAACATCAATACAAATATGTGGATTTGGGTTATTGTCATAGCCTGCATTATCGGCGGACTTATCGGATTTATCGGTTCGGACGGCCAAAATGCCGGCTCTGATGCTGCCGGAGGAGCTATTGCCGGCGGATGTATGGCTGCGGGATGCTTGGTGCGCATCGCCATAGCGGCGCTCAGCATATTGTTTATACTCTGGCTTTTCGGCAAGCTCTTTTGAGTCTCGAGCCCGCGACACTTTTTAGGGCCTTGAAGGTGTGTCATAGTAGCGAATATCTATAGGCCCTACGATTTTTGAAACACTCCCATCGACAAATAAAAACAGAGAGCGAAACCGTATAATGGCTTCGCCCTCTGTTTTTTAATGCACTTAAACGTGTGGACCTGCGGTCCTATATCCCGTAATCAGAAATTGTAGTCTACGCAGGCACGCAGTTCCTTATGCCCGGCCAGAAGACCGGCAGCGGCAACGTGTGCCGGATGCTTGGCGTATGTCTCTACGTCCGCCATGGTCGGGACTATGGCTGTCAGAACGACGTCCCAATCCTCGCCGGGGTTTTCGTTGAGGCCGACTTCGATGGATTTGAGTACTTCGATTTGTTCGGGGAGGGCGCGTAGCGCTTCGGCAAACTTTTCGGCGACGGCGCGGCGAGTGGCTACATCGCCCGTAAGCTTGAACATTACAATGTGTTTAACCATAAGATTGCGTTTTATGTAGTTGATAATGAATTAATTTGATGCGATGTGTATGGCCAGTCCGCCCTCGCGGCGCATATCCTTGTAGGGCGTGCCTGCCGAGTCCATCCGCGCTTCGAAGCGACGGCGGCGGCGATAGTGTACCGATGGACCTATGAGCACCGTATCGGCGTATTGTGCAACTTTGCGGATGTCGCCCTTGAAGCCGCGACATATCAGGGCATAGTCGCAGCGCTCGGACGGCGGCACTATCGAGTCGCTGTCGGCCAGTAAGATACGTCGCTGTCCGCAGTCGAGGACATTGCCCGAGCGTCTGAAATTGCGGCGTGTAAAGTCGGCAGAGAGTAATACCAATTCGGCGTTGGCCGTGCGGCGCAGCAGCATGTCGCGATAGCGCTGCTGCTCGGCGGTACGGATATTGGCTGCATTGATGCCCGTTGCGTCCGTAATAAGGTATACGCTGTCCCTGTCGGCCAGAAGTATGTCCGTCGAAGTGCCTCCGGCGAGGACATAAGCGTCGATGGACACCCGGCTTCGGTCGCAAGATGCCGATAGCGCAATGAGTAGACATGTGCAGCATAATGAGCTGATACGTAAGATACTGCGCGGTCGATACAAGAGAATGAAAAATGCGGCCGTCGCCGCCAGACAGCAGACAATCGTCAACGTCGACGGATAGGCGTGTACCACCCCCGAGTCACCGCCGAAAGTCTTGGCCGAGAATTCGATGAACGAGTACAACTTTTCGCAAAAATAAGCCAAAGCCCCATGTCCTATGCCTGTCAGCGTGGCTATGGCCAGCAGCACGCCGCAAAGCATTAGAGGCACTATCGCTATGGAAGCCAAAATGTTGGCCGGAAGGAAGTACAACGGGAATGTATGGAAATAAGCCATAGCCGGGATGGCCGTGGCTGCCATTGCCGCCATAGGGATGATGACGATGCGTAGCGCTTTTTTGACCCAAGTACGCCGTATCTTGTAAGCATTGACGGCACGTAGGGCCACGGTGATGCCTAAGACGGCGCACACGGACATCTGAAATCCGGGAGCGAATAGCCATAACGGGTTGATGACCAGCCATAAAAACACGGCTACGCATAGGCCGTTGTACACGCTCAGGCGGCGTTGGGTCAGCGCGGAGAGGCACAATACGGCGGTCATAGTGGCGGCGCGTACCACCGAGGGTGTCATCCCGGCAAATGCCGCGTAGGCAAACGCCGCCATGATCAGCAGTATATAAAAAAGTCGGTAGCCGTATCGTGTATGACGCATCCACGAAAGGCAGACCGTGATGAACATAATGATTATGCCGACGTGCAATCCGCTGAGTGCCAGTAGGTGCGCAAGTCCCGAAGTGCGGAAAGCTTCGTCCGTATCCGGCATCAAGTACGAATCGTCGCCGACGATGACAGCCGTGAGGAAGGCCGAAACATCGCTGCTGACGCCCGAGTCGATGATGGCGTTGGTGGTTGCGGCACGTGCTTTTTCGAGGGCGTTGTGCAGCGCATTGCCCGAAGATTTGCGTACTAAGTGTATCTCGTCTTTGGATACACGGAATGTCGAATTGGCTCCTTGCAGATACAGGTACTCGTTGTAATTGGCTGCATCCGGGACAATATCGCGGACACGCGCATCGCGCAATTTGCCTTGAGCGCTCACGATGTCACCGGGATGGTAAGTGCGTATGCCGTTGTCGTACAGTGCGGTACGGAACTTTACGCTGTGCACCTTGCACTTCGTGTCGCAATTCGCTTTCCCCTTGCCGTCGCTTTTCCCCTTGCCGTCGCTTTTTCTCTTGGCATCGCTTTTCCCTTGGCCATTGTTTTTTCCCTTGGCGTCTTTGACATCGTAGTATTGCGTCACTTCGATGATATATCGGGTGCGATCCGCCCCCGGCTCGGCTTTGACGACTTCGCCGACGATGTTTACCGTCTTGTCATCGAGGGCCGATGGCAGCGGCTCGGGAAGTGCCGAGTCGCCGCAGATATATCCCGTCATGGCCAGTCCTATGGCTATCGAGGGTATACGGCGGCCGATTGCAGCAAAAAACACGGTAGCTACGGCAAGAATCACAACGCCCCATATCGGCATGGGCGTATATCGAGCCATGGCTATGCCTATGGCAAAAGCTGCGGCCGGAATTAAGGCCGGAAGCGCCATACATTTTTCGTGTAAAGACTGTGTCCAAGGGCGCATTCCTTCAATAAATCAGATGTCGGGGTGCTTGATGTCGTGCCGCATTGCTCAGGGTTGTAGGGCTGTTGGTCGGAGGGGGGGACGGTTAGTCGGTGCGGTGCCACATTTCCCAAGATGCAAAAGCTTGCAGCAGAAGCATTTCGAGACCGTTTTTGACCGTGGCGCCCTGCTCGGCGCACCGCTGCATGAATAGGGTTACGTCCGGATTGTAAAGCAAGTCGAAGCACACGTGTGCCTCGGTGACCAATCCGTATGGGATGTCGGGGCAAGCATCTACTTGCGGATACATACCCAGCGGCGTCGTATTGACGATGACCGTATGGGAAGCCATGATATCTTCGTCGAGGTCTGCGTAAGTGATTACGCCCGGCCGGGGTGCACGCGACACAAGTGTTCCCTCGATGCCGAGTTTCGAAAGTCCGGCGATGACGGCGTGCGATGCACCGCCCGTACCAAGTACCAGAGCTTTTTTATGATCCTTGCCTGCCAGCAGCGGCGATATCGAATCCGTGAATCCTATAATATCGCTATTGAAGCCCTTGAGATGGACGTGTCCGGCCGCATTGCGGGAGACGCGTATGACATTTACGGCGCCGATTTTGCGCGCTGTAGGGTCGATTTCGTCCAAATATGGGATGACGGCCTGCTTGTAAGGAATGGTGACATTGAGTCCGCGTAAAGCCGGGTGCGCAGCTATGATTTCGGCTAAATCAGTGATAGACGGGATTTCGAAATTGAGGTATTCGGCATCTATGCCCTCACTGGCAAATTTGTTGTTGAAATATCCCTGCGAAAACGAGTGCCCGAGGGGGTAGCCGATAAGTCCGTACAATTCTTTTTCCGAAGATGCCATAAATGTCGTTGTTGGTTATGTCTCGAACAAATTTACATAAAAATCGGGAGATTATACACCGACAGAATAAAAAGATATGTATAAATCGCGGAAAAAGCATGCACAATGATGCTTTTTCCGCGATTTGAAGCGGTATATATGTCGGCCGAGCCGATTACATGTCGTCTTTTGGCGCGCGTTTGAGCGTCAGTAGAGTCTTGCCCTTTCGGTCGATGAGCAGGGCCTTGTCGCTACCGCCGCGTATGGCTGTGGCGGTTTGTTCAAGCGCTACAAGCATCTTGCGTTCGCGGTCGCTGTTGGGGCAAGACATGCGAGTGACGCCCATATTTGTGAAATTGATGGAATTGGCCGTTGCCGGATCCATGGAGATGTTTCCGTTAAAGTAGTTGCATCCCGAATTTCCGTGGATTTTTTTCGCGGATATGTCAAAGAAGATGTTGACGCCTTCATCGTCCACTGTCTCGTTGCCTATTTTGACCACAACCCATTCGCCGTTCAGAAAGTCCATGTTGTGGCGACGCAGCGTCAGCAGCTTATGTCCTGTTCCGTCGCTGAGGTACATATAGGACTCGTTGCCTATATCCTTGATGGAGACGTGGATTTTTTCGCCTTCGCGCAATGCGTAATTGATTTCACCGTCATATGATATGTCGGGGCATAGGCGCTGGGTGCACAGCACTTGCGACAGGATGATGGTCGAGCCTTCGACGCGGTAGTCGCCGTTGATGATATTGCAGCCGTTGAAAGCATAGAAGCGTAATTCGGCCGGCGAAAAGTTGATGTATGGCATGTCCTCGTCTTGGCGGATGTCGGTGGTGCCTACTTTGATTATAGTCCATTCGCCGATGAGTGACTTTCCGATATCCTCGCCCGGTGCTACGGCCGAGGGCTGTCGGGTTACAATCTCGTTGGCGGGAGCGGAAGGCCGGCTTGCGGCAGAGCATCCGCTCAGTGTTGTCGAAACCGCGATAGCGGCGAAGAAGCATTTGATGGTGTTCATAATCATATTATTATGCCGTGTGGAAGTTGTTGTATCGTATGTATTTGTCGTGTACTTATCGGTAATGTCCGGCGCAATGTCCGCGTCGAGTTCTTGGCGCTCTGCGCTCGCGATGTATCTGTTGGACTAAGCCCGGGCGCGAAGGTTTAACGCCTTGCCGTGGGTGTATTGTTCGGCATCGGCTGCGATTTTTCGGCCGCCTTGGTCGTGTACAGCTTTAATGGTCCGGTGAAGGCGCGCATGCTCTTGACCGCAACGGGTGGTGCAAGCCGCGTCACTATCGGGATGTCGGTGTGAGCACGCACAGTGTCCGCCTTGGAGGTGACGATGTATGCGGCATCGTCGCGCAGCACCGGTATCGCTTGTGGCAGTTCGTTGGGGTTGAGGCGATAAAATACTGCGCCTTTTTCCACCAACTGCGCCATCTGTAGCCATCCGTAATTGGTGCGCACGGGCCATAGCAGAGCCAAGGCAATGTAATAGGTGACCCATACGGTGGCTGCCGAGCGAGATGTGCTGTCGTCCAAGGCCGCAATCAGCGCTCCCGGCAGCAGCATCGCCAAAGGCAGCAGCGGGAAGGCGTAGCGTGCCTGGTGAAGCACCGAGGCATAGTCGGTGAGGAATATGGCAACAATTGCGCCGAGCGCCAGCCAAAGCACTACGGCATAGTGCCTGAGCTGCCCGAGTCGCTTTTTCCACGCCAATATGACGAGGACGGCGGCGCAGGCTATGGTACCGGTCCATGTCAGTGTGTCCGAGCCGAGCCATAGGGTTACGCGCTGTAAGGAGGCGCCGCCGTTGGCAAAACTGCCTCGCGTATGTACTGTCGGATGCAGCAGAAAATTGAAAAATCCCGTGTAAATCACCCAGCACATAGCCACGGCTGCGACGGCGCACAGTGCCATTCGGCCGATGTCTGAATATCGGCGGCGGCGTGCGGCAGCCACCGGCAGTCCCAAACCGACAAGGGCCACGTATATCGCATTGAGATACCCGGTGCTGAGCGCTCCGCAGATGGTAATTGTGAGAGCTGCGTACAGTTTGAAGCCTATAGGCTTGTCTTTGAGTCGGATACATATCTTCACGGCACACAAGGCCAGCAGCGTCAGCCACATTTGTGCCATTTGGTACTCGCGCACAAACATTGTGTCGAAGACTGCAGTGCGCGTGGCCATGGCGGCAGTGATTATGGCCAAAGTCAGCCACCATCGCTCGCGACCGAAAACGAGTATGCCTATGCGCCACATAGCCAGGAAGGCCACGACCATGAAGATGATATTTAGCCATCCGCCGGCGCGGGCCACTGCTTGGGCGTCCCATCCGTCGTCCAGCGGTTCCAGCGCCACGCGCAATGCCATGTAGTACATCGAGGCGTGCGGGATGTCATAGTTGTTGGAGTGTAGCGATGCAAGGTCTTCGCCGAGGCTGTGTTCGCGTGTCAGCACTTCCTTGAGCTGCGCCCCGGTGTACGATCCTTCGGGCAGGGCTTGGACATAGGCCCGGTTGTGGCGTGACAGCATCACCGAAAAAACTTCATCGGAATGCAGCTGCGTGCGCCCGTATATGGCCGCAAACCGTATGCCCACCAGCAGGACAAGGCAGGCGGCAAGGGCTATGGCCGGGAGATGTCGTCGCAATAGGTCCTTCATGTTTGTGGATGGTTTTTTTTCTTGACTTCTGTGAATGTCCTATTTCTTGGCTTGGTCTTGGTCGGAGAAGCGGTCGGGGAAGGCGATGTCCTTCTTAGGCCGTACGTACGCACGTACAATAAGGATTATGCCTACGATGATGAACGGTATGCTTAGGCATTGTCCCATGTTCAGGGTCATATTTTCCTCGAAAGATACTTGGACGTTCTTGACAAATTCGATAAGGAAGCGACAGGAGAAAAGCACCGTCAGAAATACGCCGAAAATCAGTCCCGGGCGACGTTCGGCATTGCGCCGCCAGTACATCCACATCAGCAGGCCGAATAGCGCCAGATAGCAGAGCGATTCGTAGATTTGTGTCGGGTGGCAGGGTATGCCTTTGTACTCATGGTCGTTCACAAAGATAAAGCCCCAAGGCAGGTCGGTGGGATGGCCGTAGATTTCGCTGTTCATCAGATTGCCGAAACGAATCAAGGCACCTACCAGCGCAATGGGTATCACCAGGCGGTCAAAAGTCCATAGCGGGCTGCGCTTTGTCGTAATCCATGAAAACAGCAGTACTGCAATGATGATGCCTATTGCGCCTCCGTGGCTGGCCAGTCCGCCCTCCCATATCGAAAGAATATGTTCGGGATGCTGCGAGTACCAGTCCCATTCGTAGAAAAACACGTGTCCCAAGCGTGCGCCCAGAACGGTGCCGGCAACGGTCCACAGGAATATCGAACCCATCCAGCGCTCCGGAGTGCCCTCGTGGCGGAACATGCGGTAAAGAATACTGTACCCGATCAGAAATCCGATGGCAAACATCAGGCCGTACCAGCGCACGGTCACAAAAGAATCTATGATTATGGGATCTGCGTCCCAGGTGATAAAGTCGAGAATCATTGTATGTCGTTAGGCTGAAATGTATTGTCTTCCGGTTTTGCGTTTTTGTCCTTGACCCGTGCAAACCATTGTCGGGTAACGCGGTGGACGCGTCGGCTGAGCGCCAGCAGCGTGAACATTGTCGGCAGCGCCATCATGGCGTAGAACAGGTCGCACATGCCCACGGCGGCCTCAAGCGGCACCACGGCAAAGACCACCAGCGAAGCCAGGAAGGCGTAGGTATAGTAGCGGGCCTTGCGCTCGCCAAAGAGATATGCGGCACAGCTTGTGCCGTAGTAGCTGTAGCTGAACATCGAGGAGAGGGCAAAGCATATCACCACAAACATCAGCATATATGCACCGCCCGGAATTGCGCGGCCGAAGGCGTCCATGGCTATGGCAAGACCCTTGACACCTTCGATGCTTTGGATGTCCGGGACACATATCAGCAGAGCCGTGGCTGTGAGCGTGCACACCAGACCGGAGTCTATGGCCGGGCCGAGCATGGCGATAAGTCCTTCGCGCACGGGATTGGTATTGCGGCTGGCGCCATGCATGATAGAAGCTGTACCGATGCCTGCATCGTTGACCAATGCGGCGCGGCGTGCACCTATAATTGCGATTCCGGCGAAAGCTCCGAATCCTGCTTGCAGGTTGAAGGCCTCATGGAATATCGAGGCAAAGACATCGGGGACGCGGCCTAAATTTGTGCATATTATATATAGTACCATCACAAAATACACGCCCACCATAAATGGGACCATGACCGAGGCTACGCGCGCGATGCGCCTGATGCCGCGCAATACCACCAAGGCGACAATCACGGCCACCAATATGCCGAAAAGCAGTTTGAAAGCCTGGATGTGCGACAGCGATGTCACCGAAGATACGGCGGCCAGCAGGCTGCTGCTTTCGATCCATTGGGGTGTGGTGAATGTCGCCGTGACGGCTTCGGTCAACTGATTGGCGTTCATAATGCACAGGGTGCCGAACATGCCGGCAATGGCAAAGAATGTCGCCAAAGGCCGCCATCTGTGTCCCAGGCCCTCCTCGATGATGTACATCATACCTCCGCGCGGACGTCCCGAAGGGTTTTGGCCGCGGTACATCACCGCCAAAGCCCCCTCATGGTACTTGGTGGACATCCCGACGATTGCGCTGACCCACATCCAAAATATGGCGCCGGGTCCGCCCATGACCAAGGCTATGGCCACGCCGGCGATATTGCCCAGTCCGACGGTGGCGGCGACAACAGACAGAAGTGCCTGTACGGATGAAATTTGGCCGGCTTGGCGCTCGGCGTTGCCCGGACGGCGGCGCAACTCGGCCAGCGATGCCGGAAGTCGGCGCAGCGATACCGCGCCCGAACTGATAAACAGGTATAGTCCGCCGCCTATGAGCAGGAAAAATAGCGGATAACCGCATACCCAATCGGCCACAGTGACTATGTATTGTCCTAATGTGTCAAGCATTTACGATGATATTGGTGCGGACACACATCGTGCGCCGCCGTTTACAAGAGTACAAAATTACACAAAAATGCCGACAATCCGCTTCCATAAGCCAAACATTCGCCCGAATTGGCGGCGAACGGCCTCATATCGCAAGTGAGATCGCAGGTGAGAGCCGGCGGCTGTTGCCTTTTCGGAGAAAAAACGCTATCTTTGCAGCAAATATGGCCTTACGCGCCGAAACGGGCGCGCCGGGCTTTCATCCCAACGAATTATGACCGAAAACGACGATACCATCCAACCCCGGGAGACTGACGGTGCTTCCGATACCGCAAATGCCGGTGCTGCCGAGGCAGACACCGGCGATACAGCCATGGACAAAAATGCCGAAACAAAAGATGCCGATGATTTTGACATCGCCGATGAAGAAGACTCCGAGACTGCTGCAAGTGGAAACATTCGCGACTTGGACGACATCACCGCAGCGTCCATCATCGAGGGTGACGCGCTGACCCATCATTTGCGCGGCATGTACCGATGCTGGTTTCTCGAGTATGCTTCATACGTGATTCTCGAGCGTGCCGTGCCGCATATTCAGGACGGCCTCAAGCCCGTGCAGCGCCGTATACTCCACTCGATGAAGACTCTCGATGACGGTCGTTTCAATAAGGTGGCTAATATTGTCGGTAATACCATGCAGTATCACCCGCATGGTGATGCGTCCATCAAGGATGCACTCGTGCAGTTAGGACAAAAAGAACTGTTGGTGGAGACCCAAGGTAACTGGGGTAATATTCTCACCGGCGCCAGTGCCGCCGCCGGCCGATACATCGAAGCACGCCTGTCGCCTTTTGCACTAGAGACATTATATGACGATAAGGTCACCGATTGGACTATGAGCTATGACGGCCGTAAGAAAGAGCCGGTGACCCTGCCCACCAAGTTTCCGCTGCTGCTGGCTCAGGGTGCCGAAGGTATCGCCGTGGGCCTGTCGTCGCGTATAATGCCGCACAATTTCAATGAAATCATTGATGCCGCTGTGGCATACTTGCGCGGCGAGAACTTCGAATTGTATCCCGACTTCCCCACCGGCGGAATGTTGGATGTCAGCAAATACAATGACGGACGCCGCGGCGGACGCATACGCATACGTGCCAAAATCGAGAAGGTAGACAATAAAACCATAGCCATCACCGAGATACCTTACGGCAAGACCACAGGTACGGTCATAGACTCGATACTCAGCGCCTTCGAAAAGGGCAAAATCAAGATACGCAAAGTTGAGGACCACACTGCCCAAGAGGCACGTATACTGGTATACCTGCAACCCGGCACATCGTCCGACAAGACTATAGATGCGCTATATGCTTTCAGCTTTTGCGAAGTCAGTGTCTCGCCCAACTGTTGCGTTATCGAGGATCGTCACCCACGGTTCCTCGGCGTCAGCGACGTGTTGCGCTACAGTGTAGACCATACGCGACAAATTCTGTTGCGCGAGCTTCAAATCGAATTGGACGAAGTCAATGAGGCCCTGTATTTTGCATCGCTCGAAAAATACTTTATCGAGAAACGCATATACAAGGACAAAGAATACGAGCAGGCTCCCGATCTGGATGCAGCCGTGGCGCATATCGACAAGCGTTTGGAACCGCTCAAGGCCAAGTTGATACGCGAGGTTACGCGTGACGATATTGTCAAGCTGTTGGAAATCAAGATGCGTCGTATTTTACGCTTCAACGCCGACGAGGCCGACCGCCGTATCGCCAATTACCTCGATCGTATCAGTCGCATCAACGACCGCATAGAACATCTTACGCAATACACCATCGAATGGTTTGAACGCCTCAAAGAAAAATACGGTCAAGCCTATCCGCGTCGCACCCAGCTGCGCAATTTCGATACCATAGAAGCGGCCACCGTGGCCGAGGCCAATGAGCGCTTGTACATCAACCGCAAGGAGGGCTTCATAGGTACGGCGCTGAAAAATGACGAATTTGTATGCAACTGCTCATCGCTGGATGATGTCATCATATTCTACAAAGACGGCCGTTACAAGGTGGTACGCGTAAGTGATAAATTGTCGGTAGGCACCAATATCCTGTATCTTGCCGTATTTAAGCGCAAGGACGAGCGTACTATCTACAATGTCATCTATCAAGACGGCCGCGGCGGTGCCTATTACATGAAACGCTTTGCCGTCATGGGCTTGAAGCGCGATACCGAGTACAATCTGACCAAGGGCAAGGACGGCTCGCGTGTTGTCTGGTTCAGTGCCAATGCTAACGGCGAGGCCGAGGTTGTAAAAGTCACCCTCAAACCGCGTCCGCGACTGAAGACGTTGCAATTTGACGTCGATTTCAGCAAATTGGCTGTCAAGGGGCGTGCCTCCGGAGGCAACTTGGTGACCCGAAACGAAGTACACCGCTTCTCGCTCAAGGAGAAGGGCACAAGTACCTTGGGCGGCCGCCAAGTATGGTTTGACCGGGATGTCTTGCGCCTCAATTATGACGGTCGCGGCCGATACCTCGGCGAATTCCAAGGTACGGATCTCATTCTTGTCATACTGAAAAACGGCGAATACTATACCGGCGACTTTAATGTCACCAACCACTACGAAGACAATATCTTGCGCATCGAGAAATTCAACAGCCACAAGGTGTGGACGGCGATACTCAACGATGCCGACCAAGGCTATCCATATCTCAAGCGTTTCACCTTCGAGGCCTCGACACGCCATCAGCGTTTTGTGGGCGCAGACGACAAGTCGCAATTGATAGCGCTGAGCGACCACTTGGGCGCCCGTTTCCGCATCACCTTCGGTACTCCGGACGACTTCCGTGACCCCATGGTAGTGGATGTACCCGAGTTCATCGCCGTCAAGTCTTTCAAGGCACGTGGCAAACGACTGACCACGTGGAATGTGGCTGCTGTGGAAGAACTCGAGCCGCGTGAAATGCCCGAGGAAAGCTACGATGACACGCCCGAGGAAGAAGATGTTCCCGAAGTCGAAATCGAGCCCGAACGCAGTGACGATGAAATCAGAGACGAAATCAATGGTCAACAGCGTATGTTCTAAAATCGTAGCCGTTGCCGCGCTACTGTGTACACTGCCTGCTGTGGCCATGTCCCCCGGCATAGCTGACACAGTGTCCGTTGTGGTGCGACCCGTGACATCTTCATATGGCATCGAGGTAGGCAGTGCTCACCTCGCCGACACCTATCTTACGCCGCTGCATTATGACGGATGGCATAGCGCCGTCTCGTACAGCCGTACACAGGCCATGGGTTTTGACCCGGAGCGTTGGAGCATGCGATTGACTCTTGGCGGCACTGTAGATCATACGCAGAACCCGGCACGCAATGCCACGATGTGGAACTTTGACTTCGAGGCCTCGTGGGGAATGACTCGGCGCTTCCTAATCACCTATGCAGTCAGCGCCGGCATAGGTGGCTATACAGCCCTCAATGCCGGAGCCTTGTATTTGGGACGCAACGGCAACAATCCTGCGGCAGCCAAGGGCGCATGGGTGGTAGGCGTCAGTGGCGCTGCGACTTATGCTATGCGCGTAGGCCGCCTTCCCGTTACTTGGGGCCTTATGGCTGCCATGCCTCTGACCGGAGCGTTCTTCTCGCCGCAATACGGGCAGTTGTATTACGAAATATACCTCGGAGACCGCCGAGGACTGGCACATGTGGCGTGGCCGGGCAACTACCGACGCATTGACGCGCGCGCATGGGCCGACTTGCATTTCGGAGGCACGACACTGCGTCTGGGCTACCACTTCGACTTGCGTTCGACACGAGCCAATGACATCACGACGCGTAGTGTCACTCATGCTTTCAGTGTCGCCGTAGTCACCCGCTGGCTATCCGTACCCATGACTTCAACGACTACTGCTCCGGGGACTCGCATTGTTGCCGCAAGCTATTGAGATACACAATATTATATAGAGACATCTCCGAATTATATAGAGACATCTCCGAATCAAGAGCGTATACCTAATCGACAGATATGACCGCTATTAGCACAAAGATACATACAGCGTGTTGTGCGCTGATTTGCGCAATTCTGACCCTCGGTTTCATGGCTTGCCACAGTATCGAGGAAGAAGATAATACAATCATGGGCAATTTTGACGCACTATGGAATATTTTGGATCGGCATTACTGCTTCTTTGACCGGAAAGGCGTGGACTGGGACGAGGTGTATCGCCGCTATCGTCCGCAAGCTAAGGCGTGCCGCACGGCGCAGCAGCTTTTCGATGTATGCGCTCGTATGCTGGACGAGTTGCGCGACGGCCATGTCAATTTGTCGGCCTCGTTCAACACTTCGTACTATCGCAAGTGGTGGAGCGACTATCCGCAAAATTACGACGAGCGCCTTGTGCTCGAACATTACTTGAACTTTGATTATCGCCAAGCCGGAGCGCTGACTTACGCCATGCTGCCCCAGCGTATAGGATATGTCTCGTATCGTAGTTTCAGCAGCACCATCGGCGAGGGCAATCTTGACGCCGTATTATCGTACTTCGAGATAGCTCAGGGCCTGATTATTGACGTGCGTGACAACGGTGGTGGCAATATGACCAATGTCGAAACCCTTGTACGGCGCTTTATCACGGGACGTACCCTTGCCGGATACACTGTACATAAGACCGGGCCGGGGCATGGCGACTTTGCCGAACCTTACGCCTATTATTATGATGCAGCCGATGCCGGACGTGTGCGCTGGCTGAAGCCCGTGGTGGTGCTGTGCAACCGCTCCACCTTCAGCGCAGCCAACAACTTTGTGTCCGTGATGCGCCTATTGCCGACAGTCACCGTTGTCGGGGCTACCACCGGCGGCGGTAGCGGAATGCCGATGTCTTCCGAGTTGCCGTGCGGATGGAGCATACGCTTCTCGGCCTGCTCCTTCTTGGATGCGCAAGGCAACAGCACCGAGGCCGGGGTCAACCCCTCGGATGGCTGTGCGGTCGACCTTGACCCGGCACAAGCCGCTATGGGACACGACACGATGCTCGATAAGGCCATCGCCGTCATTCAATCCAAGTAATTGCGTATCAGCCATAACGGCTATAGCAGCTATAATAGCTATAATATAGCAGCAATAGCCATAATAGCAGCAATAGCCGTAGCAGCTATTGGACTACTACGGCTATTGCAGGCCTTGTTCGCGGCCTTTTCAGTCGAAAATGTTATTCTTGATTTTGGGAGCGAGCAAGTTGCGATGGTGGCGCGCTTCGGACGACGCGAGATATTCGCGCAGGCAAGTTACGTGGCGATGCCCGTGCATATCCGTACCCAGGAAGTCCACCATTCCGGCCTTGGCCAGTGCCTCGGCCATTTTCTTTTCCTGCTTGCCGTAGTATCCGGCCAGGGACAGCATATTGACTTGGAACAAAAGGTTGCGGTGCAACTCTTGGTAGCGGTTGCCGCGTGCATGGTAGTATAGGTAGCGCTCCGGGTGCGCGAGTATGGGCTTGTATCCGCGTACTTGTAAGTCAAACACTAATTGTTCGATGTTCCACGGCTCTTGAATGAAGGAGTTTTCGATAAGCAGGTAATTGTCGGGGAAGGGCATGAGTATACCTTGCTCGATATGCCGTTGCAGCAGCTCGTCGATACGATATTCGGCCGAGTGGTCGATGCGTACGTCCACGCCATCGCGCGCCAGAACATCTTTGAGCGCCTGAATCGGGCCGGCCAAAGTCTGAGGATTGTTCTCGAAAGTGGCTTGAGTGACGTGCGGCGTCGCTATGATATGGCGTATGCCCATATCGTACAACGCCGACACCAGTTCGGAGGAAGTATCCGCGTCAGGTGAGCCGTCATCTACTCCGGGGACTACATGACAGTGTATATCTGTTGAAAACCAAAGGTTTATGGGTTCTGATGGCTTTTTGAAAATATTGAACATTTTCGAAAGGGTTTTATTGGACTGCAAAAATAGTCATTTTTCGCGAAAATATTTAGGGAAAAATTTCTGCATATCAAATATTTTCTGTTAACTTTGCGGTGTCGGGAGGACAAAGTGTCTTGACCGGGCGTTATTCATAGTGAAATCACGCGCCGCGACATGGCAAAACGTCACCTCGATACACTATACAGATAATGACAAACATTATCCAATACCATATTAACCTCACAAACCCACTGACCATTAATTATGGAAAAGCGTAAACTGAAAATCCGCGACCTAACACTCCGCGACGGCCAACAATCATTGTTCGCCACCCGTTTGAGCCAGTCCGAAATTGACAAACTGCTGCCGTTGTACGAGAATGCCGGCTTCTACATTATGGAAGTATGGGGCGGCGCCGTACCCGACTCGGTAATGCGCTATCTCGACGAATCTCCCTGGGATCGTCTGCGCTCCGTCTCCAAAGTCATGAAGGGCAAGTCGATGCTGTCGGCTCTGTCTCGCGGTCGCAACCTTTTTGGCTATGTGCCTTATCCCGACTATGTGCTCGAAGGCTTCTACAAAGAAGCTATCACCAACGGTCTGAATGTTATGCGTATCTTTGATGCGCTCAACGACATCGACAACGTCAAGGAGTCCATCCGCATGATCAACGCCCTGGGCGGCGTCCCCGACGGTGCCGTATGCTACACCGTAGACCCCAAGGAAGAAGCGCCTCAGGTCGAAGCACCCAAGGGCTTCTTCGCCAAATTGTTCGGCAAGAAAGCTCCCGCAGCTCCCGCTCCCAAGAAAATTTTCACCGACGAATACTTCGTTGAGAAAGCCAAGGCTATGGAAGCCCTCGGCGCCAAGATAATCACCCTCAAGGATATGGCCGGCCTCGTGACACCTTCGCGTGCAGCCTCCATCATCTCCAAACTCAAAGCCAATGTCAATGTTGACATCGACTTCCATACACACTGCACACCCGGCTACGGCCTTGCATCCTGCATCATGGCCATACTCCACGGTGTCGATATCCTCGATACCAATATCTGGTGGTTCGGCGGCGGTAGCGCTGCTCCGGCCATCGAATTGGTATACCTCTTTGCAGACAAACTCGGCGTCGAACTGGACGTGGATATGAAGGCCGTCGGCGAAATCCGCAAGGCACTGCGCGGCGCTCGTCAGAGCCTCGCTGCTTACGACCTGAACAAAGACAACTTCCCCCGCGAATTCGATCCCCTCACCGACAAGGTTCCCGCCGAAGTCGAGGCACAAATCGATGCCGCTGTCGCTGCAGCCAAGGCAGGCAACGAAGAAGCATTGCTCGACGCATGCCACGCTATCGAGAAGTATTTCGGCTTCCCCAAACCCAACGAGCTGGTGAAGAATGCCGAAGTTCCCGGCGGTATGTACTCCAATATGGTGGCTCAGCTGAAGTCGCTCAAGGCCGAAGACGTTCTCGAAGACGCTATGCGCCTGATACCTATGGTACGCCGCGATGCCGGTCTGGTGCCCCTGGTTACACCTACCAGCCAGATTGTAGGCAGCCAGGCTGTGATGGTGGCCATCGACCGCCGCAAAGGCAATCCCGACTACACCACCAAGTCCAACCAGTTTATTTCGCTGGTTAAGGGCGAATACGGCCACACTCCCGTGCCCGTAGATCCCGCTTTCCGCGAAAAAATCACCGGCGATGCCACCGAGTACGCATACGATACCTCCAAGTACAAAGAACCTGAAAATCCCGCTTTGGCCGATTGTGGCGGCGCTAAGCTTGCCTCGAATACCGAGGAGAAACTGTTGCTTGAATTGCTGCCCAATGTGGCTCTGCCGTTCTTGAAGAAACGTCGTGCTGCCGAATACGCCGCCGCCAAGGCTGCCGCTGCTGCTGCCGCTCCCGCTGCTGCCGAGGCTGAAGCTGCTCCTGCCGCTGCCGAAGAGCCTATCACCGGACCCGTAGTCAAGGCTCCCATGCCCGGACGCATCATCAGCATTGACGTGGCCGCCGGCGACAAGGTGACCAAGGGCAAGACCCTCTTGGTTTACGAGGCCATGAAGATGGAGAATGATGTTACCGCTGACCGCGACTGCACCGTTAAGCGCGTGTTTGTAGCTCCCGGCGACCAAATCGGCAACGATACCGTCCTCATCGAATTCGCTGACTGATAACGACAAATCACGGCTTTAAGCCGTCACACAAAGCGAGGGACAACCATTGCGGCTGTCCCTCACTTTATGTGTATAAACGCAGATGAAGGAGACTTAGTCTGTAGTCATCGTTCGGCGTTTCGCTGAATTGGGCTGAATGTACCTACTGTAGGGGCGCAATGTATTACGCCCCTACAGGGCTTGCGACTTAGACGCAGCCTTAAAAGCCCTCATCGTCATCTGTATATTCGGCATTGCCGAAAGCAAGGATCGGATAGAAGATGAACGGCAACAAAAACAAACCGATACCAAAAACGGTATTTTTACCAAACGCCTTGGCTATTCCGATTCCACCTATGAGAGGCACTATAAGACTAATGCAATCCATCACATAAAGCAGGTAATACATAAAAGAGATGTAGGATGTGGAATACCACAATGAGGAGTAATCAACACCCCGACTGAATACAAGGCTTATATACGGCACAAGAGTCAGGAATACCAACCATGGAGAGCGCTTAGCTACTCGAAGAAAGATAACGGTATTATAAACCGGGACCAGAGTATACCAACCGGAATACCCGGCTTTTGAAAACACACGCCACATTGCGACCAAAGTGACAATGCCTAAGACAAAGCTTACAAATAAATTGGCATTCAAAAAAGCAAAAATCGAATCCATAATAGCATAATTTGAAGGTGAAACATTTTTTTAGCACAAAAGTACAAACGTCCAATTAACCCCTCGGTTAAAATCTGTTAATTAGTGTCAATTAAAAGTGTAATACACTCTTTTTCAGTAGATTATAATCGTAATACAATTTCAAATAAAACAACCAACGCGAATATTCATTAAGGCACAAAAGAAGAGCGGCCGCCCGTGAGGGCAGCCGCTCCGGTCTGTATGGCTTGATGCCTCTATGAGGGATTATCAGTCGTTGTTGTTTTCGTTGTGATGGTTGTTGTCACGGCGGGGACGACGGTCTCCGCGGTCGCCATCGCGGCGTGGACGTTCGCCATCGCGACGCGGGCGGCGGTCACCGCGGTCACCGTCACGGCGTGGACGTTCGCTGCGGCCGTTATGCTCTACGTAGCCTTCGGGTTTGGGCTTGAGGGCACGCATGGACAGACGGTACTTGCCGGTTTTCTTGTCGATTTCGATAAGTTTGACCTCGACGGTGTCGCCTTCGTGGAGGCCGCTGGCTTCCATGTCGGGGAGACGCTCCCAAGCGATTTCGCTGATGTGGAGCAGTCCGTCGCGGTTGGGCATGAATTCGACAAATGCGCCGAAGTCCATGATGGACTGGACTTTACCGGTGTATACTTTGCCTTCTTCGGGCAGGGCAACGATGGCGTTGATAAGTTCGAGGGCTTTGTCGATGCTGGGCTTGTTGGCTGCGGCCACTTCGATATATCCGCCTTCGTCGATTTCGTCGATGCTGACGGTTGCACCGGAGGCTTCCTGAATTCCTTGTATGACTTTTCCGCCCGGGCCGATGACTGCACCGATAAGTTCTTTGGGTATAATCATTGTGACGATGCGCGGAACTTGCGGTTTGTAGTCTTCGCGAGGTGCGGGTATTGTCTGCTCGATGATGTCGAGGATGTGCATACGTCCTTCGTGAGCCTGCATGAGCGCTTTTTCGAGGATTTCGTAGGAGAGTCCGTCGCACTTGATATCCATCTGCGTGGCGGTGATGCCGTCGCGTGTGCCCGTAACCTTGAAGTCCATATCTCCGAGGTGGTCTTCGTCGCCGAGGATGTCGCTCAGGATGGCGTATTTGGGCGAATCGGTGTCGGTGATGAGGCCCATGGCTATACCGCTGACGGGTTTCTTCATCTTGACGCCTGCGTCAAGTAGCGCCAGGGTACCGGCGCATACGGTGGCCATGGACGAGGAGCCGTTGGACTCGAGAATGTCGCTGACTATGCGGCATACGTAGGGGAAGTCATCGGGGAACATGCGTTTGAGGGCGCGGTGTGCCAAGTTGCCGTGGCCGATTTCGCGACGGCCTACGCCGCGTTGTGCCTTGGCTTCGCCGGTGGAGAAGGGCGGGAAATTGTAGTGCAGCAGGAAGCGTTCGCGTCCTTGGTTGAGCACATCGTCTAGAATTTTTTCGTCCATCTTTGTGCCGAGAGTGACGGTGGCCAGAGCTTGTGTCTCACCGCGGGTGAATACGGCGCTTCCGTGAGGTCCGGGCAGGTAGTCGGTTTCGCACCAGATGGGGCGTATTTCGGTGGTCTTGCGGCCGTCCAGGCGGATGCCTTCGTCGAGTATGCAGCGGCGTACGGCTTCGCGTTCTACGTCGTGGTAGTAGCGTTTGACCAGCGGGGCTTTTTCGTCGCGCTCTTCTTCGGGAAGTGCATCGATGTATTCTTGGCAAATTGCGTCAAAGGAGTCTTGACGCCAGTGCTTGTCGGCGCTGCCGGCCTTGGCTACGGCGTAAGCGCGGTCATAGCATTTGTCGTGTACGTCTTTGCGCAGGTCTTCGTCGTTGACCTCGTGGCAATATTCGCGTTTTACTTTGCCTACTTCTTCGGCGAGTTCCATCTGAGCCTTGCACTGCTCCTTGATGGCGGCGTGTGCGGCCTTGAGTGCTGCCAGAAGGTCGGCTTCGGACACTTCGTCCATTTCACCTTCGACCATCATGATGTTGTCGTAGGTGGCACCTACCATCAGTTCCATATCGGCTTGTTCGAGCTGCTCGAATGTGGGGTCGATAACAAATTCGCCGTTGATGCGTGCAACGCGCACCTCGGAGATGGGTCCGTTGAAAGGTATGTCGCTGACGGCGAGGGCGGCACTGGCTGCCAGGCCGGCGAGCGCGTCAGGCATGTCTACGCCGTCGGACGAGAACATGATGATGTTGACGAACGTGTCGGCGTGGTAATTGTCGGGGAAAAGGGGACGCAATACGCGATCCACGAGGCGAGAGGTCAGGATTTCGTAATCGTTGGCGCGGCCTTCGCGTTTGAGGAAGCCGCCGGGGAAGCGTCCTGCTGCCGAGAATTTTTCTTTGTATTCGACTTGGAGAGGCATAAAGTCTACGCCTTCGCCGGCTTCCTTGGCGGAGACGACTGTTGCCAGAAGCATGGTATTGCCCATGCGGAGCTCCACGGCGCCATCAGCCTGTTTGGCCAATTTGCCGGTCTCCAGCGTAATCTGGCGCCCGTCGGCCAATGTGATGGTCTTTTTGATGGGGTTCATAATGACGTTTGGGGTTGCTTTGTGTAATTTGTATATTTCGTGTTATTTCGCTCAAAAATCGTGCAAAGGTACACATTATTAAGCACATTACCAAAATTATTTTCCGCCACGGCTTTTCGACGCTCCCGACTGTGTAA
Organism: uncultured Porphyromonadaceae bacterium; assembly: GCA_900540625.1. Taxonomy (GTDB): domain Bacteria; phylum Bacteroidota; class Bacteroidia; order Bacteroidales; family Muribaculaceae; genus CAG-873. The sequence goes on along the minus strand of UQGP01000001.1, from coordinate 203,790 downwards.
AAGTAGGCGCATTTTGGCTGTAATGACATGACATCGGGTTTTTCGTGCGGTCAAGGAATGGCTCACGTTTTGTCCGAGACGTACGCTTGTCTGTGTCGTATATTTAGCGCCGGCGGGTAGACATATAGCGTATTCAAAAAAAAAGTTGTGGAACACGGTTTTTAACTATTTAAATCACTGCGTATTCAAAAATTATTTTTATCTTTGCATAGTATCTTTCGATGCCGGATGTAGAACGCTACCAATCGAGGAACGTGCTCATTGGCGTGACTTAGATTGTAAGTGTGGACGGGATACGTGGCATACGACTTCATGTTATTTATATAAATCGCTGAGTTTTAAAACACAATCTCTTAATATATATAATCATGATGAAACGAACTATAATCCTTTTGACGATGTTTGTCGCGCTGTCGTTTGCCGCGCCACAGATTTTAGTAGGAATGTGCTATGTAAACGGTGTTTATTATGGAATCTATGAGGCAAAGAAAATTGCAGAAGTAGTAAGACCTTCAAAGTATGGATATGAAGGAAGTCGTAAAGAGTATGCTGGGGATGTCGTTGTAGCAGAAACAGTGATGTACAAAGGTGTAAAATGTCCTGTTGTAGGAATTGATGAAGAGGCCTTCAAGAATTGCACGGGATTGACATCGGTCAAGTTACCGTCTACACTTACTTACATTGATGTTTCTGCTTTTGAAGGTTGTACGAGGTTGACTTCGGTTGATATACCTGACGCGGTTTCATCTATTAATAATCGTGCATTCTATGGGTGTACGGGATTGGCTGCCATTGATATACCGAATTCTGTTGTGTATATTGGTGATTATGCCTTTGAAGGATGTTCAGGATTAATGTCGCTTACACTAGGTAATTCTGTCAGATATATATGTCAAAGAGCTTTTTATGGATGTTCTGGTTTGACGTCTTTATATATCCCAAAGTCTGTTACATCAATCTTAGATGCGGCATTTGATAATTGTACTGAGCTGATGAATATTAAAGTAGAGGCAGGGAATCCAACGTATGACTCGCGAAACAATTGTAATGCATTAATTATTTCACCATACAATGAACTTGTACTCACCTGCAGGAATACATTTATTCCGCATTCTGTTACGACCGTTGGTCGTGGAGCCTTTAGAGATTGTACGTGGTTGAAATCAATTGATATTCCCAATACTGTTACTACTATTAAAGGTGGCGCTTTTAAGGGATGTACAGGCTTGACATCGGTAGATATTCCAAATTCTGTCAGAACTATTGATGGAAGTGCTTTTGAAGGTTGTACCGGTCTGACATCAATAACAATACCTGATTCGGTTACTACTTTAGGAGCTCATGCATTTGACTTGTGCACTGGTCTAAAATCCGTGGTATTCAATGCATTGAATTGTAAAAGATTGCTTGGATCACACGATGGAACTTTTGAACATTGTCCTAATATTACATCGTTGACAATAGGTAAGAATGTGACTAGAATCCCGAAAGGCATATTCTGCAAAATGTCAGGTCTAATATCTGTAGAGATTCCTAATTCAGTCACTACAATAGAGGATGGCGCATTCTATTACAGTAAATTAACTTCGGTTACTATAGGCGAATCTGTCAGATATATAGGGGAAGAAGCATTTTACAGTTGTAGTAACCTAAAAGCAGTTAACATTCCCAATTCGGTCAAAACAATAGGTAATGGTGCATTTCAGTTTTCCGGATTGACATCAATTACTTTGGGTAATTCCGTTGATTCAATAGGAGACGATGTCTGTGGACTCTGTAAGGGCCTGACCGATATATATATACCGAAATCGGTGACTTACATAGGTAAAAACCCGTTCTATGGATGTAAAGGGTTAAAAAGAATTGTTGTTGATTCCGGTAATAGTGAGTATGATTCACGCGATAATTGCAACGCGATAATTGCAACTTCAACAAATAAATTGGTGACCGGCTGTGCAAACACGGTTATACCTCATTCGATACAGTGCATAGGGAAATGCTCGTTTTATTATTGTGACTCGTTGGCTTATATTGAGATACCCAATTCAGTTACAACGATTGAAGATTATGCTTTCCGCGGTTGTGATGAACTGACGTCGATAGAAATTGGAAACTCAGTTACGACTATTGGCGAAAGAGTGTTCGAAGACTGTGCGGGATTGAAGTCTGTATTGATTTCTGAGTCTGTAAAAAATATTGGTTATGGAGCATTCATATCCTGTAAAAGTCTGAACGCGATATCGTATAATGCGATTGATTGCACAGTCTCAGATGGCAAAAGTTTATTTAGCTATTGCCCCAACGTTAAGACATTGACTATAGGTAAGAATGTTGTTAAAATACCGAACCGTATATTTTCCGGTTTTACCAATTTGACTTCAGTGGAAATCCCTAATTCGGTCACTTCGATTGAGCGGTATGCTTTTTCGTCATGTACCGGAATGGAGCACCTTTCTATAGGAAATTCGGTTAAATCTATAGGCAATGATGCTTTCTCGGACTGCCCAAGGCTGACATCAATCACAATACCCAATTCGGTATCCACTATAGGTAATTATGCTTTCTTTGGGTGTTCGGGACTGACCGAATTTGTTTCTAATGCCGTTGTGCCACCTGTATGCGGCAGTGGCGCATTCGATAAAATAGACAAGCATACATGTAAACTGATAGTCCCTCAAGAATCAGTTGAATTGTATACTGTTGCGCCTGAGTGGTGTGAGTTTTACAATCCGCCGGAATATGACAGCGTGTCTGACGTTGGTGCGGACGATGCCGAGGTGATGTATGATGTCTATGACATGCGTGGCGTGCGTGTCGCCGGTGGGTTGCGCGAAACCGAAGCGAATGCCGAACGGCTACCTCGCGGCGTGTATATACTTGTGTCGCCACAGGGACGCAAAAAACTTAAAATCTAAGGACAAGGACGGTTCTCCGGAATATGACGGCGATGTGCTTAAAACAGGTGTAATGATTTCCCGACCAAATGAATAATACGACCAAGGCAAGGAATGCGGGGCATGGGGCGACGGCACGCGCTGCGGCGATAGTCATTGCTGTGACTATGAGCGTTTTAGGTGCGGCGGCGCAGGTGCTGTGGCGCGTGACGGCGGACGGTCCTGCCGGCGCCGGGCATACATCGTATGTCCTGGGCACTATGCATACGGCCGGGACAGATGTCCTTGATTCGTTGGCCGGATTGGACGGGGCGCTGGAGCATGTAGCGGCGGTATATGTAGAGGTGTTGTCTTCCGATATGGCGCTTACGCCGGAGGCTATGGCTTGCGCAATAGCCCCGAGTGACAGTACTTTGCAGCGGCTTCTGTCGCCGGCGGCACTCGATTCGGTATGCCGATATGTGTCCACCTTCGGCGTGGATGGCGCAAGGACGCTTGAGGCTCTTGGCAAGATGAAACCGGCAATGCTGGATGCGTTTCTCGAGGTGCGTCGCGCCGGTGCATCGACGGATATGGCTATGGATATTGCGCTGCAACATCGTGCAACGGCCATGGGCAAGGATGTGCGTGCCCTCGAGACCGCTGAGCAGCAGGTGCGGATGCTTATGGGCACTCCCGTTGCCGAGCAGCTGGAGGCGCTGATGGAGTCGGTGCGTGCTCCCGAGGCGGCACAAGCGGTTTCGGACAGCCTTGTCGCCGCCTACAGATGCCAAGACCTCGAGGCCATAGGACGCCTGCTTGCTCGTGGAATGAGGGAGGCGTACGCCGAGCGTATGGTGTATGCACGCAACCGCGCTTGGGCTGCCGTGCTTGTTCCGGAAATGCGGTGCCGCAGTGTGCTTGTGGCGGTAGGCGCCGGACATCTTGTCGGGCCTGAGGGGCTGTTGGCTATGCTTCGCAGTGCCGGATTTGACGTCAGCCCCGTTGGCGGTAGCGGACCGCGGCCGGAGCAAAGACGATGATGAGCAGACCGAAGGATGCCGCCACGGCCAAGGCCACACGCAGTGTCAGGGCCTGAGCCAAAAGGCCTATCAGCGGAGGACCGACCATAAATCCGATGAACGAAATGGACGATACTACGGTGATGGCTGTTGCCGGTGACAGTCGCGGATGGCGTCCGGCGGCGCTGTAGCATATAGGCACAACTGTGGACATGCCCAGGCCAACCAACAGGAAGCCAAGGGTGGCTGTCACAAGATACGGGAAAGCCGTGGCTATCAGCAGGCCCGCAACGATGCTTGCGCCACTGATGCGTAAAACATGAGCCGCATCATATCGCGTGATAAAGCGATCGGCGACAAATCTCCCGAAAGTCATCGCCGCCATTCCCGCAATGTATCCGGCACGTACCAATGCCTCCGGAGGGCATACCACCGTAGCCATATACACCGACGACCAATCGTAAACCGTGCCCTCGCAGAACATTCCGCCAAAGGCGACAAAGCCCAGCATGATGATTACGCCGTCAAGACGCCCGAATCCGTGACGGCCGCCGTCATCCTCGGCCTTCTCGACCGAATGTTGCAGCTTCGAGTCGTCCATAAGGCGTAACCCCATGGGGAACGTGACACCTATACACAATACCGCGACTACGGCATAATGCACCCACAGCGGCAGCCCGGTGAGGACAAATCCGGCGCCTACCAAGCCGCCCAGTAGTCCGCCGAGGCTCCACAGCCCGTGAAAAGTCGATAGTATCGAGCGTCCGTAGAGTTTTTCAAGCTCCACCGACTGAGTATTCACCGAAATATTGAGGATATTGGCCGCCATGCCAAAGAGGAAAAGTACGACAAACAGCGATATGAATGTCGATGCCTGACTGATGGCAAAAAGCACCGCGGCATACGCCACCAAAGACACTCGCAGCACCATCCGGCTGCCCCAGTGCGCTATCACCATCGCCGAGATGGCCATCATCGCAATCTGTCCCGCCGGTATGGCAAAAAGCAGAGCCCCAAGGCTGCCATCGTCCAGCGACAGCGCCGCCTTGACATCCGGGATGCGCGAAGCCCACGAGGCGAACACCATTCCCATAGCCAGATAATACACACTGATAGCGCGCCTTATGCGCTTACGTTGCATATCATTCATACTCTTAATATATAGCAGACAAACCTAACATTTCGCAGCCGTGCATACGCGCTATGCCGTTGTACGTCACTGCATTTTTCCCTTAAATCCGCGAAGCATTCAATCTTATGAATATGCCTTCGCGATTGCGCTGCAAAATTAGCAATAAATCCGTGATGCACAAAAGCCCGTGCGTCACCAGCCTGTGACTGAGAATTATCCCATTTAAGGATGATTATGGCTCAATTATATGAGTAATACATCTTAGACTGGATACTATTATGTTCTGAGATTAAGGATGTGATTTGGGGTGACTATGGTTGTTAAATGTGAAATTTTGTGTCGTATTTATGCATAGTGACGCATTCAACGTTCATTTTTTATGACAAACGCATATATTATCTCTCATTAAATGTAAAGAAGATAGATTACACAGATTGCTTTTAGTCGTTTTTTTGTTTAAGGCATTATATAACCTGCATCTTCAGCTTTAGCGACAATTCGGAGAAGACGCTTGCTTTGGGCTGCGGTGGGAAGACCGCGTTGAATGAACTTAGCGATTCCTTTTATGAAATCCAAGTCTCCATATGTCAGCACCTTTTCCATTGACAGATCTCTATAGACCTTGAGCCAATAGTCAGCACCAAGGCGATAAACTTCAACAGAGGCATCAATGTCAGCATTGAATTTATGAGCACGTTTTGCTTGTTCTTCGTCCTCTTTACGCTGCTCAGTAGATACGAGCGATGATATGAATTTGTCGCTCAAGGAATATTCTTCCTTTTGGAAATCTTTCCATGCTGCTTCTGTGCGACACATGGATCTTACAAGACCGCCGCCGGCTCGTCTTACCAAGAAGAGGTGAGTAAACTCTGCAAGACTTAATAGTTCCTCCGCCATTTCCGGTGTGAGACGTTGTTTTTGCCAAATTGTGCGCCAATCCAGGTCTTTTCCCTTGGGAAGAATTGATATCAGTTTGGCTATAGTATAAGGCGTTATTTGAGCCTTGTTACCTCTCTTTGGGTACCAGTTTGCCTTACTAATCATTTTATCTAGTTGGTCGAAAATGATAACTGAGCAAACCCCTTGTTTGAAGAATTCTTCATTAATAAGCTCGCGATGATTCTCATATAAATCATCTATGATTGTGGCAAACTTAGAAAAGTTTATTGCCGAACTCTGACAAACCTGGTTGGGATGCATGTAGATAGTGTTTAGACACTTAGCGAGTTTTTCTTTCTTGATAACCTGGCCTTTTGGATGCATCTCTCCGAATTTCTTTCGTTGAGCTACGGTGAGTTTCATTTGCTCCTGTTCCCACTTGCCTCGTGAACGTTCATAAAACCACCGAGTTTGGAATGGATTGCCATCAACAGGAGGAGCGAGAACTTTCTCAGAAAGCTTCTCCATAAGTAGATGGAAAGGATGGTTCGAGAAGAAGTCCGCTTCTGAAACCGCATTTTGACTATTAGCGCATTGAGAAATCTTTTTAGTGATTTCATTATAGTGGCTAATTTGCTCTTCTGACATCTCATCCTCGACATTCAGCACTGTGAGTTTCATGGGTACGAAAAGAGTATCCATCCCATTTTTATCCTCCTTTTTGATTATGGCATTGGCGAGAGATGCTGTTGTCTGACCTCCATTGATGATTTGAGGATCAGTGAGATGTGTAATTCTAGAACCATCTTTTGAAAATTGAACGGAACGGGCTACAATAGCGATACCATTATTATAAGTAAAGAAGTTGCTCGGATGATTTATGATGGTATCACGGATTCCTTTGTTGACCTTCCCCCTCACACTTAGGAAGGCACGGACATTTGCTTGTAATAACTTGCTGCCATATTTAAGATAGATGTCAGCTAGGAATCGGCCGGGGATGATGCCTAGGTAGGCATCATAATCAGTGGTGTCACCCAGCCCCGCCTTGAGGCATTGTATGCCGGAGCAACCGAATTCAATAGTGTCAATCTGTATGATTTCGCTTGAATTGGATGCAAAAGTTTGAAAAATGCGGTCAATGGTCCAAATTTGCACTTCGACTGGTCTTTCAAAAAAATCCTCTTTTTTGATATTCTTAACTTGTTTACTTAGAACATGGTCAGATAGAATATAGAACTTGAAACGATTTATCTCTGTCTTCAGCATCCCTGGGCCAATTTTCTGGGCGAACTCTTTGGCGATGTCCCTAGCTGGATCAGAGTCATCACAATAATCCCGAATCTTACCATCAACTGCTTCTTCGATGAAGTTCATCATCCACTTCACGATTTCATCTATATCCGTGTTGGTTAAGTTAGGAGCCTCATCTCGTTGATTTGAAAATCTGCTGGAAATCAGTATTAAAGCGCCATCGGCTTCGTCATAAGCATAGGCATCGAAAGCCAGTTTTCTTCTATTTCTGCCTCTCATTTCTACTGAGATAGGGTATGGATCATTTAGCACTCCAATTTCTTCGAGATTTTCGAGCATCATTTCGATGAACTGCGCTTCGGGCTCAGTTCCTTCATGTTCGGCTTTGAACCGAAGGTCATCGATAAACTCTTTTCGGTAGTCAATCAGTTCCATGGTTAGATTTCTGTTTTAAATTGTTGGATCTCAGAGATTACAATATCATACTGCGTCTTTGTGATGGCCAACGGAAGATTTGATTTTTTTATTCGTGGAAACGTTTCTGTTATAGAGTATGCTGTTTCTCCTTTGGTATCGAAAACCTGCGCATCGTGTTCAGGAGAGAAGTCATATCCATATAGAATAAGCTTGTTTAGAAAAACGTCTTTTTGAGTTGTATTTAATAGCCCCATGATATCTTTGACGAGTGTATTAAGCGTCAGCCCATTGTAAGTGGTACTCATTTTCTCAAGGCTGAAAATCATAAGTTTCCCGACAATATCACTATCAAGTTGCTCAATAGAGGATATATGCACGGTTTCCTTGCCCACATTTATTGCTTTGATTTCAAACCAATCATTATCGCAGGAAAAGTCTTTATGAGTTTTCTCTGGCCCAGACCAGCTGTCAAGAGCCTTATCCCAGCCCCATTTTTCAGAAGCATAGGTTTTGAGGAAAAGTAACTCTCCTATGAGGCCCATCACTTCGGGAAGGGAGAGTTTGCTTCTATCGGTTTTGAAAAGCTTTCTCCAAGCTTGATACCTGGCAGATAGAGTCTGATAAACAGCCTCCTCTCCTGAAACTTTATCTGTTGCATCAATCAGGTCTTCGCAGAAAGCTGAAAAGCAACCTATAAGATCATTCTGTCCCAGAGAAAAGCGTAGAATATATTCTGTCGGGAGAGAATACTGATTGACGACAAGAGGCTTGGAGCCAATGATTTTTATTGGTTTGAATCGGCCACGATATTCAAAACAGTAACGACCCTCATCGTCTTTTCCAATGAAGAGGTCATAATCCCTATTACCGACTCTTAGAAAGTTTCCGGCATCGATTCCTTCGATGAACTTTATGAATAAATTATCCATCATATTCTTCGTCATTGTCTGATGAATCATCTGTATCAAGGCCATGTGTCTTGACCCATATCTTGTTAACCTTATAGTTTTTTGCGCTATCTTCACCCTTTAATCCGGGAAATCCAATGGCAAAAGCTACGACCTGGTTGGTGCCAAGTTCTTCTTTAAATTTCTTAAATAGCTTAACAGTCTCATGTTTCGGATTGTCTGGGAAGGACGGTGCTATTACCATAATAAGAAAAACAGGTTTGCGATTGGGAAGATATTGGAAATATGCTTTGACTGGCACATCAGTTTTCTTCTTGTCTCCCGGCCCATGTTCTTGAGCCCAGGCATTAGTCCATTGAGAAACGACGGCATCTATATCTTTTGGATAAAGACAAAATACTCCTTCTCGAGTACCTAGAACCCTACGACGCGAGCTTATCTGAACAGCGTTGCCATGGTCATATAATGGACGGTCAACGCAATCAATGTTGGAAAGCTCTGGTATTGGGTATGGTTGCTTAGAAGCACCGCCTTCAAATACAACGTCCCATTTTTCAAGTCCTTCGTTCTCGGGATCGTCAATGAAGGACAAAAGATAGTCGGTATTGAAGTTCGGGTTAAGGATGGAACATCTTATTTTTGTAAGGAAATCCCTTACGATTTTCTTGGGTACATCCTCAAAGAATCGAGAGGAGTGAATCTCATTGGAGGCAACTTCTAAATCAGAATATTTGCCGACATCAGCAAACCGATATTTGTAACCGCTCGTGAAAAGTAATTTAGCTAATTTGCGAGATTCTTCAAGGTTGGCGGTGTTTTCGAGTGCATTATAGCTAAGATACGGAGTATCATACATGTTGCCATAGAATGCAATCCGGACCATATAGTCAGTAGCGGTTCTCATTTTGTTGGCAGCTGTAATCCTCAACGTTTCGCAGGCATTTCTCACCTTCAATCCAAAATCTCTTGGTGTCAGGCGTTGGTCATACATTTGACGTATATCATTCTTAAGCTCCTCGGATGACTCTGAAATTTCATTATACCATGCGGCGCTTTCCCTTGATGTCCAAATTAAAAACAGATCATCATAATTGGGACGATAGCCAAACCATCTGCCCATCTGCATAAGTACATCAAAGGTAGCCGTATTTCTATAGAAATAACTTACGAGTAGCCCCTCCAGGGTTAGCCCTCGAGAAAGTGCCAATCCACCGATAGTTATTACACGCAGATTTGGGTTGGCCTTATAGTCAAGTTTATTGCTTTCCTTCGAGCCATTCACCACCATTATCTTTATTGGTTCGATGGCTTTAAGGATATTCTCTTTCATAAGAATTCTCTGATAGCTGATATTATCTATATGAGAGAAATGCTTATTCCAAACATTGAATAACTCCTGATAGAGTGGTAGATTGGCATTTTTCCCTTTACCTTCTTCAAAGTCAATGCGTATTGTTCGAATAACGTCATTATAGATTGCCTCTACATACTCGCATATGACTCTCTGAACCTTAACGAAGCGGCTCATGTTGATGAGCATGCTTCGAGGTTTGCTAACATCACCACGCAAGTCTCTTATGACATTGGCGATAAAGAAACTGAGAACTGATTCGCGCAAAGACGCAGGTAAATCACCATTCCATTCTTTCTTGTGCTGATAGTAAAATGGACCTTCATTCAGAGTCTCAACGTCTTCTTTGATAAGCATTTTATACTCTTCGGAAGTATAATCATACTCTTCTATGTCAGTTATGAAGCGTAAGTTGCCGTAGTTTGGCCCCTCCGGATCAAATACTTTTTGAGCGCCAATATAAGAAGATGGGGTAGGCAACGCATAGATGAAATTTTCTGGGAACAAATCCGCATTGTGCATAGAGTCAATAGAATCGGGATCGATAAAGATATTGGCAAAAGGAGTTGCGGTGAATCCGACATATGTAGAGTTCTTGAAGAGATTGCAAATATCGCGAATCACTTTATTTGTTCGTGTCGGATCAGTGTCATTTTTTTTGTATTCACAGAAGCATTATCAGCTTCATCATCAATGAGTAGCATAGGAATGTCGACATACCCCTTGACTCTGTCAAGGTTATGATCCCGAAGCCATTTATATAGCTTTGTCAATACTGTGACATTCTTCTTCACAACGAACATCACGAGACTGCGATGCTGCCCGAGAGAAGTAGTGATGCTTTCTGCCCCCTTAGTGAAGTCCTTAGCCACAGAAGTATAGGATGTTGCTGGAATCTCAGGAATCGATATGCCCACACCGCCTCTCCCAGAAACCTCCTTCTTGTCGACTTTCTTCGTGGTATAACCTATTATGCCTTCATCAATTCGCTCCTGAGTTTGCTGTCGAAGGGATTCTGTAGTCCCTGCGAGAAGAATTGCCACTTTATAGCCGGCATCCGCTGCTTTGCAGATAAGCCCAGTATAAGTAGATGTTTTTCCCGATTGTACATCTCCGATTATCAGACCACGTACACATCTTTTGCCTTCGAACTCTTCATGGGGATTTCCTAAACAGTTAAGGATATTTGGAAGCGTGACGTTCCCAAGCAACTTTATACTATTATCATCAATGGATGAGTGGTTTGTGAGATATTCACGGTATCGATTCCAAAAGAACTGCTTATTTTCAGGCAGATTGAGTTGAGTATACCATTCATGAAGACTCTCTCCGTATTCTCCAAAGATTGCTACTCCATTAGTGTGAACAATTGCAATTTCATATTCCAAGGATTTTACAATTTCCTTGATATCATTATCATCAAAAAGAAGATTCACTGGTTTTAGTACTTGTATGACGAATGAGACCAAACTTTCATGGTTCAGGCCTTTCTTAAGCTCTGGACGAAGGTTCAGATTTGACTTGACCAGTAGCTTTACTTGAGATCGTTGTTCTTCAGTGAGTTTCATTGATAAAATAATTGAGGAGTTTGTCTTTAAGCTCTTTCTGTGTGTTGAAAGGTTCAGTCGTCATAATGGTATCAATCAATTGCTCTACAGGTTGTGTTGCAAGTTTTTGGTAGGTATCAATCATTGTGATAGCATTCTGATAGATTTCATCTTGCCGCTGATCGTCTACTACTGGTGGCGCAATACAGTCGTTAGCCTTATCCAAATATATCTGTTGGAGCGGAATGTTCTTCTCCAATTCGGTTAGAATGATGTCAAGCAGTTCAGCATCCGAATCAGTCATTTTATCCCGGAGGAACTTGATAAAACGGCTGTCGCGATTAACCTGATAATAGAAAGTCTTATCACGTCCTTCTATTCTATCCCAGATATAGTCTATGTTATCGTCAATCTTTTGCTTACGACCGCGGTGCGTTTGTTTTGATACTGAGATGCCTAACGCGTCATTAACGGTCTTGGTGAGCTGGTTTTGGATGCGTTTTGGTATAGTAGCGACCTGTTTTTTTACATCGATGCTCCAAATATCATCAAGAGCATTCGGGATATCTACACGGATGCGGACATTTTTTGTTAATTCGCTTCTTCGGCTCATTCCAAACCAATTGCCCCATATGATTAAACGTTCATTTCTGTATACATAGAATCCTTGCTTGGATCGCATATCTTCAACGCCTCCTAATGCCTTCTTATCTTTCTCACTCATGTCAGAAAGATAAGGAAGAATGAATGGTCTTACGCGAATTTGCTGCTCTCGCCCATGGCTGTCCATTAGCGCTATGGATACTTCTTTTTTGAGAGTAGTCTTAGGATGGCTTTCAAGGAATGGTTCGAGGGGCTTAAGTTTTTGCTGATTTATATAGATATTTACTTTTTTCTTCGAGCGACTCATAAAACGATGAAAAATCAGCGAAAGATGCTTCTCTACAATTTCCTTTTGATCATTCAATGCAGAGTATTCCTGCCCATCATTAGCCTTCTTGAGAATGTCGAAGTTTTCCCATACGACAAGAGTCCCCATCACTTGTTTTTTGAGCAGATCAAAATAACAGACCTCCGTTATCTCGTCCTGAGTGAGGTCAAGGATGATCCATTGTTTACGTTCTTGAATCAGATCATAGTCCCATCTATATGCTGAAACTATTCCGTTCCAATAACTTATGACTGTCAGTTTTCTGCATTGAGAAAGAGATGCAGATTTAAGTCCAAGGCCGAATCTGCCCAAATCTGTTTCTTCTCGAATTTCCTCGGAAGCTGTGCTACCATATCTCATAGCTTCAAGCAGGACCTCTTTTGCCATACCTATCCCATCATCAAGAATTCCGACGGCATTAGTGCCTAATGCTGATGTAGGGAAAAGAACATGTATTCTCTTTGCGTCAGCACTAATACTATTATCAATTACATCCGCAACGGCCGATTCAAACGAATAGCCCATAGAGCGCATAGAGCCCATAAGCATATCGGCTTGAGGTATGTGGATTATCTCCTTACTCATTTGCTTTATAATAAGATAGTATTTGGTCGAAAACTGCTTTGGCTAACAGCGGGGGCACAGCATTACCGATTTGTTGCTGGACATGTGTGAGTGGGCCCTTGAAAACAAAGTCATCGGGGAAACTTTGAAGACGGGCCGCTTCTCTTACGGAAAGTCCCCGATGCTCATAAGGATGAATAAGCATAGATTTCCGGTAATTAGAGATGACGACAGAGGGCTCATCAGGACGGAGGCGCTTGTATATTCCGCTGTGGCAACGAGTTTTATCGGTATAATTGGTCATCATGTTATCTGGAATGTTCCTCCAATTGCCTCCTTGAGGAATCTTCTCATATCGTCGAATCACATATTCTCTGCTTTGAGAAACCCAATTCTGTGTCGCATTGGAAGAATTCTCTCTCATACTTCGAGCATAGTATGAGGCTTCTGATATAGTCTTGGCGTATTCAACTTCTTCAATGTTATCCCCTGGTTTAAGACTGGGCAAATCGCCAATAGCATCCCATACAGAAATATTGGTTCCCATTGATGTAGGGAATTCAAATGAGACACCAACACGGTTGCCTACAATGAAACAACGGTTACGCTTCTGAGGGACTCCGTAATTGTTAGCCCATAATATTTTAGGTAATGAGACATCATATCCAAGGTTGGCAAAACTTTGGCGTATAATATTGATTACCTCACCTTTCTCTATGTTTATGATACCAGAGACATTCTCGAATACAAACCAATCAGGTTGAAGTTCACGGACAAAACGAACAAATTCGCAGAATAAACGATTCTTAGGATTTTTCAGAGCTTCGCTCCGATGCCTCATATTGGATGTCGAGAACCCTTGACATGGAGGTCCGCCCATTATAATGAAAATATTATCGCTGTCTGTTCCAAGTCGTTCCTTGGGATTAACTTTGGTTATATCGTCTTCTATTACTATTGCATCGGGGTGATTGTGCCGATAAGTTTCGGCGGCAGGATGCCATATTTCGACAGCATATTTGACGTTGATGCCGCTTTCACGAGCGCCGAGGCTAAGACCTCCGGCGCCTGAAAATATATCAACTCCAATGGCTTCTTCGGGGAGAGAGAGATTGTTGTTAAATAATCCTCTCATTTTTAATACTGCGTTAGATGCGTGAATAAGAACTCTTGATCGAGTTGCTTCACTTCGAATGTTTCCCTTGTTATTACGCCAAGATTGTGCTTGATCATGAGTTCGGCGAGAAGCCTACCATCTATCAGTTTAATGCGGATTTGGCCGGAGGAACAATAATCTTTTGCTTCTTCTGAGAATGTTGACGTAGTTATGTATACGCCCATATTTATTCCAATAGTGCTGAGCATCCCCTGGAAGGACTGGACTTCGATTAAACTGATTTCATTGTCTGTATTATTGTTGGCCAAAACATAAAACCTATTAAGACCAAGCTCATCTAAATCGATAATCCCAGAAAGGACATGACACCTCTTTGATTTGACCCCTATATTCATAGGTTCGAAATTTGAAGAATATCCCATTTGGGGCATTAATTCCTTGAGTAATTGACGGAAAGAAGATTCATCAAAAGAGTCGATAGCATTGAGCAGTTCCTGAATAAGATTCTCATGCAAGTCATCATGGATTTCAGAGATTTGTTTGATTCTTTCCTCCATTATGGATAGTTCTACATGAGAAACGTTGGAGTTCGTAACAGTTGTTTTATTGGCTGTTTGCTCATCAATCGGCATAAATATAGGCTCTTCTGTCCCAAGTATTGAAGTAGTGACTGGGCTATCAACTTTCTTATTCACAGTCCCTTTCCCTTTCGTAGTCTTCTCTATGGACTTCTTCCTCATTTTCTTTTCTTTCTTCTCCTTCGAAGATTCTCTTGTGGCAATTTCAAAATCCTTGAAGAGTTGAGAATGAGCTCTGAGATATTGTCGGTCAATTGAAGTGGCACCATCTTCAAGCACTATTAATCCCGCCGGAGTAATTTGTTCTGTAGCTACCTCGGGCCTTGAAATATATCCAGATTTCAAAAGATAATAGGTGGCCCATTGTAACCGATCTACTATCTTGAGCTTCTTATTTGAAGTAATGCGCTCTTGAAGATCGTTAGGAGTCAAACGCATCAAAGTGATACATCTATTCCTGAGATCATCTCTTTGACATGGCTTTCCATCTCTCAACGCTTCTAGAACGGGATACATGAATTTTTCAAAACTTGGTATCACAATTTTTTCTATTATAAAGGAAGATGTTAGTATTTCTTGATGTAAATCTTTATACAATGTGAAATCTATTGTAGATAGTCTAATGATAGTAACGTCTTAGCACACAATTTTGAGATTGAGGCTTCAGATTTGCCCTATTGATCCGACAGCCATTTGATGATACGTCCCTTTCTTCAAGGATGGCTTTTAGCGTTTTCTTTGCGGTTTTGCTGTCGCTTTTCAATATGGTGCGTAGATTCGACTGCAAAGTTACGACTAAAATTTTATATGTGTAGCATTTTCCCTCATATTGCAGAACAATGTTGCAGAACATATTGGGCAAGATTTATAATGTCAACTATGCGCCTTTTGCTCAGCAACTTTCCCGGTTATCGGCGGAGGAGGGTGGTGCGGCGGGAGCCGTCGGGGTAGATGTCGGTGCGAATAATTAATGTGGAATGCCTGGATAATGTGGAATGTGGAATGTGGAATGTGGAATGCGCTACTGTAATGCCGGATGATGTGGGGGTGGTGCCGGCGCTGCCGGGGGCCGGGATGGGACGGCCGAGGAGGTCGTGGTAGAGGGTGGCTATGGGGCGGATGTCGGGGGTGTCGATGCTGATGTCGGATATGCCTTGGTGGTCAAGGTGGTACTTGAGGCCGGCGGCGGCATCGATGGCTCCGAGACCCCAACGGGGATTGGCGGGGTCGGGGAGGTCTGTTCGGGCGCTATGGGCGACGATGTCGCGTATGTCTTGTGCAGAGAGCGTGCGGTCGGCTTGTAGCCAGAGTGCGACGATGCCGGCGACGGCGGGCGAGGCCATGGATGTGCCGCCTTCGTCGTACCATGCGTATCGGGTGCCATCGGCTGCGGTGGTTTCGGCCAGGACTGTGTAACCTTCGGGATGGGCTTCGCGGTAGTAGCGGCTCATGGCCGAGATGACGGTGTTGGCGGGGGCGCAGAAGTCGGGGATGTGTCTGCCGTCGAAGGTGTTGCCGTAGCTGGTGTATGGCATGGGGTATCCGGGGTTGATGCCGCTGTATGTTGTTTCGCTGCCGTCGAGCATGGGGACTGTGGCGCGGTTGTCGTATCCGCCGATGGCCAGTACGCCGGATGGTGAGGCAAGGTTGTTGAACGCTCCTCGGGCGGTGCCTTCGCTCATGCCCGGGATGCCGCAGGAGCGCAGAAATGTCTGTGTCCCGTCGGCGTATATGTCTACGGATGCGCCTTGTGTCCCTTGGATTTCGTAGCCGAAGTAGTATCGTGACCACGGGCCGGATTGGCGTAGGGATAGGGAGTGCATGTCCGAGAGTACGGCAAAGTGCGTGCGTCCGTTGTGCCTGTCGATGTCCCAGGATATTGTGATGGAGCTTTCGGAGCTGTATGTGCCTTCGTTCCAGGCATCGGCTGCGCCGGCGGCGAGGGTGACGGTGCCTTCTGCGGCGGCCGTGCCGCCGTACCATGGTGAGCGGTATATGATGGCTTTGGTGTCGAAGTCGTAGATGATTACGCGCACTTGTAGGGGGGTGTCGTCGTATCCCCATATATCGGTGTATCCGTTGACATCCATTCCGCTCCAGGTGACGCGGTTGTCTATGATGGTGCCGACGGTGGGTGCTTGGGTGGTGAAGTCGTGGTGTATGGCGAATTTGGATTGTCCGTAATTGCCTGCGGCGAAGCATATCACGGCGTCTTGGGCGCATTTGTCGATGTATCGACATACGGCATCGGTGCCGTCGCGCGGACCTATGAGCGATGATATGGAGAGGTTGACGACGGCGGGTTGGCTGAGGCTTTGGGCGCGTTCGATGACGTCTTCGATGCCGCATAGTAGAGCGACGTCGTATAGTTGGCTGGTGGTGGCCACGATGTCGGCTCCGGGGGCGTATCCGTGGTAGGGGTTGCCTTTGTATCCGGAGGCCATGATTGCGCAGACGTGTGTGCCGTGTGTTTCGTCCGGGGTGTCAGTGGTCCATGCGGCCACTGCTTCGGGTGTGTCGGCGATGAGTCGCCGGGCGGTGCTGTCTACGTAATGGGTGACGACGCTGATGCGTGACGGTGCGGCTGCATCGCCGTCGTGTCTGAATGCAATGTGGTTTGGATCGATGCCGATGTCGCACAATCCTACGGTGACGCCGCTGCCGTCCAGCGTGCCGCATTTGTCGGAGGCTGTTCCGTCGTATACGGGCGCTACGTTTGACCATTGTCGCGAGCGGTCCGAGGCCAGCGAAAGGCGAGTGCCTATGGAGGCGGATGATACGTGCGCGATGTCTTGCAGTTGCGCGATATTTTGCCTGGGGACGCAGCCGAGCAGTATGTTGTCGCGGCGGCGCCATATTACGGTTCCGAGTGCGTCAATGTCGTCGAGTGCGCTGTCATCGTCTATTTCGATGATAACCGGGTAGTAGAGCGTGGGTGTGACGGCTGTCGACCGGGTGTTTGCGCGCCGGGCTTTGGCGGCGTCGGCGGCCAATATGGCGGTGGTACGCGCATCGAACACCGATGCAAAGGATGTTGTCTCGGATGCTGCGCTTAGCAGTGCTATTGCGATGGCTGTCAAGATTTTACTTGATAGTGGTGTGTGGTTGCGCATAGTTGTTGTGGTATATCGGTGTTGTGGTAAACGTCAATCCCGCGACCGCAGATGAGATGTTCTGCAATCGCGGGATTGGTGCTATTGTTGTGTTTGTGGAGTGCGTCAGCGCACGAGGATGCGTTCGGCGTAAGCTCCGTTGTTGATGCTGAGGACGTATACGCCTGCGGGTGTGTCTGTCAAATCGAGGGCGTATGTGTCGCCGGTGGCATTGATGTCGCGAATGATGGCGCCGGTCATGGACACGAGGCGGACATTGATGTTCTTGGCTCCGGGTACGCTGATTTCGTAGGCCTTGGCTCCGGCGGGAGTGACAAGTATGCCTTGTTCGTCGATGCGAATGTCATTGACTCCAACGCGTTTCAGCACTTCCTTGAGGCCGGCCAGGGCGTTGAATTTGCCTGCGCCCCATTGTACGGAGTTGCCGGTTGTTGCGGTCTGCTGATCATTGGTGGCGGTCATTGTGGCGATTTCGATGACTTCGTCAATGGTGAGCTTGGGATTGGCTTGAAGCCAGAGGGCGATACTGCCGGCGAATGCGGGCGAGGACATGGATGTACCGGTGCTTTGACACCAGTAGCTCTTGCGGTTGTGCTTGGTATCGGTGTATTCGGCCGAGAAGGTGTTGGTGTCTTCGTATCCTGCTTCTGAGTAATACTTCGAGTAGGAGGAAATTACGCAGGTGCCGGGGGCGCAGAGATGCGGAAGTTTGCGTCCGTCGTATAGTACGCCGTAGGATGAGTAGGGGGCAATAGCGCCGGCGATGTTGTAGCCTTCGATATTGTACGAGTAGAGGCCGCCGTTGAGTGCGGGGAAGTTCTTGCGGTTGTTGTATGCGCCAATGGCGATGACGTTTTTGCCGCAGGCGAGGTCGTTGATGGTGAAGTCGGCGTTGCCGTCTGACCATCCGTCTTGGCCGAGCGATTCCATAGTAAATCCGCCGGAAACGTTGTTGAGCGTGCATTGTACCTGTGCACCGTCTTTGCCTTCGATGATAAGTCCGGCTACGAGGTGCTTGTCGGCGTTGGCTGTGGTGTTGTATCCGAGAACCATATCGATGCTGGCCGAGTAGCGTTTATTGGTGGAGGCGTTGTCGCTATATGTGCAGTTGATATAGCTTTTATTAGCGTAAGCCTCATCGAATTCGTCGCTGTTGTAGTATGACGGATTATTGTAGTCGCTGGTGGTGATTGCGCCTTGCGTGCTTGTGAGTGTAACTTGGTCGACAATCTTTTTGGTGACTTTATTGAATACCACGGCTTTGACGGTAAACTCGCGGTTGTCGTCAGCCCAGACGCTGAAATTGGCTGTTCCGCGTGTGTCGGCGTTTGCATTTACGAAGAAGGTTTTGAGCTCTTTGTCCGAGGCGCTGAACTGTTTGGATAATGATATGGGAGCATCGCCGTCGTTGCCTGCCGAGATGCAGATGATTGCATTTTTGCCGAGACGTTCCATATATTGTCCGAAGTTGCTTGTTCCGTCATGTGGACCGCTTGTGCGTCCGATGCTGAGGTTGATGACTGCGGGCTGTCCGTTTTTGACGGCGTAGTCTACGATTTTGCTGACAGCGGAGCAGGTATTGGCGTCATAGAGGGCGCCGCATGCGGCTACGATGTCGGCTTCGGGAGCCATACCGTAGTACGGGTTCTTGACCGAGCTGCGCACTTGTACGCTACCGGTCGAGGTCAGGATGGCAGTGCGTCCGCCGCTGCGGTTGAACGAGCCGGCCATAATGCCGAGCGTGTGCGTGCCGTGTGTGCCGGAGGTGTTGTCTGTGGAGAATCGGCTTATTGCGTCATAGTCAGTGTAGTTGTTGAACATGCCGTTGGAGGAATAGAAGTGGAACAGCGTCTTGATGCGTGTGCCCGTGAGGTCGGCATTTAGAAAGTTGACGTGGTTGGGGTCCAAGCCTATGTCGTATATGCCGCAGATGACGCCTTTGCCCTTGTATGGTTGGTCCAGGTGGTCGTCTCCGTTGTGTATAGTGGTGACGCCGTTCAGTTTGCGGGCTTCGTTGAGCATCGGCTTGGCCAGTGCGGACAGTTCGAAGCTTTGGACATCGGCATTGGTGTCCATTGCGATGATGTCCTCGATATTGCCTGCTACTACGGCCATATCGTCGCCGGCGGTGCTGATGACTTCGAGCCCGGCGGCGCGGAGGTCGTCAAAGGTGGCGCCGTCGCTCAAGCGGACGATGGCGGCCGCAGTGGGTGTGGCACGCGAAGTGCTTTCGAAGTCAAACGGAGCATTGACGGGTGTAATCACTTTGGCTGCCGGATTGAGCTGCTTTTGGCGGTAAGCGTCCAGAATCTGCTGCGTGGCGGCGTCTGTCTTCGATTGGGCAAACGCTCCGACGGTGGCGCACAGTACGCTTACGGCGATTGTAATGTGACGTTTCATGTGTTGTTGTTCTATATGTTACTGTTGTGTATGCTTGTATGGGCGTTTGCGCCAAGTCGCTATGCGGCGAGTGCCGACACACTTAGGCGCTAACGTTTTATGCGCAAATTTAGCTAAAATTTTTTAGGCGACAAGCAGCGGTACGATATTTTCGGAATATAAATGGCGGTGTCGAGACGCCGTGAAAATGCGGAGCGCAGTGCAATATTATATTAAAATTCATTAAATCTCGCCTTTCGGGTCTTGTGCGAGTGAAAGTTTTTGTACTTTTAAGGCCGAAATGCTATCTATTTAGACGCCATGTGCGTCGCCCAACGAAACCAACCACGTGAGAACCAAACACTACGACTATGGAAAAAAATATAGCCATGAGTAAGAACGACCTTGTGCAGTCGTTGCACAAGGCACAAGAGGACTTTACGCTCGACGATATAATCACCTACATCAAGGCCAACGGCATTGAGATGGTCAACTTTATGTACCCGGCAGCCGACGGACGCCTGAAGACGCTGAATTTTGTCATCAATGACTTGGCGTATCTTGAAACCATCCTGACGCTGGGCGAGAGAGTGGACGGCTCGTCGCTGTTCCCCTTTATTTCGGCCGGAAGCAGCGACTTGTATGTGTTGCCGCGCTTTAGCACGGCTTTCCGCGACCCCTTTGCCGAAATCCCGACGGTGACGATGCTTTGCTCGTTCTTTGACAAGGACGGCAAGCCGCTGGAGAGTGCTCCGGAGTACATCTTGGACAAGGCTTGTCGCGAGTTCAACCGCGTGACCGGTATGAATTTCCAAGCCATGGGCGAGTTGGAGTACTACGTTGTCAAGGAAGATGACGGAACTTTTCCGGCCGGCGACCAGCGCGGTTATCACGAGTCGGCGCCTTTTGCCAAATTCGGCGATTTTCGCACGCTGTGTATGCAATACATAGCCCGTACCGGCGGAAGCATCAAGTACGGACACAGCGAGGTGGGCAACTTCACCCTGGACGGGAAAATCTACGAGCAGAACGAAATCGAGTTCTTGCCCGTGGACGCACGGCGGGCTGCCGACCAGCTTATGATTGCCAAATGGGTGATACGTAATCTCGGATATATCAAGGGTTACGACATCACCTTTGCGCCCAAAATCACCGTGGGCAAAGCCGGCTCAGGATTGCATATACATATGCGAATCATGCGCGACGGGCGCAATATGATGCTTGACAGCGACCGTCGTCTCAGCAACGAGGCTCGCCGCGGTATCGCCGGAATTATGGATTTGGCACAGGCCATCACGGCCTTCGGCAATACGGTGCCCACGTCTTATTTCCGTCTGGTGCCCAAGCAGGAAGCACCTACCAATGTGTGCTGGGGCGACCGCAACCGCTCGGTGCTGGTACGCGTACCCCTGGGATGGACGGCACAGAAAGATATGTGTGCCGAGCTCAATCCCGGCAGCCACGGCCTGGCCGACGTGGACACCACGCAAAAACAGACGGTCGAGATCCGTTCGGCCGACGGGTCGGCGGATATCTATTTGCTGATAGCGTCTTTGGCTGTGGCCATGCGTCACGGCTTCGAGATGCCCGATGCCATGAAGGTGGCCGAGGATACATACGTGGACGTAAATATACATCGCTCCGAAAATGCCTCCGTGCTTTCGCGCCTGAGCTCGCTTCCCGTCGACTGCTACGGGTCGGCGCAATGCCTTGAAGACCGCCGCAACGTCTTCACGGCCGCCGGAGTCTTTGACGACGCCACTATCGATGGCATAATCAAGCGCTTGCGCTCGTATGACCGCGACGAAATAGCGCTGGCCCACGAAGACACGGAAGCCATGCTGCGCATCGTCCGCCGCTACTTCCATTGCGGATAATCGCGCGTAACACTTTTGCACAATATAATGAGGGGCTGTGCCGCAATTTTTTGCGGCACAGCCCCATCTCTGAAATTATCTTTGAGCCTGATGACCAAAGTCTCAAATAAATTTTCTAATTTTGTAGAGCTGAAAATACAGCAATCATAAACGACCAATAAAAATCAAACTATAAGAAGCTCCTCTGAGATTGAAGTGGCTTTGGTCGGCCTGTGGCAATTTTATAGGAGTTCCTTTTATTCAATATGATAAGAGACATTATCCAAAATAATGCGTCTGTTACAGGTAATGAACGGATAGTAGAGTTGCTACACCGTGATTTTCCTCAATGTTTCACGCCTGACGGAAAGTTCGATTTCGATGTCTTCCAAAGTCTCGTTTCTGAGTCTGTCCCCACGGCGAATGAGGGCTATTCTTTACAGTTCCTTGGCAAGAGTTACGCGACACTTGTGGCCTCGACTGATACCACTACTGTAATTGTTCCTGACGAAGAACACAACTCAAAGCCTGAAAACCGCAATAGCCAAAACATCTATATCTCCGGCGACAATTTGGATGCTTTAAAGCATCTTCGGAATTCATATGCCGAAGCTGTAAAATGTATATACATCGACCCTCCCTATAATACAGGATCTGATGGATTCGTGTATAACGACAGTTTCAACTACACTTCTGAGGAACTGCAGAAAAGACTTGGTATTTCAGTTAGCGCGGCAGACCGTATTCTCGAAATGACGACAAAGGGCTCAGCTTCGCACTCCGCATGGCTTGCATTTATGCTCCCCCGTCTCCTACTCGCTCGCGACCTACTTACAAAAGACGGTGTTATTTTTATCTCCATAGATGACAACGAGCAAGCCAACTTAAAGCTCCTTTGCGACTCCATCTTTGGCGAGGAAAATTTTTTAGGTGAAATCGTCATTAAAACAGCAACGGATAATAATGCGACTCAAATAAATATAGAGCATGAATTTATGATAGCATATGCTTTTGATAAAGATATGCAGAAAGCGTGGTCTGTTAAAAGTAAAGCCGCTCAGCTTATCATAAATTACTATAATGAACTTAAGCAATCATTAAGAACTACAGAGGAAATCGAAGCGGATTTGAAAGCTTGGATAAAAAAAAACGCCGATATACTTCCACAAGTAACTCATTACGACAGGGTAGACGAGAAAGGCGTTTTTAGTGGCTCGGGTAATTCCTCAAATACAAAACCAGGTGGGTATATGTTTGACATAATCCACCCTGTTACAAATTTACCCTGTCCTAAACCTGAATATGGATGGAGATGGCCGGAATCGACCTTTCTTGCGTATAAGGAAGCTGGAGAGGTCTTATGGGGAAAAGACCACACCACACAGCCTCACATAAAAAAGCGTATAGAGACCGCTACCGAACAGTTAAGATCTGTAATATATGAAGATGGTCGTACTTCAACAACATCTTTAGACCAACTTTTTGGAGCGAAAAAAGTCTTTGACAATCCAAAATCCCTTGAAATAATCAAGAGAATACTATCTTTTTGCACAGATAAGGACAGTTTGATTTTAGACTTTTTTTCTGGTAGCGGAACTACCGCTCATGCCGTAATGCAATTAAATGCAGAAGACAATGGGCATCGTAGGTTTATTGTGGTTCAGCTTCCAGAGAATCTCGATGCAACATTAGCTCTAACTCCAGCTTCCGATAAGCCAAAAATACGCCGGTCAATTGCTTTCCTTGATAGTATAAAGAAACCTCATCTTTTAGATGAAATTGGTCAAGAGAGAATACGTCGGGCTGCCCGTCAAATTCGTGAATCAAAACCCTTTTGTTCCTGCGATATGGGCTTCAAGCATTTCACACTTACAGAGCCAAATGACAAAACATTTACCCAATTAGAGGAATTTAACCCCAATGTCCTCTTTACAGATGAAAACATTGTTAATGAGTTCGGTCGCGACACCATACTTCAAACATGGGTTGTGCGTGATGGCTATAGTCTGAACGCTCAAATTACGCCTATTAAATTAGGTGAATATGAGGCGTATCTGTGCGGCAGGCATCTCTACTTTGTCAATCCAAACTTGATTTGCAAGGGCGGTGCAGATTCAATTGTTGCACTTATCGACAAGTATAATAACGAAAAAGACTTCAAACCTGAAAATATTGTGCTTTTCGGTTATTCGTTCACATATACCGAAACCGAAGCTTTAAAGAAGAATCTTCTTCCTCTCCGTGACGGCATCAAGAACCTCAAAGTAAACCTCGACATACGCTATTGATCTATGGACCTGATTCTACAAGGCGATTTGCCTCATCAGACACGCCCGGTCAAAGCGGTTGGCGATGTGTTCGATAATATCCCGACCGATACAGCCGGGATAAGTTCAAATCCTATCTTTGATTTCAAGAGCCCGACACTCCGCAACAATATTGTTTCGGTAAAGTCTGACACTGACAACAACTTGCCATCAGAGCAGATCGCAAATATCTCGCTTGACCTGCCTCTCGGACTTGATATAAGAATGGAGACGGGGACGGGTAAAACTTATGTTTACACCCGAACAATATTTGAATTACATCGCCGATACGGCATCTCCAAATTCATTATTGTTGTCCCTACATTACCTATCAAGGCAGGGGCGCAATCATTTCTGACAGAATCTTACGTAAGTCAGCATTTCGCCGACACTCTCGGCTACGATGCGAGGATTGACCTAAGCGTTGTTACACCGATGAAAACCAAAAAGGGCAAACGTTTTTTTCCGTCATCGGTACGCTCTTTTGTCGGCGGCAATACTCCCGATAAAATCCAAGTGCTACTTGTTAATCAAGCCTTGCTCGGCGGAAATGCTAAGGTCTTGTCTCGTAACGATTACGATACCGGTGTTCTTGACTTTTTCAGGCCCTATGATGCAATTCGCGCGACACATCCTTTTGTGATTATTGATGAGCCACATAAATTCGATAAATCTAATTCGACTTACAAAACTATCGTAAACGAATTGGATCCTCAATGTATTATTCGTTTTGGTGCTACTTTCCCGAAACGATTACAAGGTCGAGGCAATAATAGGATTGAAGTTGACGATTACACCAATCTTCTTTTCGACCTTACTGCGAAAGATGCTTTTAATCAAAATCTTATTAAGGGTATTATTAAGGAACATCTTGAAATACCAAATATTAGCGAGGAAAAAGTCAAGGTCGTTTCAATTACAAAAGGGAAATCAGTAACGTTAAGGCATACAAAAGCGAGAACATCATCAACGCATGAGCTGATACCGGGTGACTCATTAAGTAGAATATCCTCGGAATTTGGCTCTATCACCGTTTCCGAAATCGGTAAAGATGTAGTTTGTTTCAGCAACTCTCAAGAGAAAAAACTGGGAGAGGAATTTGTTGTAGACGCTTACAGCGAATCGTATCAAGAACAGATGCTTCGACTCGCGGTCAAACGTCATTTCGAGATTGAACGTGAAAATTTTGACCGCCCAATCCGCATAAAAACACTTGCGCTGTTTTTTATTGACAGCATTCAATCTTTTCGCGGAGACGAATCCGGTCAAAATGCGTGGCTCAGAGATATGTTCGACCGCATATTGGAAGAACAAATAGATTATGAACTGTCAAAACCCACTTCTGACGAATACGCATCATATCTAAGAGCCACCAAGGCTAATATTCCTGCGTCAAGAGCCGGCTATTTCGCACAGGATACAAATGAGTCAGACGAAAGCATTGCCAATGAGGTTGATGCAATTCTTCATAAGAAAAAGGAATTGCTATCTTTTGACGGTGAATTGGGAACGTGCCGTTTCCTCTTCTCAAAATGGACACTCCGCGAGGGATGGGATAATCCGAATGTTTTCACCATTGCCAAACTTCGCAGTAGTGGCAGCGAAATCAGCAAATTACAGGAAGTAGGACGTGGACTGCGTTTACCAGTCGATGAACTCGGCAACCGAATCAGCAATGAGCAGTTTATGCTAAACTACATCATTGATTTTACGGAAAAAGATTTTGCGGCTAAACTCGTAGACGAAATCAATGAACAGCGTAATGAAGCCGTTGTCGCTATTCCTCAACCTTTACTTGTTTCTGTTGCCGCCAAACGAGGATGCGCTGATATGGAATTGTTGATGGAGCTATATAAAAAGGGATATATCACTGATTCTAACCGCACCATCAATCCGTCAAAGTTATTTGATTTGTATGCCGAGTATCCTGAGTTTAACCTATCGGGATTCGCCGGTTCAAAAGTCAAGGATAGGAACGCCAAAGCAACTAAATCCGTACGCATTCGTGCTGCGCGATATGCAGAATTGCGTACTCTATGGGAGGAATTAAATCGGAGATATATAATTTTTATCGACTCAGAAGTAGATAAACTCATACAAGAATCATTACCCACCATTCTTAGTGATGATGTTTTTGGCACTCAAGTTATCAAAAGCAATCGAGAGGAAATAGGCATTGAGGGAAATGTAGCTGTGGCTAAAGAGGGAAGCGGGTCAGTATATTTGTATAACGGCAAGCGTATGCCTTACCGAGATTTTTTGCGACGTGCAAATCGTGCAACCTCCATCCCTGTTACGATGCTCCATGATGCCATTGTCGCTTATTCTAAACTTGTTGACTTTAGCAATGACTTCATAAACGAGACATCACTAACTATGTTTGTTAACAAATTTAACGATTGGCGTGCGGAAAATCTTCAAGGGCGGTTTAATTATCGTAGAGCGGCAGATGCTTCCACTAAATCGACAGCCCTCACTTTGGCTGACGGATCCCCAAGAGACGTTATTGTACAAGGATTGGTCGGTACCCACATGGATAATGGAATTGTGCCTGAGAAATTTCTCTATGACACAATTGTTTATGACTCTCCTCTCGAACGCGAAAATGTTTTAGCCGATATCAGCGAGGTTATTGTGTATGGGAAAATACCTCGCAAAAGCATATCGATACCGACTATTGCTGACAGCAATTATAGTCCCGACTTTATGTATATCGTGAAGAAAGCTAACGGTGAACGAGAACTCAATATCGTTGTAGAGACAAAAGCCGTTGAGAATGAAACGGCTTTACGCGGCAACGAAAAAATAAAGATTTCGTGCGCCGAACGGTTCTTTGAGCAGTTGAAACTCGATGGATATACTGTTTATTTCCGTAAGCAGCTCAATCACCAATCCATCAAGACAATCATACATGAATTGGTTACATCGTAAAGAGTAATCGTCACAGTCTTTTTAGAATTTAGTTTACGTTGCGAATTATATGTAAGAACTTATAAAGTAGCTCTCTATGCTGATCTATAGCGCGGTTTCGACAAAACCTTCAAGAAAATTATAACATTAGATATGGCCGCTTCTGGCAAGTTTCGCAATAGCATCCGAGTGTCTATAAAAAGTGCTAATGATATAGCACTATTAGACACCAAGTTTCTATCGAATTTTTATTTTAGAGGGCAAGGTGATTCTACATGGCAGCTTTCATCTTCTTTGGAACGAATGGTCTCTTGTTTTCATCCACGAGCTGATCTTTTTGATCTGCTCCAAATTTATGAATGGAATATGCTTCAGGAGTTTAAGTGGAAGTATCCTCTATATGAAAAAAAATTGATTCCATCCGATAGTGAAAATATTGAATGGCTTTCTATAATGCAGCATTATGGGGCATGTACTCGACTTTTGGATGCTACTGAGTCCATTTTTGTTGCACTTTTTATGGCAATTCAAAATCCATTTAGTAATGCTGATGCAGCAGTATGGGCTATAAATAAGAATATTCTTAACCAATCAAAATACAAACAATATAGAAAAGACATTGAGAATAAATCTGCCTGCATCCCATTTAGTATGGCAGAATCTTATTCTTATGAATATGCCAATAGTTTCATTGGTCGTACATATTCAAAAGGACAATGCCCTCAACAAGTAATAGCCATTAAACCTAAAATGTGCAATGAGCGTATAGCTATTCAACAAGGTTTATTCCTAATGCCTACCGACATTTCTGTCCCTTTTATGCAAAATCTTAATAGCTATTTGAGTGGTAGTTTGCATTTGAATCCTATGGAGTATTCGAAATTCGTGGAGTTATCGCATAACGAAAAACGTAAAACAAATAATGACGATATTCTAATCTTTAAGATTATTATTCCACACTCCCTAAAATTAGAAATTACAAATTTGCTTAGTCACATGAACATTTCATCTGAGACTCTTTTTCCCGGTCTATCTGGATTATCCTCATCTCTCAATAGGCTTCGTTATAGTTGCGGAGATTATATAGAATGATTAATTCTTTAGGGAACAGTTGCGGCACTGTCGCTACGCTTCGCTCGGCGAAGAATCGAACCTAAAGTATCTTTTAGCGAAAGCGCTTAGACTTTTGGTTTCGGCATTGGCAAGCATCTGCGCCCAATCGTTAAATTGCGATACTCCGGTAGCGCTTCATTCTGTGTGTCTGCAGCGGCGCGGATGCCTGCGGCGGCGGATTTTTTGCAGTTATAGGAAGGTTGCCGAGTGTTAATTATTCCTAATGGTGGCGTTGCATCGTTAAAATGTACGTAAATTTGTGGTGAAGAGGCGATTTGTGCCTTCGTTTAGTGCCATGTCCCATGGATGCTTTGTATATAAGCTTTGATTACAGTTGGATATACTACACGTTGATGACGATATATGCCATCACCGTGATAGTTATATTGTGCGTGATTGTCAGCGAAAACCGCAACCCGGTCAAGTCGTTGGCGTGGGTAACCGTGCTTATCCTGCTTCCGCTCGTTGGGGTGGTGTTATACTTGTTCTTCGGGCGTAGCATCAAGAATACGCGAATGATTTCGCGGCGCAATCGTCGTCGTCTCAGACGAGCCGAGCGCACGGCCTTGTCCGAGGCTAACGAGCGCACGCTGTCACCGGAGGCCCGGCAGCAAATACGCTTGGCCAAGTCTTTGGAGTCAGCCGAATACTATCCCGGCAATGACATCAAGGTGTACACCGACGGGGCATCCAAGTTCGAAGCACTTATCGATGACCTGCGCAATGCTAAACGTTACATCAATCTACAGTATTATATAATATTGGACGATGAGATAGGCACCCGTGTAGCGGATGTCCTCATAGAGCGTGCGCGTGCCGGTGTGGCCGTGCATGTCATATACGACAATGTTGGGTCGCTGAACACTCATCGCCGCTACTTCAAGCGTATGCGTGCTGCCGGGATAGAAGTGTACCCGTTCTTCAAGGTCTCGTTTCCACCCTTCGGTACGCGCATCAACTGGCGCAACCACCGCAAAATATGCGTTATTGACGGTGAAGTAGGGTACATAGGCGGGATGAACATCGCCGACCGCTATATTACCGGAGGCAAAAATTTTGACAGTTGGCGCGACACGCATTTGCGGCTTGTCGGTCCGGCCGTGGCCTCGTTGCAATATTCTTTTGCCGTGGACTGGAACTTTATGGGACAGCCGTTGCTGGACGACAGTGTGCAGCAAGACGACCCGGCGCCCGGAGATATGGGTGTCCAGCTTATCACTTCCGGCCCTACGGCGCAATGGAGTAATATCGCAATGATGTTCCATAAATCCATAGCCAATGCGCGCCATCGCGTGTACATCCAGACACCATACTTTCTGCCCACCGAAGGTCTGCTCAAGGCTTTGCAGACGGCAGCTTTGGCGCGTGTGGATGTGCGTATAATGATGCCGCGGCGCACCGACTCGCGCCTGTTGCAATACGCATCGTTCTCCTATATTGCCGAGTGTCTGCGTGCGGGCATAAAGATATACCTTTATAACCCCGGGATGATGCACGCCAAGACGCTTATAGTCGATGACGAGATAGCCTCCGTGGGCTCCACCAATTTTGATTTTCGAAGCTTCGAGCATAATTTCGAGGCAAACCTCTTTGTGTACTCGCCGCGCTTCACTCAGGAAATGGCCGAGATATTCCATCGAGACATGCGCCAATGCACGCGTTTGTATCAGGCCACGTGGGCGCGCCGGCGTCGCTCGCTCAAGGTTGCCGAATCGGTGGTGCGCCTGCTTTCGCCTATACTATAATTTGAAAAAATACAGAAACGCAATAATATAAAATGTCAACATTCAGCGAAGAAACATTAGAACAGAAGAAACAGCGATTTATAGACACCCTTGCGGCTACGGGCCGCGAAAATATGGACTACGTAATCCAAGACTTGGAGAGCTGGGGATTCTTTGAAGCTCCGGCGTCGGTACGTAATCACTTCAACCATCCCGGCGGCCTGCTGGAGCACTCCCTGTGCGTCTACGATGCGGCTATGGCTATGAGAGCATCGCTATTGTCGCTGCGTCCCGACCTTGAAGTGCGTATGCCTGTGGGTTCCATCGCTATTGCGGCATTGCTGCACGATGTGTGCAAAGCTGATATCTATCGCAAGGTGCAACGAGCGCGCCGTAACGAGGTGGGCCAATATGAGAAATATGATGAGTATCAGGTAGATTACTCAAATTTTCCCCTTGGTCATGGCGAAAAATCAGTGGTAATGCTTCTGCGCAGCGGCCTTGACCTCGAGGACGAGGAACTCATGGCCATACGCTGGCACATGGGCGCCTGGGATTTGGCCACCAACAGTTACGAGCAGGAACGCTCGTACCGCGCAGCATGTGCCAAGACGCCGCTGGTGCCGCTGATACATACCGCCGACACCATAAGCGCTCAAATCCTTGAAGCCCCGGTCGAAACGATACAACAATAAAATAGACGGAACAGATACGTGTCGCAATGTTGTTTGCGGCATGTATCGACCCGGTCTTTGCCGAAAAAAAACTCGCTTTGGACCTGAATGACGGTGCGAAAATGCCCCGAATAAGTGAACTTCGGAGGAACAAGAATTAGAAAAATCGAAATTTTGGTGAAAAAATTTGGTGGGTTCAAAAAAAGTGCCTACCTTTGCAACGCAAAAGCGGAAACGCACATTGAAATACTTGCGAAAATAGCTCAGTTGGTAGAGCACGACCTTGCCAAGGTCGGGGTCGCGGGTTCGAGTCCCGTTTTTCGCTCAGCGAGAATTCGCCGCCTTAGGCGTCCTTGCAGCATTTGTCCGGATGGCGGAATTGGTAGACGCGCTACTTTGAGGGGGTAGTGATCATTGGATCGTGTGAGTTCGAGTCTCATTTCGGACACTTTCAAAAAATTCTTTATGGCAGCTTGTACATCACGTACAAGCTGCTTTTGTTTTTGTATATGGATCTGTACGGCCGGATTATTCGTATAACTTGTTATACGAATACCTGAGATGTATTAATATATTTTAACTTGGGGGATAGGTAATCCATGATTATATAATTGTAATTTTACATTTTTTACAAGAAAATACCAATCTAACGATTAATTATGGAACCATACCAGATCATTTGTGTGATAATTACAGTGCTATTATTTATTATAAACATAGTCGGGCAATGGGTGGTATTCACAAAAACCGGCTATAATGGATGGGCTGCCGTTATTCCTATTTATCATGAAATTGTTCTTCTTAAGGTCGCAAAGTTGTCTCTATGGTGGTTGTTATGGTGTCTTGTGCCGCTTGGGGGGATTATTGTTTTAAGCGTTAAGGTTTGTCTCGACATAGCCGAGGCTTTTGGTAAACCTGCAAGCTTCGGAATTGGATTGTTACTATTGCCGTTTATATTTTTCCCAATACTTGCTTTTGGCAAAGCAGTATATCTTCGAGAATGCGAAGAGGAGTATGATGAATACGGCGAGTACGACGAATCCGAAGAAGAATGAAGCAATAATCTCAATTCAATATAAATACAATAGTAATGGCGGCTCCAATCGAGGAACCGCCATTGTCTTTTATTGGGTTATGGTTGGCTTGCGCCGAGGTTATGTACGGGATTCAGCCGAGGCTTAGGGCGGCGGCGCGGGCGGCCTGACCTAATAGTTCGGCCAATGTCGGGTGGGCATGTATGACGCGTGTCCCGAGCGTCGTGGCATCCATACGGGCGCTAATGGCCACGGCGGCTGCGTCAATGATGTCCGAGGCATGTGCTCCGATGATGTGAACGCCGAGTATGCGTCCGTCCGTTGCATCGGCTACCACCTTGACAAAACCGTCGGTGGCGCCCATGGCGCGTGCCTTGCCCGAGGAGGCATACATTGCTTTGCCCGAGACGATAGCTGTTCCGGTTTTTTTACATGCCTCGGAGGTCATTCCGACCATTGCCACTTCGGGGTGGGTGAATACTGCCGAAGGCATTACGGACATATCCACGTCTGCGCCTAATGCGCGGTGAGCCTGCGCTGTGGCTGCATGAGCCAGCATACATTTACCGTTGGCATCGCCCACGGCGTAGACGCCCTTGCGCGTTGTCTCGAAGTTGTCATCGGTGACGATACATCCGCGTCGGTCGATGTCGATACCGGCATCGGCGCATCCTTCGGGGATGACAGCTCGGCGTCCCACCGCCATCAGCACTGCCGGGGCGCTGACTTCGGCGTCACGTCCTTTGGCATCAGTGTATTGGACGTGGAGTATGCCTCCATCGGCATCGCGACATATTGCGGCGACGCGTGCGCCTACGACGAATTTAATGCCTCGGCGCGACAGGGTGCTGCGTAGGCGCTTGGCGACATCGGCCTCGAAGGCCGGTAGAATTTCGGGACAATACTCGAGCACGGTGACGGCCACGCCGAAAGCGCTGAGAATGTCCGCTAATTCGAGAGCTATTACGCCGCCGCCAATGACCGCTATAGCCGGAGGCAGTGACGTGGCGCTGAGGATTTCGTCACTTGATATTGCCAAAGCCGCCCCGGGGATATCCAGGGCTGCCGGGGCGCTGCCGGTGGCGATGAGTATGCGTTCGGCCGAATACTCGGATCCGTCCACCTCGACAGTCCCTTGCGGGGTAATCTTGGCCGTGCCGCGTACCACGTTGCATCCGCGCAGCAGTGCGTCTACGTCGTCACGTAAGGCACTCACTACGGCATCGGCGTTGGCTCGTGCCTGTTGCCATAGGTCGTTGTAGGGGCGCGGCATATCCTCGGACGGGGGCGTTGCGAGCAGCCTTCCGGCGGCATCGCTGAGGCACTTGGTGGGTATGCATCCGCGATTGAGGCATGTCCCACCACTATGGCCGCGTTCGATGATGGTGACGCTGTGGCCGTGTGCGGCCTGCTCGGCAGCTATTTCGTATCCGCCCGGTCCGGCTCCGATGACAAGCAATTGGCTGTGTATCGTGTTCATACCTATGCTTCTTTGGCGTGAGACATAAGGTCGCTCCAGGTCAGGACGGGCGTGAGTGCTGCTTCGGTGTCGTCCGGATGGCTTACGGGCGTGTCATGCGGAGCATTTTTCACTTTGTCCGGGTCGTTGGCGGCCTCGTGCGCTATTTGGCGCATAGCCTCGATGAAGGCATCCAAAGTCTCACGTGTCTCCGTCTCGGTGGGCTCGATCATGAGGCTCTCGTGAAACAGCAGCGGGAAGTATATTGTGGGCGCATGGAAGCCGAAGTCCAGCAGCCTTTTTGCGATATTGAGTGTGGTGACTCCGGTGCTCTTGTCGCGCAGGCCGTCGAAGACAAACTCGTGCTTGCAGCGACCTTCGATGGGCAGCAGGTAGAGGTCTTTAAGGCTGTCCTTGATGTAATTGGCGTTGAGCGTGGCCAGCGGTCCCACTTGAGCCAGGTGCTCGGCGCCCATGCACAGGATGTAGGCCAGGGCTTTGAGCTGTACGGTATAGTTGCCCAGCCATCCCGAGATGCGTCCCATGGCGCGATTGTCGTCGGTGGTGACGCCGTACAGCCCGGTGGCATTGTCGAGGTACACGTGCGGGTTGGGTAGCAGGTGTTCCAGTCCGGCGCGTACGCCTACGGGGCCGCTGCCCGGACCGCCTCCGCCGTGAGGCGTGGCAAAGGTTTTGTGCAAGTTGATGTGCATCACGTCAAAGCCCATGTCTCCCGGACGGGCGATGCCCAGCATAGGATTGAGGTTGGCTCCGTCGTAATACATCAGGGCACCTGCGGCGTGCGCCATACGTGCGATTTCGGGAATGTTTTTTTCGAACATTCCCGTGGTGTTCGGGTTGGTCATCATAATAGCCGCTACGGTGTCATCCAGCTTGGAGGCGAGGTCGTCGACATCGACGGTACCGTCGGCAAGGCTGCGTACTTCCGTGATGGTGTATCCGGCTACGGCCGCACTGGCGGGGTTGGTGCCGTGTGCGCTGTCGGGGACAATGACGCGTGTGCGGCGTGTGTCGCCGCGTTCGTCGTGGTAGGCGTGTATCACCATCAGGCCCGTGAGTTCGCCGTGTGCACCGGCGAAGGGGTTGAGCGTAAACTCGGCCATACCGCCGATGGCACTCAGTGCGCGTTGCAGCTCATAATAGGCGTGCAGGGCGCCTTGGGCGTACCGTACCGGCGTATAGGGATGCAGCGAGGCGATGCGGCGGTCGGCCGCTATTTCCTCGTTGATTTTTGGATTGTACTTCATGGTGCACGATCCCAGAGGGTAGAATCCGGTGTCTACGCCGAAGTTGTTGGTGCTCAGGTTGGTGTAGTGTCTTACTATTGTTGGCTCGTCAACCTCCGGCAGCTCGGGAGCTTGGTCGCGCAGCAGTGCCGCAGGGATGTCTTCGGCCTTGGCGAACGGGCAGCGCGGCAGCATATAGCCGCGACGTCCGGGACGCGAGTATTCGAAAATCAGGGGCGAATATAGTTTGCTGTTCATGGCTCGGGTTTGAAAGAGGTTAAAAGACGTATCAGTGCGTCGACTTCCTGCGCCGTGCGCTGTTCGGTGACGGCAATCATCAGTCGGTCTTCGCCTACGGCCACGCCGGCCAGTATGCCTTGCTCGGCGCCGCGTTCGATGACTTCGGAGGCCTTGACCCCGTGGGGCAGACGCACGACAAATTCGTTGAGGAACGGTGTGCCGCAGTGTTCGTGCGTGCCCAGCCCGTTGTCTGCAATTTTGTGCAGTAGCGCGGTGGCGGCACTATGGCTGTCGCGGCATACCCGAGCCAGGCCCTTGGCACCCATAACAGACAGATATATGGCTGCATACAGTGTCATCAGGCCTTGGTTGGAGCATATATTGGAAGTGGCTTTTTCGCGTCTGATGTGCTGTTCGCGTGCCTGCAGTGTGAGCACGAATACGCGCTGGCCCTTGCCGTCGGTGGTGGCTCCCACGATACGGCCGGGCATTTTGCGCATCAGGGCCTTGCGCACGCACATGTAGCCCAGTCCGGGGCCTCCGTAATTCAGTGGCATTCCCAGTGATTGGGCGTCACCGACGGCGATGTCGGCGCCCCAGTCGCCCGGGCTGCGCAATATACCCAGAGCCGAAGCGTGCGTATTGATGACCATCAGCGCCTTGGCGGCGTGTATGGCGTCGGCCCATCCGCCGAAGTCTTCGAGGCAGCCGTATCGGTTGGGTGAAGCTGCGATGACTCCGGCGATGTCCTTGGCGTTGTCGGCCGTGAGCATGGCCATCAGTGCGTCCTTATCGGTCACGCCCTTGGCGGTATCTTCGGGTATGGTCTCGAGTGTAATGCCGTGGTAGCGTGCATAGGTATCCACTACGGCGCGTACTGCCGGGGCCAAAGTGGCGGAGACGAGTACGCGGTTGCGGCGGCGGGCGGCGGCGACGCACATTATCATGGCTTCGGCTGTGGCCGTGGCTCCGTCGTACAGCGAGGCGTTGGACACGTCAAGCCCGGTAAGCGAGGCCATCATCGACTGATATTCGAAGATGTATTGTAGTGTGCCTTGCGAAATCTCGGGTTGATACGGGGTGTATGCCGTCAGGAACTCGCTGCGGCGCACGATATCGGCGCATACGGCGGGGCAATAATGGTCGTAGTAGCCGTTGCCGGCGAAGCAGGTCAGCGGCTTGATGTTCGCGAACATTGCGTCAAAATGGCGTCGCAACTCGCTTTCGCTTAGCGGTCCCGGAATGTCGTAAGGCGACCGCAGGCGCAGTTCCCCGGGGATGTCGCTGAAGAGGTCGTCCAGGGTGGCTGCGCCGCAGCGTTCCAGCATGGCCGAAATATCCTCCGGGGTGTGTGGCAGATATGGATGGGTACTGCTCATTGTGCGTGGTGTTAGGTTAGGGGGGGGAAGTCGCACGGAGTACCCGCGCTTATGCCTCGGGTGTCCGTGCGTGTCTACTATGTGGTTTCGGAGCGTCAGTGCTTTTCGGCGGCGCATAATGCGTCGTAAGCTGCCTGATCGAGGAGGTCGTCGAGCTCGGAGGGGTCGCTGATGCTGACCTTGATAATCCAGTTGGCCATGGGGTCTTGGCCTACAAGTCGGGGATTGTCTTCGAGTGCATCGTTGGCGGCGAGAACTTCGCCGGATACGGGCGAGTAAAGGTCCGAGGCGGCTTTGACGCTTTCGATGGCGCCGAATTCTTCGCCTTTGGTCACTTCATCGCCTTCGAGGGGCATATCTACGTAGACTATATTGCCCAGCTGAGCGGCGGCGTAGGCGGATATGCCGACATATCCCACTTGGGGTTCGGCGTCTTCGATGCGGATGTACTCGTGTGACTTGAGATATTTGATCATGGCTGTATGTTTTGTGTAAATGTTGGATGTTTTACGATATATATCTGTATGTGTGCGGCTTGTGTATGTCGCCTTGCGGCATACACAAGCTGTTATTTCTTGTAGTTGGGCGTATAGAAGCGCTTTTTGACCACTGTGGCGGGGAATGTCTTGCGGCGTACGCGTACCAGGACGTGAGTGCCCAAAGCGGCGTGGTCGCGGTCCACGAAAGCCATAGCCAGGTTTGTGCCCAGGGATATGCTGTGGTATCCGGTGGATATCGAGCCGATGACTTTTTCGGGGTTTTCGGCATCGAGAACCTCGTACCCGTGGCGTGCTATGGCCGGGCCTTGTATCTCGAGGCCCACGAGACGGCGTTTGACACCTTCGGCCTTTTGTCGGGCTACGGCGTCACGGCCCATAAATCCGCCTTCCTTGTCTATCTTGACAAACATGGACAGTCCGGCCATGATGGGTGAGATGTCGTCGCCGAGTTCGTCGCCGTATAGCGGCAACCCGGCCTCGAAGCGCAGCGTGTCGCGACACCCCAGGCCGCAGGGCGTCACGCCGGCGGCAATAAGGCGATCCCACATTTCGATGATGGCGTCTTGAGGTCCGTAAATCTCGAAGCCGTCTTCGCCGGTGTATCCGGTACGGCTTACCAGAATTTCGTGCCCGTTGCGATGGAATTCGCGGCAGGTGTAGAAACGTAATTCATCGGCTTGGGCGAGGTCGAGTACTTCGGCCATAATTCGAGGGCTGTCGGGTCCTTGTACGGCCAATTGTGCAGTGGAGGCGCTGATGTCCTCGACGCGCACTCCGGGGAATTTTGCGGCCTGAGCGCGGATATGAGCCACGTCCTTGTCGATGTTGGATGCATTGATTACGAGCAGGTATGCTTCGGCACCTACGCGGTACACCAGCAGGTCGTCCACGGTGCCGCCGTTGTCGTGCAGCATCATACCGTATACGACGTCGCCTACGGCGAGGGTGCTGACATCGCCGGTGAAAATGTAGTTGACAAAACGCAGGGCGTCTTCGCCTGTGGCCATGACTTCGCCCATGTGTGATACGTCGAATATGCCGCAGGCTGTGCGTACGGCACGATGCTCGCTTTCGATGTCGGTGTAGTATAACGGCATGTCAAAGCCTCCGAAGGGAACCATTTCGGCACCCAGCGCGCGATGAGCGGCATTAAGGCAGGTGGTTTTGGTTTGTTCGCTTTCCATGGGGTGTGCGGGGTTATGTTTGTTCTCTATTTGTTTTTTTTGTCGTTGGATTCGGTCGGGTCGTATGATTGATACACGATGGCGTCAATGCGGCTTGCGGAAAGTCCATTCGTCGGTGTACAACTTTTGACGCATACGTTCGATTTCGTCGGCCTCGTCATCGGTGACTACGCGAATTTTGCCGTCGATGCCCGGAGTGTCGAGCGCGGCGCGTAGGTCGTCAAAGGCCAGCTCCGGGTATATGGTACGCAACCCGGCCACGCGCGAAGCCACCGATGCCACGCCGTGGCGCTGCAACTTCTCGGCCGAGGGAGTCAGCACCTGCCGCATAGTGTCCGTGTCCGTGTCCCAGAGCATGGTGCTGTGTGCTACATATCTGTCGCCCAGGTCGTAAAATGCGCCGCCGGAGACTTTGCGCCCGTCGACGCATACATCGTTGCGTCCCGAGCCGACAGCGTCTATGCCCAGGGTGTGCAGGCGAGCACACACATCGTCGGTATAGCGAGCAAAGGCCTCGGGCACGGAGGTGTTCCGCGCATCGGCTACGTAACTTAGCATAATATTGTGGGTGTCCGCGTATATGGCTCCGCCGCCGCTGTGACGGCGACAGATGTCTATGCCGAGTTGGCGGCAGCGTTCGACATTTACTTCACTGTCAAGGTCCTGGTTGCGCCCTACGACTACGGTAGGGGCTATGACCCATGTGAAGATATAGTCCTCGCCTGCGGGGAGGTTGGCGGCCACCCATCTTTCCATTGCCAAATAGAAAGATGCGCGTCGCGGAGTGTCGTGTTCAAGCGTCAAGCGTATCATTGTGCCGGCGTATGTCGTTAGTTTGCGCTATGGCCTTTGCTGACTCTTTGCGGCGAAAACTTATGTATTCTCTCCGGCGGTGCAGCGCGGCCATATCTACAGCCCAAAAGTAAGCATTTTTAGCGATACGACAAAAAATCCCGGCGTATTTATGCTCGCCCGAGGTGTGAAAAATTGATACCTGAAACGGCAAATGGAGATACGAGAAGCCGTATATGCGTGCGCCCGGTCGGCAGAAAACGTGCCGACCGGGCGCACCCGAAAATTGCAAAAAAATAGAAAAGAGCTATCTCGCGACAACTCTTTCCCTTAAACCTTTATCTTAATCTAATACTATGAAAAACACACGTGCAAAAGTACAGCATTTTTCTATTTGATTAAAATTTGTAAAATGATATTATGAAATATTAACTATTGTAATGATTATATTAACTAATGTTAATTATTTGATACGCCGGTATTATGGTTGTAGAGCGACATTTTAAATACTACTTGTCGCCGGCTATACGTGTGATACGGCGCGGTTTATAGCTCGAAATAATAAGCGGTACAGTCTCTACAACCACCGATGATGTGTCCAAACCCATAGCGGTGCAGTCATCGACACCGAGGCGGCGCAGGCGTTCGTGCCAGATCATAAGTCTTCGGTCTGATGATTTGCAGTCGGACGAAGTAGAGAAAACACGATGCAGTTCGACAAAAACAAAATCCCCGGCGATGTCGTGTGCTTTAAGCGACGGGAAGGAAGATGTGATGGATATCTTGTTTTGTGCCACCATGTCTTCAATGATCTGCCTCAGGTAGACGTTGACACGTGCATCGGTATGGAAGCCGAGGTACATTTTGACAAAGAACATTGTGCCGGGTATGAGTTCGGTAACGTCATATTCCAAGCGATGGGGCGTGTCGCAGCGTTCGATATGTATAAGCCAGTAATGGTCAGCTCGCTTGGGATGTCGATTGATGATGGAGTACAGCAGTTTGTCCTCGAGTTGGCCCGGGTCGGAACTGCGCGAAAAGTAGACAACATTGGATGCAAACATCGGGATTGCGGTATCTTGATGTATGTCGTTAATGATTGGCAGTTTATCGGCGGTATTAATGTACTCGATATACCGTGACCGCATACGCGTTGATGCGTGCCATATAGCCATAATCAAGGCTATGACGCAGGCAATGAGCATTGTGTACCAACCTCCGTGCGTAAACTTCGAAAGGTTGCCTAAAAGAAAAAGACATTCGATAGTGCCGAAGAAAACGACGAATGATACGCAGATCCATGAAGGTAAGTGTCGGCGTAGGTATAATGTCATTAGCACCGTGGTCATTAGCATTGTGATGGTAATGGCAAGTCCGTAGGCGGCTTCCATAGCGGAAGAATCACGGAACACGAGAAGGGTCATAATACAGCCGATAAATAAGGTTGTATTGACCATAGGAATATATGGTTGGCCCTTAGCTGCCCCCGGGTACTTAATGCGTAATGATGGCCAAAAGTTGAGGTTGACGGCCTCGGAGAACATTGTGAACGCCCCTGAGATGAGGGCTTGGCTGGCAATGACGGCGGCGCCGGTGGCCATAGTTATTCCCAGAGGGACCATCCATGCAGGCATAATGCTATAGAAGGGGTTGGCAGAAGCGTTCCCATTCTCAGCATTGGCTATCAACCATGCTCCTTGGCCCATGTAGTTGAGAATGAGCGATGTCTTGACAAAACACCATGCGAATGTGATGTTGCGCCGGCCGCAGTGTCCCAAGTCGGAGTATAGAGCCTCGGCACCGGTGGTACAAAGAAAGATTGCGCCAACGATGACAAACCACTCGGGGCTGGACCACAATAGATGTATCGCATAATAAGGATTAAAAGCGCGAAGGATTTGCCATGCCATGGGTATGCAGCTTATTCCCAAGACCGCAAGCATAACGAACCAAGCCAGCATAAATGGGCCGAAAAAACGGCCGATGCGCCCGGTGCCGAGTTGTTGGGCTGCGAAGAGAAGCGCAATGATGCATAGTACTATCGGTAGTGTAGGCACATTATTCCCGAAGACAACATTGAGCCCTTCAATGGCCGAGGTGACGGTAATAGCCGGGGTGATGACGCCATCGGCTATGAGAGCGGCAGCACCGGCGGCAGCAACGACGTATAACCACTTGTGTGGCATCTTGCGCAGTAGTGCAAACAACGAAAGAATGCCGCCTTCGCCGTTGTTGTCGGCTCGTAAGGCTATAATGACGTATTTCAACGTTGTTTGCAGTGTCAACGTCCAAATGACGCACGATACTGCTCCTATGATGTAGTCGGCGTCAAAATTCGGGGAGGCGCCGATAACGGCTCTCATAACGTATAGTGGAGAAGTGCCGATGTCACCGAAAACTATGCCTATGGTGACAAGTAATCCGAGTGCGGAGATACGTTTGTGTGTTTCAGAACTCATAATATGTGTGCGCTGAAGATAGATATAGACAATGGCAAAAACAATTTTGGAACAGTGCCCGACACGTTTGTCGGACATTGTTCATTTACAGTCCTTCGAGGATGCGTTTGAGGACGACTTCGGCCGAGATTTCGCGGTTGGCGGCTTCGGGAATCACCAGCGAGCGCGGTCCTTCGATGACGTCATCCGTCACAATCATACCGCGCCGCACGGGCAGGCAGTGCATAAAGTAGGCGTTGTCGGTCAAAGCCATTTTTTCGGCAGAGACGGTCCACGAGCGGTCGCGATTGATGACCTTGCCGTAATTGGCATCGTCGAACGGTGCCCAGTTCTTGGCGTATACGAAGTCGGCTCCGCGCAGAGCCTCGTCTTGGTCGTGGGTGACGATGGCTCCGGCGGTGAATCGTTCGTCAAGGTCGTAGCCTTCGGGGTTGGCGATGACGAAGTCGATGTCGTCGGCTGCGTTCATCCATTCGGCAAAGCTGTTGGGGACGGCCTGGGGCAGAGCCTTGGGGTGGGGCGCCCATGTCAGGACTACGCGTTGGCGCTTCTTGTCGGGGCGCTGATGTTCGCGTATGGTGATCAGGTCGGCAAAAGATTGCAGCGGGTGGCGCGTAGCGGCTTCCATTGAGAATACCGGACGGCCGGAGTATTGTATGAATTGGTTGAGGATTTT
Organism: uncultured Porphyromonadaceae bacterium; assembly: GCA_900540625.1. Lineage (GTDB taxonomy): Bacteria > Bacteroidota > Bacteroidia > Bacteroidales > Muribaculaceae > CAG-873. The sequence goes on along the minus strand of UQGP01000001.1, from coordinate 162,172 downwards.
TTCGCTGTAATCGTCCTCCTTGCTCTCGAACCGAGCAAACGAGCGCACGCCGATGACATCGCAGTACGACCCCATGACCGGAATTGCTTCGAGCAGGTGTTCGCTGCGGTCGCCGTCCATGATGACGCCGCGACGGTCTTCGAGTTTCCATGCGCCTTGGTTGACATCGAGTACTATGACGTTCATACCGAGGTTCATAGCAGCTTTCTGGGTACTCAGGCGTGTGCGCAACGAGTTGTTGAAGAAAATCATCAGCAAGGTGCGGTTCTTGCCCAGGTGCTGCCATCCGAAGCGGTTGGCTTTGACTTCGAGAGCTTCTTTGACGGCTGCGTCAAGGTTGCCTATGTCGGCTACTGTCGTAAAATTTCTCATTGTAGTAAGTATGTGTCTTGTGAAATGCGGCAGATGTATATAAACGGTGCTAATATTGCGAGAGAGACTATACGCTGCATCGGCCGTTAAGTAGTCGCGAAGATAGTGCTTTTTTTTGAGATTGCAGCCGATTGAGGCATAGAACGTGTATTTTAGATGGCCGGGATGCGCGAGTGCTATGGCGTGTATCAGCTTGATGATACACGGGCAGGGATACCTAATCGCACAAAAAAAAACGCTCCGCCACAATCTGTGACGAAGCGTTTTTTTTTGTGTGCTGAAGCGTGATTATCAGATATCGTCTTCGATATTGTCTTCAAGCGAGGGTTCGGTTTTGATGGCGGGTTTGTCCTGGGTGACGCGCTCAAGCCACTTGACCATAGCAAGCATGGTGCCCATGGAGATGAGGCATACAGCGAGGAATACGGTCCAGGCCACCCAGATGGGAGCGCTGTTGTAAATCAGCGGGCCAATCCACAGCAGCAGGTTGCCCACGGCGGTGGCGCCGAGCCACAGACCTTGGCAGAGACCTTGCAGGTTCTTGGGCGCTACCTTGGATACGAAAGATAGACCCAGAGGCGAGATAAACAACTCGGCCACGGTCATAAAGAAGTAGTAGACTATCAGTACCCACCATCCGGCTTTGACGACGGAAGCGTTGCTCGAAATCATTTCGCGGAAGGCTGTTCCCGAAGGATAATCCATAATCAGCGAGAATACGGTCAGGAACAAGTATGCGATGGCGGCGATACCCATACCGTAAGCAATTTTGCGTGGTGTGGAAATCTGGTGACCTCTGCGTGCGAGAGCCGAGAAGATAACCATGATTATAGGCGTAAGCACGATCACGAAGAACGGGTTGACAGCCTGCCATATTTCGGGAGCGACGGCGGACGAGTCGACGAAGTCGCGAGCAAACAGCGACATCGAGGTGCCGTTTTGGTGGAACGAGAACCAGAAGAATATAGCGATGCCGAGGACGGCGAAGAGGGCGTACATACGTTGTTTCAGCTCTTTGGCCATAGCGGCTTTTTCGGCTTGGGTGTACTTGACGGCTGCGGCAGCTTCCTTCTTGGCGGGGTTGGGCAGGCCTTTCTTGGTGGTCAGGAATATGGTCAGCGAAATGAGCATAGCGGCCACGGAGGCGATGAAGGAGAAGTGGATACCCGAGTTGAAAACATCGAGGTATTGGCTGCAGAATTCTTTGAGCGATTCGGCGTCGGTGTATCCTACTTGGGCTGCAAATTCGGTGATGTTAGCGATATTGTCCACGCTGCCGCCTATAACTTGGTGGCACATTTCGGGGAAGCTGGCGTTGTATACCATATCGTGGGCGCTGAGCCACCATTCGCGCAGGTAGGGCGCTACGAAGGGAGCGATGAGGCCGCCGATGTTGATGAATACGTAGAAGATTTGGAAGCCCGAATCGCGCTTGTCTGCGTATCTGGGATTGTCATACAACTGACCTACAATGGCTTGGAGGTTGCCTTTGAACAGGCCGTTGCCGAAAGCAATCAGGAACAGAGCCACGCATGTCAGGGTCAGCAGCCATGTGGAGTTTTCGGCTGTGGCAAGGATGGGAATGGCCAGAAGAGCGTATCCCAAGGTCATGATTATAAGACCTTTGATGATGGTGCCTTTATAGTTTTGAGTTTTGTCGGCAATGATACCGCCGACCAGCGAGAGGATGTAGATGCCGGCATAGAAGCACGAGTAGATGATGCCGGATGATTCCTCGGACAGCCCGAATTTTGAGCACAGGAACAGCACGAGTACGGCGTTCATGATGTAGTATCCGAAGCGCTCGCCCATATTGGATAATGCGGCGGGAATCAGACCTTTGGGTTGGTTGCTAAACATTTGTTTTCGTGGTTTATGGTTGGTGTTATAGTAAGTTGCAAAGAGCATAGCCGTGCCCGTAAAGCCTTAGCCGACGGATAAAACGGCGGATAAAGTTAAGCATTTTTTTGCTAATACGCCAAATAGTGCCAGAGATATTCAGAAAAAGAGAGTGTATGCGGTTGTGATAAATAATGTGTAACTTTGCGTCGTATAGTAATACCATAAACAGAACGATATGACTCAAATACAGAAATACACTTGGCTGATAGAGACGTTGCACCAATTCGGGCCCTTGACTCTAAGGAATATTTCGGATCGATGGGCGGATAATCGTAATCTCAGCGAGGGCAAGGAGTTGGCACGTCAGACATTCACTCGCTGGGTCAATGCCATATCCTCGCAATTGGGCATCGAAATACGATGTGATGTTCACGACGGCTATACTTATTCTATTGTCAATTACGACGATGTTATGAAAGAAAACAGTCTGAGTAATTGGATGATAGATACATACGCCTTGTGCGACGTTTTGGCGGACAATCGCGACATAAGAGCTCGCATATCCGTGCCGCAGAAGCCTTCGGGCTACGAGTGCCTGGTGAAGATATTGTCAGCGATAAAACATAATAGGGAGATATGTATCACCTATCGGCGCTTCGGGGGCGAGCCTCATGATGTGACGGTGCGTCCGTTGTGTGTGCGTCTGTACGAAAATCGCTGGTATCTCGTGGGGGTGCGTTCCGACGGGTTGCATCGCACCTACAGCCTTGACCGTATCGAGTCGCTCAAACCCACGGGCGCGACTTTCGACGAGGGCAAAGACTTCGATGCCGAGATGTATTTCTACAACAGCTTCGGTATAGTCATGCAAGACGGCATCAAGCCCGAAATAATAAGGATACGCGCCTATGGTTCGCATGTCAACTATGTGCGCACGTTGCCGATGCATCAAAGCCAAAAAGAATTGGAGTCCGGTTGCGATGAATTCGGCGAGTATACGGATTTCGAGTATTTTGTGGCTCCGACATACGATTTGGTGATGCATCTGGCCGGGCTGGGATGTATGGTGCGCGTGCTTCGACCGCAAACATTGGTCGATTCGATGAGCGAATGGATGGTAAATGCGGCCAAAATGTACGGTTTGCGCCTCTCTTCGCCCGAAAATACGGCAAAGTGAAACATCCGCTATATTAGTGCGTTGGTTGCATAATGAATATTTTCAGGTATTTTTTATTAGAAAAATGCCATGCGGGTCGCGAAAATTTTGTACTTTTGTCGCCGGTACAAAAACAGCTACTGCACGGAGTCGACTCCGTAATTAATCTTAAACCAACATTATAAACAACCGACATCCAATGGACAAACAGAAGCGTTACCTCCTCAGTGAACAGGAGATTCCGACACACTGGTACAACATTCAGGCGGATATGCCCAATAAGCCCCTGCCGCCGCTAAACCCCGCCACCGGCCAACCGCTGAAGCCCGAAGACCTTTTTCCCATCTTTGCAGAAGAACTTTGCCGTCAAGAGCTCAATCAGAAGGACGAGTGGATAGAGATACCCGAGGAGGTACGTGATATGTACAAATATTGGCGCTCCACGCCGCTTGTTCGCGCCTACGGCCTTGAGAAGGCTATAGGTACACCTGCTCATATATATTTCAAGAACGAAAGTGTCAGCCCCATGGGGTCGCACAAACTTAATAGTGCTATACCCCAGGCATACTATTGCAAGAAAGAGGGCGTCACCAACGTCACCACCGAGACCGGCGCAGGTCAGTGGGGCGCATCGCTGGCATACGCCGCGCGCCTCTTCGGCCTCGAAGCCGCCGTATACCAGGTTAAGATATCTTATGAGCAGAAGCCGTACCGCCGTAGTATTATGAACACTTTCGGAGCCCAGGTGACACCTTCGCCGTCTATGTCCACTCGTGCCGGCAAGGATATCCTTACGGCCGATCCCAACCATCAAGGATCGCTGGGTACGGCCATCAGTGAGGCTTTGGAATTGGCACAGACCACGCCCAACTGCAAGTATACTCTCGGATCGGTATTAAGCCATGTGTCCTTACACCAGACAATTATCGGTCTTGAGGCCGAGAAGCAGATGGCTATGGCCGGCGAATATCCCGATGTCGTTATCGCATGTTTCGGCGGCGGTAGCAACTTCGGCGGCATAGCTTTCCCCTTTATGCGCCACCTTTTTGACGGCACGCATACGGATACGCGATATATCGCAGCCGAGCCGGCATCGTGTCCCAAGTTGACACGCGGCGTCTTCCAGTATGACTTCGGTGACGAGGCCGGATACACGCCTCTGCTGCCGATGTTCACCTTGGGACACAATTTCCGTCCGGCCAATATACATGCCGGCGGTCTGCGATATCATGGTGCCGGTGTCATTGTCAGCCAGTTATTGAAAGACAAGTTGATGGAAGCAGTAGACATCGAACAGCTCGAAAGTTTCGATGCCGGAGTGCTCTTTGCGCGCGCCGAGGGTATTATTCCTGCGCCCGAGTCATCGCATGCCATAGCTGCTGCCATCCGCGAGGCCAAGAAGTGTGCCGAAACCGGCGAGGAAAAAGTTATCCTGTTCAACCTCTCGGGTCACGGTCTGATAGATATGGGTTCGTACGACCGCTACTTCAACGGCGACCTCTTCAATTACGATGTCACTGACGCCGAAATTCGCAAGAATCTCGCCGACAGTCCCGTGCCTCAGCCCGGCAAGTGATGCCTAAAGGCGTAATACATATTACCGGAATGAGCCGTAACGAGGCCTGAAATAATAACCGGAGTCCAAACAATTACTTCCGTCGGGAAGGTGTCGTTGCTATCGGCCGCGCGTCTTCCCGGCGGAAGTTGTTTTTCCACTAAAGCGAAGAAAAAGTCGTATAAGTCAAAAAATTCGGTTGAAGTGAAGGTGTAGCGGTTTTTGAGATAGGGCTGGGCTACCTTTGCAGTCATAATCAAGAAGGGATTCGGATATTAAACAGCGAATCCGTACGGAATAATTGGACAAAGAATTGATATGACAGTTAAGGAACTTTTCAACTCGCTCACATTTGATGAAGTGGCTGAGGCATTGAGGTATACACATTCCGGTGATAGGTCTGTCGCCAAGTGTATGGCGGCTTATAAAGAGTCTTTTGACTACTTTCGTCATTTGGACTTCAAGGGCGACGGCGGTGAGGTGACTTTCGATGTGATGCCGCGCAAAGAATGGTTTACTCCCGGTTTGCTGCCGCTGCTCGCCAAAAATGTGGAAGGCGATTATTGGGAAAACACTGTGGGCAAGACCGTAGTGTATCCGCAAGACAATCCCTTCAGCGATGCACAGCTTGCCGGAGCCATCCTGTGGGGAATGACCTTCTATGGCTTCACCCCACGCAATTTGTGGCGTTTTACCGAGAAGTGCAATTCACGGTATGGGATTAAAGCTAACATCTTGATTCAACGGCAGTATAGGCCGTATATTCGAGATAAATTCGATTTGAAACTACTGAGACAATATGCAAAACAAGCCTCTATAGATAGAGAGATGCTCGAAGTGGCATTCACTGACGAAACTTGGGATCGGATACACTATAGACAGCAGCAAGGCCACCAAAACCGATCCAAGCGCAAGCGATTCTATCGTATCTCAAAACGCATAGATGATTTGCGGCGCATAGACCGCCGAATCGGATTAATTCGGGAAATCTCTGCGGATATAGGCGAAGATAATGTCGCAAAGATTTACTCTCAGATTATGTCGGCATCCGAAATAAATGAATATATCATAGAATCAAGAGCATACGGCGCGATGTCCCGCTCGGCGTACATCTCGGAATTGGCTACAAAATACGGCCTTTTCGACAAATTGAGCTTAAAGGTCGGCGACAGGGTTATAGTGATCTACACATCATCCTCGACCTGCTTGATTGACAGCACTTCGGAAGTAATGCCGATTACAGAATTACTCATGGGATATGCCCGAAGCATAGGCCTCGGAGCAGACTGTATTTCCTCCTTTATAGGTACAGATAATACCGAAAACGGCGAAATGGCATTACGTATACTGGTCGTTGAAGGCATCGGGACATATAAGGAAGAGGCAAGATAGTTGACTGTCTCACTCGTCCGCGAATAAATCGTCAGATGTTTTAGCTGTAATGTATTGTGGGGTTGGACGAATTGTTGTATATTTGTCTCGAACTTTGACGCGCGAATAAGGTCTGAAAATGTCGGAAAGGTCCCGTGATGAGAAATAGGCTATTAAGCAGACAAATCGAAACAATCAAGCAGAAACGATATCGACAAGACAAAAACGATTCGACCGGCGTCCGGGTTCGGAGTCTTTTTAATATATAAACACGTTTAATTACAGATAAATACACTATGAGCGTTTGCGTTACTATCAGGACTGAAAAAAAGATTGTCCCGAAAGATCTGTTTGTCTATTTGGCCAAACAAGGCGAAAAGCTTATTGTGACTTCCGAGGACTTCCCTTACGTAAGGTTCGGTAGTGATAAACAGTCTATCAGAGGCGTTGAAGTGAGCGAAGATGAGGCCGGATACGAGGTAATGGCTTTTACGCTTTCGTCGATAGCGGATTATAAATTGTTTGCAAAGACGGTGCAAGCAGTAATAGCAATCACCGGCGGCCGGGCTTATTACGAAGACGAAGACGAGGTTGACAACCCCGCAGAATACTTTAATCCCGAGTGGATTTCCGAGCAATATAAGTCGGGATTTGACTGTGTCCGAGCGCTGGTCGGTCGTGGCTCGTTTATGACTATGGGCGGTATGTTTATGGATATATGCATAGGACCGCACTTGTTGTACGATTTTGGAATTAATAAATGGGGTTGCGCCGACGACCGTAGTGATGCATTGATGAGTTACGTATGCAAGATCCAATGGCATTGTGCCGGATTGACGAACACCGGTACGAGTATGATTTTGCCCTCGCCGGATGGCGACACGGATAAGAATCTTACCATTTCGGCGATAGGTATAAGTGAAGGAAAGGTCTCGGATTTTGATTACATATCTTATGCAGACCTCTTGGGCATCTTTGATATGGATGATGAGTCCAATCCTCCGGTACTTATACCATTCAATGAGGCTTGGAAGATATTGCCTAAAGGAGTGTTCAAAGGCTTGGATGAGGTGCAATATATCCGCGAGGGCGAGCTTACGGTGGATATGGTGCACCAGATGATGGAAAAGGCAAGGCATTTGCAGCCGGACGACTTGTTTTACAAGCCAAAGTATCCGGGCGAAGGCTTTGATGACAAGCAAAATACCGTCATATTAATGTGGAATCCGACGATATCCAGTGTGAAACTTAGCGGACATTGCAATTGCATCGAAACAATCGATGTCGACTACTTCAATTGGAGCGTTTGGGAACACGAAAAAGCCAAATGCGGTGACCGTTTCTTCCTTGTCAGAGTGGGAGAAGGTAGGACGGGCATCGTAATGAGCGGCGTATTCGATTCGCAGCCGTATACTGGCACGGATTGGAGCGGCCGAGGTCGAGTTACATATTATATGGATATGCTTCCTAACGTGATACTCGACCCGGAAGAGGCCTCGATGATTACCACCGACCGGTTGTCCGAGGCTATTCCCTCGTTTGGCTGGAGCGGAGGACATTCCGGCCGAATACTCGCTAAGGAAGACGCAGCCAAACTCGAAAAGATGTGGAGAGACTTCCTCGTGAATAATGAGGATAGTGTAGACGGTGAAACATTCAATGTCAATTATCTTCATACATACGATAGCTTTGGCAACGAATCGGATTGAAGGTTCGTAAGGGCCTTGACGGTGTCCTTCGGTGTTGAACAATACGGCGACGGAGGCCGACATCTAAAATTTGAGGACTCTTTTGCATGTCGCGAAAAAGTCGTACCTTTGCAGTCCAAAAAAATGCACGCGGTATCATCGGAGGGCAATGGCACTGCCGGATAAGATGAAGTTGGCTCACTAAACCTGCCAAAGCGGGTGCCCGTTTCAATATTATTCGTCTAATCCATTACATTACAATGTTATGCAACGCGACCAAATTGACTTAGGCTCCGTCAAGATTTCACGTCTCTTTCGCTTTTATTTTTTTCCGACCCTTATGGGAATGCTGTCGCTGTGCGCGGTCACGGCAATAGACGGCATCTTTGTAGGGCATAGCATAGGCAGCGATGGTCTTGCAGCTGTCAACATCTGCATTGCGCCCACAATGGTGATTGTCGGCATCGGGTTGATGCTTGGCGTGGGCGCATCGGTGGTGTGTTCGATACACTTGGCACGGCAGCGGCTGAAAGTCGCGCGTATCAATGCCACGCAGGCACTTATGGCCGGTATCGTAGCCGTACTGTTGTTCTGGGCCTTGACCTTATCGGCGCCGCGTACGACGGCGCGCATCCTCGGATGCTCGGAGACGCTAATGCCTTTGGCTATGGATTATATGCCATGGATTTTCGGCTGCTGCCTGTTCCAGATTTGTGGCGCCATAGGGTTGTTTATCGTCCGCTTGGACGGCGCACCACGTTATGCCATGTGGTGCAATGTCATCCCGGCAGTGCTCAATATAGTGCTCGACTACGTGTTCATTTTCCCGTTGGACATGGGGCTCAAAGGCGCGGGCATAGCTACATTCATCAGTTGTGCCATAGGCGGACTGATGGCGGTGGTTTACATAGCCGGATATGCGCGTCAGTTGCGGCTGATACGCTTTAAGCTATCCTCCAAGGGGTTGCGTCTCACCTTGCGTAACCTCGGATACCAATGTCGCATAGGAATCTCGGCGTTGCTTGGCGAGGCTACGATGGGAATGCTGATGTTTATGGGCAATATCGTCTTTATGACATACGTGGGCGACGACGGCGTGGGCGCTTTTTCCATAGCCTGCTATTACTGTCCGTTTGTATTCATGATAGGCAATGCCATAGCGCAGTCGGTTCAGCCTATCATCAGCTTCAATTACGGTCAAGGCAAGCACCATCGGGTGGTACATGCCGAGCGTCTTGCCGTGATATGCGCCGGTGTGTGCGGACTTCTTGTTACTGTGGCTTTTGTCGCCTTCCCCGGCCAAATGGTTGCGCTGTTTCTCGGAGGCAGTTCGCATACCGTGGATATTGCCGTGAAGGGATTTCCGCTGTTTGCCGCCGCCTTTGTGTTCTTTATCTTCAATTTGACAGCCATCGGCTACTTCCAGGCCGTCGAGAAAGTTTGGGCCGCCATAGTGTTTGCACTGCTGCGCGGTCTGGTCTTTATGGTCCCGAGTTTCCTTCTGCTCCCCGAAATAGCCGGGACAGAGGGTATTTGGCTGGCCTTGGGATTGAGCGAGGCGCTGACGTCGATGTGTATCGTGGCCTACTACTTTTATGGCCGGTGTAAGGTGCACGCGTAGCCGGGCTGTTGCCGTCAGTCATTCAGAAGTTGCAACCTGAAATAGCGGTATGTTTTTGCCGTCACCGGGTAGTGCGCCGAGGTTTTGACCCCGGCTACCCAGAGAACAGTCTTCCCCCGGCATAGGAGCAAGGTTTTACGCTTTTCGTCCCTCGACAGCTTGGCATCGCTGAAAATATCGCTTACGAGCGTGGTAAACCGTGCGCCGAAAGGCTGTATGCGGTCGCCGTGACGCCAGTGCCTCAGCACCAGGGGTTCGTCATCATCGGCTATTGCCGCGTCAAGGTACAGGATAGACGCATCCAGACGCTTGGGGCGGACGAAGTTTGCGGCATCGAAGTTTTCGATGCGGATGCGTTGCCCGGTTCTTGGTAGGTACACTTCTTGCGTTATGCCTATCAAGACCTCTGCAACAACGCTGCCGTCACCCAACGGAGCCGCATCGCCGATGGTGAGAATGCCCCGGTCGAGCTTGGCTGCGCTTTCCTGCGTGCCGACAAAGCACAACCCCGTATGTCCGTGGGTGACGGCGGTGACGATATTGTATGCCACATCAGCTGCAAATCCGCGAGGACGCAGGTATTCAATCAATAGCATTGTGCCGTTGTCGCGTCCGTATCGCTTCAACAACGCCGCAACGTCTAAGCGGGAGACATCGCCGAAGTCGGACAAAGCATCAGCCACCAATGTCCGGTATAGGTCGTAATTACGGCGCACATTGCTCACCGAGACTGCAAGCGTGTCCATAGATCCCGGACCGAATTCGTGCGCTACGACGGGCAGTACGACATTGCGCAGACGGTTGCGCTTATAGTCGTTAGAGGCGTTGGAACTGTCGTCCACCCAACGCAGACCGCGTTGTTGCAGGTATCGGCATATTTCCGAACGTGAGACGTCCAACAGCGGCCGCACAATGTGTCCCGATTTGGGTGCAATGCCCGCCATACCGGCGATGCCCGTCCCGCGCAGCATATTCAGCATAGCGGTTTCCACGTTGTCCTCGCGATGGTGTCCGACGGCGATGGCGATGGCATTGTATCGGATGCGAAGCTGTTCGAACCATCGGTAGCGAAGGCTGCGACAAGCCATTTCGATGCTCTCGCCCGTACCTTGGCGGTAGGCTTCGGTATCGAAATCAATGACTTGGTATTCGGATGCGAGATTACCGGCCACTTCAATGGCATATTCTCTATCGCGCAAGGACTCGCGGCCGCGCAGGTTGAAGTTGCAGTGTGCGGCGATACATCTGTATCCCAGAGCCGAAAGGACAGCCAGCAGTGCCACCGAATCGGCACCGCCGCTCAGTCCCACCACCACGCAGTCGCCCGGCGAGAGCAACGAGTGTCGCCGGATGTAGCCTTTAATCTTTTTCTCGAACTCCATAGCAAAAAGCTGTTAGAATAGCGAGGGGATGCGGTGATGCCGCATCCCCTCGGTTATCGGAATATTTTTACTTCCGGCACTTGGAATGGGCGTCCAACAGCGGGCGCAGTATCGGAATCATCTTGTTTGCATAGTGCAAAAATCCGAGGTCGGTCAAGTGTATACCGTCGACGGTTCCATCATCCTCAACACCGTCAAGGCCTTCGGAGGTGACGTAATACAGGTTGTCGGGGTTCTCGGCTTTCAGTCGCTCGTAATTGCGACGGAATGCGGCGTTTTTCTTGGGCAGGTATTTGCCGTAGAAGCTGTCATATCGTGCGTACGGATATATCGGGCCTTCGAGCATCACGATGGGTACATCGGGACGCAGTGTGCGCAGTGTTTTCACGAAGTCGTAGGTGAGCGTGTCGCACATCATCTCGGTGCAGTTGGGCACGGGATCCAGCAGATAGACGTCTACGTCGGGGATGGTGGCCATAGCGCGAGCTACGAAGGTGTCTTCTTTGCCCTCGCCGGAGAAGCCGAGGTTGACGACTTCGCAGTTGAGTTCGCGGCCGATGATATTGGTAGAAGCCATACCCGTGCGCGAAGCGCAGCCGCCTTGCAGGATGCTGGTGCCGTAAGCGACGATGCGGCGGTTGGCGTTAATGACGTCCGGGCGACCTTTGGTGATTACGGCTCCGCTGTCTACTTTGACCGAGAAATCTTCGATGCCGTCATACAGAGGGAAGTAGATGACGTATTCGTGCATCTTGCCGTCCAGGTTGGAGACGTATGTCGATTCGACAAGTTTGGTCTTATTGCCGTTCTCGTCTTTTTTGACGTAGGGGCGGTTGGTGTTGACATGACGCCATACGCTGTCGCCTTCGAGGATGTATAAATCGGTGCCTTTCAGCCCGGTGTCGGCCATGTGTATCATGTGCGTGTCCCAATAAAGGGTGTATTTGCAGCCTATGCGTGTGCTGTTGGTGGCAAAACGTACGGCGATGCCGGACGAGCATTGCTGACGATCCCAAAGGTCGCGTCCTTCGGGGATGCTGTCTTTGACGTATCGCGGCAGTCGGGCATAGGTGCGCTCGGTTTCGCCGGCGAAGGCGTGGTTGATGATGCGCAGATTTTTGGCGTCGACGTATGTCCAAGGCTTTTCGGGCTCGTCGGCAGCCATAGCCGCAGGGGTGACGGTAGCGCTGAGTAATAGCGCTACGATTGCACCAAGTAGGGTCTTATCGGTTATCATTGTGTAGTATGTGTTAAGTGGATTGGTTCAGATTAGTGCTTCACTCCGAGGTATTTGTCGTATTCGTCCTTGTTCGTGATTACTTCGAGAGCGCGGCGGAATACGGGGTTGAGGCGGTTGACAGCACGCATGTAGCATCCGTTGGTGAATACGTCGCGTGCTATGAGGCCGCGTATAATACCTTCAATCATCGGGCGCGAGGTTTCCATACCTTTGGCATCGTACGCGATGCTGTCGCGCTCGCCGCCGGCCACCAGCGTATCCATCAATGCCTGAGGTACCGTGAAGTCGGCATAATAGGCGTCTTCGTCGGCATATCGTCCGCGAATGTCGGCGCGGTGTGCGTCGATATAGTCGGTGACAACCCGATTGAGCGTTCCGCGTGCCACCAGGTCGCGATAATATGTCGAGTACAACGATGTGTCCACGGGCACAAATACGTCGGGCATGATGCCGCCGCCTCCGTAGACGGTGCGTCCGTTGACCAAAGTTTTGGTCTTGAGGCTCTCGTCAAAGTGTATCGAGTCGGCGCTGAAAAGTTCGCCGGAGGTGTATCGCGTGAGCATATCCAGACGATAAGCCTCGCTCTCGCCGCGCTTGTACGGCTTCTGTATCAGTCGTCCCGAGGGGGTGTAGTAGCGCGAGGTGGTCAGGCGTATCATTGAGCCGTCGGGGAATGGGAACGGGCGCTGTACCAAGCCTTTACCGAAGGTGCGGCGACCGACGATGAGGCCGCGGTCATTGTCCTGTATTGCTCCGGAAACAATCTCGGAGGCTGATGCCGAGTATTGGTTGACCATAATGACGAGGCGGTCAATGTCGGCCGCTTTGGGCGCTCCGATGAGCATTCCGCTGAGGCCGCGGTTCTGGACGCGCAAGTATTGCGGCGGCATCTTGTCGCCTTGGGTGTATACCACCATCTGGCCCGGTTTGAGGAACTGCGAAGCAAGGCCGTAGGCGGCGCCGAGAAAACCTCCGCCATTGTCTTCGAGGTCAAGGATGAGGTGCTTCATACCTTTTTTCTTGAGGTCGGAGATAGCTTTCTCGACTTCCTTGGGTGTCTCTTCGGCAAAGCGTATCACGCGGATGTATCCCACTTCGGGTGATGCCATATAGGCGGCATCAACGCTGTATACGGGGATGTCGTCGCGTACGATGCGGAAGTTGATAAGCTCGGGCGATGCGCCGCGCTTGACCTTGATATTGACCACCGACCCTTTGGGACCGCGCAGGCGGGCACGCACTTCGCTGTTGTCCATCTTGGGGTGGGTGAAAATGGTGTCGTTGACGTATATGATGCGGTCGCCCGGCAGTATGCCCACTTTTTCGGAGGGTCCGGCGGCAGTGGTCTGCACCACGCATACGGTGTCGCGCAGGATGTTGAATTGTACGCCTATGCCCGAGAAATGACCTTCGAGGGGTTGGGTCAATTCTTTGGTTTCTTCGGGGGTGTTGTATTCGGAGTGTGGGTCGAGCGTATGCAGCATCGCACGTATGGCTTCCGAGACAAGGGTGTCCGAAGCGACTGTGTCTACGTAATAGTTCTCGATGATGGCCTCGGCGTATTGCAATTTCTGCGCCGGGGTGAGATGGCGTGTCTGGCCGTTGGAGAGGAGTGCTGCCGGGGTGATGAGTGCCGCTGCAGCTAAGGCCAAGAGTATCTTTTTCATAGTGTCGTAATGTCTTGTATTGTCCTATCTTATATCGTTGTCTGAGGGTGACGTCGGCCGGTCGGTCGGCGTGTCGGGGAGGTATCGGCTGACATCCTTGCCATAGGAAGCGATGTCTCGTACTACGGTGGAGGATACCGCCGACAGGTGGGGCAGGGCGGTGAGCAGCACCGTTTCGAGCCCTTCGCCGAGTTCGCGGTTGACATCGGCCATCTCGCGCTCGTACTCGAAGTCGCGTACACTGCGTACGCCGCGCAACAGGAAGCGTGCACCCACTTCGCGAGCGGTGTCGGCTGTCAACTGATGCGACACGATGATGCGTACGCGAGGTTGGTCGCTGTAAATGGCGGCGATGGCATCGGCGCGTTTTCGGGCGTCTGTATGCGGCTTGTCGGGATGTTGTCCCACGGCCACCACTACTTCGTCAAAAAGCGCCAGCCCGCGCTCGACTATGGAGGCGTGCCCTACGGTGAAGGGGTCAAAAGACCCGGCCATAAGCGCAATGCGCTTGGGTGTCCCGGTCGGCTGTATTGTTTCAGGAGATTTCTTCATCGTCTTCTATTACAAGGTTGTCAATGATGAATCCTTGGCGTTCGAGCGTGTTTTTGCCCATGTAGAAGTCCAGGAGCTCGGCTACGCGGTCTTCCTTGCGCATAGTCACGCGGTCGACGCGCATGTCCGGGCCGATAAATCCGCGAAACTCTTCCGGCGAAATCTCGCCGAGGCCTTTGAATCGTGTGATTTCGGCCGCTGCCCCGAAGTGCTCGATGGCATCGATGCGCTCTTGGTCGCTGTAGCAGTATATTGTGTCGGGCGTGCCATCTGTTTTGTCGTCTTTTTTGGCGCCTTTGCCACGTGCGCCGCGGCGTATCTTGTTTTTGTCGCGTACGCGGAACAGCGGTGTCTGCAATACGTAGAGGTGCCCTCGGCGTATAAGGTCCGGGAAGAATTGCAGGAAGAATGTTATGAGTAGCAGACGTATGTGCATTCCGTCGACATCGGCATCGGTGGCTATGATGACGTTGTTGTAGCGAAGTCCGTCTATGCCGTCCTCGATGTTGAGCGCGGCTTGCAGCAGGTTGAACTCGTCGTTTTCGTACACAACCTTTTGTGTCAACCCGTAGGTGTTCTGCGGCTTGCCTCGCAACGAGAACACGGCCTGAGTCTTGACGTTACGTATCTTGGTGATGGAGCCGGCGGCACTGTCGCCCTCGGTGATAAATATCGAGGTGGCAGCCTTCAGTTCGGCATCGCCGCGCGTGTCGCTGTAATGCACCGTGCAGTCCAACAGCTTCTCGTTGTGTAAGTTAATTTTTTTGGCTTTTTCGCGTGCCTTGCGTGTGATGCCGGACATTGCTTTGCGGTCGCGCTCGCTTTCCTGTACCTTGTGCAGGATGACATCGGCCACGTCAAGGTTGCGGTGCAGGTAGTTGTCCAATTCGCGCTTGATAAAGTCGCCTACGAATTTGGCCACTGTCGGTCCGCCTTCTTTGATGTCCTTAGAACCGAGTTTGACCTTGGTCTGCGACTCGAATTGCGGCTCTTGGACGTTGATGGCCACGGCGGCGACAAGTCCGGTGCGTATGTCCGAGTATTCGAAGTTTTTGCCGAAATATTCCTTAATGGTGCGCGATACGGCCTCCTTGAACGCTGTCAGATGCGTGCCGCCCTGGGTGGTATGCTGCCCATTGACAAAGGAGTAATACTCCTCGCCGTACTGGTTGGCGTGAGTGATAACCACTTCGATGTCAAAACCTTTGAGGTGTATAGGCGCATACAGCGGGTCTTTGGACATATTGTCGCGCAGCAGGTCCAGCAGACCGTTGCGGCTGCTGTAACGGCGGCCGTTTAACACGACTGCCAGGCCAGTGTTCAGGTAGGTGTAATTCTTGACCATGGGGATGATAAACTCCTCATGGAAAGCATAATTGCGGAACAATTGCGAGTCGGGTGTAAAGGTGACCTCGGTACCGTTGGGATCGTCAGTATCTTCGAGCGGCGATGACTCGACCAGCTCGCCACGGCAGAATGTGGCGCTCTGGGATTTGCCGTCGCGGATACTGCGGATGATGTACGATGAGGATAGCGCGTTGACGGCCTTCAGGCCCACGCCGTTCATACCCACGGACTTCTTGAAGACCTCGCTGTCGTACTTGCCGCCGGTGTTCATCTTATTGGACACATCGATGACCGAGCCCAGGGGGATGCCGCGGCCGAAGTCGCGTATCGTGGCCGTTGTCTCGGTGACGTCGATGAATATCTGCTTGCCAAAGTTCATGCGGAACTCGTCCACCGAGTTGTCCACCACCTCCTTGAGCAGCACGTAGATGCCGTCGTCCGAAGCGGTGCCGTCGCCCAGTTTGCCGATATACATACCGGGGCGCATACGTATATGCGCATTCCAGCTGAGAGTGCGAATCTTGCCCTCGTCATAATCCGCTGCCTCGGGCGCTTCGCCCGTCTCCGGTGCGAACAAGTCCGCACCGTCCGGCATACTTGCTGCGGTCTCCGGCTTGCCCTCCGCCAAGTCGGGCTTACCGCTTGTGTCTGTAGCTTTTTTGTCGTCTATATCTTCTGCCATGATAGTCCTATGAGGTCGTATAAGTGCGGTCGGACATCTCCGTATATCACGGCGTCCGACATTCTAAACTGCAAATTTACACTTTTTTCGCGTGCCACGCAATAGCCGCACGACATGCCATGCCGCAAAAAAATCCTCATGCGACGCGGTATCATAACTGCTTAATAAGGTGGCACTACAATTCCCAAGTGTCACAGTCGGGCGTTAGGCGAATATTTTGGCTCTTACTTTTGGGATTTCATTTCCTCATACTCTTCGAGGGAGATGATATTGGGGAAGTCTCGCCATACGTATGCTTTCTTATATCTGTCTATGGACTTTTTAGGCACGACGATAAGAAATTGAGGGCCGGAAAAACCGCTTAGGTCGTAATGGAATGAATAGTACGGATGGTTTATTTCCTTTCCGCATTTTGGCGGTTTTTCCGGGAGGCATATTATTGTCTTCAGTGTCTCCTTACAATCATAGAAGGCTTCATCATGGATGAATGTCACACTCTTCGGTATTACTATCGAGGTCATGTCGCAACCCAAGAAGGCAGACTTTTGGATACTTGTCACTGTATCCGGGATGATGGTGTTTTTACATCCCAATATCAGTGAATTAGTCTCTGTCTCGATAACAGCGTTACACCCACCGCGACTGTCGTATTTCGGATTGCCGCAGTCTACGCTGATACTATCCAGTTCGCTATGAGTGGGGACATACCATTCTGTTCCTTCACAAATTTCGATATTTGTCAGGTTATCATGGATGTCCAGCCTGGACAGAGGACTGCCGCTTAAAGCATATTTGTGTATCTTCGTTACACTTTTCGGAATTTTAGTGCCCTTGCAGCAAGCTATCAGCGTGTTGGTCTCGGTTTCGATTATTGCGTTGCATCCGTCACGGCTGTCATATTTGGGATTGTCCGGCTCAACGCAAATTTGTTCTAAATTGCGGCATTCAGCGAAAGCGTACTCGCCGATAGCCGTTACGCTATCTGGTATCGTGATTGAGGTCAAGCCGACACTGCCGTAAAAAGCATAACTATCTATGCTCGTAACGCTATTAGGTATAATAGTTTTGTTGCACCCAATTATAAGCGTTTTGGTTCTTGTCTTGATGATTGCATTGCACCCATCACGGCTGTCGTACTTTTTGTTGCCGGGGGCAATTTCGATGTGTTCGAGATTAGCACAGCCTTTGAACATATCAAGAGAGAGACCTTTCACGCTTTTCGGTATCGATAAAGATTTTAATCCGTGGCAGCCGAAGAATGCCATATAATCTATTTCGGTCACTCCATCCGGTATCAATACAGACTTCAATCCGGAGCAGTCTTTGAATGTTCGACATCCGATGCGATTTATTCCGCGGCACAATGTTACGAATGTCAGACCTTCACAGTTAATAAAGGCTTCATCGCTGATGTCTTTCACACCGCCCGGAATTGTTATAGATGTCAGACTTCGACAGTCGGCAAATGCCTCCTTCTCGATAACATTTAGATTGTCAGGTGTCGTCACGGTAGTCAAACTATGACATCCCTTGAATATGTTTTCTTTGAAACTCTTTATACCCGGTGGTATTGTTATTGAAATCAAGCTACTGCAGCCTTCAAAGGCATGCATTCCGATAGATGTTACACTGTCCGGAATGATAATGGATGTGAGGTTCTCGCAGTGAAAAAATGCGTAATCCCCGATACTTACTACGCCGTCGGAAATTACGACAGACTTTATGGTCGCGTCTTTGCTATTTTTGCGCCAAGGCGCCGACATGCTTTTCTGATAACTATAGTTTTGCATCTCACCTGCGCCGGTAATAGCGAGGACGCCGTTGTCGTCAATTTTCCACCGAATGGGGCCTTTTGATATAGTGTCATTGCGTTGTTCAATTGGCCTTATCCTGGTGAAGTCTTTCCATTGCTTCTTATAATTATTTACCGATTTTTGTGGCACAAACAAAACGGCTGGTGCGTCGGCTTTTTCTGATTGGTTGTGGGCATAGATACATTTCCGATATCTTGGCGGCTCGACAGCATGGCATATAACCTGTTTCAGGTGAATATTTCCAGAAAAAGCATAGGACTCGATAAGCTTAACGCTGCTCGGGATTGTCACGGATGTTAAGTTGATGCACCCCCAAAAAGCATCTTCTCCTATAAGGCATACACCCTCCGGTATGTTTATAGATGTCAAGCCCACGCAATAGGAAAAAGCATCTTGATTTATAGATGTTACGCTTTTGGGTATAATCGTGCTTTTACACCCTGCGATTAGTTTGTTTGTCGCTGTTTCTATGACGGCATTGCATCCGTCACGGCTGTCATATATAGGGTTGTCCGGGTCAACGACTATCCGGTCAAGATTCTTGCAATAGCGGAAAGCACCATTTTCAATGGATGTCACGCTCGCCGGTATTGTTAGTGTTGTCAAGTTGTTGCAGTTGAAGAAACTGCTGATGCCGATGAATCTTACGCTATTCGGAATGTCGGCTTTTTCACAATTCACGACAATAGCCCGGCCATTTTCATGCGAAGTTTTTACTTGCTCTAAGCTTGTACAGCCGGTAAAGGCATTTTTCCCGATATCAGCCATAGACGGTATGATTAATGACGTAAGGCCGGGGCAGTTGGCAAATGCTTCGTCGCCTATTGTTTTTACGCTGTCGGGTATCATTATGGAGGTCAGACTGCTACAGCAGGCAAAAGCATTGTCCCCTATTTTATTCACGCTGTCAGGTATCGTTACGGACGTCAAACCGGTACAGTCGGCAAAGGCATTCTTGCCTATTTCGTTTACGCTGTCCGGTATCATTACGGAAGTCAGGCTGTTGCAGCCGGCAAAGGTCTCTTTGCCGATTTTTTCCACACTGCCGTGTATTGATATGGACGTCAAGCCTGTGCAACCTTTGAAAACGCCATTTCCCATTAAATGTACGTTGTTGGGTATTGTTGCGGATGTCAAGCCGGTACAATCGGCAAAGACACAATCCTCGACTATAGTCACGCTGTCAGGAATTTTGAACGTATTTAGGCTTGTACAGCCCATAAATAGGGCATCGCGTAGTGTTGTTGCGTCACCGAGTATTTCTACAGAGGTCAAGTTTCTACAATCACGGAATATCCACCGGCCAATTTCTTTGACGCTCTTTGGTATCGTTGCCGAAGGTAGGTTGTTGCAGGACATAAAGGCCCTGTCTCCAATCTCAGTGACACTGTCCGGAATTGTCACTGATGATAAGCTTGTGCAGCCCTCAAAAGCACTCCTCCCGATGGATGTGACACTGTCTGGTATTGTTACTGATGTCAGTCCTGTGCAGTCTTCAAATGCACTTATCCCGATGCTTTTAATCCAATCCGGTATGGTCACGGACGTCAAGCCTGTGCAGCCATTAAATGCACTTATCCCGATGCGGACAACCCCATCAGGTATTTTCGTGTTTATGCAGGCTGCTATTATCTCGTTCGTTGCTTTCTTTATGATAGCGTTACAATTGCTTCGGCTATCATAATTGATATTGTGAGGACTCACTTTTATTTCGGTTAGATGTTCGCAGCCGCTAAAAGCACCAATGCCTATGGATGTAACATTTTCCGGTATAGTCACAGACGTTAGTCCGGTGTGTTGAAAAGCTTTCGAATCAACACATGTTACACTGTCGGGTATGTCCACTGAAGCTAAGCCTGTGTTTTCAAAGGATCCGGCTCCAATGTGTCTGATGCCTTCATTCAATGTCAATGATGTCAGATTCGTGCATTCGCCAAATGCTCGGTGATCAATATATGTCACGCTACCGGGTATAGTTACGGCCGTCAAGCTGTTGCACTCAAGAAAGGCACAATTACCTATTTTTTTAATACCGTCTTCTAACGTTAGCGATGACAAGCCCGAGCATTCGCTGAAAGCGAAAGTTCCAAACTCTACGATGCTCCCGGGTATGGTCACTGCCTCCAGGCTATTGCACTTATGAAAAGCACAATAGCCAATATTTTGGATGCCGTATGACAATGTGACAGACTTCAACATCGCGCAGTTATTGAATGTGTAGGAGTTGATGCTTTCCACCCCGGAGGGTATCGTTACTGATGTCAATCCCGTGCAATTGGAAAAAGCGGACTCTCCTATGCTTGTTAGCTGTTCCGGCAGCTTTACGGACTCAAGGTTCCTGCACCCGTAAAAGGCTTCTGTGCCAATGCTTGTTACACTGCTTGGTATTGATATGGATGTTAAAGCACAATCCTTAAAAGCACGTTGACCTATACTTGTCACGCCGTTGGATATTATGGCCTTCTTAAGATTTAATTTGAGATTCCTTAAAGCCCAAGGTGCAACCATTGTGTCATAGCTGTCCATCGGGCCTGTGCCGGTAATGGTTAGTACATTGTTCTCGAGAGTCCATGTGAGATTGTCTCCGCATTTGCCTGACAATACTTGTTCTTTTACGTTCGTGTTTTTAGCGGCTTTTTTTGTTGCCATTGTTTTTCAGATAGGTATAGGCGTCCTCACGCGCTTGACGAAGAGACCAAAGGCCAAGGGAGTTAATAATGGATGTGTACCCGGATGCGATGGTGACGGTCAAAAGCGATGGATGATTTGTCGTTATCCTATGTGGATGGATGCCGCCGACGCATACGTCGGTACACAAAAAAGCGAGGACTCTTTACTCGTTGCTCATGCCATTGTTCCGGCGTTTAAGCAAAGTCCGCCTCGCCTACGGAAGAGCAACATATTGAAAGCCTCGCAGCTAATGCAATGCTGTCAACTCCAAATGCATGAGATGCCTATGGGATGACCGTATTACAAAATCCACAAGCGTTCTGTCGTTGCTATCCTTGACAGCGATAATTGGAAATTTGTCAGATTTCGGAACGTCAAGAATAAGCGTCAAGTATACGCTTTTTGATAAGATGTCGTGTATGATGTGCCGCATTGTGCGGCATCGCATACGGTGTCGTCCGCTCCTCGCCCTCCTATGAGGTTGCGATTCGTCTTGCAGACAACTACGCTGCAAAGTAAGTCCTTTTCCCTGACTCGACAAAATTTTTTTGAGTAAAAATTTTTTGCAGATTAAATAATCAGGCGTCAAGGCGAGCCGGTGTCATCGCTTTTTATGCGCTCGGCCGGCTGTAATGGCTATGACAGCTATAATGGCTATTATAAGATGGTGCGGAGTTGTGTCGGACGGGCTTAGGCGATGTTGTCGCGGACTTGGTCGAGGAAGTTGCGGAGGGCGGCGGCATCGCCGGACTCGACGATAGCGGAGAGTTCGGCGAGCTTGGCGCGGATGGCGCGTAGCTGTTCAGGGGTGTGGGGGTTGAAGAGGATTTCGGTGAGTAGGTAGTCGTCTTCGCTCATCAGACCGCGAGCTATGGCCATGTGCCGCTTGAATGTGGTGCCGGGGGCGTCTTGGTGTTTCATGACGGCGCCGAAGACCAGGGTGGAGGCAAAGGGTATGGACAGCGAGTAGGCGATGGTGGTGTCGTGCTCGGCAAAGGTGTATTCTTCGATATGGAGGTGCAGGCGGCTGTAAATGTCGCGGAAGAAGACTTTGGCGAGGTGGTCGCTTTCGGCGATGATGATGGCGTTTTCGTCGCCGAGGTTGTCCAGCCGTGCGAATGTGGGGCCGAACATGGGGTGGGTGGAGGCAAAGGGGTGTCCGCAAGTGGCGTAAAATTCGGGCAGGCCGGTTTTGACAGATGCTATGTCGCTGAGTATGCACGTCGGCGGCAGCAGGGGCATTACTTGACGGAAGGCGTCGATGGTGTATTTGACGGTAACGGCGTTGATGACGAGTTGTGGCTCGAAGTCGCGTATTTCTTCGAAATCGCTGAAGCGTTGGCAGTTGAATGTGAAGCGCAGGCGTTGCGGGTCGGTATCGTATACGGCGACTTCGTGCTCGAAGGACAGCAGGTCGCAGAAGAAGGAGCCCATCTTGCCTGCGCCGAGTATCAGTATTTTCATTGTTGTAGGTGTGTCGTTTTGTGGTGGTGTGTTTGTAATCCTTTGTAATCCGCTGTGAATCTTAGCGGCGATTGAGGATTTCGATTTGCTGTCGTACGGATTCTTCGTGTATTGCGGCGAGTACGGTGCGCATAAAGTCGGCGCTCATGCCCATTTCGACGGCTGTGGCCACGCGCGAGTGCATGATGTCATCGAAGCGTCCGGTTTGCAGTACGGGCATACTGTGTTCCTTTTTGTACATGCCGATGTCGCGGCATACGCGCATACGGCGGGCCAGGACTTCGAGTAGGTCGTTGTCCAAGCGGTCGATTTCGTGGCGCAGCAGGCGCAGGTTCTCGGTGGATTGTTTCTGCCGACGGATGGTGAGTGTGTCGAGGATGAAGCCGAGGACTTCCGGCTCGATTTGCTGAGCTTTGTCCGATAGTGCGTCGTCGGGGTTGCAGTGGCTTTCGATGATTACGCCGTCAAATCCCATATCGAGGGCTTCCTGTGACAGCGGGGCCACCAGCTCGCGCTTGCCTCCCATGTGGCTCGGGTCGCAGATGATGGGCAGGGCGGGGTAGCGGCGGCGCAGCTCGATGGGGATATGCCACTGGGGCAGGTTGCGGTAGAGATGCGGGCCGTAGGCGCTGAATCCGCGGTGTATGGCGCCCAGGCGGTGTATTCCGGCGTTGTATAGGCGTTGTAGGGCGCCTATCCATAGTTCCAGGTCGGGGTTGACTGGATTCTTGACCAGTACGGGGATGTCGGCGCCGGCTTCGGAGAGTGCGTCGGCGATTTCTTGCATTGCGAATGGGTTGGCTGTGGTGCGAGCGCCTATCCACAGCATATCAATCCCGGCATCGAGGGCCTGGCGGACGTGTTCGCGATTGGCCACTTCGGTGGCTACGGCCATCCCGGTGGATTGGCGTACTTCCTTGAGCCATTGGAGGCCGTCGGCGCCTATGCCTTCGAAGCCTCCGGGACGTGTGCGCGGCTTCCAGATGCCGGCGCGGAATATGTGCACGCCTTGTGCGGCGAGGCGGCGTGCCGTGTCCAGTACTTGCTGCCGTGTCTCGGCGCTGCACGGGCCGGCGATGATGACCGGGCCGGGTCCGGTGGTTCCTTCGATTCCTAAGGGTTGTATATCTTTCATATTGGCGGTTTTAGCTGTTGGATAATTGTTGGATGCGGTCGAGGGCGCGTTGCAGGTTATGCGGCTTGGCGCACAGCGACAGGCGAATGTATCGGTCGCCGTTGAAGCCGAAGATGCTGCCCGGGGTGATGAACACGCGTGCTTGGTCGAGTATACGGTCGGCCATAGCCTCGGCCGAAGGCTCTGTCTCGGGGATGCGTGCCCATACGAACATTCCGCGCTGTGCCGGGTCGAAGGTGCAGCCCAGTGCCGTGACTATCCTATCGACGATGGCGCGGCGCTCGGCGTAGGTGGCGTTGAGTTGGGCGTACCATTCATCGCCGACTGCGAGGGCATCCGTCACGGCCGACATCATCGGGGCAAATTGTCCGGAGTCGACGTTGCTCTTGACGCGGCGTATCCATGAAATGTATTCGGCTTTGGCGGCGAGCATTCCCATACGCCATCCGGCCATGTTGTGGCTCTTGGACAGCGAGTTCATCTCGATGGCGATGTCCTTGGCCCCGGGCACGGAGAGGATGCTCAGCGGGTCGTCGTTGAGAATGAAGCTGTAGGGGTTGTCGTTGATGATGAGGATGTTGTGTCGCCGTCCGAAGTCTACAAGGTGCTCGAATAATTCGCGTGATGCCGGGGCGCCGGTGGGCATATTCGGGTAGTTGGTCCACATGATTTTGACGCCGGACAAGTCGGCATGTTCCAGCGCATCGAAGTCCGGGGTCCATCCGCGGTCTTCGAGCAGGTCGTAGTAGCGGATGTCGGCGCCTACGAGGCGGCTGACGGACGTGTATGTCGGGTATCCCGGGTTGGGCAGCAGTACGCCGTCGCCGGGGTTAAGAAATGTCAGTGAGATGTGCATAATACCCTCCTTAGAGCCTATCAGCGGCATAATTTCGCTATCCGCATCGAGGGTGACGCCGAAGCGCTCGCCGTACCAGCGTGCAAAAGCGCGGCGCATCTCGGGCAGTCCCGAGGCTAATTGGTATCCGTGTGTGTCGGGGCGTCGTGCTTGGGAACATAGTGTGTCTATGGCCGCTTGTGGCGGTGGCATATCCGGGCCTCCGATACCTAAGGATATGATGTCGGCGCCGGCGGCGTTGAGTTGGGCCACTTCGCGCATCTTACGTTGCAGATAGTACTCGCGCACGGAGGCTACGCGGTCTGCCGGGTGTATGTCTATGTCGTTCATGATTTGTGTTGCGGTTTATATTTCGGGCGTCGGGGCGTCTTTGTATAAGCCCAAAACCTTGAGGTCGCTCATCAGCGGACGAGCGGCGTCAAGTGCCTGTCGGCAACGCTGTATGTCTTTGAATGTCAAATCTATGTAGAAGCGGTACTCCCATTCGCGTCCGATGACGGGCATCGACTGGATACGGGTCATGTTCATATCATATAGTGCCAGCACGGTCAGCACCTTGGACAATGACCCCTCGGTGTGCGGTAGCGAGAAGACTATTGACGCCTTGTCGGCATCGGCGGCAGCCTCGGCCTCGGCGCCGGGAGCTACAATCAAAAATCGTGTGTAGTTGTGCTTGTTTGTCTCGATGCCATCGGCAAGCACCTTCAGACCGTAGTTCAATGCGGCGCTGACGGGGCTTATGGCGGCCAAGTGCCGGTCGTCTGAATAGTCTTCGAAGAGGTCGCGTGCCGCTCCGGCTGTGTCGAATACCTCGGTTACGCGCCATTGGGGGTGCGCCTTGAGAAAGCGGTCGCACTGCATGATGGCCATGGGGTGAGAGCGCACCTCGTTGATGTCCTCAAGTCGGTCGCCGGGCAGAGCCAGCAGCGCGTGGCTGATGCGCATTTTGTGTTCGCCCACGATGTGTACCGCGTTGGTGCGCAGCAACTCGTTGTTAGGCAGCAGCGGTCCGGCAATGGTGTTTTCTATGGCCATAGCGCCATATTCGGCTTGGCCCTCGGTGACGGCGTGTACCACCTGCTCGAAGCTCTCGTATTCGACGGGAACAACCGGCCGCTGTGAATTGATAAAATATCGGCGCATGGCCGCGTCATGGAAGCATCCGGCGATGCCCTGTATGGCTACGCGAAGCGGCATCGTGTCGCTGATGTTTGTCTCTATGCCGGTGTGTTGTGTCATTATTTACGTTGTGGGTCGGCCATGTGCCGAATCGTTTTGTCGGTTATGTATCTAAAAAATTGTTCTTGAAAAAAACATCCCGCATGCTTTGCGGCGTGCGGGATGTCGTGGTTGTCTTACCTCAAAAAATGAGCCTTAGTCGGCTCGGGCGAATAGTAAACGCTGTGATTGTTTACACACGATATCCCGCATCGTTGTGTCCGTAAAATCGGCCATAACGGCAATAATAGTAATATCGTATGTCAGTTACAATCATTTGTGTGCTATCTTTTCGCCCACAAAGGTAGCAAAAGTTTTTTGTTCGCCAAAAAAAATGTTCTTCCGCCCTTTACGCCTTTCCCTTTCGCCGCCAATCTGCTCGGCAGTCGACTGCCGAGAACGCAGTAGAAAACCAATGTCTGTTTAATTGATGGCCTTGTTCTTTTCTAAATATTCCAGATAAGTGTGGATTTCTTCGGATTCGCTGTCTCTCATAAATGACTCCATCATCTCCCAGTAAGGTGTGCCGTTGTGGTCTACAGGAAGCATAATTGTAAAAGCCCGTAGCCGAGAACTATTTAGTGAATATCCATGACCAAATAAACTCCTTTGCTTGGTGATACACATCGAGATGAATAGTTGCTGATACTTAGACATTGGTGTCTTGGGCGTTAGGGAGGCAACATGCGAATCTATTGCCATCTCGAAGGGCTGATAGTAAGATATCCCGGCCCCTCCGTCGCCATCAAGGTTGAGGGTTAGAACATGGCCATTAAACAATGACTTGTGGTTAGGACTGATAAATGTTTTCAAACCATTGTCACAGTTCTTTGCTGAGATAAGCGGCGTTTTCCCTGATGAAAGAGATGCCATGTTGTTTTGATTTCCTTTTTTTATTTCGAAGAACTGTGAAATCTTAAATGGTTTCCAAATCACCCCCCCCAATTTATGTTTATTAACACTTGGCCGTGATTTGAAATGGTCTAATGTTTTGCAGAGTATGTCAACTTCAAGGCTTTTCATAAATGACGACATAAACTCGAAGTCAATAGAGCCGTCAGAAGTAACAGGGAGTATTATCTGCTCACGAGAAATCCTGTCGTCATTTATTTCCCTGTTGAAACTGTATTTTTCGGATAGACGTCGAATTATTGGAATCATGAAAAGATAGGCGTATTTATCCAAGCCATCACGTTTTAGCTGGGTGACGTGGTCGCTTGCGACAAAAGAGTATTGATGGTAGAATGTTTCTCCCACGCTTCCACTGTTGGCAATAGTGAGGCAGCCTTCAAATACTCTTACACTGTCTTCGTTGCCGATAAACCCATCAACCCCATTGTTAAGCGACGTGGACGAAACATATGGTGTCGAACCATCGACATGGTCTGCCTTTTTAAGTCTCTTGCCTCTTTTGATAAGAGTGAAGACCTCATTGAATTTGAATGATTTCCAAGTATGGGTAGATAAATTACCCCCCCCTGTATTTCGTTGTATATCAGTCGTTTGCATAGCTGTTCAACAATTGGCTTAAGTAGTGATTGTTCTTTTTGACGCATATAGGATTCCATAAAACGCCAGTCTGGATCGTCTCCTTTGGATGGCAAAAGTATGACTTGCTTAGCCAGTCGAGAGGAATTACTGGTATAAGAGTATGAGTATTTATTCTTGTGCAATTCTATACATACACAGATGAATTGAAGTACCCATCTATTAGTTGGCGTTTTAGATGAAAGAATGTTGACTTTTGTACCTGTGAAAAAAGGAAAATTTTGGACGAAAGGTTTGGCCGTCTCATTCCCAATTGTGATTACTGGGAATGAAAGGTTCATCAAAGACTTGTCAGCACGTATAAACCCGTCTAAACCATTATTGGTCTCTTTACGTGTGATATATGGAGCGCGGCCTGTCTTGTCTGCTTTATTGCCGTCTATGACATTACCAATTTTAATATCAAATAAATCACCAATTCTAAAAGGCTTCCATTGAGTGTTAATGCTATTATGCATCTATGACCTCCTTCCCTGCTTGTTCAAAAAGATATGCCCTGCCATGGGTTAACATGTTGAACTCAAACGTGAGGTAGTCGGCCATGGCTTTCTCGAAGTCTGCTTCTGTGGGAATTTCATCGTTGAAGTAATAAAACGAATGAAGCCATTCGTCATCAGGTTCAACGGTGCTTCTGACGATGAATGAATTTGGAGCGGACTTCCCTTGGAACCAACAATCGAGGAGGTGTTTACGCATTTCCTCTGCTTTTGACGTTGGCATAAGACCGATGTGTGCGAACACTTCATACCCATCGTTTTTGAAATCTACAAATTTGCAGAGTTTGTCTTTAGGGTGTGGCTGACGAGCGGTAAACACGGCAATGACAGGATTTGTCCCAACTCCGTAGAAAGTGTCGGTGTTAAGCGTGATAACGCCCTCTAAGGTATGGTTCGTAAGGATGTATTCTTTGTCCGCTTTGTCTTCTTTCGTCTTGCCAACCATGGTGCTTTGTGGAACAATCACAACACATCGTGCACCAACGGCCAGAGAATCGAGAAGGTGGCAAATGAATTTTAATTCCGTTAAATGTGCGGTAGACTTTTTCTTGCCCTGTGAATATGGAGGATTCATTAGGCCAACCGAAAAGTTTTCCTTTCTAAGAGTTTCGGCACTTGTTTTTAGAAAGTCTTGGCATAAAAGATTGCTTTTGCCGTCTCCCCGCAAAATCATATTAGTCGTGGCAATAGAAAACATATCGTCACGCAACTCTATGCCATGAAGATTATTTTTGCGGATCCTTTCTTTATCCTCCTCTTTAGCTTCGGATAGCATTTTATGCATAGCTGCTATAAGGAAGCCACCTGTACCGCAACAGGGGTCAAAGACTTTGTCGTTAGGTTTAATTTGAGCTAAATCAGCAAAAAGACTTGTGATATGTTTGGGCGTCAGCACTACACCTAGTGTTTGGCCATCGCCGCCACTGTATCTTATAAATTCGCCATAGAATCGTCCTAGTACGTCTTCGGGTGAGTTATTGCATATAGCAGTGAGTATTTGAGAATGAATATACTCTGCAAAATATCGTAAAGGAGACTTCCCAAGACTCTCGTTATAGGTCGATAGATGAGGCCGATTTACAATTAGACGAAATTGGTCTAGTACACGGTCTTTCTTGACCTGAGGTTGGACTTTTACTCTATCCATGTGGGATGAGAGCGCATCGAATATCTTTCGACCATCAGTATTCACTTCATCTCCGGTGAGATTCTCGGTAGAGAAATTATTGAACTTTTCTTCTTGCAGCGCTAAAAGAATAGCCGAAACGACAAGTGGCTTTTCTGTGTCGCCTAATTGACCGTAAGCTCTTAGGTCCTCA
Source organism: uncultured Porphyromonadaceae bacterium (assembly GCA_900540625.1). Classification (GTDB taxonomy): domain Bacteria; phylum Bacteroidota; class Bacteroidia; order Bacteroidales; family Muribaculaceae; genus CAG-873. The sequence continues at coordinate 133,176 of UQGP01000001.1, read as the reverse complement.
TTAAGACTTTTTGCTCGATCGAGAATTTGTTTTAATTCAACACGTTCAATAGATTCTTTGCCACAAATGGTTTCGCGATAATACTTGCGAATATGCGCGGGCGAGAAATAATCAAAATCTTTTACACGTGGGAGTAGTTGATATCCATTTGGTGTAACATAAATTGGGCGAATAACAACTCTATTTGCTTCTGTTCCAGAACAGCCAAAGGCAATAACTTCCTTAAAATTTGTATTCTTTATTATATGGAGAGCATAATGCAATGCACCATTTTCAGCATAATTGGTTATGCTTTTGGTGTCCATCAATAGGGTACTCTTATCTCCGTCCTTTACATATTTTGCCTGAAAATCAGAAGATGCTTTGTCCTCGATCACAATGATGAAGCCATCAGATTGTCCGACAAATTCAGGGAATCCTGCATTGCCAGTGCCACGTTTCGAAGCCGTTTGCAAGGCGTTTTGAATTTGGATGATAGAACAAGACTCAGCCTGACACTGTATTCCAGCAGCATCAAGAAGTCGCTTTATTATAAAATCAGTTTCCTTTTCTTTGGCCATGATAGTGATAAAACTGGGACTCCGTTGTGGCAATGCTGGCTGACTGAACCTTTCCGAATGCGCGTAAGTCCCTTATGTTATAGGTAATTATGATTGTCAATACTTGGGCGGTCTTTTGTCTGCGCTTAAAAGCAATCAGGTACAAAATTAGCCAATCTTTTTGAGATATGGGATAGTGTGAGAACGATATTTATCGACATCATTGAATGACCAATTGATTTTTACCGGCTATCTGAGTAGATGTCGTTTGGGTAGATGTATATGTCGAGCATAAATGTCGAATACGGAATTGGCGGTGTATAAGGGTGAAGGTCGGGTGGGTTAGGGGACGATTTCGAGGGGGTTGCCGTCGGGATCGGCGATGGTGGCGAGGTAGGTGCCGGAGGGGGTGTGTCGCGGTTGGCGGAGGATGGACACGCCGGCGGCCTGTAGCCGTTGGATGAGGGCGTCGACGTTGGCCTCGCTGCCGGCGGAGAAGGCCATGTGGACGTAGCCGTGTGTGCGCTCGCACGGCGTTCCGGGCTTTTGCATCAGTTCGATGCGTGCACCTCCGTCGGGCGAGTACATGAATGTGATGCGTGAGCCGGTCGAGCCGGTGATTTCGGCTTCGGCTTCCATACCGAAGTATGTGCTGTAGAATCGTCTTAGGCGGTCGATGTCGGCAGTGGTTATGGCGATATGTTCGATGGTCATGGCTGTGTATATGGTGTGGCTGTGCCTAATGTCGAGTACGGTGTTGTCGTTGTGTGCAAAGGTACGTACATTGTTTGATTACTTTATTATGGCGAGGATGTCATCGACTATTTGCTCGTCGAGCAGACGGTTGTCGGCGAGTAGTTGGCGCAGGTTGTAGCGGTCGTACAGGTCCTTTTTGACGCCGCTTACCAGGACTTTCATGTCCGAGGTGCCGTAGTATGAAGCTATGCGTTCGCCGAATCCGCCGTCTTTGCAGCCGTCTTCGAGGGTGACTATGAGGCGGTGTTCGGCCTTGAGCGAGTCGAGCGTCTCGGCATCGACGGCGTTGAGGTAGCGGGGGTTGATGAGGGTGGCGTTGATGCCTTTGGCGGCGAGGATATCGGCTACGTTTTCGCCTTTTTGGTAGAATGATCCGGCGGCGATGATGGCCACCAGGCTGCCTTGGCGTGTAACTTTGTATTGCGGTGTATAGCTGTATTCGGTGTCCACGGGCTCGGCGGTGTGATTTACGCCGTTGGAAGGTACGCGGATGGCTATGGGTTTACGGTCCTGATCGATAGCCCAGCGGAGCATGGCAAAATATTCCTCGCAGGTTGTCGGGGCCAGGTATATGAGGTTGGGGATACTGCATAGCATCGGGATGTCGAAGAGGCATATGTGTGTTATGTCGTTCATCGAGGCTGTTCCGCCTCCGACCACGTTGATTACGGCGGGATTGGAGTTGATGCACAGGTCTTGGGCGATTTGGTCGTAGGTGCGCTGGATGAATGTGCTGTATACTGTCCATACGGGGTGCAGGCCGCCTTTTGCCATACCTGAAATCATGGCTGCGGCTTGTTCCTCGGCTATGCCCATATCGATATGCTGTGCTCCGGCTTCGCGGCGCTTGGCCGGGGTAAATCCGGCGGCAGTCGGTGTTCCGGCAGTCACGGCTATGAGTGTCTTGTCCCGTTTCATCTCGCGCAGCATCCAGTCGCTGAAAAGTCGGTCGTAGCTTTCGCCTGTGGGGGGATTGAGCAGGCTGCCATCGGTGATGTTGAAGGGCATAGACCAGTGCCAGGTTTCCTTATCCTCCACAGCGGGCGCAAATCCGTGACCTTTTTCGGTATGGATATGTACCACTGTGGGGCGCTGTGTGCCTTTGACTTTCTTGAAGACTTGGATGAGACGGGTGATGTCGTTGCCTTCTTCGAGGTAGTGATATTCGAAGCCCCAGGCTTTGAACCAGTTGTGCTCGCATTGGCCGTTGCTTTGGCGTAGAGCGCGGAGGTTCTTGTAGATGCCGCCGTGGTTTTCGGCTATGGACATTTCGTTGTCATTGACCACGATAATGATTCCGGTGCCCAGCTCGGAGGCTTCGTCGAGGCCTTCGAATGCTTCGCCGCCCGAGAGCGAGCCGTCGCCGATGACGGCGATGATGTTTTCGTACGTGCCTTTGATGTCGCGGGCCTTCTGAAGGCCCGTGGCCAGGCTGATGGATGTAGAGGTGTGTCCCACTTCAAAGTTGTCGTATATCGGGCTTTCGGCCGGTGACGAGTAGCCGGAGATGGCGTTCATATCGTCTAAGTCGCCTAAGAAGCCTGCTGCGCGGCCTGTCAGGATTTTGTGCGGATAGCTTTGGTGGCTGACGTCAAACACCAATTTGTCTTTGGGTGCGTCAAAGACGTAGTGGAGGGCCACGGTGGCTTCCACGAATCCGAGGTTCGGGCCTACGTGTCCGCCGTACTTGCTTACACGGTTCAACACTGCCTGACGTGTCTCGTCGGCAACTATTTTGAGCGCTTCGATGTCCAGCTTTTTCAAGTCAGCCGGAGACTTTATTTTTTCGATATACATAGTGTCGTACTCTTATGCGTGTTGTTTTCAGATGTGTGTCGGCGCGGTCGGCGCCTCGTTTTATCGTTGCAAAGTTACGCCCGTTTTCCGGCTATGTCCATACCCTAAAAGGCGCAAATGTTACCAATATTTCCGCTCGGTTTTTTCCGTGAAACACAAAAAAACGGGGCGTATAACATTGCTGCTATACGTCCCGTCTGTGTTATCATCTTATGCGGTTGATACTTGTGATGATATAGGGTTTGATACGCTCGGTGCTGTCAGACGCACCTTTGCGGTTCGGCTTGGGCGATTACTTCACTTCTTCGAAGTCTACGTCGGAGACGTTGTGGTCGTCACCCGAGTTGTTGGCGGCGCCGGCATTAGCGCCTGCGTTTGCCTGGGCTTGCTGAGCCTGCTGGGCCTGAGCCTGAGCGTTGTAGATGTCCTGCTGTGCGGCTTGGAAAGCGTTTTCGACTTCCTTGATTGCAGCGTCACAGGCGGCTACGTCCTGACTCTTGTGAGCGTCTTTCAGTTTGGTGAGGGCGCTTTCGATAGCAGTCTTCTTGTCGGCGGGAATCTTGTCACCGAGGTCGCTGAGGCTCTTCTCGGACTGGAAGATGATGGCATCGGCCTGATTGAGTTTGTCGATGCGTTCCTTCTCTTTGGCATCGGCATCGGCGTTGGCTGCTGCTTCGTCCTTCATACGCTGGATTTCGGCGTCGGTCAAGCCGCTGGAAGCTTCGATGCGGATGCTCTGCTCTTTACCGGTGGCTTTGTCTTTGGCGGTAACGTTGAGGATACCGTTGGCATCGATTTCGAAAGTAACTTCGATCTGAGGTATGCCACGGGGTGCGGGAGCGATGCCGTCGAGGTGGAATTTACCGATGAGTTTGTCGTCTTTGGCCATGGGGCGTTCGCCCTGCAGGACGTTGATTTCGACAGAAGGCTGGTTGTCGGCAGCGGTGGAGAATACCTGGCTCTTGCGAGTAGGTATTGTGGTGTTGGCGTCGATGAGTTTGGTCATCACGCCGCCGAGGGTCTCAAGACCTACGCTCAGAGGCACTACATCGAGAAGCAGTACGTCCTTGACATCACCGCTGAGCACACCGCCTTGGATGGCAGCACCTACGGCTACAACTTCGTCGGGGTTGACGCCCTTGTTGGGAGCCTTGCCGAAGAATTTCTCGACAATCTGCTGTACGGCGGGGATACGTGTCGAACCGCCTACGAGGATGACTTCGTCAATGTCGTTGGCTGTCAGGCCGGCGTCTTGGAGGGCTTGACGGCAGGGGCCGAGGGTGGCGTTGATGAGGCTGTCGGCCAGTTGCTCGAATTTGGCACGTGTCAGTGTCTTAACGAGGTGTTTGGGCACTCCGTTGACGGGCATGATGTACGGCAGGTTGATTTCGGTGCTTGTGGTGCTGGACAATTCGATTTTGGCCTTTTCGGCAGCCTCTTTCAGACGCTGCAGTGCCATAGGATCCTGACGGAGGTCTACGCCCTCGTCTTTCTGGAATTCGTCGGCCAACCAGTCGATGATGACGTGGTCAAAGTCATCGCCGCCCAGGTGGGTATCGCCGTTGGTGGACTTAACTTCGAATACACCGTCGCCCAGTTCGAGGATGGAGATATCGAATGTACCGCCGCCGAGGTCGAATACGGCAATCTTTTGATCGTTCTTGGCTTTGTCAAGACCGTAGGCAAGTGCTGCGGCGGTAGGCTCGTTGACGATACGTTTTACGGTAAGGCCTGCGATTTCGCCGGCTTCCTTGGTGGCTTGACGCTGGCTGTCGTTGAAGTAGGCAGGTACGGTGATGACTGCTTCGGTGACGCTTTGTCCGAGGTAGTCTTCGGCGGTTTTCTTCATTTTCTGAAGAATCATTGCCGAGATTTCCTGGGGCGTATACTGGCGTCCGTCTATATCGATTCGAGGCGTGTTGTTGTCGCCGCGAACCACTTTGTAGGGCACGCGCTCAATCTCTTTCTGCACTTTGTCATAGGTTTCACCCATAAAGCGTTTGATGGAGTAGATGGTGCGTTTGGGGTTGGTGATAGCTTGGCGCTTGGCGGGGTCACCCACTTTGCGCTCGCCGCCGTCGACGAATGCTACCACCGAAGGAGTTGTGTTGCGACCTTCGCTGTTAGGTATCACTACGGGGTCTTTGCCTTCGAGAACGGCTACACACGAATTAGTGGTGCCGAGGTCTATACCAATAATCTTTCCCATGATTGTTCTGTTTTAGCTGTTTGTATTTATTTTTATTTTTTTCGGTTGACTGTACCGGCGTGCCTTGTGTGCCTTGTGGCGCCGGGCGGCCGGTGTCTCGCGCTGTCGGCTGTATAGCTTCAAGCGCTTGACGCTTACTATATATACAAATGATGTGCCAAAACGTGGTATGGGTGATATATGATTGATAGTCAGTGCGTAATGCGTTGTTGCAATATTTGCGCTCTACTGACATACAGATACTGACACGCTGTCACTTGCGGCTGTCATGTACGGCCTGAGCCACGGCGGCAATGTGTGCCGGGGTGGTGCCGCAGCATCCGCCGATGATACACGCCGGGTATTCGGCGATGATTGTGCGTGCCATCTGCCCGAAGTCCTGCGGCGTGGCCGGGTACTTGCCGGCTTTGTCAGGCAGACCGGCACCGGGATAAGCGATGGCCGGGTAGGGGGACAGCGATTTAAGGCGGCGCAATAGTCGGACAAAGCCTTGCGGACCGTTGCAGCAGTTAAGACCGACGGCCAAGGGCGAGGCTACGGCCACGGCGTCCAATAGGTCCTCGAGACTTCCGCCCGTAGGTAGGGCGGCGTCGTCGGTGACCGTTGCGCTGAAAACGGTACATATATTATAATGTGACGCGATGCGTGCCGCCGCCCGTGCCACGATGCGTGTGCCGGTGATGTCATAGCAACTCTCGGCCAGCAGGAAATCGACTCCGCCCTCGGCCAAGGCAGCCATCTGTGCCTGACAGGCGTCCAGCCATTCGTTGTCACTGTCGCCCGGCTGTGGACATATAGGTGTTACGACTCCGGCGACGTACCGACGATGTCCGTCACGCGCAAAGGCACGTCGTATGCTTTGGTGTGCCAAATCTGCGGCTGCGCGGTTGATGTCCCCGGCTATATGGTCGGGGCGCTCAATGTGATACAGCCTTTTGAGCGTCAGTGCGTTGGCGTTGAAAGTGTCGGTGCTTATGATATCGGCTCCGGCATCAATGTAGGCCTCGTGCAATGCCGTCACCGCCTCCGGACGGACAATGCATAATAGGTCGGCCAAAGGCAGGTGTGCCGCGGCGGTGGCTTCGGTAAGCATGGTCGCTGTGGCCCCGTCAAGTACCGTCGTGCGTGTTTGTATGGCTTCGACAATGCTGTCGGGGTCGGATGCTTTCATTTGAGCAAATCGAAATTGTCGACGTATATTTCGGTGATGGTGTGCTTGATGGTGTTGCGATCCTCCCAAAATCGGGTCCGTATCTTGCCTTCGATGAGCAGGCGCGATCCTTTGCGGATGTATTTCTCGGCAAATTCGGCATTGGCATCCCACATCACGATATTGTGCCACTCGGTACGGTCGGGTAGTTGCGAGCCGTCCGGCATACGGCGACCGCGTTCGGTGGTGGCCATGCTGAAGGATGCCACGGGGCGTGTTTCCACATAGCGTATTTTGGGGTCTGCGCCCACGTATCCCATAAGTATGGCTTTGTTCATATTCTCGGTTGTGTTTTTTGGGGTGGTCGTGTATTTTCGGAGAGAGTAAAAGTGTGCGGATTACGCTTATTCTTCTGTCGAATGGTACTGCACCAATCCGGGCATAGAGTATCGCGCCACCTTGTCTATAGTTGCGCCGAAATCGGCGGCTACTTTGCGCAGGATGTCCTCGTAGAGCACGCACGTCGAACCGACAAGACTCAGCGGGTGGTTGTGATAGTCGTATTGAGAGATATTGCGCTCAAAGAACTTCATAAGCGAACGATATACGAGATCATATACGTACTTGTGGTCGAGGTGCTCGTGCAGGAAGAACGCATACTGAGCCAGTGTGCGGTTGGGCAGTGTATTGGTGTACACTTGGTCCAGCAGAACGTTGGCTGTGGTTTGGTATTTTTCGTAGAAAGCAGTGCACAACTCGGGCGGAGCTAATTCCTTGAGCAAATCGGCTATGAACAACTTGCCCATATACGAATTGCTGCCCTCATCGCCGAGGATGAAGCCCAACGGACGAACGTTCTTGATAATTTCGTGGCCATCGTACAAGCAGGTATTGGAGCCCGTTCCGAGGATGCACGCTAAGCCGGGCTGCCTTACCAGCAGTCCGCGAGCGGCACCCAACAGGTCGCTGTGTATCGTCACCGGTGTTTTGAACTGCGCTACCAAGGAAGATTCCATTACCTTGTTTTTCTCGTAATTGGCACATCCGGCGCCGTAGAAATAGACGTGTTCCCAACGGCGTCGGAAGAATGCATCGGGTAATTCGAGGCGTATGGAGTGCGAGATTTCGCGGCGTGTCTGAAAGTACGGATTGATGCCGGTAGTGAATGCGTGTTCCACCACCTTGTCTCCATCGACAAGTGCCCACTCGGTACGTGTACTGCTGCTTTCGGCTATAATTTTCACGATAAATCAGATTGTTTTTGCTCGGTTTGGCCACTCGGGTGTCCCTTAGGCTTTTTGCAAAGTTAAGCATTATCCGCCACATTTCCGCCTTCTGCAGCCGAAAATGTGCTTATTGCCGGTCAATAGAATACGCAATAGAATACGCGGTGCTGTGCCCAATGGCACAGCACCGCGTTGAATGTCTGCCTTGCAGGCAGGGTGGGTGTCGTTAGCGGATGGAGACCTTGGTAGCGGCGGCAGCGACGCGGACAATGTAGATGCCGGCGGCAGGTACATCGATGGTTGCGGCGCCGTAGGCATCGGTGGCTTTGGATGCTACCAATGTGCCGTCTATGGCGTAGATGTCTACGGTGGCCGAGGCTTGAGCATCGGCTACGAGGACGTGACGGCCGTCGACGCGTACGGCAAAGGATGCTTCGGTATCGGCGGTAATGTCATTTACGCCACCGGATCCTTGACGGAAGGTGATGTTGTCGAGGTTGAAAGCTCCGTTTTGGGTGATGGGGCTCTTTTGCTGGACGACCTTGATTTCGCTGAGCAGGAAGGGGCAGAAGTCTTTCTCGAGGTTGTCGAGGGTGACTTCGCGGTATTGCCATCCGATGAAGTCGAGGTCGCAGACTTTCTTGTACTTGATGTTGGTGCCGGAAGCGACGCCTACGTACAGTTCGTGGTTGTTGAAGTCGCCGTTGATGTACATGCCCAGGATGTCGTTGGTGTTGTAGGCATGGGGTTCGCCGGTGTATTTCCAGACGATGGAGCCGCCGTGGCTGTCAGCAAATTTATAGGAGAATCGTCCCGAGGCTTTGTCGAAGAGTTTGACAGCGGTGGAGCGTGTAGCCGTGGGGTTGGCGGCTGTTCCGGTGGTTTGTTCGGGGTCTACGGCGAAGTTGACGGCTGTTTCGAAGTCTTCGACGGTTGTCTGCTCGACTTCGCTGGTGGCGTCTACGGCGGTGAAATCGAATTCGATGTCATTGCCCAGGGGAAGTGACTCGGTGTCGCGGAGTGCTCCCGAAAGTTTGACGTGATATTTTTCGCCCGGGACAAGGTCGCCGGTGATGGCGAATATGGCGTTGCCGTATCCGTTGGTCAGTCGGTTGAACTTGGATGTGCGCTTGTTGACGGCTACATCGTTGCCTTTGCTGTCGGTGATGGTCACCATATCGTATGCGCCGTTGGAGTTGATGGTCTTGTCAAAGCGGAATTCGAGCGTGGGTGATACATAGTGTACCGTGCCGCCATCGGCGGGGAAGTGGTCGAGGATTTCGAGACGGTCGCGGTTCTTGGTGGTGAAGGAGAATTCGAGCGGTTGGGTCATTTGCGGATGGCTGTAGCGGCTGTCGGTGGTCTTGGCCGAGGCGTCGATGGTGACGGTGTAGGTGGTGTTGCGTTCGAGCGATAGTTCGGGGACGAAGGATGCTTTGTGGTAGCTTTCGCTGAAGACAAAGTATCCTTTGACTTCGGGGGTGATGCTGAAGGCTTTCTCGAAGGATTCTTGGTCTACATCGGTGTTAAACTCAAAGTCTATGGATGAAGAGCAGGAGACGAGTTCGCCATCTGCCGGAGCGGGTGCGTACTTGGTGATCGCGAGCGGATATTCGCGTTTGAGCATCATCGGAAAGTCTTGGTAGGTGATGTCGTTGGCGATGACAGTGACGGTCTTGTCTTCGGTGTAGTAGTCGTCACGGCTGACGCGAACGGTGTATGTGCCGGGAGTGACGTTACGGAATGCGTACACGCCGTTGTACATGTCGTCTGTGGTGCGCGTTTGGATGGTTTTGCCTTGGGCGTCAATCAGTTGAACGTATGCACCGTTGACGGGGGCGTTGTTGTCGCGTCCGTACATGGTGAAGTTGGCGGGGTAGAGGTTTTCGCGCAGGTTGTGGTCGTCGTAGATGATACCGGCGATGTTGCCCGTGACGAATTTGTCTTCCGTATCGTAATATTCCATGATGGACTTGACGAAGAGCCATGCTTCAATCCAGTTGTAGTCATCGTTCATCAGTCGGTGTGCTTCGGGACGGTGCTCGTGCATCGAGCCTTCGGAGAGCAGACCTACGGTGTAGAGGGTGCGGAGTACGCCCAGACCGCCCTGCCACATGTGCTGGTAGAAGGTGAGGTCGCCGGCAATGTATTCGGAGTCGCGAGTCCAGATGGCCAGCTTGCGGCTGTGAAGGTTTTTCCATACGATTTTGCTCAGCGTGATGTTTTCGGGGTATCGCGGTGTGCCTATGGTGTTTTCGCGATAGAGCATCAGCGGGTAGTTGACATTTTCGCCGGCATTGGAGTGTATCGAGAAGAAAAGGTCAACGCCCAGGGAGTTGGCTTCGGCGGCGATACCGCTGAGGCTTCGGTCGTCGGCTTGAGTGTTCTTGATACGCGACAGGTACGGAGTGGCACCCAGCGAGTCCAGAATGTGGTACATGTGCAGGCCTTTGTAGAGGTTCGACTTGGACTCCCAGTATCCGAGAGTGTCGTTTTGCTCGAAGGGGTAAATTCTGATGGGGCGGTCGTCCGAAGTGTATCCGCCGTGTCCGGGGTTGATATAAATCTTGAGGTCGGACATGCGCTTGGCGTATGCTCCGGAAGCGACAACAAGTGCTCCCAATAGCAATAATATAATGCGTTTCATCTGTATAGTCATTGTTCGGGGTGTGCGTACGGTTGTCATTCGCTTACTTGGATAAGGTACATATTGCCTTGCAGGTCGGAGTATACGACTTTTCCGGCAGCGGCAGCGGCCTCGCCCACGAGTGTATCGGCATCGGTGATGTCAGTGGTTCGGCCGGAGGTGATATTGACTACGCATAATTTGCTGTCGAGTACTACGTATCCATCGTCATGGGTCACTACGAAGGCTATCATATTGTTGGAGAGCCACGCCGGGAAATCGCCTTTTGCGGCTATGCGTTGCGGCTGCGAGCCGTCGGCCTTGGCCACGAATACTCCTTCGAAGGGTTCGCAGAACAGCAGGTGTGAGCCGTCGGGCGAGAGCGAAGCCCAAAGGTAAGAGTGTGCATCGGCTATGGGGTTGATTTTGGTGGTAACGCCGTCACGGCAGAGTACGATGTCGCGGTAGTCAGCGAAGGCGTAGTTGTCTTTGGCGCTGACGGCATTGAGATCGGAGGGCGCTTTGCGGCTGTATGATTGCAACTTGACGGGGGCGGAGCCTTTGGCTATGTCGTAACTGCGGACATCGTGGCACAGCAATCCGTCGATGACCGTTGCGGTGCGGTAGAATACCTTGGAGCCATCGGCATTGAATATCGGGGCAAAGCCGGCGGCGGCATCGGTGTCGATGACGGCCATCTTGCCTGTGGACAGGTCCAAAGATTTCAGCCCGGTATGATCCTGAGTGCTGAAAAGCAGGGTGTTTCCGTCGGGGCTGAGTACGGGGTGATGCGACCCTTCGGGGGTCTCGATTTTTTGCGGTGCCGAGACAGTGATGGCTGCTGCCGAGACGGCGGCGCCGAGTATTGCTGCGGCAAGTAAGATGTGTCTCTTCATTAACGAAGTGTTTGGAGGTGTGTGTAGATGATATTTGTCGTGAATATGCTTGTCCCTTTATAGTCCCTAAGGACTTTAAGGGCTTTCGTGCCCCTAAAGTCCTTAGGTATTATAGGGTGACAGATAGGTGTATCAGTGCTTTATCAGGACCTTGCGTGTGGACTGACCCGCGCCGCTGCTGATGATGGCGAAGTATGCTCCGTCGGCAATTTCGCTGACATTGAGTACGTTTCCTTCGGTCTGAGCCACTGTGATGCCGGCTGCATTGACCAGACGTATTCCGGTGATGAGGAAGTCGGCATTGGCTACGAGGTATTCGCTGGCGGGGTTGGGGTGAACGGTCAGCGAGGTGCATTCGATGTCTTCGACGGCGCCGCTGCCCAGATAGTTGATATCGTCAATGGCGAAGGTGCCGGTGGCGCTCATTTGCGAGGGATTTTGCACAAGCTTGATGCCGGTGAGCTGGGCGTCGGCCTCAACGGTTACCGGGACTTCGAAGTAGCGCCATCCCAGGAAGTCCATATCGCAGACGTAAGTGTAGGTGGTGGATATGCCGGAGGTCAGTTCGAGGTAAACCTTGTTTGCGGTGAGATCGCCATTGATATGTACGCCCACTTTTTCGCCGGCTTTGAGGACTTGAGGAGCACTTTCGGCGCGTTCCCAGAGGATTTCACCGCCTTCGGTATCCTTGAATTTGTAGGTGAAGCCGGTGGCTTTGCCTACGAGCGGATTAGCGGCAGCGGCTACGCTTTGGCTTTCGACATTGAGGCTGCCCACTTCGGCCATGCTGTAGTCGGCGGGTGTCTCCATATTGTCGATAATGCCTTGTCCGGCAGCGTGGTCGGCTGCATCGACAGCGGTGAAGGTTATATTTACGGGTTCTTGGAGGGTTATGCCGTTTTTGTCGGCAAATTCGCGAGCAAGAGTCAGGCTGTAGGTTTCGCCTACTGTGAGGTTTTTGAGGAAGGGTATGCGGAAGAATCCGTAGGTTGCGCCGGCCTTCGAGTTGGTCATTTTGCGCTTATTGAAGCTGACGTTGTTGCCCTTGCTGTCTTTGCAGGTGATTTGGTTGAGGATGGGCGCTACATTGGGCATCAGGTCAAAGCGGAATTCGATGGCGGCATTTGAGTAGTGAACCTTTTCGTCCTGTTTGGGGAATTGGCCGAGAATCTTCATATAATTGAAGTTGGTGGTCATAAACGAGAACGTGAAAGGTTTCTCCATATTCATATTGTCCGGGTGCTTGGCTTCGGTGGATATGGTGACGGTGTATTTGGTGTTTGTGCTGTATGCCTCAGAGGGGGTGAATACCAGACGGTGGTTGGTGTCTTCCCAGGAGAATGTTCCGGCTGCGGCGGGCGAGATGCTGAAGGCTTTTTCGGCGCTTTCGGTGTCCATATCCCAGTTGAAGTCGATGATGACGGGGCTGTTGCACAATACGGGTTCGTCGCCGTCTTTCCACATGGGCGAGTATGCCACGACTTCGGGCGGAGTGCTGCGGATTTTGCCCATCTGCATGTTTGCATAGGTGATTTCGTCGGCTACGACGTCAATTTCGGTGCTTACGGGGTAGTGGGTGTCGCAAGTGGCCTTGACGGTGTAGTGTCCCGGGGTAACCTTGCGGAAAAGGTAGAAGCCGTTGATGTGTTTTGTTTCGGTGGTGTAGGTGTCTACAACGTTGCCCGAGGCGTCGATGAGTTCGACTTTAGCGTTTTGGATGGTGGCGTACCAGTCTTCGCCGAATTTCAGGTAGCTGCCGTCGCGTGGTGTGCGGTTGTCGTTGATACGACCGGCCACTACACCGTAGGATACGCCGGGCTGGCTGAAGTATTCGTCGATGGCTTTGCGGAAATGCCATGCTTCCATCCAGCAGAAGTCCTTGTTCATCAGTCGATATGTCTCGGGGATGTAGTCGTGGAACGAACCTTCGGAGAGCATACTTACGCGTGTATTGCCGCGCAATACGCCCAGTCCGGCACCGTGCCATGTGGGATAGAAGCTGAAGTCGCCGCGGCAGTTGATGCTGGTGCTGGTCCAGTACGTGGCCTTGTTCTGCAGCAGGTATTTGTTGAGAATTTTGGCGATGACGTCCGAGTTGGGTACTACCGGCTCGTTGTCATATCCGCGATACAGCATCAACGGGAAGTTGCGTCGTGCCTCGGTACCGGTGGCGTTGGAGTGTATCGAGAAGAATATGTCGGCGCCGCTGTTGTTGCTCAGGTTGACGATGGTGGACAGGCCCAGGTCATCGTCCGAGGTGTTGGTGACGCGCGATATTTCCACGTCATAGCCTTTTTCGAGCAGCATATCGCGCAGGAACAAGCCTTTGTCGAGGTTGGAATTTGATTCCCAGTATCCTTCGGGGTCGCCTTGTGCGTAGGGCGCGATGACAACGTTTCGGTCGTCGGGGTCGTGTCCGCCGTGTCCGGGATTGATGTATACTTTGATTTTCTTGGTGTTTTGTGCCGACGCCGGGGTGGCGAAGAGGGTGCCCATAGATACCATCGACACCAGTGCGGCAGCAAATATTTTGGAGTATTTCATAATGCGCTGAAAGTGTTAGTGTGTAATGGTATGTATCACTTGATGGTTACGGTCATTTCGTAAAGACGTCCGTCGATAGTGTTGTAAACCACGCGGTTGGCGCTGATGGCAGCTGCGGGGTACATGCTCATGGACTCGGGCTTGGTCAGGTTTTGAACCTGAGCGCCGTCGGTGCTGAGCAGCACAATCTGCGAGGACATGTATTGGTGTCCGTCGTCCTTGGCGTTCATGGCCACGATGTGGTTGTTGCCATACCATACGGGGGCTTCGTACTTGCCCGGATGGCTGAGGATATTGCCTTTGAGGTCGGTAATGTATATGCCCTTACCGGCGGCGACAAACATCACTTTGGTGCCGTCGGGAGACAGCGAAGGCCAGCAGTATCCGGCGTAGCAGTCCACGGGAGTGTATTCGCGGGAGGTGCCGTTGGTCGTAATAATCAGTTTGGAGCCTTTGACGCTTACGGAGGTGCCTGTCGCGGGCTGAGCGGTGGAGACTTTGTCGCCTACGAAACGTGCGCGGAAGGCCTCGGGACGTGTGGCGTTCACGGCCTTGGTGGCTCCGGAGGCGTAGTCATATACGCGCAGGTCCGAGTAATCGGCTTTGCTGAACATAAGTTGAGTACCATCGGCGCTGAGTACGGGGTAGTACATTTCGCTTTGCGTGCCCTTGAGTAGTGGGCGCGGTGCGGACACTTCGGCAATCTGAGCCTGTGTCCATACGCAGGCAGTGAGTGCCAGAGCGCTTAGCAGAATTTTCTTTCTCATGTGGTTATAGGGTGTTATAGTTTTGATTTTTGCAGTTGCGTTTTCTTGATGAATGTTACAGCCGGCTTTACGGGTCTGTAATTCTCGTCGGGTATTGTTGTCCGTAGTCTTAGTCCGAGGTCTTCGGTCGAGCGTTACTTGACCACGAGTTTGGTGCAGACCTTGGAGCCGTCGGTGCATTTGGCGGCTACGATGTATACGCCGGCGGAGGCGGGAGTGGCGATGTGCATAATGTTTTCGCCGTTGGCAGGCGTTTCGCTGACGAGAGCACCGCCGAGGCTGTATACGGCCACGGAAGCCATAGGCGCGGAGGCGCGCAGGGCAAAGGTGGAGCCGCTCACCGGGTTGGGCCATACGGCCAAGGTCGTGGCGCCGGCATCGGCAATGGCATCGGCGACGCCGCCAAAGTGCTTGTAAGTTGCCTTGACCTCAGATACTTGAACCGTTTGCTCGCCCTTATTGGCTGCGTCCTTGACGAATACAAAGCGAATCTGGTGCATCGACACCGGGAATGTAATCAGGTCGTCCTTGTTGCCTAAGACATCCCAAGGCAGTACCACGTGGTGGGTCTTGCCGGCGGCGAAATTATCGCTGCCTTGTGCGGTGATGTTGATGTTGTTGGAACGTGTGTGCTGTCGTGTGCGTGCGTCTACGACTACTTTGGACACCGGGATTGAGGATGTGAAATCAAAGGAGATTTCGTCCGGCAGACTGTAGAAGGTAATGTCGCGAGCAATGTACATGTACGGGTCGCGCGGAGTCTTGTAAGTGAAATTGATTGTGCCGTTGTCGGCGATGGCGAGAGCTGTCTTACCATCTGCATTGACGATACCGGCGGTTCCCATGGCCTTCCAGTCGACCCATGTATTGAAGTCGTAGGATGCCTTCTTGGCGATTTCGACAGTGACGGTGGTAGTGTCGCTGAAGCGACCTATTGTGGCGGTGATATCGGTTGTTCCGTCTTTAATCCCGTGCAATACGCCGTTAGCATCGATATTTGCTACCGAGGGGTCGGATACGGTCCAAGTAATGCTGGACGGGTTGTAGGTGTAGGTATTGCCGTCTATTTCGGCCGATACTTCGACGGGGTATTCGCGGAATCCGTCGATGAGTATAGGCTTGATACGCAGGGACATCTGAGTGTCCACGATGGTAATTGTTTTGGTGACGAGGATTTCGCCGAGATGTGCGGTGAGCGGAGTTGCGGTGCCTGTGCCTCTGGCGGTGAAGACGTTGCCGTTGCAAGTTCCCACATTAGGATCGCAGCTCAGGACAATGCCTTGCACGTCATCGCTGACTACGGCGCCGTATTTGTTGTAGCCGATGATGCGCGGGGTGTAGGTGCCGTATACCGGAGCTTTGAGTTCGTAATCGGCAAAATCGAGGCGCGTGATTTCGTTGTCTTCGGGTGCGGTGCTGTAGACAATCATACCGTTGGCCACGGAACGAGGAGTGGATTCGGTGGTTTTATTGATGATGGCGTTGCCCACGAGCATTTCGGCGCTACCGCCGGCATCGAAGTTGGTCATATATGTACATCCGTAGTGCTGAGCGATGGCGCACATTTCGGTGGTGGAGCATCCTGCCGAGGTGCCGTAGTTGGGGTCTGTGCTCTTGTCGATTACGAAGATGTAGAGATAGCGGCCTTCGGCATCGGTGCCGTATCCGGTGCGAGAGTATACTTGCGAGTTGTAATTCTCGGAGGTGTTGTACTTGGTCAGAGTCCCGGCGTTCATCACCTGGGCGTTGCCGCCTACAAGGTTGTTGAATTCGATGAGTTTGCCGCTCTTATCGGACCATCCGTATCGCAGTGTGACTTTGTCACCGGGGTTGAGGCGGTTGAGAGCTTCGCGCTTGTCTCCGCGGCCGACTATGGCGAGGTCGTAGCTGCCGATAGTGCCTGTTCCGGCATCTTGTACCACTTTGGCGACGGTGAAGGTTATGTCCTTGCCTCCTGCGTTCCATTTTTGACCATCGTCGATGTTCAGGTATACTTCGGTGGCGCAGTTAGGCACAATCTTGAAGTGCGTTGTGCCGTTGTCGGTGTAAGTGTCCACGCATTTGAAGGGACGATTGGTCGGGTAGTAGGAGTTGTAGATGTTGACTTCGTTGTCGCGCACCGTCTTATTGACGGTATATATTTCCATCTCGCCGGTAGCTGTCGAGTTGATGTATCCGGCCCATGAGAAGTAGTTGCCGCTGTGTACGGTGCCTTCGGGGGTTATACCCACGATGCCGGTGTGCTTGTATCCGCCGTTCCATTGGTCGGCGTGCATATTTGTCTCGGAGATGATTTTACCGTTGCGTAGGTTGCCGTTATAAGTCAGCCCCACGAGTTCGTCGCTGTACGGCGGCTGTCCGTTTACGCACCAGAAGTTGGCGTTGGCGCCTGCCAGGGCGACATGTCCCGTAGTGGTTTGACGCTTGGCGGCGTTGACCAGCGATTCGGTTCCGTAAAGTTTGTCGGATGCCTGTGTGGTCTCGATGCTGTTGTATGGATTGGATGCGTCTATGCGCAGGATATTGACATTGAGCGGATACTCGGGTATGCGTATGCGCGTATAGCGTACGCCCGGGCCCAATTCACGGTCTTGAAGGGTCGTGATTTGGTACTCAGTGTCTTTTAGAGTGACAGTTTCGGCATAGCACGTCGTGGCCATCGACGCGGCAGCCAATAGGGTTATGGTAAAATTCTTCATGAACAAACGTTTGATGCAGTTATGCGTTAGTTGTTGGTTATGCGTAGGATAATATGTTGTAATACAAGCTGTTGGTGCGTTGTGGAGAGCGCCGTTGTGTATTACCTTGGATATATACGACAAAGATAAAACTAAAAGTTGGTATAGCACATATAAAATACGTTAAAATACAGAGACATAGCCTTCAAAAAACGTCAAAGCCCGGCAGCGCGTTGCTGTCGGGCTTTACGGGGTCGAGCCTTAGAGTGTTCAATGTTCGTCAAAAGTGAGGTCGGAGAAGCCTTCGGGGTCGAATTCGTCTTCGTTGTAACCTTCTTCATCGAAGTCCTCGCCGAAGTCTTCGATGGAAGCCTGTTTTGCGGCTTTGGCATCGATGTCGGCTTCGAAGCGCTTCATATCGATATGCTGTTCAGGGGCTTTGCCCATGGACAGGGTGCATACGGGGTCTTTGAGCGACTTGCCGGTTATGATTTTTTTGAGTTGGAGGAAGAAGGCGCGGTCGGTCAGGTAGTCGAAGACAAACATCAACTTTTGGCCCTCGTCGTCGATGTAATCGCTGAGGATACATTCGTCCATCAAGTAGGTGTCTTCGTCACTATCTGTGCCCATGTCTTCCAACGTGATTTCTTTCTCTTTTTCCCAGCTGTCATCGCACAGGAAGAACGAGCACATCTCCGAGCGGTCGTATTGCACGGCATCGCAGATGGCGTTCCTGAGGTCGAGGAAGGTGTCGTCGGCGTCTATCTCGATTTCTCTCTTGAAGTTGTCTACTTCGTCCGAAACTAAGCGAAAATTGAAAATCATATACTTAAGTCTATTGGTTACGAATTGTTGTGCCATCGGGGTTCGGGCTTGGTTGCCGGTACCCGTCGAATGACAATGCGAAATTAGTAAATCATTTTTGGTTTTGACAAACATTTTAGGCGAAATCTGATTTTTTTTCTCGCGAAATGTGGATTGGAAGGTCGGCATACACGGTTCGGGCAGTCGATAACGCCTCTGAATTTAAGCGTCGAACGGCCTTAGAAGGCTTTCTCGGGTGCGATCATCCGATGCGAGATTGTTAGAATTTGCTTATTTCGGCGTGTAAGTGCAAAGAATTGTGCAAAATTGGCAATGGGGTCTTTGCGGTTTACGAATAAGTTTCGATATTTGCAGTGCAATTATCGACACATCAGTTACATCTGCAATTTGCATAATCCTTTTACTACTTTCAGAACAGAAAATTTTCATGGAAAGACAATTTGACAGCTTGGATTTGAAGATACTGGGGCTGCTTGCGACCAATGCTCGTGAGTCGTTCCAAGAAATAGCTCGCGTGTGCGATCTCTCGGGCGCGGCCATTCATCAGCGCATCAAACGACTTGTGGCCAACGGCGTGATTCGTCGCTGGGATTGCGTGGTCAATCCCGAGGCTTTAGGCTATAAGATTTCGGCATTTGTAGGCATTCATCTTATGGAACCGTCCAAGATTCGTGAGGTCATCGAAATACTGCGCGCCATCCCTGAGGTGGTGAGCTGCAATGTAACGTCCGGGCGCTATGACCTGCTGATACGCATTATGGCTCGAGACAACGAACATTTGTTTCAACTTTTGCAGTCCAATATTCACGCCAAATTTGCCTCGCAGACAGAGACTTTGATATGCTTTGACGAGGCATTCACGCGTCAGGTCGGTCTCGAAGAGTCGGCACGATGAGTGACGCAGGCCGTTATTGAGCTTGCCGGACTGCAATAGCTTAAATAGAAAACACATACGGCATACGCTCGAGTATCGGGCTGTATGCCGTATGTATTTTGTCGTGCTTGATTGAGGTGTGGCCGAAATGTCGCGCCTCGGTCAAGTAAATGGATGAGTGTCAGCGTCTAATCGAGTACCTCGCCGTATATGTCGAAGGACAGATCCGTACCGTTGGATAGGGTGATATCGTATCCGTATCCGGTGATGGTAATGCTGACAATGGCTTCGTAGGGATAGTAGTATCCGACAAAATTGATGATACGCGGCGGTACGATGCCTGCCGGAACGCTCGTGTCCCAGGGGGCGGATACGAAGTACCATTTGCCCCAAGCATCAAAGCCTACACCGGTACCGTCGGCGAGGTTGACGCGATAATATCCGTCCGAGCCGCTGCCGTAATAGAATGCTTCGACGACCGGGATGTCATAATAGTAGTAGTCCAGGAAGTCCCAAGCCTGAGAGGGGAGGTCGCGAGGGTCAATGGCATAACCTTCGTCGTCATCGCAAGATGTGAACGTAGCCATTGAAACGAGGAGCACCAATAGCAGTGCCAAATGTTTCTTGACGAGTTGTTGCATAGTATGGGGTTGTGATATGTGCCGGACGCCGTATTATTTGCGGCGGCTGAAGGTGAAAAGTCTGTTGAATATGAAGTTGCATACGGTGTATACTACATTGCCGATGAGTGTAGCTATGCCGTATCCCGAAAGGGTGAAGCTTAAAATCTGAATTTCGATTTCGCCGAAAGAGGATTGGTTGAGACTCCAAACGGTGAAGAATTGCAGCCCGTAGCATACGGCAAAGCCGACAAGGAACAATATCGCTTGGCGCGACAACTTGCCGTCGCGGCGTCGGAATACCCATGCTCGATTCCACAGGAAGGAGTTGATGAGTCCTACGATATAGCCTAAGGCGTTGGATATGTATGGATTGACGCCCAATAGCGATTTGCATATAAATATAACAGCCAGGGTAAGCAGCGTGTTCATAACGCCTACAATGGCGTATTTGGCCAGCTGTATCAGGGGTTTGTCGTGGTTAATTGTCATTGTCGTTTGATTTTAGGGATGAATCGCCGGTGCCGAGATTGTCATCCTTCGGGAGGTTTTCGGGCTTGACCTTGAGCGCGGGCAGAGACCAATTGTACTTGAAGGCAAGTATGCGCAAGCCGATGACGGTTGCGGCGCAAAGCACCTGGGCAACAATAGATGGCAGTCCTGTCAGCCATATCAGCCAATACACTATTCCGCCGGCAAGGCAGGCGGTGGCGTAAATGTCTTTGCAAAAAAACAGCGGGACCTCGTTGATGAGTATATCGCGACATACGCCGCCGAAAGATCCGGTGATGATGCCCATGGTGATGGCCACCCACATCGGGTAATTATAGGTGAGCGATTTTTCGATGCCTATGACCACAAACAGCGCAAGTCCGATGGCGTCAAATAGGAATAGTGTGCGAAATCCGCCGACAAGAGCTCTCTTGAATATCAGCACTGTGAGCAGTGACAGTCCCGTGACAGCCAGGTAGTGCCAGGATACCATCCAGAATACCGGAGCTTGAATCAAGACATCGCGCAATGTTCCGCCGCCTATGGCCGTGACCAAGCCTATGACGTATGCGCCGAACCAGTCAAAGTTCTTGGCGGCTGCCAATCGTATACCGGAGATGGCGAACGATATTGTTCCCAGAATTTCGATGATGACGATGAAGGTGGTTTCCTCTACGGGTTCCATGGCGAGTGGTTTAGCTGTTGTTTGTGCCTTTCGAGCGTTCGGTGTGCGCGTAGTATTTGCACAGGTCGGTGAGGTAGCACCGGTCGCAGTCGGGGCGACGAGCCTTGCAGACGTATCGACCGTGCAGTATGAGCCAATGATGGGCCTTCGGTACCAATCGGGCCGGGATGTGGCGCATGAGTGTGCGCTCGGTTTCGACGGGGGTGCGTGAGTTGTCGGTCAGTCCTATGCGGTTGCTTACGCGAAAGACGTGAGTGTCCACTGCCATAGCGGCTTGTCCGTAGAGGACTGCCAGAATGACGTTGGCCGTTTTGCGGCCTACGCCCGGGATGCCGAGCAGGTCGTCCATGTTGTCGGGAACATTGCCTCCGAAGCGTTGGGTGAGCGCCTTGGCCATCCCGGATAATGATTTGGCCTTATTGTTGGGATAGGATACCGATTTGATGTATTCGTATATTTCGGCGGTGTCCGCCTCGGCCAAAGACTTGGCGGTGGGGAAGGCGGCAAAGAGTGCCGGGGTAATCATATTTACGCGCTTGTCAGTACATTGGGCCGACAATATCACGGCCGTGAGCAGCTGATAGCCGTTGGCGTAATGCAGTTCGGTCTCCGGCATCGGAATTTCGCGGTCGAGCCTTTCGAGGACTTGGCGGTATCTATCGTTGATGTTCATGCAAATAAGCGTATTATGCGTTGAGTGGCGTACAATCCGATGCCGCAAGCGGCCAAGCTGCCGAGCACGCTTGCTGCCACGTAAGCGGCTGCCGTGAGGGCCTTACCCTCTTGGACAAGATGCGCCACGTCCAACGAAAATGCCGAGAAGGTTGTATATCCGCCCAAAAAACCGGTGATTAGCAGCAGACTCCAGGCTTTGTCCGCATGCCATGCATCCAGCAATGCCCATACTATACCTATGGCGAGACAGCCCGAGATATTGGCTGTCAGTGTATAGAAAAATGAAGCTCCACAGATGCCCAAGTGTTGTATGCCGTAGCGGCATAACGAACCTATGCCGCCTCCGAGAAAAACCAACAAGCAGTGGAACATGGTGTCAGACGCTGAAAGAAATATAGGAGGAATTGGGTTGTGGTCTCAATCGGTCGGCGTCTCCGCAGTGCATCGTGCTGTGGATTGAGGATGCGGGGCGGAGACGGCGCTCGGTATGGCGTATCAGTGTGCGCCCGCAAATTCGTCCAAGAAACGAGTGTCGTTTTCGGAGAACATGCGCAGATCCTTGACGCGATACTTGAGGTTGGTGATGCGTTCGATGCCCATACCCAATGCGAAGCCGGTGTAGACCTTCGAGTCTATACCGCAGGCCTCGAGGACGTTGGGGTCCACCATACCGCAGCCGAGAATTTCGACCCATCCGCTACCTTTGCAGAAGCTGCAGCCCTTGCCGCCGCACAGATCACAGCTGATGTCCATTTCGGCAGACGGTTCGGTGAAGGGAAAGTAGCTGGGGCGCAAGCGTATCTTGGTGTCGGCTCCGAACATTTCGCGGGCGAAGTACAGCAGTGTCTGACGCAGGTCTGCAAAGCTGACACCCTTGTCTACATACAAAGCCTCGACTTGATGGAAGAAGCAGTGGGCACGTGCCGAGATGGCCTCGTTGCGATAGACGCGTCCGGGGCAGATGATGCGGATAGGCGGCTGGGTATGCTCCATTACGCGGGTCTGCACCGATGAGGTGTGCGTGCGAAGCAGCACGTCGGGGCTGCGCTGTATGAAGAAGGTATCCTGCATATCGCGTGCAGGGTGGTCAGGCGCGAAATTCAGCGAAGAGAATACGTGCCAATCGTCTTCGATTTCCGGGCCTTCGGCGATGGTGAAACCCAGGCGGCGGAAGATGTCAACGATTTCTTCGCGGACGAGGCTCAGCGGGTGACGTGTGCCCATAGGTATAGGCGAAGGTGTGCGCGTCAGGTCAAGACCTGCCGGCAGTTCGTCTTTGGATGACAGGGCATCGCGAAGGCCGTTGATGGTGTCTGTCGCGAGGTCTTTGAGCCGGTTGAGCAGCTGTCCCATTTCCTTCTTTTGGTCGGCGGGGACGGTGCGGAAGTCGTTGAAAAGCGAGGCGATTAGGCCTTTTTTGCTGAGGTATTTGATGCGCAGTTCCTCTACCTCTGTGGGGGTGGAGGCTGTCAGTGCCTGTATTTCTTTGCTGAGGTTCTCTATGCGTTGCTTCATTGCTGAGAAATGTGTTAAGGCCGGGTGCGTTGTATGTCCCGGTGGGTTTTATCGTGCAAAGGTACTGAAATTTCCGCAAATAGTGATATTGTCTTGCCGCTTTTTCGCGGCCTTTCGCGCTGCAATGGCGCGAAACAGCCGATTGAGGGCGAATAATGGTCGATTTCGGCCTGCTTTTCTATTGTAGTTTTTCTCCCTTTGGGATTTATTGCTGATTGTCTTCCCGGAAAAGAATGGACGACGTTTTGAGGGCGTCGGCTTACTCCTCGGTCGCTGCGCATCGTTGTGCCTCGCGACGTAGGGTTACGGCCAATGACCGCAGCTCGAAGGTGAGCGACCACCGCATATAGGGGATGCGCGATGATATGCCGGGCTTCTTCTGATACATAAAAGTGCCGACGCCTTGGCGCATATTGTCCAATGTCCAGCGAAGAACTTTCAACGCCAGCGGGCGATATTCGTCATATCTGTCGGTCGTGTCCAGTGTCACCGGAAGTTGGCCGGGGCAATGGATGTCTATGGGGTAGCGCTTGTCGTGATAGTACGAGGGTGTGCCATCCGAAGCATCAAAGAATGTGGCGGTGTAGTACTCGAGGCCGTGACGCAGCACCTCGTCGTAAGTGTGATCTCCGGTCAGTCGCGCGTAATCGGCGTATGCGTCAAGGTTGTATCCCGTGTGGAACGAGTCAATCCATCCGGTGACGGGCTTCAGGCCGTAGGTCCATGAGCCGTCGGGGCGCTGCTCGGCGGCGCAGGCTTTCAGCGATTGACGAGCCAGGTCGAGCAGGCTTTCGTCCTTGGTGTAGGTGTATATGCGCGTGAGCAGTCGCGAACCCAACAGTGAGGCATTGTATATGGTGTCGTTGCCGGGCATCGCCGAGTAGGACAAGATGACCCCGCCGGCGTGCGGTGTGCGGCGCAAGTCTTGGGTGACAAATCGTGCGGCGGCACATGCCGTGTCTTTCAGTGTCTCATCGCCGGTGATGTCGTAGGCGTCCAATAGCGCCCATACGGCAAAATTGGTGGCGACGACGGTGGGTTGCCCTGCCGGAAAGAGGAATTCGCGACGGCATTGCCAGGGGAAATTATAACCCCATGCCGGGCCGCTGAATCCGGGCGTGGCCAGTGAAACAAGCAGTTGAGACAATCGGCTGATTTCGGCCTTAAGCGCGTCTTTGCTACCGAGAATTTCGGACAATGACGGATCGGCTTCGACGGCGTGAAACATTTCGCAATGCGCTTGCACGGCCAGAGCCACTCCCTTGGCATTGTGCTGTTTGGGTACAAGCAACAGAGGACGTAGGTTCAGCGGCGAGCGCTTGAAAAGCTGAATCCAGCACAGACGTATAATGGCGCTGCGGCCTATCAGCGGAATGGCGCGGAATACGAGCGAATTGAGTCCGTCGTAGGGGTCCCATCCTTTATAGTCGTTGCGGGCGCAGTAGTCGTGCAGAGTTGTCAGGGCTTCCACCAGCCCTTCAGGGTATTGCTTGTCCATGTGCTTTGTTCAGTGTGTTTGTGCCTGATGCGATGTGCCTCTTAGGCATTGCAAAATTACGCAGAAAGTGGCATTCGGCCAAATAATTGAAGTGCCAACAATTGCGCGAAGCGAGTCGGATGTCGTTGTATAGTTTGTGTAGCCGGTGTCTGTCTGACGATATGTGATGGTGGTCATACGCTACGCAACTATTTGGCCAAAGGCCGATGCTCATATGCCTCGGTTTTTTCAAAAAAAATCTTAAAACGGGGTGAAAAATGCGTTTACCCCTTGCTGTGTCGCGAAAAAGCCGTACCTTTGCGGCATAAAACCACGGCGATTTAGTGTAGTGGCCTAGCACGCCACCCTCTCAAGGTGGAGACTCGGGTTCGATTCCCGAATTCGCTACTCGCCGAATACAGAGAGCTGTCACCCTGCGATGACGGCTCTCTTTGTCTTTTGGCACTCAAATGTTTATGCAGCCAAAGCGCTGTATCAAACCAAGCATATCCGCTATGGAACAAAACGCGACATATACTATAGTGTTGGGCACCACGCTTGTGTGCCTTGCTATTGTTGCGATATGGCGCCGGTGGCATCGACGCCGACATCGTTCTGCGGCTGTCAACTTGTCGGAGGCGCATACCGCGCCCGAGCCTAAGATGACCGCGTTCGAGTCGGTACGACGTGTGCCGCCGCTAAGGCAGTATTACATGGCCGAGGACGATACGAGCGCGGTCGTCGGAGAAGCCGAAGCCGCGTATGGAGCACCCGTCCGCGCCGGGATGACCCTGATGGTCGATGTCGAGACTACGGGACTGGCGCTCAATAGCGAGGTGCCGTGTACCGAGTGTCCCGATAATTGGCCGCGTATGGTGCGCCTCAGTTGGCTTGTAGTGGACGCCGCCGGAACGATTGTGCGCGATGGCGATATGATAGTGCGTCCGTGCGGATTTATAATTCCGGAGGAAGTAGTCGATATTCATGGCATAGACACTGCCACGGCTTTGCGTGAAGGCGTGGATTTGTCCGAGGCTCTCGATGCGCTTGCAGCTGATGCCAAGGGCTGTGTCCGTCTGGTGGGACACAATATTTGGTTTGACCGTAATGTCGTCGGCGCCGAGTGTCGTCGGCTCAAACGGGCTGATATGTTTGACGGTATGCCAAAGGTGTGCACAATGAAGTTGTCTACGGCTTTTTGTGCCATACCGCATCCCCAATATGTCTACAAATGGCCGAGGTTGTCCGAATTGTACTACATTCTATTCGGGCACGAATTAGAAAACGCCCATAACGGCGCTGCCGATGTACGTGCCGTACACGACTGCTATGTACAACTGAAAAAACTCAAAGTGATATGAACTTACGATACAAATATCCGGCAATTGCGATTGTCGGACTCTTGATGGCGGTGACCGCGTGTACCACCAAAGGTAAGAATGGTGAGAATGCTGAAAATAAGACTGATAGCACTGCGGCAGACTCCGTCCCGACCTTGTGCGTGCCTGCGGCGACATATAGCGCTGCCGAAGAGACGCTGCTTAGCGATTTTCGTTGTGTGCGTTCGATGGACGCCTCCGAGGTCAAGGCAGTGGTCATACCGCGCGGAATGATGGACACCGTGTCCGAGCCGCAGATAAAGCGTATTTTCCGATATTATGTGGATGGCGGGACACTGCTGTTTGTCAATCCGTTGTCGCGTGATTGGCTGTACTTTTGGCGCAAGATGGAGCGTTGTCGCAAGGACAAGTCGGTGAAGCTGAGCGCCAAGGCTGCCACCGATTTGGATAATTGGGCCGGCGAGCTTACGGAAGTGGCATCGTATAGCGGACGCGAATCGATGTTTGACGCGCCCATAGCCTACGTCATAGGTTTGCGCGTGGGCGACTATTATTCGCAGTCGGACAGCTTGGATGTGCCCACTATGCGGCGCTGGCTCGACGGCGTGCCTACGGCAACAATCGTGCGCGAGCAATACGAGCGCAGTCAGCGGAAATAAATTGTTTCGCGGGCGAGATGCCGGCGGAGTAAGCTGAGGTCTTACTGCTTACTGCTTACTTCGGATGACGGACAGGACTTCTTCGGTGTCCAATCCGGCGTGCAGGCATATCATCCCAATGATTTGCTCGGGCGTATTCTGCAGTCGCAGTTGATCCATAGCCATAGCTCCGTCACGCTTGGACAGTCGTTGCCCGGCTCGATTGCACAGCAACGGCAAGTGTATGTACTCGGTGGGCATTGGCAGGTCAAGCAAACTTTGGATATA
The DNA here is from genome assembly GCA_900540625.1 of uncultured Porphyromonadaceae bacterium. GTDB lineage: Bacteria > Bacteroidota > Bacteroidia > Bacteroidales > Muribaculaceae > CAG-873. Next base: position 106,559 of record UQGP01000001.1, on the reverse strand, counting down.
ACGTTGTACGGCGGTGGACAGCAGCAAGTCTTCGCCGCGTACCACCTGAGTTACGCCCATCAGCGCGTCATCCACGGCCACAGCCAATTGGTAGGCCCAGGCGCCGTCGCGACGCCGCAGTACAAAATCGCCGCAGGTCTCGGCAAGGTTGACTTCCGAGTGTCCGTGTATCATGTCATCAAAGCCTATGGTCGGACTTGCACTCGCAAAATCGATATTCGCATTTGCCGTTTTGAACATAAAGTCGGGGTAGGGCGGTACCATCATGCGCAGCGTCTCGGACATAGATGCCGCGTCATACACCGGCGCAACCGGCCTACACGTGCCGGCATAGACGATATGGCCGTCGCTTTGGTGCGGCGCTTGAGTGGCCATAATGTCGGCGCGAGTGCACCGACAGGGATAGACAAGCCCGAGGGCGGATAATCGGCCGAGAGCCTCGGCATAGATGTCATGCCTGTGACTTTGGTATTGCGGTTCGCCGTCCCATTGCAGCCCCAGCCATTGCAGGTCGTCCATAAGGATGTCTGCGTATTCGGATCGCGACCGTTGCGGGTCCAAGTCCTCGATTCGCAGTATCCATCGTCCGCCTTTGCGGCGAGCATAGTAGCAGGAGAGTACGGCTGTATAGATATTGCCTAAATGCATGCGCCCCGTAGGCGACGGGGCAAACCGTCCGCATACGGGGGCGTCATGCGAGCTGTATATGCTCATATTTATATAGTTCCAATGTGGAACTTAGTCTTCAAAGATGTGTTTGAATTTGGAGAACAATCGTTGCTTGTCTTCCTCGGAGGGCTTGAAGTTGGCCGAGCCTTGGAGCTTTTCGACGGCGGCTTTCTCGTCAGCCGTAAGTGTCTCGGGGATGTATACCATCACGTTGATGAGCTCGTCGCCCACGTTGCGGCTGTCGTATTCGGGAAGGCCCTTGCCTCGCATACGCAGAATCTTGCCGGGCTGGGTGCCGGGGGCGATTTTCAGGCGTGCGCGTCCGCTGATGGTGGGTACTTCGACGCTGCCGCCGAGTATGGCTGTGGGCAGGTCAAGCATCAGGTTGTATATCACATCGTTGCCATCGCGTATCAGTTCCGGGTGTTTCAATTCCTCGATGACTACGAGCAGGTCGCCGTTGACGCCGCCGTTCTGAGGGGCGTTGCCCTCGCCGCGCAGTGTCAATACCATCTCGTCGGTGACGCCGGCGGGTATGGAGAATGTTACTTGGCGATCCTGGCGTTGCACGCCTGTGCCGTGGCAGTAAGGGCATTTTTCGGTGATGACCTTACCCGAACCGTGGCAGGACGGGCAGGTGGTCTGGGTCTGCATGGCGCCGAGGATGGTCTGCTGTACGCGAGTGACAACGCCCGTGCCGTGACATGCTTGACAACTTGCTGTGGCTGTGCCGTCTTTGGCTCCGGTGCCGTTGCAATGGTCGCACTTGACATCTGTCGGAATCTTCAGGGTCTTGGTGACGCCCTTGGCGATGTCCTCGAGTGTCAGCTTGACGCGTATGCGCAAATCCGAGCCGCGGTTGACGCTGCGGCGAGCACGTGTGCCGGCGTTGCCGCCGAAGTGCATACGTCCGCCGAATATGTCGCCGAATTGTGCGAATATGTCGTCCATAGACATACCGCCGGCATGGTAGAATCCGCCTGCGCCACCGCCGAATCCTTGCGGTCCCATGCTGTGGCCGTACTGGTCGTACTTCTGGCGCTTGTCAGGGTCGCTGAGTACGTCGTATGCCTCGGCTGCCTCCTTGAACTTCTCCTCGGCTTCCTTTTTCTTGTCTTCGGGGTCGCTTTGGTGGCGGTCGGGATGGTACTTGATGGCGAGTGTGCGGTATGCCTTTTTAATCTCGTCCGGTGTGGCAGTTTTGCTCACGCCAAGTACTTCGTAGTAGTCTCTTTTATCCATTGTTTTGTGTTGTGCAATTGGATGCTCGTGTGCGTCCGAAAGTTATTGTGCTACGACGACTTTGGCGTGGCGTAGTACTTTGTCGTTGATTGTATAGCCTTTTTGTGTTGTATCGATGACTTTGCCTTTTTGAGATTCGTCCGGGGCGGGAATGGTGGCTATGGCCTCATGAATGTCGGCATTGAAGTCGGCGCCGGTAGATTCCATAGCCTTGACACCGTTGTCGCCGAGATGTTTTATTAGCTTGTTGTATATCAACTCCATCCCATCGTGTATGGCCTTTGCTTCGGCAGCGTCTTTGGATACTTCGAGTCCGCGCTCGAAGTCATCGACTATGGGCAGCAGGTCTTTAAGGACTTTTTCGGCGGCGTTTTTGATCAATTCGCTGCGTTCGCGTATGGTGCGTTTGCGGAAATTGTCAAAGTCTGCCATCAGGAACAGATATTCTTTCTTCTCTTTTTCGAGTTGGTCGCGAGTTTCTTTCAACTCCTTCTTGAGCTGTTCCACTTCGCTCAATTCTTCTTCGGGCTCGGCATCTGCCTTGGTGTCAGTGCTTTCGCCTTCGGTTGCAGCTTCGCTCTGCGTCTGCGTGGTTTCTTGTTCCACGGCTTCGTCGGCGGTGTTGTGCTGCTGTTTGTTGTTGTTTTTTTCGCTTTTATTATATTTGTTCTTTTCCATATTCGTAGTTTTGTGTCACCACCATCTTATAGCAAAAACGTTGCCAAAAGCAGTCGTGATTTTATTCGTGCGTTTTTTGGCAACGTTTTATATGTGCGGATTTAGGTTAACCCATCCAGGAAGGTATGGTCTTGTATTTTGTTTGGAGTGATAGATAAACATCGCCAGCAATAAAGAGAGTATGCAGCAGATAGGTGCGCCCCAGTCGCTAAAGAATGTTGGAGCCAATGGTTGTAGCAAAGATTCCAGTATAATATAGTTTACCAAAAGGTGCCAGTAGTATATGCTTGCCGAGTATCGCTGACCCCAATTTGCGGCGGTCTGCCATCGGTTTGCTTTGAAGCGTGGAAGAGCGAACAGGAAGAGTGACATGGCTGCAAGCGGCGTGAATAAGTGTGTGCTGAATACTGCCGGATTTACGTTTTTCTGCCACATATGTTCTGCCACTCCGGCAAGCAACAATAGTGCAACGGCAACGTACATATACTTGGATGCAGCGATACGTGCAAGATGCTTTTGGTTTCGTCTTACGAAAAGCCCCATAGCGATGAAGGGTAGGGCTATTGTGTAGAAGTTGCGGTTGAGAATAAGAGATATTTTTGAATACTCGATGCCGAGGAATGTTGCATTAGCGTTGTCTAACCAAGTGAAGGCTAATGCCCCGAAGGCGAAGTTAATAAACAGCCCTATAAATATCCAAACATACAAAAGTTTGTCGCAGTGCAGCTTTACCAATAAGGCGATAACGCATAGCGCGATGATGTAGGCATTTAGATACCAGCCGGGGTGAAAGAATGATGAACCGGGGTATATCAGTAGCACCCATGTGGCCGGGCTTGATAACTGGTCAAGTTTGCATAAGTGACCGTAGGGTTCGGGAATGAGAGAATATAAAAAGTATATGAGGTTGACAAAGATGATGACGGGAATCATGTGCTTGATTATTTTTTTGATGTGCCCGGTTTGAATGACACCGGAGTCATCACACAAAAAATACCCGGAAATCATAAAAAAGATAGGGACTGCAATGCGGACTATGCTGTATACCCAATCGGTGTAGAGGCAGTCTACATGGGCATGAACAACAAAAAAGCACATAGCAATTTTAGAACGTTAAGTCCGGGTATTTTTTCCCTTTGCGGCTTTGCGGTATGTGAGCGTTGCTGTTGGTTGAAGTTGTAGTTTTATAAACACTGTCGTTGTGGATTCTAATAATTGACTTTCGGACTTAGGAGCGTCTCTGCGAAAGGGCTGGATTGAGTAAGTAGTTAAGCACCGGTAAAAATTTGCCGTTTGGCATAGTTTGTAGATCTGAAACTTCTTTTAATTCAACGTAATCAGCGCCACCCATTACGTGAGCTGTTTGATTGAACAAGTATTTAGAGTCTTGTGTGGTGTATCCGTTGCCGGGTATTACGCAGACGGTGACATATCCTTCGCGTGTTTGGATGTATTGCAATCCTTCGATATGAGTGTAAAAGTCATCGGATAGGATTATTGCAGTCTCAGTGGTGGTGGTGCCATCGGCACGTAAGAGGGCGTTGAAGGCATGGCGACCGTCAATGCTCGTCAACCACATTTCGTCATAGCCGTATGGCGATCTTTCGAATCGTGCAAGAGTTGCATAGTCATCTGTGCGATAGCGTAACAGGGGGAAATAATAGTTGTATAGCGTTGAGCCTACAAGTTCGCCGTACCCGCCTGGAGTCGTTACGTTGTTGCCGGCGTTGTCAATGAGCTCTGTGTAACCATATGCTTGCTCGACTTTCAGCTCGGTGCCGTGATTGTTGCCTGCCAATATCAGTTTCTCGGTATGACCATAGGTGAAAGCTATGGATATACCGCATTTTCTTGTAAGAAAGAAAAATTGGTCTTTTGTGACGGCTTCGGACGAGAGCAGGGCATACTTAATAAACGATGTGTCAAGTCCTTGATTGAAACAAAGCTTTAGAAAATTGCATGCCACTGACGGATATGAATAAATCGTCTTGATGTGGTGTCGATGCATAATCTTATGGATGTCTGCAGCATATTGGGGACATAGTCGATGTGAGTCAAAAATAAACTCGCGAGTTACCGGATTGACTCGATATGTTTGACCCTCGTTCATTTCGGCTCCTCGTATTGTCGCGCGCACGTCAAAATTCCAGCCACATCTACGCCAAATTTGATTGACAAAGGACATTTCGGTAACGTATCGGTTTGCCGGAATTAACATACGAAGAGGCACCCCTGATGTACCGCTTGTAGTCTTAAATACCGTTTTGCTGCGATCGCAGTTGTCAACTACAAAATCCTCCCAATTGGCATCAATGTCTGCGCGTGATATAAAGTCAAATTCGCGTTTGAATTGCTCAACGCTGCCTATAACCAATCCTTGATAGCGTTTGCGATAAAAAGGCACATTTTTAATTGCATGATTGGCCATATCAATGAGCATTTTATCGGGATTTAATGTCGGTATGCCGGCCTTAAATCGGCGATATGCCGAGCCGTAAGTCCCTTCTCGCAAAGGATTGAGAAGCAAAAGTGGTATATTAACCCAATTGGGAAGATTTGTGATACCGGTTTTAAGTATATCGGCAAGGTGATATTTGGGCATGGGATTTCGCTATGGTGGTTAGTTAACTATTGTCCGATTATTTGAGATAATTGCTCTGTTATGCGTTGAGGCGAAAACATCTTTGATTTATTCAATCCGGCATTGCCGTGCTTGGCTATGAGCGACGGATTGTCTATGTATAGGTCTATTGCCGCAGTCAATGCCGCTTTGTCTCCGGGGGTGAAAAGCGTTCCTTCGACACCGTTGGTGACAACTTCGGGTATGCCTCCCACGGGTGTGGTAATGACCGGCATGGCGTATGTCATTGCTTCGAGTATTGACATTGGCAATCCTTCGAAGTAGGAGGGGAGAACGAGTATGTCAGATGTTGCCATTATCCGGTCTTTATCATCACCGGTGACCCAGCCGACAAAATTGACCATTTTTGCAAGATCATTGGTATTGATAAAGTCGCGCACGCGATCTTCGTTCCATTGACCGCCGATGGTTAATGTGAGTTTGCCACGCCAGCGGTCGCGGTTGGCAGCGATGACGTCCAAGAGATCAAAAATGCCTTTTTCTTTGTAGATATAGCCAAGATAGACCAAGGATATAGGTGCTCCGTCAGTATATGGTCGTTTGACCATTGTCGGCGTCGGAACAATGTTCATCAGTGTAACTGCATTGGTGCAACCTAAAACGTCTTGTGCGTATTTGGTCCATGCTTCTGTCAGAAATACCACGTGGTGGCATTTCCTGAAGCATTTCATATAGTGCTCCGGACCTTTATCCGCAACGTATTTGCGTAATTCGCCACCATGCATGTGGAATACAATCTTGTAGCCGAGCAAATGTCCGAAGTTTATAATTAGGCGTTTACGTGCCCATGATTTGCCATTGGCTCCATGAATGTCAAGTGTCGTATAAGGTCTGAAAATCCTGATAAATGGAAGGGCGACCAAAGTCCGTGCAAAGTTTAACAATCCCGGGATAAGGCCCCGGTGGCTGTTGGTGCTAATGAAGTGGAATGTCGGAAGAGTATCTCGGTAGGCACGCAGCACAGATACTATTCCCCCTCTGCCGTTCAAGTCCGGTCCGATAAATAATACCTTGTCGAATATTGTGCCTGATTTCTTTTTAGCCATTAGATGTAGAGCAATTATTTGTCTCGATTTAATAGTAGCTGATACTCTTGTACATAGTGCGCAGCAGTGGCATCGATGCTGAAATTGTCGCGTGCATATTCATAGGCAGGGCCTTGGGCGTTGTCGCTGAATTGTGCATAATTGTCCATGATTGAAGCAATTGTGCGGGCCAAGTCTTCCGGGTCTTCCGGTTTGCAAAGCAGCCCGTAGCGATTGTTCATAAGTATTTCGGCAGGACCGTCAACATTGGTGGCGACTACCGGTATCTTGGCCGCCATAGCTTCGACAAGTGTTAGTCCGAACCCCTCATAACGTGAGGGCATAGCTCCGAGGTGGTATGTACAAAAATTGGCATAGATATATTCACGGCTTTTACGCCCGAGAATGTGTACGCGGTCGCTGACGCCGAGTCGTGTCGACAATTCTTCTATAGCCCGGCCATCGTAAGGCTCGCCGATAAAGTCCACAGAAACATCGCGTCCTTCTTTGGTCAGAATGGCTATAGCCTTGGTCATAATGTCTTGGCCTTTGATGCTGCAGTCCAGGCGTCCGGTTTGGACAATACGAAATGTCTTGCCTTCGGAGTATGGCTGAGGATTGCTATTTATAGCATCAAAGTCTATACCGTTGAGAATGACATCCGAGGATATTCCCTGACGGGTTTTAAGGTCATCAGCAACGGCTCGTGAGATAGCGTATATCCGGTTCAGTTTGGTATAGTTGCGGATATTGATGCTCGGGCAGTGGACGGTGCCGACGCATATCGTTTTTTTGAACAATGACGCAATTTTGGCTGCCGAATCATGATGAAAATGGATGATGTCAGGATGTAACCTACGTATTGAAGTGTACAACTTAAACATATACAATGGATTGCGAGACCCTTCCGGCCGATGAATCAGTCGCACGTTAACGCGAGTGTCGATGCTGTCAATCAAAGATTGCTCATACGAATCGTTGATAACGATTATAGAGACCATATGCCCTAATTCGGACTGGCATCTGGCAAGGTCAATCAGCAGCAGTTCGGCTCCGCCGGTATTTAAAGAACAAATTATGTGCACTATATTCATAATACAGCAGAATCAGATGGTGTTAAGCAATGAGCAGTCGCTACCATTTTGATTAATAACCTTGGCGGGTATACCGACGGCGGTGGAATGTGAAGGAATGTCTTTCGTGACTACGGCATTGGCTCCGATTGCGCAGTTATTACCAATCGTCACCGGTCCGATTATCTTTGCGCCGGAGCCAATATATACGTTGTCCCCAATGACAGGGTGGCCTTGCTTGCGAGTGGTGGCTGCAACCCCGATTGTGACACATTGGCTGAGATTGCAGTTGCGCCCGATATGTGCTGTCGATGCAACAACGATTCCTCCAAAATGTCCGATCTATAATCCCGGCCCGATTTCGGTTTCCGGACGTATGTCTATGCCAAATTTGTACCTATAATGTATTTGGATTATCTTGGCTAATTTGCTTCCTATGCCTGTGCCTTTGGAAAGGCGAAACCATACGGAAAATCTGAAACCGGGAGTTTTTAGGTACATTTTGCAAAATGCTTTGAAGCCGGTTGATCCGGCATATCTGTATAGGTCTGATTTGATGAGCGCTCGTTTGTTCATTTGCATATTAAGTGTACAATATTCATAGGTTATTTGAGGTATTATGTGTTGTTCCGCAGATTAATCCTATCATCTGAAGATTTTAGTCGGCCCCATACTTCGTCTTTGTTAGCGAGGAGTACGGCAGCGTATGTCAGACCCATAAGCAGAAGTCCGGTGGTTTGGTTCCATCCCATTGTGCCGCCAAGGCTGACGATAAATACAAATACCATTACCGAAAGGTAATATTTGCTATATTTCAATTTGCGAATCACCATGTAAAGCCAAATGAAAAATATTAGGTGGATAATAAGTCCTATGTAGCCTATGGTGATGAACACTTGTAAAGGCGAAATTTCTATGCCGGTAGCGACTTCGATATTATGTTCTATATCGGAATAGTATTCGTTTTCGATAATGTACTTGGTGTTTTTGGTCAACTCTGGATGCAGAAAGCCAAGGCCGGTCCACTGTTTGTCATACTTGTATAGCAGCTCAAGTTTGGGTAGCGCTTGTGCTATTCGGCCGGATCCGGCTTCGGAAAGATCCTCATCGTCTTGGGCTTCGTCTAAAACAAAAATCTGGTCTAACGATGACTTTATTCGAAGTGTTGATTCTCCGTTCTCCGGGTTTATGGGCATAGTGCTATCTGCCATATACCCTATGGTGAGAAGTGCAACAGCAATCAATGCATATCCTAATGTGCGCCCCGTTTTAGCTTGAAAAAACATAAGGCACAGTGCTATAGCAAGAATCAAAGTGAACGTTTTAGAGGCTAAAAGAGCCACCAACATCACAAGCCAATGATACCATCGGATACGATAACGATTGGATATAGGCCATATTATAAGTCCTATAAGAAATAGCCCGGGGGGGTATTTGCGAGGGAAGTTACCGAATCCGTAGTAAGTAGGGTCGTTGAACGTAGAGATGCCTTCTCCGGCAATATAAGACTTCGGGATAAGGATATGAGCGCAAAGCACATAACCGTCAATAGCGTAGAATGCACAGAGGATGATAGCGTAGGGGAATACTCGGCGCAGAAATTCTTCGATGTCGAATTCGCGTCCGGCAAAAAGCATCAGTGGTACTATGAAGTATATAAAGCCTAAGTAGTATCGTATCAGACGTATTTGTACGCTCATACGTTCCTCGGAGAAAGAGGCTAATATAATGATGGCGGCGGCATATAATAGTAAGCCGAACAGCACTTTGCGTATTAAAGGCGGTTTGCGGTAAGCGGCGATGCCGACAAGTGATGCCAGCAGCATCACGTCATCGGTTTTGAAAGGCAGCGTTCCTTCGCCTATAAGAGCGTATCCGCCGAAGAATATCGTCAGCTGTATGGCCGCATCGTATCGGTCTTTACGCAGCGAGCGTATCAGAATGAGCGGTACAAAGAGGTATGCCGGTGGAAATTTCAGGCCCATCATCGACATACACAACAGGAACAGCAGAGCGTTAATCCAATGTCGGCGCTCGACTTGGATATAAGGCTTCTTGGCGTCAGTCGCAACGCTCTTGACGTCTTTTGCATGCAAATCCTTTGCTTGTATGCCGTGAGATATCGCCGTCATTTCTTAGCTGTATTAGGTGTGGAACGACGGCGTAGGATTTTGACCGAAATCCAGTCGCATAAAGTGTTGTAATAAGGCGGACGTAGCACGGCGCAGACGCCGAAGAAGGCCGCGACAAATGTCACGCAAAGCAATACTCCGTTTACCAGAGCCGGGACGTGCATATACCAAGTCCAGGCGATGGCGGCGCTGATGCCGAAGGCAAGTGCCGGAACCGAGCAGGCGTGCAGCAGTTCGACGAGCATCGAACGAACGCCGGAGCCCATAATGCGCTTGTAATAATATGCGTGAACAATGCACATAACCACAGCGGCAACGGCCTGTGTCAATGCAATGGCAATGATGCCTTTGTGGAAAAATATGGCGAGCAAGCCCAATTGCAACACAACTTCGATAAACGTGAGATTGCGTACCAGACGCGTGCGGTCGTACACTTTCATAATAGTCTGGTAGAAATACTTCATCGAGGCGCAGATGCCATAGATGATGAGGATGCGGAAGATGGGTACGGCTGCATCCCATTTGCTGCCGTACAAGACGTTGAAGGCCGGCCATGATACCAATAGCAAGAATACACCGATGGTGACATTGAGTGTCCACAGACGTGTGCGCATTTGAGAGCATAATCCGCGGCGCTTATCGTGCTTCGGCTCGTTGGCCAGGACGGCGAAGAACGGCCAGTTGAATACCGATTCGGTGATGGCGTATGGTACCTCTTCGAGTTTTTGTCCCTGCGAGTATATGCCGGAGGCTGCCGGTGAAACGGCTTTGCCCAAGACGAGCGCATTGACGTTGCGGCCGATTTGTGTGGCTACGAATGCCAGCATCAGATGTACGCCGTATCCGAACATTTCTTTGAATGAATCGCGGTAGAAAGCGATACGCGGTATCCATCGGCTGGCAATGGCGTAGTATACGAATAGGAAGAACCCAAGGAATATCTGCGTCGAAACCAGTCCCCAGTATCCATATCCCATCAGGATTAGGGCGATGCCTACAACAAGAGATGTTATGGTGGCGCTTAGCCGGACGATGCACATACGTTTCATGTCCAGGTTCTTGCGCATACGGGTTTCTTGCGTGAAGCTGAGCGTCTGGAAGAAAAAGCATACTGCGATGGCGTACATGATGCCTTCGATTTGCGGTCGTTCGAAGAACAGCGACAATGGGTGGGCTGCCGCCGAGAACACTATGGCAAAGAATAGTCCGAAGGCGCCGTTGAATACAAATACGGTGGAGTAGTCGCGTTCGGTGGGTTTGGCTTTGTGTATCAGTCCGTCGGACATTCCGCAACCGCTAAGGTTGTAGGCTATGGCTGTGAATATGGCAACCATAGCCAGCAATCCGAAGTCGTCGGGTGTCAGCAGTCGCGCCATGACTATGTTTCCGGTGAATGTTATCACCGAATTGCATACGCGGTCGATGGCGCTCCATTTATATACTCCTTTGGCGGACATTGGCAGTATGGTGTATGCGGAGCGTGTCTTATCGGCGTGTGATGCGTTGCCAGAGGTTTTGTTTCTTGTGCTTCTTGTCCGAACCGTATCCGTATCCGTAGCCCTTATGTGCTGCGGTGCCGTTGACTACGAGCGACATCTTGCGCAGGCGTTTTTCGTTGTATATGCTGTTGATGAATTGGATGTCGCGCAGGGTGGTGTAGTTGGCGCGGCATACGTATATGGTTGCGTCGGATATGCGTGCAAGGTTGAATGTGTCGCTGACCATACCTACGGGGGCGGTGTCAACGATGATGTAGTCGTAGCGTTTGCGCAGTTCGACAAAGAGTCGGTCGACGGCATCGCCGGTAAGCAATTCGCCCGGGTTGGGCGGAATGGGTCCGGCTGTAATGATGTCGAGGTTTGGCATAAGCGGTTCGCGCATGATTAGGTCGTCTATGGCTATGGACGGATTGGCCAGATACTGGGTGACGCCGGTGTGTGGCGGCAGGGGCAGATATTTGGCCAGTTGCGGGTTGCGGATGTCCATACCGACGAGGAGTACCCGCTTGTTTTGCAATGCCAGTGATGCGGCCAGATTTATGGAAATGAAGGACTTGCCTTCGCCCGAGCTGGTCGATGTCATCAGGATGACTTTGTCATCGGCTGCGGAGAGCATAAATTGGAGGTTGGAGCGTATCAGGCGGAACAACTCGCTGGTGGACGAGGTGTCGTGGCTGCTTACGACAAGTTGTGAGCCGCTGTTGTCGGTGCACATTTCGCCCAATATGGGTATTTCGGTGAGGGCTTCGACTTCGGCTCGTGTCTCAAACTTGTTGCGCATCAGCTTCTTGAGATACAGTATTACCGGCGGGAAGCAGAGTCCCAACAGTATGGCTATGGCAAGTATCATCTTCTTGCCCATGCCTACGGGTTCGCTGAGTGTGTAGGCGTTGTCTATTATTTGTCCTTTGGGTACGGAGTTGGCAAGGAGCATAGCTGTCTCTTCGCGGCGTTGAAGCAGGAATAGGTATAGCTGTTGCTTGACTTCCTGCTGGCGCTTGAGGTTGAGGAAAGCGCGTTCTTGCGTAGGCACATTGCCGAGGTGTCCTTGGGCTTTGTTGTACTGGATTTGGAGGTCGCGGACGCCTATCAGTGAGTTTTGGTATGCTCGGTCAAGGCTGGTGTTGATGCTGGCACGCATAGCGTCGATTTGCTCGGTGAGTGACTTGAGGGCCACGTTGTTGGCCTTGGCATTGGTGAGCAGGCTTATGCGACGCATTATCAGCTGGTTGTAGGTGCCTATGCTGCTGCCTACGCCCGAAATTTCGCTGCCGGTGGGTATGAGGTCGTATGCTTTTTCGGGGTCGCGGAGAAAGTCGCGAGTTATGCGAATGATTTCGTTTTCGGTCTGGGCCGATATGAGCGCTCGTTCGGCTGAACTTTTCAACCCCATGTTGTAAGAGGTCTCGGAACTTACATCGACGATGCCTTGGCTTTGCTTATAGATTTGAATGTCGGCTTCGGAGGCGTTGAGCGAGTCGGATATCAGGGCCAAACGTTGGTCGATGAATGCTGCGGTCTTTTCGTTCTGACGATTTTTCTCGGCGATGCCACGGTCATTGTATTGGGTGATGATGGCGTTGAGGACATCACGTCCGTATTGTTCGTCGGTGGATAAGATGCTGAGTGCAATTACGTTGGATTTTTTTGAAGCGATTGAGGACTTGACTTCGGTGGCCAGGTTTTCGGCAGCTACATCGTATCCGGTGACGTATATTGTTGTATTGACGTCTTTGCCTGTGGGGTAATCCTTGGTGCGGTCAACGACGAAAGATCCGTATTTGGTTTTGAGTGTGGCCGGAAGTTTTTGGTCATCGAATTCGCCAATCTTTTTGCCGGCAGCTTTGACGGTGATGTCGGCAACGCCGTTGGCACGTACTTCTGTGGCAAAAGACACCGTGGTCAACAGTGTATCCACGATACCGGGTGCCGGGTATACCTCTACCGGGAATTTTTTGTATTTGAATACCTTGGACAGAATACCGGTTTTGACAACGTGTGTGCGGTAGGTGCCCAATTCGCGTGCTACATCGCGCAGTACTGTGTGCGAGTTGATTACGAAGATTTCGTCTTCGACATATCCGCTCGACCCGAAGAGGTCGCCCAATCCGCCGAAGCTGGACATACCCTTGCCTTCTTCTTGCGAAATAAGCACGTTGGCATGGACTTCGTATTTAGGTTTGGAAATCTTGATGAACACTACGGCTACCATTCCGCAAATCATTACGGAAATTAGGAACCAGTACCATTTTTTTGCGTATGTAGACAATAGTCCTTTGATGTCTATAAATTCCGAGTTTTGGTTGCTTTTTGCCATAACCGACGGTGAGGAGAAGGGTATGTGGGGTGTTGGTGTTTTTTCGTAATATCTTAATTAGTAAGGGCAAGGCGTTGACCTTTACCCGCAAAGCGTATGCAAGTCATTACTTTATAGCGAGTGCAATCACCAGTGATGCGACTACCGAACAGGCGCTGACGATGGTGGATATGACGCTGAGTTTGAACGCGTTATTTTGATTGTACTTGCTGTTGTCTTGACGAATCTTGTTAGGGGTGACGTATATATAGTCGTTTTGCTGGACGTAGAAATAGGGGGAGGTGAGGATGTCCGAGTTGTTGAGGTTGATGCGATGGGCGGTGCGTTTGCCGTTTTCTTCGCGGACAAGGAGTACATTGCTGCGTTCGCCGTATTCGGTGAGATCCCCGGCCGAGGATAACGCATCAAGCACCGAGAACCGTTCGCGTGTGACATTGACTACGCCCGGGGTGCGTACTTCGCCTGCTACATTGACGTGGAAATTGACCATCTTGACGATGACTGTCGGGTCATCGACATCTGCGCTGACTTTTTCGGTCACCAAATTTCTAACTTGTTCGGTCGTCATGCCGCCAACGTGCAGTGTGCCGATTACCGGTAATGTGATGTCTCCTTTAGAGTCCACGATGTACGTCATCTGTTGTGGCGTAGAGGCCTTGGTAAGTTGCGAATTGACGGCAGGGTTGCTCAACGGCAGGTTGTAGGCAGCCGTGGCTTCCGGATTCTGCGAGGTGATGGTAATCAGAAGCTCGTCATCGGGGACGATGCGTGTCAGGTATTCGCCTTGAGCTACGGTAGCATTTAGGCCCACCGAGTCGATGTCTGTAAAATATGTTAGAGGTGTACGCGGCGTCGAGCATGAGGCCATGGCTGCAAGAGCGACGGCTGCGACAATAATATGGGTTAATCTCATGAGTTAACGATAATTATCATTATTTTTAGTTAAAAAATGCGCTATATATATAACGCAAAAGCCCCCGGGATATTATATCCCCGAGCCTTAAAAACGCGTACAAAGTTACAACTTTAAACGCAATGAGCAAAATGTCCATAGCCTTATGCAGGCTAAATGCTTGTGGGTTAGTTGGCTAATGCCTGATAGTCTTAGGATATGCGGTGTCGTGCGCATTTGAAGGTTTCCGGCCGAGGAAGCACTTAAAAGAAAAGCGCACTGACTTGTGATAAGTCAGTGCGCTTGGCGGAGTGGGGGGGATTCGAACCCCCGAAACGCTTTTGACGTTTACACGCTTTCCAGGCGTGCCTCTTCAACCACTCGAGCACCACTCCTTGGTGTGTCCCGGATGATAGCCGTGAGTGACTGCCGGGTGCTGTGGCTGTTTTGCGAGTGCAAAGTTAAGCGTTTTTTTTGAATATCCAACTATATCGGGCAAAGTTTTTTGTCAGATTTTTTGATTTTGATGCAAATGTTGATATAAAACGTCGCCGACCGCTATGTCAGTAAAGGGCATAGCGGTCGGCGGTGAATGTCTGTTATATGACGTGTGCGGCGCGGTTTATGCGCAAGTGCAGGCAGCGCGAGTCGTCAGCCGTTCAGGCTTTCTTGGGGCGCGAGAGGACGAGCGCGTACAATAGAATGTATGCTGCCGCAGCCACGGTGAGCCAGAATCCGGCAAGTATACCGCAACCTTTGGCGATAAGTCCCTGGATGAAGGGGAGAATGCCTCCGCCGCATACCATAACCATGAACAGTCCGGAGGCGACGGCGGTGTATTTGCCGAGGCCTTCGACGGAGAGGTTGAATATTGCGCCCCACATCACGGAGGTGCACAAGCCGCATAATATAAGGAATATTGCGTTGGCCGGAATTTGTACGGAGAAGAACGAAAGCTCGGTGGCCTTGAATCCGAAGAAGGTTGTGGAGGTCTCGGGCATATATATGCCGATGATGAGCAGGCAGATGGCGACGGCCGATGTTACGGCGAGCATAGTGCGCGAGGATATGCGGTTGCCTACGGCTCCACCGATGAGACGGCCGACAAGCATAAGCAGCCAGTATACACCGGCCACGCTGCCGGCGATAGTGGCGGGTGCCAGGGCGTTGGTGCTGACAGCGGGGCTGTTCTCGACGTATTGCAGTGTCCAGTTGGCGATGCCGACTTCGATGCCTACGTAGCAGAATATCGCGATGACGCCGAAGGTGAAATTGCGGTAGCGGAAAGCGCCTGCGGCACTGATGCTTTCGCGTTTTTCGCCGGCTATATGGGGTTCGGGCAGACGGCTGACATAAAGTATGATGAAGGCTACGGCAAAGATGCCCATAGCGAGGTAGAATACGGGGTTGGCTGCCGAGATGGTGCTGGCGGTGCCGCCCAAAAGGCTACCTACAATGACAGGGGCAAGTGTGGCACCGATGCTGTTGCATGCGCCGCCGAGTTGAATGAATTGGTTGCCTTGGTTTTGGTTCTTGCCCAGCGAGTTAAGCATGGGATTGACCACAGTGTTGAGCATACACATGGAGAATCCGGCAACGAAAGCGCCTATGATGTATACTGATACGGCGGTAATATTATCGTTGAGGATATATCCGGAGAGGTAGGTGATGAGGACGCCGATAAATCCTACGGTGACGGCTGCCATAGCCGTGCGGCGGTATCCGTGGCGTTCGAGCAACTTGCCGGCGGGATAGCCCATGAAGGCGTAGGCTATGAAGTTGGCAAATGTGCCGAGTTGGGTCAGGAAGATGTTGTCGCCCGACATCTTTTTTATGACTGAGCCTAAGGGGTTTTGGTACCCGGTGACGAAGGCTATCATAAAGAATAGGGCAAACATGATAGTGATGGGCAGAGCGTAGCTTTTGTGCTCGGCTGTTTTTTGTGCCATGGTGTTTGGGTATGTTGTTTTTAGGTGGGTAAAAGTCTTTTCTTTTCGGTGGGGGAGGAAGGGGCTGTTCGGTCAGTATTCGCGTGGCCCGAAGATGTCGGTGCCGATACGTACCATAGTGCTTCCGTGCTGCAGCGCTATATCGAAGTCATCGCTCATGCCCATAGACAGTTGGTCGAAGCCGCATAGGTCGGGACATGTGTCCACGATACGACGGTGCAGCGATTCGATTGCGGCGAAGTCGCTGTCTATGCGTTCGGTGTCGTCGGTATTGGTGGCCATGCCCATAAGGCCGCAGATGTGGGTGGCGCGTAGGTTGCGGTATCCGCCGTTGCGGAAGTATTCCAGCATCTCGTCCGGAGTAAACCCGAATTTGGTTTCTTCGGCGGCGACGTGTACTTGCAGGAGTACGCGCGTGACCACTCCGGCCTCGGCGCTGAGGCGGTCTATAAGCTCGAGCAGTTTGACGCTGTCCACGCTTTCGATTAAATCGGTGTGTCCGATGATGCTTTTGACCTTATTGGTTTGCAGGTGGCCTATAAAGTGCCAGCGTACATCGTTGGGCATCTCGGAAATTTTGGCCAGCAATTCCTGTACTCGGCTTTCGCCGAAGACGCGCTGTCCGGCATCGTAGGCTTGGCGAAGCTTTTCGATGGGGTGGAATTTGCTGACAGCCACCAATGTCACGCCCTGCGGCAGCAGGGCGTGCAGGCGCTGTACTTCGGATGCTATGTCGTGTGACATTGTCGTGTTTTACGGAGGTTTACTTGTTGCCGCTCAGATCGGCTTTGTATACGTCCATAATCATCGTTTCGGCTATGGACTGCACTTCGTAGTCGCCGAGGATGCCTTTCATGCCTTCGTGTACATTGGCGAGGGCTCGGTCGAAGTCGCCGGCTTGCACGAGGTATTGTGTCGCGGCTTTTTTCTCGTTGCCTTTTTCATCGATTTGTATGAACGCTACTTTGGCCAAGTAGTACTTGTCACCTGTGCCGTCGTAGAATATTTCGTTGATTTTGGTGCGCTTGACTGCCGAAACCGAAAATTCGCCGGAAATAAAGGGCTGGGCTTCCTTGATGATGCGGGCCTCAGCTTCGGTAAAGGACAGGGCGTCCACTATATATGGTTCGGTGACGCGTTTCACCGAGCCGTCTTGCTGCATCTTGTCGTAGCGTACTTTGCATTCAAACCATGTAGCCATATTGTGTAAATGTTTTGCTTGTTATGATGTTTATTGTTATTTGTTGCTTAAGTATATGATGCTTAGTGAGTTTTACGCATCTTGTATGTCTGCATCAGAGGCCTTGACCACTACACGTGCTCCGGCCTAAGCAGATGCAAATATACGGCTATTTTATGAGACTGCCGCCATCTGTCGCCTTGAATTTTTGTGAGGCGTATGGCATAGTCCGAGCATTGGCCGCTCCGATGTTTGTCAGTTGTGCAATGCTTGGATGCCGGATATTTCGGTGGATACTTCGCCGAGGGGACCGTTGCATTGCAGCACTCCGGTATAAATCTTGACGAAATCGACGCGTCGTATGTCTGCCGTATTGCCGTCTGCGTCAACGGCGTTAGCCAGGCTCAAGGCTGAGGAGGCTTGATCGTTGGGGCATGAATCGGCGTACCCGGTGTAGCAGTAGCCTACGTAGGTTTCGCCTACGAGGAAATAGTTGTCCGGCAGGCGCATAGCTGTCACGGACATTGTCGAGGTTTTCTCACCCCAAGCGGGGAAGAAGGCGTGGTTGTGGTATGCGGCATTGCGGCTCAGTGCACCCGAGGTTCCGTCATCGGCCGACCATAGAACGAAGGCATTGTTGTCGCCGGCCGCGCTGTTGTCGGTGTATGTCACGGTGGTCATGCGGGCCTGTTCCCAGCGTGAGCCGCGCAGGTAGTACCATGTGTCATCGGCTTTGCCGTTGCGGTTTACGTCCTCCATGACGCACACTATACCCGGTTCGGCCGAGCCTACGCGCATCCCCTCGTAGGTGTTTGTCCCCCAGTAAAAAGCATTGCCGAGGACGCGGAAGTCTCCCTGAGCTTGCGGCGAATGCAATATCGTCGTCTTGAGACGTAGGGTTACGCTGCCGCCGAATCCGCCGAGGCATATCATGCTGCCGCGGTCGAGGCTTTGCTGGACTGCACGGCGTACTGCGACCGCATCTGCGTTTGGTGCTATCTCGGGTAGTTCGTTGACGAATTGGCCGGGCATAGGCGAGTAGTCAAGAACTTCTACGGCGACGTTGTGCGGGGTGTATTCGCTACCGGGTGGATCAGGTTCTCCCTTGTAGTCATCGGCGCATCCGGTCAATAAAACGAATGCCAAAGCCGATAAGGCTGTGCGATATGTGCTTGGTGTCATGTCTGTATGTGTGTGCTTGAAAATAATGCCTTTAATTATGTGCTTTTAGCTTGTGTCACAGGTTTATACTTTCGGAGAAGATATCGCGTATAGCCCCAAAGTGTATCGTTATGCCGTTGCGCAGCCTCAACCATCCTTCGACATCGTTGACTTTGGCGATAATGCCGCGACTTTCGATGATAGTTCCGCCGATTTTGTGCGAGTCCGGTCGGAAATGCCGAATGACGACCTCGATGGCGGCATCGTATGCCTCGGCTGTACGTCGCGCAATGTCGGTACGGCTTTCGTCGGTGAGTTCGGTGTCCGCATCGGTATGTCGTGCGGCCTCGTCTATGGATTCGGAATGGCCGTGCAGTGCCGCAAAAGGCGCAAATTGTGCCGCTCTACCTTTCATAGACATGTGCCGATGTACGGCCGACGGGCGATACTGTCTGTCGATGATGTCGGCATATATTGTGGTAGCGTCTTTCTCAGTCTTCATGCCTTATGCCCTCCTATCTGTCTATTGCGTTGACGCCCGGTGGCTCCTTCACGATAGTTAAGCCCGGTGAGTATAGCGTTCTTGCCGTAGTTGGTCTTTATATCGAGCATAGCGCGTTGCATCCTACGCGCCTTGTCTTCATCGGCTTGTCTGGCTTTTTCGGCGGCGATAGTCTCAAGATATTCGCCGAAGAGGTCCGGCTGTGGCGCCTCTGTCGGTACTACATCGTGGAGCGGGATGACCTCGCAGGCGGTGACATTGAGTCGCCGTATCGTCAGTTCGCCGTGTACGCAACTATGCCACAATCGGGTGACGGCCTTGCATATCAGTTTGGCCGAGGCCGTTGGTGCTGCAAATGTGCCTGATGCGTGCGCCGGTGCCGGTGCGCGGCGTCCGTATCGATCGATGACAATCTGAGCGCCGTCACATATCCCGTCGTCAGATACATTGGATACATCATAGCCTATGTCGATAGCTATAGATTTTGTGACCAGTCCTTTGGCTACAAGATTTAGGGCCAAAGACTGCGACATTTCGAGTATAACTGTAAGGGCGTTGGCGCTCTTGTAAGGCTCGGTGAGTACTTGTCCTTCTGAAATTGAATGTGAAGAGGGCGTATATGCCTTGATGTCGGCGATGCCCACCGGTTCGTATCCCCATGCGTGGTCTATAAGCAGTTCGGCATTGACACCGAACATTGCATATAGGGTGTCTTCGTGGTTTATGGACATGCGTGCGACATCACCCATAGTGTACATACCGCGGTCGGCCAATCGTCGGGCAATGCCTGCACCGATGCGCCAAAAGTCGGTGATGGGTGTGTGTGCCCACAGCACTCGCCGATAAGAGGCTTCATCGAGCGCGGCTACACGTACGCCGTCGGCGTCCGGAGTCATATGTTTTGCCACGATATCCATGGCTATCTTGCATAGGTACAGGTTGGTGCCTATACCGGCGGTAGCGGTGACTCCTGTCTCGCGCAACACGTGGCGAATCATGGTCATTGCCATTGCGTGCGGGTCGCCGCCATAGGCGTGCAGATAGGGCGTGGCATCGATGAACACCTCATCGACACTGTACACGTGCATATCTTCCGGCGCTACATAATGGCTGTAAATCTCGAATATGCGTGTGCTGTATTCGATGTATAAGGCCATACGAGGCGGCGCAATGATAAAGTCTATAGCCAAAGACGGGTCGGCGGCAAGAGCATCGGCATCGTAGCCGGAACGGCAGCCCGGCCGGGCTGTACCTCGGCGTCTGTTGGCGGCCAGTACAGCCTGTCGTGCCTCAAAAAGGCGTGGCCTTCCGCCGATGCCGAGTGCCTTGAGTGATGGAGACACTGCCAGGCATATCGTTTTGTCCGTGCGTGTTTCATCGGCCACCACGAGGTGGGTCTTCAGCGGGTCGAGGCCGCGGAGAACACACTCTACGGAGGCGTAGAAGGACTTGAGGTCTATGGCAATATAACAGCGGTTGTCGTACATAGTGCCGGAGTGGCGTTTTGGTCCTGCTAAGTTACGACTTTTGTGGGAAAAAACAGACCCCGGTCTCCCTATAAATAGTTAAGGGAGCACCGAGGCCGTTGTATTGCGGTCGATACTTTGCGCCTTTAGAATGCGTAACGCACGCCTATGGCAGGTATGACGGCGTGTAGATGGTAGTCGGCCGTGAATTGCCCTGTGGAGGGCAGACCGAGCTGCGGATAATTCTTGGCTATGAAGTCATCGTATTGGCCGGTGGCGTTGTCAGCTCCGCAGCCCTTGACGTACATGAAAGCCACGTCTATGGAGAAGCTCTTGACCGGACGGAATGACAAGCCTACCGAGGGCTCTATCTTGGTCATGCCCGGGGTTTCGGGGTTGTAGTGGTTCTTGTTGACCGGGCTTTGGTCTACCATGAGTCCGGCACGGAGATCCAGTCGGTCTGTGAGAGCGTATTCGGCTCCCAGGTGATATGTCCATGAGTTGTGGTATTTCTTGCTTAGATGCTGGTCGAAGTCGGGCAGGTGATCAAAGGAGAAGTCGAGGTAATCGTATGTTTTCCATCCGGTGAGTTGGGCGTCAAAAGCCAGTGTCAGCCGGTCTATGGGGCGATAGGCTACGCCGAAGGTCAGCACGTAGGGGCAGGGCATGGCTGCTGAAAAATTGGTTTGGTTGAGGTTGTCAAGCGTATTTCCCAAAATCTTTTGGGCTGCTTGGTTGGCGTAAAATACTTCTGCATCGCCTTTGCTGACCTTCATCTGCATCTTAGAACGGAAGGATGCGCCGATGGTGATGCGCGGGGTGACTTCGTACATAGCGCCGATGTTATAGCCCACCGAAAGGTCGGAAGATCCGGTGAGTTCGACAGATGCCGGTGAGATGCTGCCGAAGCGCACATCACTGCCCAAGGCGCCGAGCAAGCGGTCAAGCGATGAGGGGCTGACAAGTGCCTTGTGCAGGTCTACGCTACCCCAGGAGACCATGAGTCCGGCACCGATACTCAGTTTAGGCAGAATACGCCACGATACGGTGGGTTGTACGGTGAATATCTTAAGGTCGACACTTTGGTTGAGCACTGCACCGGCCCAGTTGTCACCCCAGTTGATGCTGCTGCCGTAGGGTGTGTACATGGATACGCCGGCATACAGGTTGTCGTAGATGCGGAAGGCGGCTGATATGTTGAACGGAGTGCTTACCTTGTTGCTTGTCTTGTATTCGGTGCCATTATGATTGGCTGTAACCGATGATTTGATTGCACTCATCCCGGCGGTAACATCGACAGTCTTGTCGCTGAATGCCAGCGCTCCGGGGTTAAAGATGTTGCTCTCGGCTCCAAGTTTAAGAGCAACGCCGACATGTCCCATGCCTTCTTGACGTGCGCTGAAAGTGTTGACTTGGTAGCCTTCGGCCACGGCTGTGCCGGCCGTTACAGCAATGGCCGTCACGGCCAATAGTAGCTTTTTCATACTTGTCAAATATATTATGTTCATTCTCAAAAAGGCTGCAAAGGTATATATCTTAGACTGAATATGCAAATTATTCGACCTTTTGACCAACTTTGCTGGTCAAAAGGTCGAATAATGTTCGCAAATATACCAATGCTTGTTCGATTTAGTCAGATCGGCGGACCTATAGGTCAAGAAAACGGACGGGGATGTGTCGTAATGCTGAATTATACTGCGTGGGGGTGTGCCGTAAAAGCCAATTACGACACACCCCCACATAGTGTATTGGTCTTGTTGGGGTAGTGCAGCACTTCTTATTGGAGTCTTTCAAAAAAAATCAAAACAAAATTGCCTTTAGCGCTTGTTGTTTCAATAAAAATCGCTAACTTTGCACTCACAAAATGGGATTATCACTTACGTAGAGTGATTGAAAAAAACCGAAGGTCCTTTAGCTCAGTTGGTTAGAGCACCTGACTCATAATCAGGGAGTCGTAGGTTCAAGCCCTACAAGGACCACGTTGATTGAAAGGGATTACAACACAGCGCTTTAGGCGTTGGATGTAATTCCTTCTTTTTTGTGCTTGTGGAGCGGAAAGCCGGGGTAATTCGGGGTCAAGCCGAAATTCGCACGGCTACGGCTCGGCGTATCAATCATGAGAGCGGTATGGTTGTGCCGGCGCGTATTGCGGCAATAGGGAATGCTCCGGCCGAGGATGTGTGCATCGTCAGCGGCGAGGTGCGTATGCAACCCGACGGCAGTGTTATCGACCGAGGTAATTCGGATAGCTTTATCGTGGTGTGTGACAGTGAGGGTAATTATCATGCGACATCGCCCGAGCGCTTGGAGAGTGTTGGCGAGGCTGTGACGCCGGAACAGTGGGCCAAAACAATGTCGAATGTGGCGCAGGAGCAGCCGCAGGAGACAGGCGTTGGAAATAATGAGAACGATAGGAACAATGGGAGCGATGGTGGTGAGCCGATGCGTGGCGAGGGATTGGCGCAAGGCGAGGAGCCGGCGGGCTATGACGTGCAAGGTAATCCTGTGGACGGGCAAGGGCGTCTTGTGGTTGAGAGTGTGGGGTCAATGGATGAAATCACCGATGGGGATTTTGAGTCGCCTACACGCAATGTGCAGTTGCCTGATTTGCCGGAGAATGTGGCAGCGGCAATAGGCAGCGGCGGCAAGCCTATAGTGATAAAGAAATCAGTGTTTGAGAAAAACCGCGATAATCATCCTGAGATAGATGCGGCTGAAAGCCGTAGTATACTGGAGCGTGCGTTGTATAATCCCGATCTTGTGGGCAGCGTGCAAGCGAGACGGCGTCCCGACTATCGTGTAGCCATACAGACGGGCGACAGAAACGCCGTTGTTGTGCTTGATATATACGAGAGCAAGGACAATACGGAGATTGTCGGATGGCGAGAGATAAACGAGCGAGGTCTTGAAAGAATGAGAAGACAAGCCGCCAAGGATGACGGGCAACTCATCATACTTTCACCGAGCGATAAGTCCGGTTCGGCGGCAGCCCTTTCCACTCTTCAAGACGGCTTGTCTTCCGTTGGCAAAGGTAGTGAAAATGGTTTGGATGCGCAAGGGGCGCGCGCGAGTGCTTTGTCGCGAGTGCCGACGGATGCGAAGGGAGAGCCGATGTTTGAGCAGGCTGAGGATGCTGCTACGGCGTGGGATGCTCTTGTGGAGTATAGCGGCGGCGATGTGGCTACGGCTAAGGAGATAGCGGCTGTGATGGCTCAGGAGAAGCGCAACGAATATGAGCGTGCGCGGAAGCTCAAGCCCAAGGGTAAGACGCCGGCTGAGATACTGGCATCGAAGCGCGATATAGCCGCCGAGCAGTCGCGTACGCAGCTGGAGTATGAGCGCTGGCGGCAGATGGCCGAAGTCGAGCGAGGGCGTGAGGCTGTGGCGGAGCGCGAGCGTGAGGCTGTGGCGCGGCGTGCGGCTGCTGAGCAGGCCGAGCGTGAGCGTGCCGAGCGAGCTGCACAGGCCGAGGCTGACAGGCTGCGTCTGGAGCGTCTGAACGGTGTTCCCGACTGGCGTGCCGACACGCCCGAGCATGCGCGTGCGCGCGGCTATCGTCGCAGCGGACCCGAGGTAGTAGAGCGTCAGGGCGCGGTTGAGGCGGTGCGCGGCAAGGATGTGCGCGTGAAATTTGCCAAGGACACGACCGCGGACGGTGTTGCGGCGGTCATAGATGTGGATGATTTGCAGCCGAGCCACGTGCAGGGCAACCGCAATGTACGACACTTCATACCTGAGGCGCAGCCTAAAGATCGCAAGGATGCGGTGAGCAAGGTGAGTGCGCAGGATATAGCGCGGGATATACGTCCCGAGGAGATTACGGGGAGCATTACGGCGTATACGGGTGCTCCGAGTGTGAATGGCCGTGGTGAGACGATACAGGGTAATTCGCGCGCGGATGCGTTGAAATGGATGTACGACAATGCGCCCGAGCAGGCGGCGCGGTATAAGGCGTATCTTATAGAGCATGCTGCGGACTTCGGCATGGATGCGGCTGATATAGAGGCTATGGAGCGTCCCGTGCTGGTGAATATGCTTGACGTGTCCGACGGCGAGGCTATACGTCTGGGGCAGTATGTGCAGGCCGATACCGAGAGCGGCGGAGTAGAGCGTATACGCGGACGTGCGGCGGCGCGTAAGATGGGCGCCGATATGCGTGAGTATGCGGAGCGACTATTGTCGTCAGAAGACGAGGATGCGAGCATTTCGCAGTTGGTTGCTGCTAATGGCGTGAAGACCTTGCAATGGATGAATACTCGCGGTTATATCACCGATACGCAGTATGCCAGTTGTTTTGACCGCAAGGGTGAGTTGACGGGTAATGCGGCCGAGGATCTCAAGGATGTGTTGTACCAGGGCATTTTTGAGGGCGGCAGTGTAGAGATAGAAGAGATGTTTGCGAAGCTGCCGGCGAAGGTACAGCGAGCGATATTGGCTACGGCCTACCGTGACTACGACAGCCCCGAGGCCGACAGCATACGCGGCGAGATACAGCAGGCGATAGTGCTGTATAACGAGATGATGATGTATCCGCAGTATGCCGGGGCGACGAATATCGAATCGGCGTTGACGGCGGTGGCTGCATGGTCGCAGCAGTATGCTTTTGACGATGCGAGCGGCGAGAGCTATCTGCCCGCCGAAAGATTTAGTAACTTTGCGTTGCATTTGGCGGCGATGTACAAGGGTATGAGCCAGCGCGGTCTGCAGAAGATGTTCAACGACCTGTACGACACGATACAAGGCGTGGGCGAAGACACGTTGTTTGAGAGTGTAGAGCGGACGCCGCACACGATAGCCGAGGCCGTGAAGAAGGTGCTCGGCATAGACTACAAACCGGTAAACGAAAGAAATAATGGAGAGACTGGAAATGTACCTATGGCTGACGATAGTGAAGTCGGCCAAGGAGGGGGACGAGGAAGCACAACAGACGTTGGAAGCCGAGAACGCGTTGCGGGCACAGGCCGGGCGTATGAGCGTGGAGCAGGAGCTTCAGATGATAGCCGAGGAAGCGGAAAAGGTAGAGAAATAAAGCCTTCGGAAGTTGACGGCCGCTTTATAGGTCGTTCGTTGTCGGAGAGTGAGGCGGCTGATTTGGTCGGGCGTATGGAGGCGTCAGCCGAGGTCGCGCCCACGGTAGAGCTGACGCCTGAGAATTGGTTGGCTCAGTTTGGTGAGGATGGTATGGTTGACACGCCTATAGGTGTTGTCAAGATGGGAGAGAACCAGTTTATTAAGATGTATTCGCGCGGTCGTGCGGAGTATTTTGGTATGGTTTATCCTACGCTGAGCGCGCCGGATGTAGTGCTTGAGGAGGTTGACCCCAAGGATGGCTCGGAACGTGACAGTAAGTATCTTTTCGTGAAGACGTTTGTCAAGGCGGATGGTACACGTATTGTACACTTTGAGTCTGTAACCGTGAAAAAAGACGGCATGGAGGTCTCGATAAGTAGTCATGAGATTAAGGACACAGCGGTAAAAAACAAGATGCAGAATGATAAAATCCTGCATCTTGCTGAGAAGCTGTCTCCCGGTTCTGAATGGCGCTTAACCGAGACTCCGAGTGGGTCGAAGAGACCGGACCTTGTTCCTGCGTCTGACGGAACTTCTCTCAGGGGCAAAGATACGACAAAGTCGGCGGATGTGCAAGGGAAAAATGATAATATTGTTGGTGGCCAGGGTGAAACACCGATGTCTGCCAAGATAAAGACTGCATCGGCCGAAGTGAACGCCGAACCAACCGAGGCGCAGAAGGAAGCCGGCAACTATAAGAAGGGGCATGTGCAAGTTGGTACGTTCGACATCACCATTGAACAGCCGCAGGGCAGCGTGCGTAAGGGTACTGATGCTGACGGCAAGCAGTGGGAAAGCAAGATGAACAACACTTACGGCTACATTCGTGGCGCAGTGGGTGTTGACGGAGACCACATTGACGTGTTCCTCTCCAATGATATTGACGGTTGGAACGGACGCAAGGTGTTCGTTGTGGACCAGTACAACCCCGACGGCAGCTTTGACGAGCACAAGGTTATGCTTGGCTTCAATGATCAAGACGAGGCTAAGGGCGACTACCTTGCCAATTACGAGCAGGGCTGGGAGAATGGCCGCAGAATTGACATTACCGGCGTGAACCTCGAAGACTTCGAGAAGTGGATTGAGTCGAGCAAGCGTAAGACTAAGCCATTTGGTGAATACTCGTCGGTGAAGAAGGACGTTGTGGAAGAGAAAAATGGCGGAAGTGGATTGAATGGCCGTACCGGGAATACCGGGAGCAATGGGGAGAATGAGAATAATGGGAGCAAAGCGGCGGAGATAGCGCATTTGGAAGAGCTATTGGAGAAGCCGGGGGCTGATAAGAAGCTTGTGCGAGCGGAGATAGCGCGGCTGCGTGGCGAGGGTCAGAAGGCGGCGAAGCCGAAGCGGGAGAGCGTTTTCCAACAGGCCGAGCGAGTGGCTAAGGGAGCGCGAGATAAGCGTGAGGGAGCAAAGAATGTCGGCTATGATGCCGAGACGAAGAAGTGGAAAGGTATTCCGTCCGGTGATATTGTAGCGACGAGTGCTGCAGACAAGGCAGGTATAATCACGGGATATACGCGTGATCCGCGAATAGTGTCGGTGCACAGCACTAAAACCGGGAGGACGTGGTTGGAGGTTGACGTGTTTGACGATAATGCCGAGACGCCGGTGCGTATCATCGAAGCATTAGAGGAGGAAGGTTATGAGATTGAGGGTCGCGGGGACTTCAGTACCGTGAACTTCGATAATTATAACGATGCGAAGGCGTTTTCCGACCACGTGCGGGAGGTACAGAAGCGTGTGGATGCCGAGCGTGAGGGCGCAGAAGAAGGCGCCGCTTCAAGGAAACTATCGGCAGAAGAGGTCGCTGAGATTATCGGTCAAATTGAACTCCAGGCCGAAATCGCCCCCGAAATTGAGTTGACCATAGAGAATTGGGATAAACTTTTCGGAGAGGATGGAATTGTATCTACCCCGATTGGTGATGTCAAGATGGGCAAAAATCAATTTGCCAAGCTCATGCGCGATGGGCGTAATAGCAAACTCGGCATGTTGAAACCTACCCTTGAAACGCCTACCATAATTATTGAAGATACCAGTGAGGCAAAGCCCGGCGATAAAACCGAAAGAGGGTCATCGTATATTTTTATCAAGGGATTCACCAAGGCCAATGGCACTCGGCTCTATTTCTTTACATCGGTTACTGTAAGCAAAGATGGTAAAGAGGTTGTCGTATCTAACCAAGAAAAAAGCCGCAATCGAATATCGCGGCTTATACAGGAAGGGAATATGCTTTGGCGCACTCCGAAAGATGCGACTGCCCCTTCGGCTGAGGGTCAAGGTTTGGACTATGCGCAGCCAATAGAAGCCGAGACTGCAACAAAGGGCTCGGGAATAACTCCTCAAAGCATCCCTTCCGAGGGCAAAGGTACGACAAAGTCGTCTAATGTGCAAGGGAAAGACGGAAAAGAAGAAGAAGTGGAGGTGGACGCGGATCAGGCGGCGAAGTTGCGTAAGTCGCCGGGATTTGAGTTGTCGACGAAGAAGGTCAAGGGTAAGGTTACGGTGAATCCCAAGGATTATGCTCCGTGGCGTAAGACTGCGGAGGATAATAAGCGTCCGCAGTTGCGTGGTGTGCATTACGAGGAAGGCTTGGCTATGGCTACGGATACGGCGAGTATCATAATGGTGCGCAGCAAGTATCCTACGGCATGGGAAGGTAAGACGATAGGCTGGGATGGCAAGGCGTTGGACTTTGAGCATGGGTATGTTCCGTGGCGCGAGCTGTTGAGCATGCGCAGGAAAGCGGCGTACGCGGTGGACGCGGCGGCGTTTAAGGCGGCAGTCGAGCAAGCGCGTGCAGACGAGGCGTCGGGCGAGTTCAATGTGTCTGATTACGCGATAGGTGTGCCGTATCACGGAGGGAAGATATATATAGCGTTGAAGCGAGCCGAGTTGTTGGCAGACCTTTTGGATAATGTGAAGCACGGCGAGTTGCGCTTAAACGGCACGGGGCAGTACTTGTGCTTGAGCGGCGACGGTGTATATTCGATACACATGGGAGTGTCCAAAGAGAGTTTGAGTTATGGCTTGGGCACGCATGTGGTAGATATACCTTCGGGAGGTGTGAAGCAGAGTAAGGCAGACGGTGCTGTCGCCGAGGGCGTGGAAGCATCGGAGGCGGTGTTGCGCGATGCAGTGATAGGGCGGTTGCGCGAGGCCGGAGTTGAAGTGGTTACGGATGTGGCGGCCGGACAGAAGGTGTTGGATGAGGCGAATGAGGAAACCGGGATGTCGAATGCCGGACAACAGCAGGTGCGTTTGCATGCTCGATTGTCGGCATTGACAAAGGCGGCAAATACAATAAGGGGGTGGCTTGACGGGAATAAGCGTGGCAAGACATTTACCATAGAGCTTCCGGAAGCTACACAGCGTATGATACGTAAGGTTATGGGCCGTGATTTTGACAGCCATAATATTACGGCAAATGGCGTGGTACATGCGCAGAAGAATCATGGTGTCGGTGGGCGGAAGCTCAATGAGAGGAGCATACCCCTGACAACGGTTGACATGGAGCTTATGCCATACATTATGACCGCTCCCGATTATGTTCGACGTGGGAGTGATGATATGAGTGGGCGAGTATCTGTACGATTCTACAAAGAACTCGGCAACGGATATGTTGTAGTAGCAGAGAAAGAATATAAAAACAGCCCTGATGATATGGAGACCATTACCATGTGGGCTGAGATGTCGGACAAGGCTACCAATGCTCAGCGCGAAGCTGCCCTTGATACACACGTCCAAAACGCTATCCTTGACATTGACGCTGCAAAGATACGCAGAGATGCCGAGAATGCAATAGAAAACGACATAAAAATACGAGAGCATCGAGTGTATCATGGCAGCGGTGCGGACTTTGAGAGCTTTGACCACTCGCATATGGGCACGGGCGAGGGTGCGCAGGTCTTTGGTTGGGGCACATATGTGACCGAGGTAGAAGGTATCGGCAGAGGCTACGCCACGAAGATTGTTACCAACAACTCCACCAACCTATCCAGTATCGCCCGACAGCATAATGCAAAACGCTTCCTCAAAAAGTACCCGACATTTGAGGCATTCAAAGCATACGTTGACGAGACAAGACCCGATAAATCCGACATCGCCCTAAACTACTACAATCAGAAGGTAGATGATGCCAAGGGTCAGCGACACCTCTACACCGTAGAGATACCCGAGGACACCGGGGAGAATTATATAGACCATGATAAAGGATTGACGCCGAGCCAGGCAACGCGAGTGCGGACAGCCTTGGAGGGTATCGGAGTGGATCTTGAGGATTTTGCTCGCAGAGGTTGGCGTTTGGATATGCCGTTTGAGTATGTCTATAACATAATGATACCAAATGCGATACGTGGGAGCAGGTATGAAGTTGCCGGCAATGTGCAGCGCAAGGCCTCGGAGTTTCTTTCGCAGTTAGGCTTTACGGGCATCAAGTATCCCGCTGAATATACGAGCGGCGGTCGAGCTGATGGTGCGAAGAATTATGTAATCTTCGATGACAAAGACTTGAAGATAACCGACCATGTGCGATTCTTCCGGACGGGCGAGGGTGAGGCGTACGGCTTCACCGTCGGGGGGAAGATATATATCGATCCGCGGATAGCGACGGCCGAGACGCCGGTGCACGAGTATGCGCACCTGTGGGCTGAGGCCTTGCGATGCGGCAATGCCGAGGAATGGTCCAATGTGGTCGGGTTGATGAAAGATACTCCCGTATGGGATGAAGTGCGAGAGCGTTATCCGGAATTGGAGAGTGAAGATGAGATAGCCGATGAGGTGATAGCGACATACAGCGGCCGTCGCGGCGCCGAGCGTTTGCGTGAAGAAGCCAAGAAGGTTGCCGAGGGCAGGGGCAGCGTTTTTGAGAAAGCCGAGGCGATAAGTGCTTTGGAGCGTGTGAAGCAGGCGTTGGCGCGTTTCTGGAAGGGTGTGTGTGACTTCTTGCATATACGCTATACGAGTGCCGAGGAGGTAGCAGACCGCGTGATGAAAGATATGTTAGACGGTGTAAATCCGCGCGAGGTGCTGCACAAGAACGAGCAGAATGCCGTGATACAGCGTGTCAATCCGATGGAAGATGATTACCACACGGGGGTGCGCGGAGTGGAAGATATAAGGACGTTGCGAGAGGCTATTGCCGAGGCGCGAGCCGAAGGGGAAGAAGGCGGCTGGGATGCGTTGTCGAGTTATCCCGATGTGAGCAATGCGATGCTTGAGGCGGTGTTGCGCAGCGGCCGAGTGAGGGTGTACAGCAGCAAGCCCATAGAGGCCGGTGTGTTTGTGACGCCTTCGCGTATGCAGGCTGAGGACTATGCCGGGGGCGGCAAGGTGTACAGCAAAGAAGTGAGTGTGGACGATGTTGCATGGCTGAATACCGATGAGGGGCAGCTGGCAGATGTAATGTCGAAAGATGAAACCGGGATGTCGAATAGGCTTCGCTTCCAGTATGTGGGGGAGAATGGCGCGGAAGGCTTAGAGGCGGCTAATGCGCGGTTCAACGCGGAGTTGGAGCTGCAGATAGACGGCAAACTGCCGATAGGACATGTGTATAAGATGGGAAGGCCGTCTGAATTCTTGCGTGCAGCAGGAATTCCGAATTTGCCGATAGAGTTGCCTGCATCTCAATTGTCGTTGAAGGCAAGTTCGGGCAAGCATGATTTTGATTTGCAGGAAGTGCGCGATTTGCCGAAGGCAATAGCGAACCCGATAGCGACATTTGCTTATGGCGACAAGGGGAAGTCGCAAAATATTCTTACCCTATTGGATCATAATGGCGAGAAATTTCTTGTCGGCATTTTTATACGTCCGACAGTAAAAGGCCGTGTGCTGGAAGTTAATAGCATCCGCAATGTATTTCCAAAGAATAGCGAAAGCATTGTTCGTTGGATTTTGGACGGGAAGTTGACGAATGCGAATAAAAAGGAACTTCTTGCATTCCTTGACCAACAGCGAACTAATCTCGCTGACGTGGCTTTCGTCTTACCTGCAGAGCAGGCGAAACAAGGGATACAAGAAGTCCTTGAAACTGCTGCAAAGGTAGTCGAAAACTTTGAGAATCCCAAAGTTTCGGGAGGAAAAGATGCGGAAGCGGGGCAGAATGAGAACAATGGGAACGCCGGGAATTATGGGAGCGATAGTGAGGCGGCGTCGATAGTAGCTTCGGCCAAGGAAGCCGGTACGTATATGAAAGCACCTAACGGACGGACAACACGTTTGACTGCAGACCAATGGGTATCGGTACGTACAAGAAATTTCAAGCGATGGTTTGGAGACTGGGAGAATGAGCCTGAAAAGTCATCCAAGGTTGTGGACGAAAACGGCGAACCTATGGTGGTATATCATGGGCGTAGTGTGGATTTCAATACCTTTGAACGACATGAGGGCAGTCGTTATACAGCCGGGTTGGAGCGCAGAGTTGTGGCAGAAGGATACTTCTTTACGCCCGATGAAGAATTTGCGGAGACGTATGCCCGCAATGCAGCCGGAGTTCGTGGAGGTAAGGCGGATGTAATAGCGTGCTTCCTGAATATCAGACGTCCTATGGATCTTGTGGACAACGATACATACGCCGAGACGTATGAGTATGTTACCGGATGGGAATACACCGTGGCAGATATGCAGGACGAGTTGTGGAGTATTATGGATGAGGAAGGCATTGCAGACAAGATAAAGTCCAAGGGTTATGACGGCGTGATGTTTGCAGAGGAATTGAACGATGCATACGAGCCAACAAAGATTTCGTACTGTATACTGGATGCAAATCAGGCAAAGTATGCCGAGGGTAATAACGGCGACTATTCGAAAATGGATGCGGATATGCGTTATCGCACGAGCGAGGAGTTGGACAGCGAGTATGGACGTCGGTGGTTGGACGAGCAGACCAATAGTGACGGGCGGCATACCACGCAGGTGAAGAATACGCTGAGTTCGTATCAGAAATTCGGCGAATGGGTTAAGCGTGAGGCGCGAGGCCGCGAGGTTGACGTATTAGATGCGAGCAGCGGTCTGGGCATAGGTACGGAGTGGATGAGGGATAACGGCATCAAGGTTGAGGACGTAGAGCCTTATCCTTCGGAGCGGCGAGCAGCGCCGACCTATAAGAGTTACGGTGATATAAAGAAGAAGTACGATTACATCATCAGTAATGCGGTGCTCAATGTGATACCCGATGACTGGCGTGCCGGAGTGCTGCACGATATGGCAGATAAGCTGAAAGATGGCGGACGTATGGTGTTAAATGTTCGCAGTGCCGAGAGCATCCGCCGACAGGGCAAGGAGGGCGAGACGCGAATAACGCTTGACAGCCCGTCCGAGATACTGGTATTGCGTCCCGACGGCAGCATCAAGGCTTATCAGAAAGGCTTCACGAAGTCAGAGTTGAAAGAGTGGTGTGAGAAAGAATTGGGTGCCGGCTACAAGGTAGAAATAGCCAATAAGGGCAATGCCGGCGGCAGCTATGACACTGCGGTGGTAGTGACCAAAAATAACGAAAGCGGCACTGTAGGTGTCGCCTCCGAGACTGGCCGTCCAAGCAGGAGTGCCCAGGCCGTATCCAATTCGGGTGCAAAGGTAGGCAAAAAATCCGAATATCGAGACGGTCTTGAAGAAATTTCCGATAGGTTGGACGAGAAGGCCATGGGTGCGCACGAATTTCTGTATAATATCGCCAAGGCCTTCGGGCTGAAGGGTGCCGGTCTGCGTGCTTCCTTCTACCAAGACCTCGGCAACTCGGTGGGCATACGTGTCTCGGACCATTCGGCGAACACTGATAATATTGCGAGCAAGAATGCCAACAGTGAAGTGTACGGCCTTGTTGTGAAGCTCGGCAGACATCGCTTCAAGTCGAATGCGGATGCCGATTATTTGGAGTATGTGTACTATCCCGACCGCTTGGATGGTGCGCGTCAGAAGGAAATCGTGGACGGGCTAAAAGGCTTTGTAGACAGCGGTGATTACACGTTGTTGCCGAAGCCCGACAGGGTAAATCGTTCCGGTTGGTTTGAGGTGGCTGAATCCGGGTTCTCTGATGAGAATAATGGGAACAATGAGAAGACCGGGAATAATAGTGACCCGGAGGTGATGACAGCGCGGGCGCGAGAGTTGGCGGAGCTCCTCAATACTCCAGTGCGCATCATACGTACAGAGGAAGAAGTGGCCGCATTGCCTTCCGTGCGTCAGCGCAGAATGAAGGGCAGCTTCAATCCTATGACCGGCGAGGTGACTATTGTTGTTCCCAACAATGCCAACATGGCAGACATTGAGAATACGTTTGTGCATGAGGTTGTGGGGCATGACGGACTGCGCGTACTGTTCCCTGATGAGGCTAAGCTTAACAATGCCCTTGATGAACTCTACCGTGTGTCTAAGGACGAGATACGCGGCACCATTGACCGCATGGCGCAGAAGATGTACGATGCCGAGGTGGACCGCATACGTGAGAAGAAACGCAAGGAGCATGTAGCCAAAGGTGGGGATGCCAACGCTTCATACTATACAGATATGGCGGAGGCTCATGCGGAGGCAAGCAAGAAGCGTGAGCAGTTCAAGCGTGATGCCACCGAGGAGTATGGAGCCGACCTTGCCGGACGTATCGGTGAGGGTGGTTTTGAGAAGATGAGTGCGGCGGAGCAGACGTTCTGGGGGCGATTGAAAGCGATGCTTCAGAAGGCGTTGCAGCGGTTGCTGGACGGCTTGAAGATACGCAGCAAGCGTCAGTGGGGCGATAAGGAATGGGCGTTTGTGCTGCATGAAGCGTTTAAGCGTAAGCGCAACGGCGGACGGCCTACCATATTCGATATGGCAGACACCGAGGTGATGCGTAGAAAAACCGGGTTTGGAGAAATGTCGAATGTGGAAAGTTATGGACGAGATGGAAAAGGAAATCAGAAAGAAACAGTAAATTTGCAGTATGGAAAAAGACTTGGACAAAATCAAAGTGGTGAATATCGCCGGCCCGAAGGCAGTGCTGACGGCCGAGAAGTGGATACAGACGCTTCCCGGAGATTGGCGGCCGTATCTGACAGAAGCGATATCCGAGTGTTTGAAGAAGGACATTCAGCTCACCGAGAACAACATATTGATGACAGCCAGAGATATAGACGTGAAGCGGAGGGCGAAAGGCTGGTAGCCATAGCTAAAGCCAACGGTCTTTTCATCCCAAGAGAGAAGATAAAGAGCTTTGGAGAGCGCGTAAGCAAACAATCACGCGAAAGCGAGGTTTACATCAATTTTGATGAAAGCCGTGTCTATAAAGTCAAAAACCCTTACGCAATGGCCGGCTCATGGTACAAGAACCACATTGAGGCGGAGGACGCCATCTATGAATATCTCCTGCACAACAAATACTTTCCGGAAACTGCCTACAAATTTGAAGGCATCGCCGAGGATGTAGATGGAGTGCGTATAGTCCTCTCTCAACCACTCATTAAGTCAAGACGTACCGCCACCAATGAAGAAGTGAAGGCCTATCTCGAATCGAAGGGCTTCCGCTCTGAGCCTCCATACTTCTATACCAATGACGATGTATGGGTGTCGGACTTCAACGGCGATAACGCGCTTATCGGCGAGGACGGCCAAGTCTATCTGATTGACCCCGTTATTGATATTGACACCCACAAGACTATGAAAGATCTCATCGGCGACAGCGACCGTGACGGCGGCATAAAATTCCGGGACGGGGACGATGGTCTTGGCGAAGCGATAGCGCAGATGAAGGAAGCAGCGAGCCTGGCCAATGCCGACAACCGGCAGACCAAGGAGGATGCAATGAAGGCCATAGGCGGCAATTTGAGTAAGTTGCGACAAGCGATGGCGCGTCAGCGGGGGTATGACCTTTCGACGGTGAAGAGTATCACTGATTTGGTCAAGAGAATGCTTGAGAATGGGTTGTTGGACGACCTTGGTAAGGCCGAGACCAAGCGCATACTGAGTACGGCAGCCAATGTTACCGGGCGCGAGGATACGTCCAAGTATGTGCAGAAGGTGATGGACATCATGGTGGACAATCAGCTGCGACGTAGTCGAGACGCGCTGGGACGCCTATTGTCGATACGCGGCAAGCGTGTGGACGGGCGCGGCATAGAGGTGCAGGGAGCGCTTGATGCTAACGGTGTGGCAGTGTTGCAGGCGTTTAAGAAGAGCAAGGGGCTTGATTGGGCGACCATAGATGAGCGTATAAGTGATGCGTTCAATCGGATGAGCAGCGAGGATGATGCGTTGGCAGAAGAGGCGACGCTTGAGTATTCGGGGCTTGTGTTTGCGAGCGTAAAATTATTTAGAAGAATAGTGTGGATTTGTTATGAGTGATGACGTCCACGGCAATGTGTTGACCGATGATTTTCATCATACGTAGGTAGTCTGTGGTGATTGGCAATACGATTATGCTGTCTTTGTTTTCGTATGCTTGCTGCACCTCGGCAAGGTCAGACTGAATTTGCCGGAATACATCCATAGGCGCTTCGGCCAGGAATATTGACCGTTGTATCGGTGTACAGCCTTTGCGTGTAAGGTACTTGAATACGAGCCGTCGAACCTTGTTGCTACGTATATCATACATCACGAAGAATACCATGTGGTTGTCTTTTGTTTTGGTGTTGCGGACGATGCCTAAGATTTTTTGGATGCGTTGTTCAAGCGAACCGATATCAAGGTCTATGTCGTTATCATCTTCATTGTCGTATTCGCGAGGGGGCAGTTTTAGGCGAGCATTGATGATTTTCTGCATCTGCTCGGCTAAGGATAGTGGTGGCTTTGGTTTACGCGCCATTATGGTCAGAGATTATGTTCTGCCAGATATTGGCGAATTATGTCGGCGGTGAGTTTGTTGGCTTCGGCATCTGTGCCTGAGCGTGGCGACTGGATGACGGAATACCCACGCCGGCCATAAAACAGGTTTGTCTCGGCCTTTTTTGCAGCGATATTGGTGCGTATCTTTTTGCCGTACTGGATGTTGTCGATGCCGCTGACGGTTATACCGAAAGACTCGATGAATGTGCGCAGGTCGTCTATAATCTGAGTGAGCTCGTCCGGTACGTATGCCGTAG
The DNA here is from genome assembly GCA_900540625.1 of uncultured Porphyromonadaceae bacterium. Taxonomy (GTDB): domain Bacteria; phylum Bacteroidota; class Bacteroidia; order Bacteroidales; family Muribaculaceae; genus CAG-873. The sequence continues at coordinate 70,015 of UQGP01000001.1, read as the reverse complement.
GTTTTTGAGGTATGGTCTTTCTGCCTATATCGAGTTTCCGTTTGATTGCTGCGATGACATCGTCCGGAGGTTCGGTCGTGTCGTGAACGTTTGCTGCGTCCGGTGTGCCGTCGGACTTTTGGGCATAGGTCTCGTGCTTGGTTTTAGCGGCTTTGCGTAGGTCTGCCGTTAGATCGATGTAGTAGCTGATAGCCACGGGTTCAGCCTCCGGATTGTAGTATGCTTCGGGATCGGCACTCATGAAGCAGGCGCGCGTGACATCGCAGGTCTTGGCGTCTACGGCTTGTGCGATATCGTATTGTCGTGCAAAAGTTGCGGCAAACGTTTGGTAGAATACTTTGTAGAGCCCCGGATCGTAGCATTTTTCGGATAGCTGCATGACCACTTTGAGACCATCGCCTCCGGGCGAAACAAAGCATAGCAGAGTGTGGCTATCGGCGGATATGCGTTGTCTGAGACTTTGGATAGTAAGTCCTTGTTCGGACACATGGTCGATGTCGATGATAAAGTATTCGGTGTATGCGAAATTGGCGCTACGACGGTATGGGGGATTGAAGATGGCGCATACAAAGTATGGCAACTGAGATTTCAGTGCCGGATAACGCGAAGGATCGAGAGCGTGTGCCACGCGTATCTGGTTGAGCATGGCTGTGATATCGGGGCGTGGGTTGCGTAGCGCGTCGTATACATGCCTTAATGGCATTTTGACCAAAGCCTCGGCGGTGTCACGGATATTTCGAGCGGCGGAAATCATAGTGCTTGGTTATAGCGTTTGAAACGTTGGGCAAGACTTTGGGCGTATAGTGTGATTTGTGTCATGCGACTGCGTGGCATTGAACTGTCTGCTACGACTTCATCAAGGTAGTCGTTGAGCGATTGGATGAGTATGCGTCGGCCCAGTGCTTCCATCCAGTATGAACCGTCATCGTGTACGGAGTAATGATCCTCGGTGATAGCTTGTTGTGATAGTAGGCGTACGACTACATAGTCTACCCAAACGCGGTATATTTCGATGACATCGTAGACCAGTACCGGGCGGTTGTAGTCGTCGCGGTGCATAATGCCGATGTATGGATCTATGCCGGCTTTGATGAGAGCTCCCTCGATGCGGCCGTACAGCAGTCCGTAGCCGTAATTGAGCATCGCATTGGTGATGTCGGTGGCGGGCTGGCGCGTACGCTTCTCAAAATGGTATTGCTCGGGCATGAAACCGGCCAGGGCCTCGAAATAAATCTTGGAGGCCACACCTTCCCAGCCGCGCAAGGTAGGGGCGATGTCACTGACTATGTCGCCTTCGATGGTGCGTATTTTGGTGCGATAGTCTTCGAGTCGGCGTATGGCTTTGTCGGTGCTTTGGCTCAGCTCGAGCTTCGCGTCATCGGCAGCAAGCATCAGTAGTAGTGCTTGCTGGTTCTCGATTTTGCGCAAAATGACATCCTTGATCCACGCCACGGCATCGGACGAGAACGAGAATGTCAACTGCCCTTTGCGTATGGTGGATATTGACCCGTATTTCGGGCTCCAAATGCGCGCCAGCGGTTGACCGGATTTATCAGTAAAGATTACTTCGATTTCGTGCTCGACGGCAAGCATCACGGCATCGCTGGTGATTTGGGCGCCTTTCCCAATCTGTATCGAGTCGATGCCGACCACCGGGACGCGCTGGCGGCCGTCGGCGTTGCTGATGACGAAGCCTTCGTTGTCGCGGCTGATAGAAACGCCATAGGTGTTGATGACAAGTTCCATAGATGATAATTTGTGTGAAAAGGATGGCCTGTACGGCCGGTATGGCGATAATAGCCGAGATATGAAATGTCGCTGCCGAGGTGGAGGTGGCAATGTTTACCACCTCCGCCATCGGAGTTAGCAGTCGTAGTCGCGGAAGCGCTTGAAGTGGAACGAGACCTTCTTTTCGCCTCCGCCGAGGTCTTCTGTGTCGCGCTCACTCGTCGAACAAATGCAGCGAATGCCAAAAGCTTTTAGTTGTGAAACGACATAAAAAGTATAGGACATCTCACCCATTATGTGAACGGTGACTCTACGTTCCTTACACATATTTTTTATCTCATCTATTTGAGCTACGGCAATCTCCTTTTTGATTTTGTCAATTTTCATCGCCGGGTCTATTTCTGGAAATGCCATATCCTGTACTTCTCCATACTTTTCTGCGGCTTTTTTCTGGTCTTCCGACCAATCCTTATATGGATGGTTGGACAGGTTGACGAGTAACGGGGGAGTGCCAGGAACATAGGCTTTAATCGCAGAGATTTCATCGCAAACAGCCGAAAGATAAGAGCTTATATTATTGCGCAATGTTTCAGCATCTTTATAGCTCGCTCGAAGACCGGCATGATTAAAGTCGTTTCGGTCTTCTGTTATCTTGTTCCATTGGTTGGCTAATTCTGAAGATATTATACCACTGTCAATGATTCGCTTAATAATCGTTTCTTTATAAGGCGATAGCGGCCTGTATTCTTTATTCTGTAGTTCCAGTCCAAGCTTGTTTAAGGCTTGTGTCGCAATTTCTCTATCACCTTTGTCTTTAACGTCAAGATGGAATTTACGACATAGCATAGATACTATTCCCTCTTGGAGCAATGTGATAGATGCTTGAAAATCGCTGTGATCCAAACATAGTCGCGAAGCCTCAATCATATTTTCGGGACTATCGGGATTAAAATTTCTAACAGATTTCGCGATCTGTTTAAACAAGGGCCCCATTGGACGGATATATTCGGCATCTGCTTTTTCTAAAAGTGCCTTTATTTGTTCGCTTTGTTTGCCTATAATTATTTCATCACCTCGGTTGAATGAAATCAGATTGCTAAACTCATATAATTGTTTAGACAACTTTATGAGTGTTGTCGCATCTTGGTCTTGCCCTTTTGTTTCTCGAGCAATGGTGATCAGCGGCTTATCTGCGCAATTTTTTAGCTTCGTTGCATCGCCATGCTCAAGATAGTCGGCAGCGGCGTTTGTCCAGTCTTGGAGGGCGGCCAACGGAGTGATATTGATGATAGGAGCTATATTTGTCTCTTTATCACGAGATTCATAGTTGCCATATGTTATACTCTTGACTATGGTATTTTTCAAGAATTTGGCATAGTTGCCGAGTACCAATACCAACATCGGGAGGTATCTGAAGCCATGTGTGAGGTCGAAGTATAGCTCGTCTTCATCATTCAATACCTTATATATATCACTGAAGATTTGCCATATCTCGTCTTCGTTATTTCCGTCCGGTATTCTTATAGTCTCTATTGGTGTGGAAAGATGCATTTCTTTCAATGTGTCGGCCAGACCGATTTTAGGCTCTCCATTATCAGTCCTTGTTTCCCAGTTTTTTTCTTGTGAGCCATCTGTCATCACAATATATATGTGGTCGTATTCAGTCCATTGCTCCTTGACATCAAGCATTTGCAATGTAGCCTTTTGAATAAAACGGGTTTTGTCGTATTGGGTGTCGCCCAATGCATATATACACTCCTTATAGGACCCAGTCCCGAGGACAGATATAAATACTTTGCGTGCCATGCTCTTATGCTTTGAGGGTGTTGATGACTCTTGTTAATTCGCAGTCAAGATTGCTGAAGTCGTTATCAAAGGTGAGAATGTCAACCTTATTGTCTGTCGCCTTTTCTCTTAAATTGGATCTAATTCTTGAGAAGATCCTATAGGCAATTAACACTCCTTTTGATTTATCGCTTCCATAGGTTTGTGTGACGCGGTTAAGTTTGTAGATATCGTCTTGATTGAAAGAATTGGATTTGCATTCGACAAAGAGGAACTTGTTCCCCAAATTGACTAATATATCAATTTCGTTTTTTGTTATTTTGATGCCATCTCTTGTATAATCTTCTTTTTGGGGATCAAACACTACACTGGTCCAAACATCGTACTTATCCTTAGCCCATTTGTAGATAGCATCGGCAACGAGCGTCTCCCACCATCGACCTTCGAATAAAAGCATATCTGCCTCTGGGTAATCACTTTGGAATATCTCATCATCGTTATATGCTATGATTGTATTTGTCCCATCCTTTTTGTATGACACTGGTCCACAAGAGAAAGGACTATTTATATGATTTATGTTGCGGTCATATTCCGCTTTAAGAAGGTCAAGCACCTCTCTCTTGTATGGATCAAATACTTGATTGCGGACTTCTTCTGCGCATTTGCTGCGTTCAGGGTCGGGTGTGTATTGGTTATAGCTTTTTAGCTTTTGGCCTTGAAGCATAAATATGAGTTCAGAGGGCAGGTGTTTTTGAAGCGGAGTCTTCTCAGATGTACGGATGTTGATGTAATTTTTAGATTCGGTATATATCATCTCACAATTATGCAGAATTGCTGACCACATTGCTCCGAGAGCCATTGGCTTTGCTCCTCCTGTCAGGTTGAAAGTGTACGTGCAGTCGAACCCTTCATCAGCTATAATGCTGTCGCATTTACGTCTACTCTCATTTGCGTCATATGCGTCTTTGAGCTTTTCCTGTACGCATTCCATGCCCATTTGTTTAATTGTCGCGCATAGGTTGGCCATTGCGACCCTTGACTCTTTTGTCCCAATAAGATATATGATGTCAGGATGGTATTCATATATGGGATAGAATACAGGTAGAGCTTCCTTGCCCACTAATGTGATATGTACGTTCTTCATATGTTGTTATATTTGGATGATGGTGCCGGCGCCGAGGCTGGCGTGCTTGCCAAGGCCGATGTAGGATGGCATGCGGACGTTTGTCTTGAAGACGAGGTCGAAGCCGCGTAATTTGATGTCTTTGAAGTCGTATAGCTCGGTGTGGGATACGGCGATGAGTTGTGCCGTTACTGTGCCATCGAAGAATACGCCTATGCCTTTGGCAAAAGATAGAATATTGCCTACGATACATTGCTCGACAAGTCGGTAGCGCTCGACGATGCTGTCGGTGGCGTTATAGCGGCGATGGTTGTCCTGATTGAGCGGGAAGTAGCGCGTAGCCTGATAGGTGAAGGTTTCATCGGTGAGAGCTACTTCGGTTTCTTCGAGTTCGAGTGTCGGGGCTGGCAGCGCCGTGATGCGGCGTCCGAGCCGCACCTGCGGCAGGTTGAGGGCGATGATGTCGCGGATGGCCTCGAGGCCCGTATCGATGCACACTATGGCAGCCCGTCCATCAAGGCGCTTGTACTGCACCATAGGGTAGCTGTAACGCAAGCGTTCGTCCACGTGGTTGTGCAACAGTACGTTGTCGCGCCCGGCGGCTTGGATGACAGCGCCGCGCAGATAGGGTATCTCCCTCTCCGTAATCTCCGTGTCGTACCTCGCGACAAGCGTCGTCACCATCTTGCCTCCCATATCGTTCATTTTCCCTGATCCCACTCCTTGAAAAGCTCATCGGCACGCTCACGGCCGATATGGTTGGCCAACTCATTCCGATTCTGACCATTCTTTTGCCATTTGACGTCTTGGCTTTTATATAGTCGTTTTGCCTTGTCGATTATGTCGTTGATATCTTGCGCACTAAGCCCGTCAGGCTTCTTTTTCTTATATTGATTAATTATCTTATTGCATAGCTTCCAGTCTTTGATAAGATTATCGCCATTGACGTCTTTTTTATCAAGTTTTCCGCGAAGGCCCAAATCCTTACACGTGTTTTCAACTTGTATTTTGTATTTGTTGATTAGACCTATCTTATCGATAATACGCTGGTCTGTAAGCCCGTTCTCGTTCAAACTCTGACATAGTGAATCGCATGCGTCCTTAGCCAATTTAAGCCGAGAATTTACATAGTCCATCTTTCCTAAGGCAATCAGTTCTTCTATGCCGGTGAGATATTCATCTATCTTGTCATACTCTTGTTTGTGCAAAATATAGAATTGCTCAAGCCTTAGTTTATATATTGAGTCTTCTATTTGACTTTGACGTTCATTGATAGAAGATATGTCTTGGAAATTATTCTTTTCTTGTGTAAACTTTCGATAATCGATAGCCTCGCGAATGTACTTGCTTAGCTTAATCAAGGCTTCTATCCTTTGCTGTAGGTCATCGGTTTCTTCTATGATTTTATCCGCATATGTTTTGAGTTCACATGCGCTGACGTGCGATTTCTTGAGCTTTTCATATTCCTGGACTGAAATTGACTGTAGTCCGGTGCTTGTAGTCTCGTTAAGCTTGCCCTTATTGCTCTTTTTTGCTTCCTTGTATTCATTCGGATTCATAAAACGCACGTCATCGTATTTATGCTCAGCCATAGTCCCCAGCAGTGTCTTTATTTCTTCAGATGTCTTCCAATAATTACTCGAATCTGGGTATTCACGTTTGTAGAAGCCTTCCATTGTATCCTCAAACGCCTTGAGGTAGTAACTCAACGTATAATTGAGTCCGAATAATTTGACTTCTCCTTCTATCCTGATTTTACCATAACCGAATGCCTTGGCAGCTCCGATATTATGGTAAATGCCTTTTGTATTATGAATCGTAATTGCGGACAATAATGCGCCGATTTCCTCCGGTCGCATATTATGTAAATTGATGCGTGTTACGAAGTTACATCCGGCCGGAATTGCCTTAAACGTGGATGTGGTGTCGCCGGGTTCGACATCCTTAGTCTCGGTAAAACCTTTATGTATACGATAACGCTTCCTTCCACTAATGGATTCGCCATTATCATATGTTTTAGGCTTGTCTGTATTTTGATCCTGTTTTATGTATAGCGGGAAATAGGAGGCTTGCGGTTGGCCTAACACTAAGGTCTTATCAGTTAGAAGGTCGATGCCTTCATCCTTTGAGGCAAACGCATTACCCACCTGAACACGACCCTTCATATTCTTGCCATCCGCTCTAACCCAGCCGAAGATTAGCTCGCATAAATCATGCTTACCGCTATTCTCTTCTGTCTGCGGCTGCCGTTTATTTACTAAATCTTTTATGGAGAACTTTCGGTCTTTAACTACTGTCGTGTTATTTATAATTACAGTCCTTTGAAATTTTTGATCTTTGTATTGTTCGCCTTCTGCCATTTTGCCGAAGGCAAGGATGCTGAGGACATTGCGCAACATACCCTTGATGCTGGAGCCGGGGATGAAGTAACGGCCGTTTATGTTCATTGGCGCGTGTTCATCGTCATCCTTGTCCTTATCTCGGATAAACAGGGGCGAGTCGTTGTGCCAAGTCAGTTCGATGTAGCCGTCTTCGCCGTCCTCAAAGGGGATGTCTTGTGACACGAGGCCGTACCAATCAGGTATATAGACTTTTGAGTTGAGCGGTACAAAGTTATATGGTGATGTCAGTGCCATGATTAATTGTTATTAGTGAATCCGATGAATACCGGTTTTGAGGGCTCGAGTACTTCCATGTCTTCGCACATAGGGTCTTCCCGCGTTTCCCATAGTTGGACAAAGCGCAGGTATGTGTATCCGTCTATACGATGTGCCACGAATGTCTTGACGGTGCTGTGGTCGGTCTTGCCGTTGACTTCCTCGGGGGTCAGTACCGTCCGATGTATATAGTACCGGCCATCGACATAGCGGATGGATATGGAGGTGCTGGTGGCTTTGTCCCACAGATTGCCTTCAATGATGAAAGGGTTGGCTGCCGGGTTGGGTTTGAAGCCTCCGTATGCCTTGTCGCCGGTGAAGACTTTGGGCCGTTCGCTGTCGCTGTACCAGATATAGCCTTGATAATTGGCTTTGGGTATTTCTGTTATTCTCTCTACTCTGTCCATAATGGCTTGTTGTCTTTAGTTGCGGTTCCGGTGAAAATGCCGTTGCCACGGTTGGTGATGCCGCCGAGGGGTAGCAGTCCGGTGCAGATGTCATGGAGGCTCTGCTCAAAGGCTTTTTCGATGTCATCATCGGCGAGGGCACTGTTTTCGACGTAGATGTCAAACGTGTATTCGGTACCTTTGTCGTAGATGACCTTTTCTTGGAATAGTGCGCCGTCCATAGTGCCGCCGGTAAATTGGTCTATCTTGTTGTGAAAGAAAGGTTTCGACTTTGGCTCGGCTTGCCCCTTGATGACATCGTCTATCAGTATCCGCCCGCGAGTGAAAGTTTTGTCGGACTTTTTTTCTCCGAAGATTGCGGCCACGGCCTCGTTGTCGCACCCGACCTTGGCTTCAGGGATTTTCCCGGCAAAGCGCTTCTTTATTTTGTTGTAATGGTACGCGGTGCGGTGCGCGATTGCGCCTTTGACGGATGACCCGGGTATAAGTACGCGCTTTTGAGGATTATCAGTCTGTTTATTAAAATATGGGATATTGTCGTTCCCACACTCAACAACATATTCGGAGACATAGATGTTGTCGGCATCGCTGTCGCCCATGCCCGAGCCGAACATAAAGAAATCTAAGGGTTTAAGTTTCAGTTGATAGTGCGTCCACTTGGAATTGTCTAACGATCCAATTTCAGAGATTTCCGTAAAGCCATCCCATTCTTCGGCCAAGGATGAGCACTTCTTGAGATATTTTTCGAGGTGCTCCGGCATGGATAGGTCTATGTCGGCTTGCAGGCATTTGACTACCTTGAGTTTGCCGTATCCCTTACGAGTGCCGCCGCCTATGCGCAGCGTGCAGTCGCGCAAGTGCTTAATTGCATTTTCGATATGCTTGTCGTCGGTGTCTTTTTCGGATATAAGCTCGATTTCGAAGACGAAGCGTGTGCCTTTGTACACGACTTCGTTGTCAAACTTACCGTTGTCTTCGGCCGTGCCTCTATCATTTATGCGTACGTGCTGGCGTATAGGCAGGTCTTGGAAATACCGATAAAATTCGTCATTCCAATCAATATCCTGTATCCCGTCGAGTGCCTTGCCGTTCTTGCCCACCATCACCGCATCGGTGAATATGATGTCCGAGCCGTGGCCACTGTCATCGTTATCGTCTGATTTGCTGATGTATCCGAAAGGGTTGCCTTCGGTTTGGTCGTCGGCGAGTCCCATTGCGTGTCTCAGTACGCCGGCGATGGATGTCGCCGGAATGTACGGCAGGCCGTTGACGTCCTTGGCCACGGGCGCATCGGTGAGTATGTCGCTTCCCTTGCCCGTGCCTACGGCCAGCGGCGTTTCGGCTTCGACTGTCAGCCGCGCTATATGCCTATGTGTATATCGTGTAGCTGTCATTTTTCCTGTTTCTTGCATATTTTGGCCATTTCGGATGCTAAGTTGATTAATGCCTTCGCGGTGATGTCGCCGTAGTTTTTCTTGTACGCTTCTTTTTCTACATCTTCCACGAATTTTTGTAGCAACGTTCTCCTGTCACGCTTATCCCACTGTTCTTTGGCTACGCCATGTGTGAGGTAACCACATTTCGTCTTATCATTACTTTGAGCAAACAACTTATCCTTTATGTCTTTGCTTTTCTTGTACTGCATTGCGATGGTACGGATGGTGCCCCATTGCGAGGCAAAGCGTTCGCCGCTAAACCGTCCGGCATTATCGTCCACAAATTTGTTGACCTTTTCTCGGATATACTCGTATTCTTCCTTAGCACTGATTGCGCGATTAATGTAATTCAGCAGGGGAGAATTATTGACTTTATCGGCCGATATTAGCGTGGGCTTCTTGGTCTTTGTCGCCTCTTTCTCGCCATCGTTGAGCTTGAATTTGGCTTGACCATTAAAGGCACCATCTGCCGTATCCAGAAATTCGGGGTTGTAGATTACGCGGCCGAAGCCTTCGTTGCGGTACACACCGACATACTTAGACTCGAAGTTTTGATCTTTGCAGTCTTTGACAACGAATACGCTGCCTTTTTCGATGCCGCAACGGTCGGCATCGCGGGTCTTGCGCTTGCCGTTCCACGGCGCATATTGGAAGGTGCGAACCTGCGAGCGTTCCCAATCGATTTCGCCGCTGTCAAGCCCGAGATCCTTAGCCGTGGGGCTGAAGGTCGGCTCGCCGTTGTCGTCAATGAATATCAGTCGTCCATCGGCGTATACGGTGACATAGCCATCCGCCTTTTTAGACCTCGACTGTGTCTCTGTGAAGTCGCGATTTTCGATTTTGACTGCTCCGTACTGGGCTGTGCGCGAGCGACCTATATTGCGTTCGCCGAGAAGTGCTGCTCGAATTTTGTCTGCAAGGTCGTCCGAGTCGACTTCGACTTCGAAGTAGAACACAGCGCCTTTGTCCAAAGCCTCGTACCCGAACATTTGGCTGTCCTTGGAGCGGCGTGCTTCGCGGTCGTATGCCGATTTGAGCGCAAAGTTCGTGGATGTCTCGGCCTTGAATCCGGCGTCTTTCTTAAAGGCGTAGAAGCCTTGGCGGCATTGCTTGAGTTGCTGCGGATGTCCACTGTCGCCCTCGTGGTCGTCATTGCGCTTGTATTCGTGGTGTATATAGCATACTTCGCCGGCACTTTTGAGCTTGGGATAGTACATCGAAGCCGGGACGCGCAGCGTGCGCATACCATCGTGGCCTTTGCACACGGGATGGGCATCACCGAAGCGCACCTTGCCGCTATGGAATACCTCCATGGCTGCATCGCCGAAGTCGGCGTACTTGGTGGCCACGATGCCTAAGAAGTTGCTGCCGGGGATAAAGTCGAGGGTGTTGTTGGCGCCTTCATTGGCAGCTTTTTGATTAAGTATTACGTCTGATAACAGCGTGCACTTGAATTTGAGCGTCGTCATGCCTTTCCTCCTTTCTCTCCCTTGATGTCACAGCGTCCGAGGCCGCGTGTGCGTTTGTGTCCTAAGCGTTTAATCAGGCCGAAGCAGCGGACAATGTCGTCCGCCAGCTCCTCGGGTACACCCGTAATCTCGCCATACAGCGTGCACGGCACCACGGTCTCGATGCTGCGCAGGCTGTGGTCTTGAGCCGTACCCTCATCTGAGATGGCTGTGGTGGTCACCTTATTATATAGAAATTGAGCGGCGTTGGCATTTACGATAGCATCGCGTTCCTTCTTATCGAGCTCGGCGTTGCCGAAATGAGCGCAACCGGTGGTCTTGCCTTCCTCGCCGAAGGCCTTCACAATAAGTCCGGCTTTGGCTTCGGTTGTCTCGGTGAATTGCACAAGGTTTTCCACGGCCTCGCGTACCAGCCCCTTGATCGTCTTACCCGGGACATAGGGCATATCGTCTTTGTCCTTGACGACAAGCGCATCGACATCCGCGCCGGCAGACAACCCCGACCCGCAATGCCATTGCGAGTAAAACTCGATAGTGTATTTTAAATTGCTCATAGCGGTATGCCTATTTTGTTTCTTGTTCGGTAATGGTCAGCAACGACAGAATGTCGTAAGCCGGATAAAGCTTGGGCTCTTTGTCTTTGCTGTCTTTGGCGCCTACCGGATTTTTGTCCTTGGCTTCTATTCTTACTATACCGGTAGTGGCGTCTTCGTAAATGTTTTTCAAGTCCGGTTTATCCTGATTAATGGTAGTGACTCGCTTGGAATGTTGCGCGGCAGCACCGGCGTCCTCGTGCATCAGCGTCAACCACTGGCGGATAGCTGTTTTGGCTCGGTTGTTTTCTTCTTTTGCTAACTTATCTCTCTGGTCTATAAGCTCATCGATAGACCAGCGTGACCGGCGCTTCCCGTCTTCGGTCTTGTCAATCTTGTCAATATTCGCTTTATTGAGGTAATACGGCCCGAAACATAGCGAACCTCCATCGGATGTGGTAAGTTCTTTACGTTTGATTTCGGCGTAATCTTCCACGAAGCTGCTCTGCACCTTGTGGAACATCAAGCATGAGGGCGCTTGATTGCCATTGGCTTCCTTGACTTTGTCTGATTTGGCGTCCTGCTTGGCCTCGCCACATAGAGCCTCTGCCAGGTCGTAGCCGTAATAGAACGGATAAGATGACTTGATGAATGCGATGCCGGCACAGGCAGTCAAGCCTTTGCTCAGCAATTTATTGGCTTCTTCGTTATCAATTTGTGGGATGAGATCTTTGAATTTTTCTTTAGTTTGTTCTTCGAAAGCCTTCAGATATGCCGTTACAAAATCTACAGCTAAGTAGCCGCGACATATCACCGTAAGGTCATCGCCACCGATGACTACGGGACGTATCGGTAGTTTTTTGGCCTTCTCTGCTTCCTCCCTTATAGTGCCGTATGCTATTTGGGCGGCGGCTTGTGTCGCATTGTCCAGCTCGGTGGAGAACCTACTCATAACTTTGGAATCTTTGCCAATCTTCGCGACAATATCGCCAATGCCGTTGCCATCGGCGTGTATTACGGCTATCCAGTCGTTACGGTCGGTAAGATCTTTGGTGTCGTATGGACGGCGATCGTGTTCAATCTTATCGCCTGTCAGCTTGAAGTACAAGTCTTTGGCTTTGGTCGGGTCATAGTCGCTCTTTTTCTCTGTTTCGGGCACCTTGCGTTTGGCTACTGTCATTTCATCGAAATACTCGACAGTCTCCTTGCCTTTCTCTTCCTTTTTCTCTATTTGGGTTGCCGGCAGCCCGGTAGTGCGCGAACGTTCCATAGCCATCAGTCCGGTGGTCAGGCTCTTGACCGGATGGTTGCGCTGGGCTTGCAGTAGGCGTTCCAATTCCTCTGCCTTTTCTGAATAGCCGTTGTCCTCTAACTTGACTACGGCCTGACTGATAGTGATGCCCGGCGCCATTTCCATTGCACGCCGCGGGAAATCGCGCACGGCCCGACGGCACGCAGCCTCATCGTCAAAGATGCACTTGATGTTGCCGGCGGCGTGGATTATCATCTCGCCCTTATTCCGGCTTTTTTCGCCATACGTGTCTACAAAGTCATCGCATATTTTGTTGACCAGCTCGCTTGCACCGATAATGTCTTTCAGCTCATTGGTCTGGAAGATATACGATTGGATGCCCTGTATTGATGCTCCGTATAAGTATCTACCCATATCGTTGGTGGATTAGTTTATTCTTTTTCGAGTTTTTAGGTTGAGGCTTAAGTGATTAGATAATTCGCTTCTACAGGCAAAGGATCACACGCCGAGGTTAGGACTGCCCGGCGAGAGTCTTGCGCTTGTCAACCTCAGCGCAAAATTATAGTTTATTTTGCAAACGTGCAACTCTGTTTTTCTTTCTAATTGCAACCAATCGCCACTAACGTTTGGAAAAACAATGCATTGCATAAAAACATGTTTTGCAACATATTTTACCACGATACAGCTTCCTTGTTTTAGTGGAGGATGGTCTCGGAGAGACTCGTCTTACTTCTTGTGGTATTAGCCTCTTTGTCTTAATCCTTGTTTTAGTGGAGGATGGTCTCGGAGTCCAATTTAACAAGGACATTCAGGATCTTAGCAGACTGTCTTAATCCTTGTTTTAGTGGAGGATGGTCTCGGAGACCTCAAAAAAGGGTAATGTATATAAATATTATTTCCCTGTCTTAATCCTTGTTTTAGTGGAGGATGGTCTCGGAGACTCTCAACAACTATACAAAGGAGTACATGGATTGGGGAGTCTTAATCCTTGTTTTAGTGGAGGATGGTCTCGGAGGGAATCCTAAGTTCAACAATGCACCCTGCTTGCGATGGTCTTAATCCTTGTTTTAGTGGAGGATGGTCTCGGAGGGCGCGGCCGCAGTTCCCGAGGATGTACGCTTGAAAAAGTCTTAATCCTTGTTTTAGTGGAGGATGGTCTCGGAGACCAAGCTCCCTGGAGCGACCGTGCAAGTTGAGATTGTCTTAATCCTTGTTTTAGTGGAGGATGGTCTCGGAGATCTACAACCTGCAAAGCAGGCCAGTAGATCTGACAGTCTTAATCCTTGTTTTAGTGGAGGATGGTCTCGGAGTTCTGGAAAACTGTTGCAAAAACGGCTGGAAATGGTGGTCTTAATCCTTGTTTTAGTGGAGGATGGTCTCGGAGACCTGCAAAGCAGGCCAGTAGATGTAGGAATAACTGTCTTAATCCTTGTTTTAGTGGAGGATGGTCTCGGAGAGCAACTTTTGGAATTGGCTGTCAGCGAGATTGTTGCAACGAAAATTTTAATTTCGTTAACGTTTGGAGACCAAAAATATGTACCTTTTCGGGTGCTATCACGGGTGCAAATATACGGATTTTTTTTGAATGGAGGGCTTGCTGTCCAAAATTCCGGACGCTTTTTAGGCGGTTTTTGCGGACTGTTTTTGCGTTTTTATAGGCGAAAGTCGGGGGGGGGTAGAGGAGGGAGGGGATGATTGAGGGCGCGGTTATTGAGGGATGTGGGTGGTGTGGGGAAGGTGGGTGAGGATTTGGGTGAGGGGGGAGATGGGGGATTGGGCATCGAGTGGGGTGACGTCGAAGGCGGCACGGGCCAGCCAGGTGAGTTGTTTTTTGGCGTATACGCGGGTGTTTTTGGCGATGCGCGCTATGGTGGTGGGGCGGTCGAGTGTCCCGTCAAAGTGGCTGAACCATTCTTTGAAGCCGACGGTGTTGAGCGCGTTGAGGTGTCGCAGTGGGTACATGCGTCTTGCTTCTTGTTCCATTCCGTCGGCTACCATTCGGTCGACGCGTGCGTTGATGCGATTGAAGAGTTGGGGGCGCGGCATGGTGAGGGCGAATGTGAGTGTATGTAGTGGCGGGGCTGTGGGGCGGCCGGTGAGGTGGCTGCTGTATGGGCGGCCGGCTTGAAGGCTGACTTCGATGGCATGTATTATGCGGCGTGTGTTGGCCGGGTCTACGGAGGCGCGGTATTGCGGGTCGAGTGTGGCGAGCAGTTCCAGGAGGTATTGTAGCCCGTGTCGGTTGTAGAGGTCGAGTACGTGTGCGCGTATGTCGTCGCTTATGGTGGGCATGTCATCGATGCCGTGTAGCAGCGCGTGCAGGTACATCATACTGCCTCCGCAGATGATGACGTAGGGGCTATCCTGCCATAGCTGTGGCAGTAGGGTGTGAACGTCTTGGACGAATTGGGCGGCGCTGTAGGTGGCATCTAAGGGCAGTATGCCTACGAGGTGGTGGGGCACTGCCGCGAGTTGGGCGGGTGTGGGGGCGGCTGTCGTTATGGGTATGTCGCGATAAATCTGGCGCGAGTCTGCGCTGATGATATGGCAGTGCAGGTGTCGCGCCAGTTCTATGGCGAGGGATGTTTTGCCACTGCCGGTGGCACCGGTAATGATTATGGCGGTGCCACCGGGGTGGGTGTATGTGTCAACGACGGGTTTGGGCAACGATGCGGGCGATTTGGACGATGACTTCTGTGGCTTTTTCCATGGAGGGGATGGGTACGTATTCGTAGCGTCCATGGAAGTTGAGTCCGCCGGCAAAGATGTTGGGGCAGGGCAGTCCTTTGAAGGAGAGTTGTGCTCCGTCTGTGCCGCCGCGTATGGGTACTACTTTGGGCGTGACGCCGCTGTCGCGCATGGCTTGTTCGGCTGTGTCGATGATGTGCATCAGCGGTTCGATTTTTTCGCGCATGTTGTAGTACTGGTCTTTGATTTCGATGGCGCAGCAGTCGGGAAATTCGTGGTTGATTTTGCGTGCGAGGTGTTCCATCTCTTTTTTGCGTCGTTCGAAGCGGTCGCGGTCGTGGTCTCGTATGATGTATGTGAGCACTGTTTTTTCGACGGTTCCTTCCATGCCTATGAGGTGGTAGAATCCTTCGTATCCTTCGGTGTGTTCGGGGGTTTCCCATCGTGGGAGCATGATGACAAACTGGTTGGCTATGCGCATCGAGTTTATCATTTTGTGTTTGGCGTATCCCGGGTGTACGTTGCGTCCGGTGAAGGTGACGCGTGCGACAGCGGCGTTGAAGTTTTCGTATTCGAGTTCGCCTATTTCGCCGCCGTCCATGGTGTATGCCCAGTCGGCACCGAAGAGTTGGACATCGAATTTGTGTGCGCCTTGGCCGATTTCCTCGTCGGGGTTGAAGGCTATGCGTATTTTGCCGTGTTTGATTTCGGGATGCTGTTGGAGGTAGTCTACGGCGGAGATGATTTCGGCGATGCCTGCCTTGTCGTCGGCTCCAAGCAGTGTATTGCCGTCGGTGACGATGAGTGCCTGTCCTTTGTAGTTGAGCAGTTCGGGAAAGTCGTTGGGAGACAGGGTGATGCCGGTATGGGTGTTGAGCAGGATGTCTCCGCCGTCATAGTTTTCGACGATGCGCGGGGTGACGTTGTGTCCGCTCATATCGGGGGATGTGTCGAGGTGTGCGATAAATCCGATGGTGGGAATGCCTTCGGCGTCGGTATTGGCGGGTAGCGTTGCCATGAGGTACCCGTTGTCGTCGAGGGTTATGTCGGCGAGTCCCATTTGGCGGAGTTCGTCGGCGAGGTATTTGGCGAATGTCATTTGCCCGGGTGTGGAGGGCGTCATGTTGGTGAGTTCGTCGCTCTGGGTGTCGTATTTGACGTACCGCAGAAATCTGTCTACTACGTTCATGGTTGTGTGTATTTGTTGTAGTGCGTTTATGGATATTTTCTTATTTCTTGTGACGTTTGGCGTGTGGCGGGGTCAGGACTTTGATTTCGGGGCGCCATGCGTCTACGTCGATGTATGTGCCGTCTATGGGGACGGTGGCGTTTTTGTCGCTGAAGATTACGGCTACTCGGTTGCCTGTCTTGCGGTCGGTTTTGTCAACGATGAGTACGTCCGCTCCGTCGATATTGCGGTGGTGGAATGTGGGTGTTCCGCGCCACATGGCCGGGTTTTGGCGGCGCAGGTGCATGACGGTTGAGGTGTATTGCATCAGTTGGCGCTGTTGGTCGTCGAGTGGTTCGAGGTGGCCTGTGGTGCGCGAGACGTTGTCTTTTTGCCATCCGTGGTTGTCGAGCGAGCGGTCGCCGAATTCGTCGCCGTAGTATAGCGTGATGGGGCCGTTGTATGCGGCAAGTATTGCCATACGTGTCATCTGTTTTTCGAGGTATAATGGCTCGGCGGGGTTGAGATGGTCGGCCAGACGGTATCCGTCGTGATTGGTGACGAATAGGTTGGGCAGTACGGTGTCGTCCTTGTATCCGCGGTGGCGCGGGGTGCTGAGTACATATATTATGTCGTCCCAATTGTCAAGGCCTTCGCTTTCGATGTCTTGCATGGGGCCGGAGATGCGCTCTTTGCCGTCGAAGTCGAAGGCGCTAATGAGTCCGTGGTCGCTGTATACGCCGGTATTGATGTCGTGAGCGTTGCCCCAGTCTTCGCCCACCATGTATGCGAGTGTGCCCCAGCGTTTGCCTTGCGCGGCGCGGCGGTCGGCGAGGTCTTGTACGGCTTGTCGTATTTCGCGCCAGTAGTTGTGTCCGCCTTGTACGGCTTGGTATGCTTGGTCGAGGCGCCATCCGTCGATGTCGTAGTTGTCTACCCACCAGGTGGCTACTTCGCGGAAATATGGAAGTGAGGCGGGGTAGGCGACATTGCCCGAGGGTATGGTGTCGCGGACATTGGTGCAGGGTGTGCTGTCGATGGTGTATCCCGAGGGTGAGGGTGTGGTGACTCCGCCGTGGTGTCCGAAGACGCCGTCAAGGATGACGTAGAGGCCGCGGGCATGGGCTTCGTCGACGAGGCGACGCAGGTCGGCGAATGTGCCGAAATGGGGGTCTATGGCGAAGTAATCGTTGGCGAAGTATCCGGTGGCTTGAAGTTTTTCGCCGCCTTTGGCTTTGGAGCTGTCGAATATGGGTGTGAGCCAGATGGCGTTGGCACCGATGGCAGCTATATGGTCGAGGGTGGCGGTGATGCCGGCGATATTACCGTCTTTGCGGTTGCCGTCGGGTCCCCACATTGCGGTATATCCCGGGACGGTGGCCGTGGTGTCTCGGTTGAAGGATGCCACCATGACTTGGTATATGGTCAGTGACCGTTGGTCATCGTAGCGTCGAGGTAGCCGTGGCCTGCGTGCGGCAGCGGCGGCGATTAGTGCAGTGGCGAGTGCCAATGCGATGACGGTGAATATGGTACGGGGGGCTGTCATGGGTGATTATTGCGTTATGGTGGTGCCGCGAGTGTCATCGGCGATGCCGATGGTGTCGGTGATGCGTACGCGCGCAACACCGCGTGCCACGGCATCTAAGGAGTTTTGTATTTTGGGTATCATGCCGCCGCTGATGACGCCTTCGGCTTTGAGTGTGCCGAATGTCGCGGTGGTGATGGATGATATGACGCTGTCGTCTTTGTCCGGATCGGTCAATACGCCGGGACGCTCGAAGACGTATGTCAAGGTGGTGTCTGCTCCGGTAGCGGCTATGGCTGAGGCTACTTCGGCGGCAATAGTGTCGGCGTTGGTGTTGAGCAACTTCCCGCGGCCGTCGTGGCTCAGTGGAGCGATGATGGGGGTCAATCCCAGGTTGAGCAGGCTTGTAAGTATGTGTCCGTCTACCGTATCGATGTCGCCTACAAATCCGTAGTCGATACCTGATGCGGTGATGGGACGGCGGTGCGCGCGGATGATGTCGGCATCGGCTCCGCACAATCCGAGGGCACGTATGCCCCGACGCTGAAGGGCGGCAACGATGTTTTTATTGACCTTGCCTGCGTATACCATGACGGCGATGTCAAGCATGGGCGCGTCGGTGATGCGGCGTCCGTCAATCATGGTGACGGGTACGTCGAGACGTTGTGCCATGGCTGTAGCGCTACGACCTCCGCCGTGTACCAGGATTTTGGGCCCGTTGATGCGAGCAAATGCATCGAGCAGGGTGTCCAAACCGACGGCGTCTTCGACAACGGCACCGCCGACTTTGACGATGGTGACCGAATTGGCGTCACCGAGGGAGCGACTATGTGTGTGCTCAGTCTTCATTACCGGCAAATTGCATAAGGTAGGCCTTGATGAAGTCATCGAGGTCGCCGTCCATAACGGCGTTGACGTCTGATGTCTGATGGCCTGTGCGGTGGTCTTTGACGCGACGGTCATCGAAGACATACGAGCGTATTTGGCTGCCCCATTCGATCTTCATCTTGCCGGCCTCAATCTTGGCCTGTTCCTGCATGCGATGCTGCAATTCCTTGTCGTAGAGGATGGAGCGCAGTTGGCGCATAGCGTTTTCCTTGTTTTTGGGCTGGTCGCGAGTCTCGGTGTTTTCGATGAGGATTTCTTCGTGTTCGCCCGTATATGGATCGACGAATTGGTAGCGCAGGCGTACGCCCGATTCGACTTTATTGACGTTCTGTCCACCGGCGCCGCCGCTTCGGAAGGTGTCCCATGATACGGCAGCCGGGTCGACGCGTACCTCGATGGTGTCATCGACCAAGGGGGTGACGAATACAGAGGCGAAGGAGGTCATACGTTTGCCCTGGGCGTTGTAGGGCGAGACGCGCACCAAGCGGTGTACGCCGTTTTCGCTCTTCAGGAAACCGTAGGCAAAGTCGCCTTCGACGTTGATGGTGCATGATTTGATGCCGGCTTCATCGCCTTCGAGGATGTTGGCTATTGAGGTTTTGTATCCGTGTTTCTCGCACCAACGCAGGTACATACGCATCAGCATTTGAGCCCAGTCTTGGCTTTCGGTGCCGCCGGCTCCGGAGTTGATTTTTAAGACTACGCCGAGGCGGTCTTCTTCGCGACGCAGCATATTGCGTAGCTCGAGGTCCTCGATTTTGGCGGCCGCATCGGCGTACAATCCGTCTAATTCGGCTTCATCGATAAGTCCTTCTTTGGCAAAATCCAGTCCGGTTTCGACTTCGCTGACGGCCTTGTCGACTTCGCCGTAGCGTTCGATCCAGCCTTGTAAGTCCTTGATTTTCTTCATCTGCACTTGCGCTTCCTTGGGATGCTCCCAAAAATCGGGGACGTGTGTGCGTAGCTCTTCTTCTTCAACTTGGATTATCTTGCCGTCGATGTCCAGATAGTGGTGCAACGCATCGCGGCGTTGGCCCAATTCTTTTATTTGGTCTTGTGTAATCACTGTCAGTGTATTGTTAGTCTAAAGATAATGCAAAGTTACGATATTTCGGCGAAAAAAGACGAAATACCGCGAATTAATCAGCTGTATGTATTCAGATAAGATGTGTAATGGCTGTTTCCGCCGCTTTTTCGCCCGGGTTTGCGTGGCTTCGGTGTCCCGGAATGTGTATCTCTGATGGCTCGTACGGGGCGGTGTATCCATTGTCAAGTCCTCGTCGGACAAGCTTAAGATGCGGAGCGGTAGGGGCAAAAAAAAGTCCGAATACGCTTCGACAGCGGATTCCGGACCAGCCATTAGGCATTGTTGACTTCTAAAGTTCGGTTTCTTATTGCCACTACCATACATGTAGGTAGGGCTACATAAACCATTTGAGATTATATCATACTTACTTGTGCGCAATGCGATGGCTGTCCGGCCGGACGGTGGCGGCGTCTCACGATGGCGGTCGTCGCAGTGGCGTGCTTTGCTCCGCCTTTTGTGGGGCGGTATGGACACGCGTGGATAGCGTTGCTTTGCGACTGCAAAGTTATACATTTATTGGCTGCAAGCCAACATTTCTTGGGATATGTTTATTTCTTTTTAAGAAAATTAACATTACATCCGCCCATTCTTGCCGATTTTCGGCCTGAATTGCAATAATGTGGTGTTTATTGCTGCGGACCTTTGCTGTCGGTCGTAGGCTGAGCCTGATTTGCGGGTGCTTCAGACGGCTCTGCACCATCAGGGGCCGGAATATCCGGGCCATTGTCCTCCATACTCTTGTCTACCTTTGCCGAGCGCTTGTGTCCCAGTGGAATAGTGTAGGATATTGTGATGGAGCCGCTCAGAGGTGAGGATGCGGTGCCGTAACCGGGGATGTACCACGGGTCGCCGCCGACAGGGTGGCTTTGGTGCAGTATGGTGTGATAGCGTAATGCCCAGCCGGCGCTGATATTGCCCCATAGGCGTACGCGCAGGCCCAGCACTATTTCTAGCCATCCGGCCGAGGCACTTTGCGATGGTATATCGAAGGTAGTCTTGTCGCCCCAGTATGTACCGGGGTCGGTGGCGCCTGTAACTTCGTATTTGAAGGAAGCAAAGCCGTAGCGCAGTCCGCCGTAAAGTTGGTAGGCGGGATTGGAATTGAACAGGAAGTTATAGTCTATGCCCAATTTGGCGTAAGGAGCCAGTGGTGAGCGGTAGGTGTATCCGTATTCGTCGGCATTATGGCGTGCTTGTCCCAATCCGATTTCGAACGTGGGGATGTAGCGGTTGTACATATTCAGGCGGACATCGACGCCTCCGATGCCATAGTCTTGTCCAAATGCACGCATCACGGGATCCCAGATATTAAGCCCGATGCTAACTTCGTAAATCTTGGGGTATAGCATTTTGGGTTTTTTGGGCAGCATAGTCGAGTCTACCCATTCGGTACCGGTGACGGTGTCTACCATAACTGTTTTGCCCTGATCATCGGTGTATTGCGTGGAGCGAGCTCGACGTGCTTCCAGTGCTCGCTGACGTATCAATGCCGAGTCTACGGGCGCGCGCATGGGCGATGTCGGGGTCACGGGGGTGATGCGGCGCTGGGCGTCGGCGTTGCCGGGGAATAATGGCAGCAGCATCAGCAGGGTTATGACGGCTGTGGCAAGTGTCTGGAGTCGTGGCGTGGTCATTGCTCGGATATGCGGAAGTAGATGTTGAGGTTGACGTCTTCGAGATTGGTGACCTCGGCTTGTACCACGCTGACGCTGTCGATGAGGTGTGTGGTGGACGTTGCCCCGGTGATGGTGTAGCGGTACATGGCGCCGCAGTCGTCATCGGCCAGCCATGGCGATGATGTGTATGTCAGCGTAAGGGTGTCGTTGAGACGGTCATTGTCCAGTCCGGCATAGCGGTAAGCAATGCACCAGCGCACACTTGATGCGGAATATCGTAGTGGCAGGTATTGTTTGGATACGGCCGTCCCGGCTCTTACCAGCAGGCTGTCGCCGGCTACACCTATACCATGAATGTCGAGCGAGTCGAGGGTTGCAACCTCGCCGGTGGCGCTGTTGCGTAGTTGGGCTATGGGCATGGCACTGCGCATCTCGGTGCATCCGTCGCTGTTGCATCCGGGGGCAATGGCAGCGGCGGCGATGGCGGCGGCACAAGCGCTCAGTGTCAATACTTTTCCCATCGGATGATGTCGTTGAGTTCCTTGCGTGTCTTGGCCGGTACGGGAGCCGGACTGCCATCGGCTTCGGCGGCGGCATAGCCAAGGGGAATCAAGGCGATAGGCTCGACTTCGGCGGGAAGGCCCAGTGCCTTGCGTGTGGCCTCGACATCGAAGCTGCACACCCAGCAGGTGCCCAAGTCCAACGATGCCGCTGCCAGGCAGATGTGCTCGACGGCTATGGCTAAGTCGATGTCTGTATGGTCTTTGCCGTCGGCCGGACGATGCCATGCCTGATCGTGATGACCGCAGGCCACGATAACGACGGGCGCATCAACAAATGACGGGCGCGAGGCGTGCAATATGCGTTGGCGTGTAGCCGCATCGCGTACCACTACGAAGGTCCACGGTTGGCGGTTGCAGGCACTGGGTGCCAGTTGGGCTGCCTCGAGAATGGCCTTGACTATGGAGTCGTCCACGGGCGCCGAGGCATCATAGTGACGGCACGAGTAGCGTTCGCGTACAAGGTCATAGAAATATGGGTATTTGCTTATTGACATTTCCTTAGAAGATTTTTTTGGAATAATGGGAGGGATGGGAACTATGGGAACAATGGATGCCTTTTTTATTTTTGGACGACGTCGCGGTCCACGCCCAGGGTCTCGCTGATTTCGTAATGGTTGCGGTCGGCCGAGTTGCGTACTATCAGTTCGCCTACAAATCCGGCGAGGAACAACTGGCAACCCAATATCATCAGTACCAGAGCGATATAGAAGTACGGCGAATCGGTCACCAGAATGTAGTGTAGCCCGTGGTAGAGGTTGTAAAGCTTGATGGCGCCCACGCATATCACTGCCACAAAGCCCAGAAAGAACATCAGCGAGCCTATAAGGCCGAAGAAGTGCATGGGCTTGGCGCCGAATTTGCCGGTGAACCACAACGTCATCAGGTCAAGGTAGCCGTTGACAAAACGGTCGAGGCCGAATTTGGTTTTGCCGTACTTACGAGCGCGGTGCTGCACCACCTTTTCGCCTATGCGGGTGAAGCCTGCGTTCTTGGCCAGATAGGGGATGTAGCGGTGCATATCGCCGTAGACTTCGATGTGTTTCACCACCGGGGCGCGGTAGGCCTTGAGGCCGCAATTGAAGTCGTGCAGGTTCTTGATGCCGCTCACGCGTCGCGCCGTGGCGTTAAACAACTTGGTGGGTATGGTCTTGGACAGCGGGTCGTAGCGTTTTTTCTTGTAGCCGGACACCAGGTCATAACCTTCCTCGGTAATCATGCGGTATAATTCGGGGATTTCGTCCGGGCTGTCTTGCAGGTCGGCGTCCATGGTGATGACCACGTCGCCCTGCGCGGCGGCAAAACCCGTATTCAGCGCCGGCGACTTGCCGTAATTGCGGCGGAACGAGATGCCGCGTACATGCTCGGGATTGGTCTCGCGCAGATGCGTGATGACTTCCCATGAGTCGTCCGTGGACCCGTCGTTCACAAAAATGATTTCGTAGCTGAAGCCGTGCTTGTCCATTACGCGGCGTATCCAACCTTCCAGCTCCGGGAGCGATTCGGCCTCGTTGTACAGAGGCACTACCACTGATATATCCATATATGTGTATTTTATTGATTTCAAAAAAATTGTGAGAATAATAGGAACTGTGGGAATAATGGGGGCTACCGCTTGTGCGGCCTTCGGTGTTTGGCGTTATTTCTCAGCGCCAAAGGCGTCAGCAGCAGCGAGGCTGAGCATCCGCCGAACATAGCCAGCAGCATTACAAACATGGACGACTGTATGGCTGACGGGATGTGCCCGTGCGCCACCAACGAAGCCATGGCACGCCCCAGACCGTTATCGCCCTGAGTTACGGCCAGTTGTCGCATTGTTAAGTCGGTCCATTGCGGTTCGGCATATCCCAAATACAGATACACCGTCAAGCCCAGCAGTATGCAGCCGCAGAAAACCATGGTGAATCCCTGCATCAGCGCCACCGCCGGGTGTGGTTGCTCAGACAGCGAAGTCAGCCACCGACTTGTGCAGTAGTACATTGCAACCGGTACGCCGATAGCAGCCACAGCCGCCAAAGCCCCGACCCATACGCAATGCGTAGTCCAGACAATAGCCAGCGCCGTCAGCGACATCAGCCCCCCGACGACCACTCCGTCGTCGATGCGCCGTGCCCTCGCGCCGCCCTTATTCGGCTTCTTGTCCGCCTTGTCCGTCATTGCGCGTTCTGTCGTGTCTTTATATGTCCTAATATGTTCTCTTGTGTCATTTTGCGTGCTCCGAACCTTCCGGGCACTATGACCTGCAAATTTACGCACTTTTTCCCACCTGTGCAACAGCCCAATCCGTCGCCTTTGCCGTCCGCCCCGAAAGAATCCACTAAGAAGTGCAACGGCGCCTCCCCTCGCCCCCCCTTCTCGTAGTTTGCCCACTTCCTCACCGAAACGCCCGCCATCCTATCCCCCCAAAAAAGAATGTTGACTTTTTCTCGAAAAAAATCATTTTTTCCATTTACCTTTTCCCTCCCCTCGGTATATACACACAGACGCCGCCCTCAAAAGGCCGCCGTCAAAAACCAAATAAACGACCAAATCAGCTAGCAACAAAAGCAATAAAATCATGGCAGAAACAAATGAAAACTGGACATACTTAGGTGAAGTTCCGTGCTTTCGCAATATTCTAAAGGGAGCGAAAGCTGAGTGTTTGATTTCTCTTTATGTCATAAAGGTGGGTGACGAATTTATGTATAAAACTAGCTACAATGGAGAGGTTTGTTTCGTAAAAAAATGAGAGATGGGGTTTTAATGTTGTTTTTCAACCGCGTAATGAGGGATACGCTTTGTTTCTCAACGTGCCTCGTTTGTAAAGCAATAATCGAAAGAAGTCTGAGGCAAATCAATTTTTCTGATTGTCAACTCAGAAAAAAGTTTTACCTTTGTCGTGTCAAGTAAATGGAAGGATTTCGAATTTCAAAGAGTCGATACTTCACTATCTAATATTTTCTTTGACCTGGTCTTATGTCACAGAATGCATTAACAACAACATCTCTTCTTCCGGCGACCATAAGGGGTTCAATTATTGCCGGCAAAACGTTTGTGGGTATTGATTTTGGAACATCGACCTCTGTCGTCTCCATAGCGTCTTTTGATGCCAATCAAAAACGCATACATACAAATGCACTTCGCCTTCAGCAATTTCTCCCGGATCAAACTCTGTATTCTGCAGAGATTGTCCCGACGGTTATAGCCTGGGTTAACAATCGAATTTTAGTTGGGGAAGGTGCTTCTCAACTTAAATACGAATTGAAAAAAGGTAAAAATATATGGTATTCTTTTAAGATGGAATTGGGCGAAGATTTAGGCTCAAAATATTTTGAAAGTGAGCTTAAAGATATTGCTCCATTTTTCATAAAAAGGCCGGGGGATGCAGCCAGAGTATTCTTTTCATATCTGAAATTCTTGATATATAAATACTGTGAAGAACATGGGTTAAGCAAGGATATTGCGTATGCCGTAAGTATACCGGCTTCATTTGAGGCTAATCAGAGAAAAGATTTATTAGACGCATTAGAAGCCAATGATATGTCTGTTTCTTCATCGTCACTAATAGACGAACCAAATGCAGCGTTTATTAGTTATGCTGTTAATAGAGCATCAGAAGGAAGGCCAATGTTCTTAAGTCGTGATTACAATTCTAAAGTTATGGTCTTTGACTTTGGTGGAGGAACATGTGATATCTCAATATTAGAGATTGGTCAGAACGCAAACGGTTTCTTCTCAAAAAACATTGCAATATCTAAGTTTACAAAACTTGGAGGTGATGATATAGACCGTTATCTAACGTATCATTATTTGATGCCGCGTTTTTTCGAAAATAATCATGTTAAGGCTTCGGACTTTAGGACTAATGAACGAAAAAGAATAGCATCAGCATTATTAAAGGTCGCGGAACGTCTTAAAATATTGGTTAATAAAAGTCTCTCTACTCTTGTCTCTGAATTTGAGATGCCATCATTAAAAAATAGTGATAGGCAAACATCAATAAGAACCGAGGTAGTCGTTCATACGAATAATAAGGGAGAGCTAAGGCAAGAAGAGTTCTATATAACTAATAAAGAAATGACAGACACTATGTCTGTATTTCTGAAAAGAGGCTTGACTCGAACTACACGGTATGATGGTGAAGATGAATATAACAGCATTTTTTCGCCAATAGACAGTGCAATAAAAAAAGCTCATATTAACAAGGATGAGTTAGATTATATCTTGCTGATAGGCGGTAGCTCTAAAAGCCCGTATATACAGGAAGCACTACACAACTATTTCGAGGACTCGGAATTATTAATTCCTACAGACTTACAAACACATGTTTCGCAGGGAGCGGCGATTCATAGCTTACTATTTAATGGTATGGGTAAATGTTTGATCCGGCCCATTTCGAGTGAGCCAATAATAGTTGTTACACAAGATGCTCAGCCGAGGATTATACTACCTGCTGGGACGCAGATACCTTGTTCTCCAATAACGATAGATAATCTGATTACTAATCGTAATGGTCAAAAAACGATAGAGTTGCCGATATGTGTGGGCAATGCTTCAAAGCAATTATTCAATCTGAAGATCCAGTCAAAATCAGCTGAGGGCTTTCCTGCGAATGCGCAAGTAAAACTCACTATTGAGATAAATGCGGACAAGATGCTTGTTGGGAAAGCCGTCTGTATGGATTCAGAATGCATTGTAGAGCCGATGGCTCCATTCGCCAATAAGGAGCTGACGACTATCGAACGGGATGTATTAAAGGCCGAACGTGATGCTAATAATGAGTCAGAACGAAATGGCGGTTTGCCTTCAAAAGCGACTCTCGAAAAATTACGCAGTGCGTACGAGAAAGTAGGCAAAGAGTTGAGCGCGGCAGAAACGTATGAACTGCAAAGTGAGTTATACCCGGGTACTGTCAACTACAACAACCTTGGGGTGATGTATCATAATGCCGGCAATCATGAGAAAGCTGCAGAGTGGTTCATGCGAGGCTTAAAGGATAGACCGAATGACGCTACGTTGCATTTTAATCTTGGCAATACAATGAAGTATATTGACAACGATGTGTACAAGCGCCATATACAAAGAGCATTGGAAATAGAACCCAATAGCGAACTTGCTTTAATAGAGTCTGCGAGTATTGATGCATCCGAGGGTCGTACAGATGAAGCAACACAGAAACGCCGTAGGGCATACAATATACTTATGGCTAAATGGAAAGCGCAAGATTTACAACAAGCGGGATATGGATGGTTTGCGTCTGTTGCACAAGAACTTGGCGAATATGCTATTGCAAAGCAGGTAAGAGAAAGCAAGCCTACAAGTGTAGCTGACGGGAGGTATTACAATGAAGAGAATCTAACCAAAACCGTAAGCGGAGCAATAAAGAAATACAACTAACGAATACTAAAAGAATAGTGAAATGGCTAATAAATGGATTATTCCGGAACATAAGTTAGATGAGCAACAAAGAGAATTCCTAGATAATTGGAATGTGAACTCGCCAAATGCTTGGATAAAAGGATTCGCCGGCTCGGGTAAGTCTGTTTTACTGGCTTATGTGGCAAAAAAAATTACTAAAGACTACCCACAGGCGAAAATTCTTGTGGTTGTTTTTACGCAATCATTGATAGAAATGTATAAGGCAGCATTCCGAGAAATTGGTGTAGATGTTAAAATAGATACCTTTTATGGCTTTATGAAGTCATACCAAGGTTATGACTATATCCTTTGTGATGAGGTTCAGGATCTTACTCCAAGAGTTATACGTGAGATGAGTTCCCGAAGTAAACATGTTATTGTCGCCGGAGACGCCAATCAATCGATATATGAATGTGATCCCAAGTGGCATGAAGATACTGTAAAGCCGAATGCTGTAGGTACGTTGATAAATGGTCGTTCAGTTGAATTGCGGATTATACACCGTTTATCAAAAACCATTCTGTCTGCTGTTAGAGACCTTTGTCCAAATATCACCTTGTTTGACCGTAAGACAGATGCGACAAAAAAAGATACGCAGGTCCGTTTATATGAAGCATCTTCAAAGGACGAAGAGATACGGTATGTATTTGATAATGCTTTGGAGGATGTGAACTTTGGAGGTAATGCGGCTGTGCTTTTCCCTATGTATAGCGATATCGTTCCATTTGTTAACGGAGTTTTACGGTATAAAGGGAAGCCTGTATGGGAAGAAAAACTTAATCGTTGGGGAAAATTGGATTATGGCTCAATGAACTCTCACCTTCGCAGAAACGGGATAAACATGCAGTATGTCGGAAATGGATATGGAAATTTCGCAGAAGGGAATAACTGCATCAATGTAATGACATATTATAGTGTCAAAGGACTGGACTTTGATAATGTTTTTATTCCCTTCGCGTCATCGAGCCTATACATATCTCCAAATGAGGAAATTGCAAAAACGTTGTTTATGGTCGCAATGACGCGCTCGCGTAGCGACTTGTATATATCTTATACAGGTTCCCCATGCGAGTATATCCATGCATTTCGTTCGAAATGTAACAAAGTTAATGAGCAAAAAGCATCTAATACAAATAATCCGTTTGGGTTCTGATACGATATGGCTGAATACTTATCAATTATAAGAAAGTCTGACTTTGTCGACTTGTTCAAATACGGACATTTATATGTCTCTAATGCGATACCGTTTGACGGATGTTTTTCGTCTCATGCGGAGGATAAAGATCTCTTTGATGCTTTAACAAAGTATCAGAATAACTATGAGTACTCGTTCACATATATGCTGATTCATTTTGAGTCTAAAGATGAGAACGAAAGGGAACCAATACAAGTCTTTATTGAAGACGTTTGTGGTGTTTACACCTTTGATGAAGATGCCAAAAAGGAGATGTCTCTTACTTTTGATCCGAGGATTAATATTCAGGTTTCTCCCTGGACTAAATTGTTTGAAGGGCTAAAGCAAAAGATGTTTTTCAATCAAAGTGTCCAGGGCGTAAGAAATCTGTGGCAACTATTCAAGTTGACTCAAGAGGACTTAGCTACATGTGAGAACAAAATAACAAAAGAGGTTGTTGATCAATTTGTAAATACACTGTTTGATAATAAGCAGCCGGAAGGAAAACATTCGCTGTGGCTATATCTATTAAGATATGAGCGCCATGCGATATATCCCATGGACAAAAGAGGATATGCTTGTGATATGGTTCATAGTGTATACAATTGTCTGAATGGAACAACTGTTCCTGACGAGATTGTGAAAAAGTCTAATATCTATAACGCATTAAAAGCGGTAGATAATAGTAAAGCTTCGTTTACTCATATCGCTCCATTAATAGATGAAAATCCTATTAGTGAAAAGACAAGGGATTTGACTGGGGTGGACTATCCACGTGTTGCTATACTCTTCTTGTACTTAAAAGATTTGTATGGGGAAGGTATAACGAAATTCCCCGACAAGAAAGAGGTTAATGCGTGGAGAAAGTTTGTAGGCGAGTCTTTCCCATTGGCAATATATCTATTGGGACTTACACTGGGCCACGAAAAAACTCTCGATGCATTCTATGATAACATTGGCTTGACGATATTCAAAAAGTCTGATAGTTCATCGGATGACATTCAGAATATAGAAACAATGCATAAACATGAAGATCCGTCTCCTGGTGAAATCTTGTTGATGTATAAAGGAGATAGACTCGACAGAAATGCTACTATTACTCTTGTCCATTCAGAGAAAGAGCAGAGAGAGAAAGAGGAAATGAGTTTCTGCGTAATAGCAAAAAGGCAGATGGAGAACGCATGTGTAAAAAACTATATAAAAGTTAACAATCTTAACCTGGAAAACATCAAGAATATAAAGAAATGAAACATATGCCGACATTTAGTTATCAGCAAAAAATAGCGATGATGCGAATATTATTAGACATCATCCAAGCAGATGGGCGCATAGACGTTCGTGAAGTGTTTTACTTCAACAAGTTGAAAGAAGAGCTCTCTTTAACAGATGATGCCCATAAAGATGTTAATAAAAAGAATTCTCTAATAGCATTGTTGCAGATAAAGTCTTTTACAGATGAACAGAAAGACTATTTCGCCGAACTTATGGCAAATATGATAGTCGTAGACGAGGATATAGACGTGAATGAAGTGATGATATATAATGTCGTTCGTGATTTTGCAGGAATTACGAAGGAATTTGATAGAGAAGTGTGAGTAGATAATCAAGTGCTTTTAGAACTTTAATCAGTACTTTTCTGTAACCGCCGTAACTGTTGCGGCGGTTATGGGAGGGCGGCATGGGCGTGGGCGTGCGGTGATTTTCGGTGGATTTTGTGGGTTGAGGGATATTTGCTAACTTTGCAGAAAGTATCGAAAGACGCAAAACCAAGGAAATGTCACAAGACAACACAATAGACAATAGTATGCCCGAAGGCCATGCGCCTAACGGCCAAGATATATCTTTACACAATCAGAAGTGTCAATGTCCGGGGACATCGGCACATCAAGGTGGTGCGGCAAGTGTGCCGCCGGTGCCGGCCGAATTGGCGGACATTGCACCGTATGATGACGGGTGCTTCCGCGAGAAGCTGGAGAAATTAGTGGGCGAAGAGGGCTTCGAACATGCCATTCGCTTCGTGATGCCGGACGTTGATTATCCGCAGTTTGTACAGCATCTGTTGGCTGTACGCAATCAGCAGGACTTCCAAAGCCGTATTGTAGGCGGTTTCCTCGAGGATTTGGCACGCAAGACCTCGGATGGTATTTCGATGTCCGGCGTGGAGAATATTGTCGAGGGGCAGTCGTACACCTTCATCAGCAATCACCGCGATATTGTATTGGACGCCTCGTTCCTCAATGTATGTATGATACGAGCCCATCGTCCTATAACCCAGATTGCCATCGGCAACAACCTGCTTATCTACGATTGGATTACGGACTTGGTGAAACTGAACCGCAGTTTTATCGTCAAGCGTGATGTGTCCAAGATGGACGCTGTGCGTGCCGCTCAGCAGCTGTCTTCGTATATTCGCTATGTCATTTCCAAGCGTCACGAGAGCGTGTGGATTGCTCAGCGTCAGGGTCGTGCCAAGGACTCGAATGATGTTACTCAGGAAAGCCTTGCCAAGATGCTTGCCTTGGCCGGAACGACCAAGGACTTTGCCTCCAACCTCGAAGAAATCAACCTCTTGCCGGTATCCATCACCTACGAGTACGATCCTAATGATTACTTGAAGGTTGATGAGTTTGTACTGCGACGTCGCGACCCCGAATTCAAGAAGAGCCAGCATGATGACCTGCTGAGTATGGAGACCGGGTTGCTGTCGCCCAAGGGTCGCATACACTTCCATTTTGGCAAGCCTATAAACGATGATTTGCGTGCCATCGAAGGGATGCCGCGCATTCAGGCTGTACACCAGGCTTGTGCGCTGATAGACCGCGAGATACACCAAGGCTATCGTTTGTATCCGATTAACTATATCGCCTACGACCGGCTTAGCGGTACCGATGCTATGGCCGGGAATTATAGCGCTGACGATGTCAAAGCTTTTGACAATTATGTAGAGCGTCAACTTGGCCGTGTCAATGTTCCCGGCGGTCTTGTCGGGGACGAAAAAGATTACGCTCGGGAGATGCTGCTGACTATGTACGCCAATCCTGTGCGCAATCAATTGGCTGCGAGGTGTTAATCCGCCTCGATAATGACCACGAACACTAATGTGGCTATGAAATAGCCTCACAGTACGCCATAATGACATAATAGAATATGCGATTGGTACTGATTACACTCGTGACCGCCCTTATATTGGGGCTGCTGGCCGATGCCTATATATGGATGGCGTTGCGCTCATATCTTCGCCGCCGAGTTTTTGCCAATGTGCATTTGGTTGTGTCCGTACTTATGGCATTGTTGCTTGTGTCCATAATATTGATGCCGGTACGTACAGGCAGCGATGACGTTTTACGAGTCACGATGTGGATGCTTTATGCATATATCAGCGTGTACGTATCCAAATATCTTTTTGTGATAATAGACGCCTTGTCGCGTCTGCCTATGTTGTGGCATCGAAGTCGCAGCCGTGTATGCACGGGTGTCGGCACAGTCCTCGCAGTCATTGTATTCCTGGGTATGTGGTATGGAGCTCTTTGGGGCCGTTGGCAGACAGATGTTCGCCATATCGAAGTGCCGATGCAGGGGCTGCCTAAAAGCTTCGACGGGTTGCGCATTGCCCAAATTAGCGACCTTCATGTCGGCACTTGGGGCGATGATACCACCATGGTGTCACGTATTGTAAGCCAAGTCAACGCTTTGCGCCCCGACCTGATAGTGTTCACCGGAGATATTGTCAATCGCCATAGCGCCGAGTTGCAATCCTTTATGCCGGTGCTCGCCCGTTTGCATGCCTCTTATGGCGTCTATTCCATCATGGGCAACCATGACTATGGTGACTACGAAGATTGGCCCGATGCTGCAGCCAAGGCAGCCGATGTCTCGGCACTCAAGGACATGCAGAAACGCATGGGGTGGAAGATGCTCAACAACGAATATGACGTCTTGCGCAATGCCCAAGGTGACAGCCTTATGCTGGTCGGCGTCGAAAATGTGGGCGATCCGCCCTTTGCAACTTATGGAGACTTGACTGCCGCATATCCCACACCGAGTGACAGTGCGGCCAAGATATTGCTGACGCATAATCCTGCGCATTGGGAGCGTGACATCCTCCGTCACGATGAGCAAAAATTCGCTCTCACTTTGAGCGGTCACACCCACGCCATGCAAATCGAAGTGCTGGGTCTGTCTCCGGCTGTATTCCGATACCGCCATTGGGGAGGTCTCTACGATGAGGATCCCGCGCACATGCTGTATGTCAATATAGGTGTCGGCACCGTGGGCTTCCCCGCACGCATAGGCGCCACGCCCGAAATCACACTGCTAACCTTGCGCGCGCGCCACCTCTAACCTACGATGAACTCGACTACGCAAGATATTCCGGTGCTGCTCACCATAGGCTCCAATGCTCGTGATGCCAGGCGTCGCGTCAATGAAGCCTGCGACTACCTGCGTGGTATCATCGCCGGCATACACTTCAGCGATGCTATTTGTGCGCCGTCTTACACCGGCGTGGGGGCTGATTATGTCAATATTGCCGTCACCGGTACCTGTTCCTGCTCCAGCGAAGCGTTGCACCGAGAACTGCGTCACTACGAAGATACACATGGACGCCATCGCCCCGATATACATGGTGACGTTGCCATAGACATAGACATAGTGACTTACGGCGAAGACGTCCTCAAACCCGCGGACATGGCCCAGCCGTGGCTGGGGCGTGCTCTTACACTCATACGCGAATGTTGACCGCGGATGTTGATAAAATGTCCATAAAAAGTCGCCCGGATATGCGTCGCGTCCGCAGACTTAGCGTTAACTTTGTATCGCCAAAAGATGTGCGCAAAAGCGCTCGAAATACGGACCCGAAACGGGAATCTCTCTAAGCAACGCAAACACAATGGACAACAACGAAAACAGATATAGCAAAGGCGGATACCGCAACAACCGCAACGACGACCGCCCCAAGGACACGGCAGGGCGTATAGTGCCGCGCGACAAAGAGCTCGAGCAGGCCGTATTGGGCGCTATGATGCTCGAAAAGGATGCCTATACCACGATCTGCGACCTCCTTAAGCCCGAGAGCTTCTACGAACCCGAACACCAGATGGTCTATGAGGCCATACAGACCCTCGCAGCGGCGCAGAAGCCCATAGACATGCTTACCGTAATCGAGCAATTACGCGCCAACGACACCCTCGACAAAGTGGGCGGTCCCGCCTATATCGCCGAACTGACGGCGTGCATCACCTCGGCCGCTCACGTCGAGTATCACGCACGCATCGTCGCACAGAAATACTTGGCGCGCGAACTTATCAACTTCGCAGCCAATATCGAAGGCAAGGCATACGACGAGACCAACGATGTCGATGATCTGTTGCAGGAAGCCGAAGGACGCCTCTTCGAAATCTCGCAACGTAATGTCAAAAAAGATGTTACCCAGATAGACCCGGTCATTACCCAGGCTCTCAATCAGATACAGAGTGCGGCCAACCGTACGTCCGGCCTTTCGGGCCTTGAAAGCGGATTTCACGACCTGGACAAGCTTACTTCCGGATGGCAAAATTCCGACCTTATCATCATCGCCGCGCGTCCGGCCATGGGTAAGACAGCCTTTGTCCTCTCTATGGCCAAGAATATGGCTATCAACTACAACACCCCCATAGCCGTGTTCTCGCTCGAAATGTCCAACCTACAATTGGTCAACCGTCTTATATCCAATGTCTGCGAAATCGACGGCTCCAAAATCAAGAGCGGACAGCTCACCCCTATGGAATGGGAACAATTGCTGGCTCGCATCAAAAACCTCAACGGAGCGCCGCTATACATTGACGATACTCCATCATTGAGTATCTTCGAATTGCGCACCAAGGCTCGCCGCCTTGTCCGCGAGCACCAAGTCAAGATGATTATCATCGACTACTTGCAGCTGATGAACGCCTCCGGAATGAAATTCGGTTCGCGCGAACAGGAAGTCAGTATGATATCGCGCTCGCTCAAGCAGTTGGCCAAGGAACTCGATATACCCATAGTAGCGTTGTCGCAGCTCAACCGTAGCGTCGAAAACCGTACGGACGGCAAGCGACCGCAATTGAGCGACCTCCGCGAATCCGGCGCCATCGAACAAGATGCCGACATTGTATGCTTCATACACCGCCCCGAGTACTACTTGCATAGCGATACCGACGCCAACGGCCGCGACATTCGCGACTTGGCCGAATTTATTGTAGCCAAGCACCGTAGCGGCTCGGTGGACGATATCGAACTGCGATTCCGCAAACGTTTTGCACGCTTCGAAAACCTTAACGAAGACCGCCCGGTCACCCATATCGACTCCGTGGAATCATCGCTGAACAATGGCGCAGCGGTACCCGTGAGCTCGACTCCTTCCGCCGGAGTGATACCCCCGTCGGCTTCATCGTCAGGTCCCACTGTAGGCGGCAACGATCCTCTGGGCGGCCCCATGCCCGATGCAGACTTTTGAGTAATGCGTAATGGCGGACATATCCCGAAGGTGCAAGGCGCACAAAAGACGTTAACAGTCTTGAAGCCACCGAGCCCGGCAACGGCAACGAATCCATCATCAATCTCATAATATACCGAACAATGAATATGCGTAGTCTTGTATCAATCTCCGACATCGGCCGCGACGAGATTATGACGCTGCTGGAACAGGCCGCGTGCTTTGAACGTAATCCTAACCGGCGACTGCTGGAAGGTCGTGTCGTGGCCACGTTGTTTTTTGAGCCTTCCACGCGCACGCGTCTTAGCTTCGAGACCGCCGTCAATCGTCTTGGCGGACGTGTCATCGGGTTTAGCGATGCAGCCAACACCTCCACCTCCAAGGGTGAGACTCTCAAGGATACCATCAAGATGGTGTCCAATTATGTCGACCTGATCATTATGCGCCATCACCTCGAAGGGGCGGCGCGTTATGCTTCCGAAGTTACGGATGTCCCCGTCATCAATGCCGGTGACGGTGCCAACCAGCATCCTTCGCAGACCATGCTCGACCTCTATTCCATATACAAGACCCAAGGACGTCTCGACGACCTCGACATAACACTTGTGGGCGACCTAAAGTACGGACGCACTGTGCATTCGATGCTCCAAGCCATGCGCTGGTTTGACAGCCGCTTCCGCTTTGTCGCGTGTCCCGAATTGCAGATGCCGGCGCAGTACACCGAATTCTGCCGCACTCACGGCATACGCTACAGCGAGCATACAGACTTCTCGCCCGAGGTGATACAGAACAGCGATATCATATATATGACACGAGTTCAGCGCGAACGATTTACCGATATTATGGAATATGAACGTGTCAAGAACTGCTACACGCTCAAAGCCTCAATGCTTGAGGGCGCACGTCCGAATATGCGCATCCTGCACCCGCTGCCTCGCGTGGGCGAGATAGACCGTGACGTCGACGACAACCCTCACGCATATTACTTTGAACAGGCTCGCAACGGCTTGTATGCGCGTCAAGCCATCATCTGCCGCGCACTGGGCATAGATCCGGCCGATATCTGAATACAGATTTCCAAATAACAGAACACACTATGACTTGCGATAAAAAAGAACTTGCCGTAGCCGCCCTGCGCAACGGCACCGTCATCGACCATATACCGTCGGCAGCGCTCTTCAAGGCCGTGCGCGTGCTCGGCATCGAGTCCATGGACAAATACGTCACCATCGGCTACAATCTGCAAAGTAGCAAACTCGGGCGAAAAGGCATCATCAAGGTTGCGGACGTCGAATTTTCACAAGACGAACTGGACCGTATAGCCCTATTCGCACCTACGGCCGTGGTCAATATCATACGCGACTACGAGGTCGTCGAAAAACGTCCTGTCACCCTCTCGGATGATATTATAGGCATTGTACGTTGCGCCAATCCCAAATGCATCACCAACAACGAGCCTATGGACACCCACTTCCATGTCGTATCACGCGACCCGGTGGTCATCAGTTGTCACTATTGCACCTGTAGCGTCGCAGGCAAGGACGCACATATATTGTGAAGCAAGTATGGCGTGCCGGGACAATGCTCAATCCCGTGCCTGCAGTATTGGTCAGCTGTGGCAATGCCGACCGAAACAATCTATTCACCGTAGCCTGGACCGGGACGATATGCTCCGACCCGGCGATGCTTTCCATTTCGGTACGCCCCTGCCGCTACTCCTACGGTCTGATTAAGGAAAGTATGGAGTTTACCGTCAATCTGACCACCGCTGATATGGCACGCGCCACCGACTACTGCGGCGTGCGTTCGGGACGCGATCAGGACAAATGGGCCGCGTGCTCGCTCACACGTGCTCCGGGCGTGGCCGTTGCATGTCCCTGCGTGGCCGAAAGCCCCGTGAGCATCGAGTGCCGTGTGCGAGATATCATGCATCTGGGTACGCACGACCTATTCATTGCCGAGGTCCTGGACGTATTGGCCGATGACGCATATATCGACCCGGCCACCGGAGCGCTGGATATGGGGCGTCTCGAAATGCTTGTCTACTGCCATGGCAAGTACTACGCTATGGGACGCAATATCGGGTTCTTCGGCTTTTCAGTCAAAAAGAAAAAATGAGCCATATACAATCAGCCCAAACTACGAAGTCGGACAGCGCCGAACACTCCGCGAATGACTCCCCGGCCAAGGACGTAGCCGCGCTCTCTCGGTCGGCGGAAGCGACACCGAGGTCGCTGCAACTTTTGGCTCCGGCGCGTGATGCCGATACGGCCATTGTCGCCATAGACCACGGCGCGGACGCCGTGTATATGGGCGCTCCTTCGCATGGCGCAAGGGCTGCGGCGGCCAACAGCATAGAAGATATTCGCCGCGCCTGCCAATATGCTCATCGTTATGCTGCTCGCATCTACGTGACCGTCAATACAATAATATATGACGACGAGTTGGATGACGTGCAACGTATGGTGTGGGAACTCTACCGTGCAGGCGTGGATGCCCTTATCGTACAAGATATGTCGTTGCTGCGTATGGACTTACCTCCTATAGCGCTGCACGCCAGCACGCAGTGCGACATACGTACGCCGCAGAAAGCGCGTTTTCTGGCTCAGGCCGGATTCGGTCAGATAGTGCTACCGCGCGAATTATCCTTGGAAGATATCCGTCGTTATGCACAAGAAGTGCCGCGAGGTACTTCACTCGAGGCCTTTGTACACGGCGCATTATGCGTGTGCTACAGCGGCGATTGCCGTGCCAGTCTTGTTGCCGGCGGCCGTAGCGCCAATCGCGGTTGCTGCGCCCAAATGTGTCGCTTGCCTTATGATTTGGTGGATGATGAAGGCCGGGTCCTGATACAAGGGCGGCACCTGCTGTCGTTACGCGACCTCAATCGTATGAGTGACCTCGCAGCCATGGCCGATGCCGGCATCTCCTCGTTCAAAATCGAAGGACGCCTTAAGAGTGCATCATACGTGGCCAATGTGACGGCCGCCTATTCGCAGGCTTTGGATGCGGTCATCGCCGCCTCGAACGGTCGCTATCGTCGTGCTTCGGCCGGAATTTCAGTGCCGGCTTTCGAGCCCGATGTAATGCGTGCATTCAACCGCGGCTTTACAAGATACTTTATTGACGGCACTATGCCCGGCAAGGGCGAAACCGCCTCTTGGGATACCCCTAAATTTGTAGGAGTTCCGGTAGCTCGTGTCGCCGGAGGCCGTGGACCGGGCATACGGGTACATACAGACGTTCCCCTCGCCAACGGTGACGGACTTGGATACTTCGATGACAATCGCGAATATCGCGGATTTCGAGTCAATCGTGTCAGCTCGGATTCATCGACGATTTTCCCTGCCGGACCTGTCGAACCGCTACGCATCGGTACGGTGCTTTACCGCAATTACGACAAAGCCTTCGAAGACGCACTTGCTCGCGGTGCCGAGCGCCGCATCCCCATCACTATGTCGCTGCGCCGCATTGACGACAACCGCATTGCCTTGGACGTGAAAGACAGCGGACGATCGGCCGCCGTTACAGCCGTACTTGACGAAGTGCCGCGTCAGCAGGCACGTACACCGCAAGACACTGTACGAGCCTCACTTATGTCTCGTCTTGGAGATACGATATACACACTCGCGGGCCTGGAAGATGCTTTGGATTCCGACGAATTTGTCCCGGCCAAAGCTCTTACGGCATTACGTCGCCATGCTCTCGAAATGCAGGAACGCGATGCGGCCGCCGTGCGTCCCATCGAAACTCGACGTGCCGATACGGCTGACGTCAATGCTTTGGAGGGTAGGAACTTGACTTTCCACGATAATGTGGCTAATGATCGGGCACGCGAGTTTTACAAGGCACACGGTGCTGCCCAAATCGAGCCCGCTATGGAGATAGATATGCCGGACGGCACACGCCCGGTGCGAGTGATGACTTGCCGTTACTGTCTGCGTCGCGAGATGGGTGCATGTCTGCGCACGCCCGAAGGGACGCAATTACCGCGACAGTTGTATCTGCGTCCGATTTCCGAGACCGTGTCTGCCTCCGTGGAACTGCTTCGCCTGACCTTTGACTGTGCCGAATGTCGTATGCACGTAGACGCTATGCCTAAATCAGGGTGTTGAGACGTGTACCATGACGTCCAATCTATTGCGATGTCGCAGTAAATAGCATACGATGGTCTCGCCCCGTGCTGTCGGGTGTTGCCCTTTACGGCGGAAAAATGTACCTTTGCATCCGAATAGAAACATACGACTACAGATGCAAAAAGCAAAAAGACACATATCGTTGAAATATACGGCAATGCGCATCGGCATCGCCGCTTGCCTTGTCGGCGTTTGGACCGCTATGTATGGCGCATCGGCGCCGATGCAGGGTGTTCCCTCGACATCATCCGATACCTCGCGTCAGGCCGTGGGACTTGTCCTCAGCGGCGGCGGTGCCAAGGGCATAGCTCATATAGGCGTGATACAGGCTTTGGAAGAAAACGATATACCTATAGACTACGTGTCCGGCACCAGTATGGGTGCCATCGTCGGCGGTCTGTATGCAGCCGGATATACGCCGCAAGAAATGATGGAACTGCTCACGAGTCCCGGATTTTCATATTGGAGTTCGGGAAAGACCGATCCGGCATACGTCTATTACTTCAGTCGAGACGAGCCGACATCGTCCATGCTCACCATTCCTGTGGCGCCCGGCGATAGCACGGCACGTCACTCTTCGGTGGCAGCCTCGCTTATTTCGCCGCTGCCTATGAACTTCGCTTTCATGGAATTGTTTGCGCCCTATACGGCGCAGTGCGGCGGCAATTTTGACCGATTATTTGTTCCCTTCCGATGTGTGGCTTCCGATGTGGAAGCCCAGCATAAGGTGGTGCACTCGGGCGGTAGTCTCGGTGATGCCATCCGCACATCGATGACCTTCCCCATAGTGTTTCAGCCCATACGTGTGAACGGGCGGTTGCTGTATGACGGCGGCATTTTCGACAACTTCCCGGTGGACGTTATGAGTACCGATTTTGCACCGGATATTATGGTGGGCGTGGACGTTTCCACACCTGCTACCGGACCGCAAACTTCGCTTATGGATCAGATAGATAAATTGGTGATGCATCAGCAAGACTACTCTATGGATCCGGCACGTGGCGTCAAGGTCAAAGTGGACCTGCACAATTTCGGACTGCTGGACTGGGAAAAAGCCTGGCAGATATATCGCATAGGCTACGATACGGCCATGTCTATGATGGATTCGATAAAAGGACGAATACATACGCGTGTTCCGGCAGTGGCCCGTCAGACCCGACGTATGGCCTTCAAGGCAGCCACCCCCGAGTTGTGCTTTGACAGCATCAGCGTCAGTGGCGGTACGCCGCGCCAAAATGCGTATATCGAATATGTCTTCCGCGGTCGTCATCACGATGGCGCAAATGCGGATACTATAAGCGTAGACCGCGCCCGTGAGGCCTTTTACCGAGCGATTTCGCTCGGACGCTTGCGTGACTTGTCGCCGCATGCAATCTACAACGACAGTACCGGGCTTTTTGCTATGGATCTTCGGGCCGCTGTACGCAATAATATCAATATCGGGGTAGGGGGCTATCTGACATCTTCGACCAATAATTACATCTTTGCCGAGATAGATTACAAGACCATGAGCTATTCGGGCGTCAACGCCGGACTGGACGCTTGGCTTGGCCAGAGTTACCTTGCGGCGCATGCCAAGACCTCGCTGGTGCTCAAAAGCGCCGTACCTTCGACATTGGGATTGGATGCCGTGGCTTCGCGAAGCAAGTATTACGAAAGCGAACACTTGTTCTATCAGACAGATGCTCCGACCTTCAACATCCACAGCGAATATATGGCTCGTCTGCATTGGGATTTTGCCGCCACGCGTCGCGGTCGCTTAAGCTTTGGGGTAGGCTACGGCTACCTGCGTTCGTCCTTCTACCGCAATATGCTTCGTCAGGGGTCGGGCCTGGGTAGCGATATGGACAATATCGGTCGCGATCGCTCCACCTACAGTCTCGGTCAAGCGTTGGTACGCTTCACGTCCAATTCATTGGATAATATTCAGTATCCCACCGAAGGCAGCTCGTACGATTTATGCGCTATGGGCGTACTCGGACACCAATGGTATGACAGTTATGACGGCATACTGGGCTACGGCGACCGCGAAACATCGCCTCGATGGATCCAACTGGGCATCCGTACAGCCAATTATTGGCCTATGGGACGCCATTTCTCATTGGGCCTGACCGGTGATATGCTTCTGTCTACGCGTAAGCTCACCGGCATTTACAGCGCCGATATATCTGATGCACCGGCCTTTGTGCCGACGGCCTCTACTGCCGGAGTGTTCAACCCCACACTACGCGCTACGTCCTATCTTGCGGCCGGTCTGGTGCCTGTCTACAAGGTCAACAGCGCTCTGTCGGCACGTGTCGTGGCCAACGTTTTTGCACCTTTGCGTCCTATCGAGCAGACCGATATAGGCACTCGCGGTGACGGGCTGGGCTCGCGCCAGGGAGGATGGTTTGATGGCATACAATTTTTTGGCGAGGCGCAATTGTCTTATGCTCTGCCCTTTGCCACCATTGCCGGATACGTCAATTATGTCACCGGTGATGGCTCCAAGAATTGGAATGTCGGACTCAGCTTCGGATTCTATCTCCCGGCACCTACTTTCCTGCGATAGTGAATATGTTGTTTGTGAAGTAGATATACATTCCGGCCGGCCCTGCAAAAGTGCGTAAAACCGTATAATACATTCGATATTCAGAAAAATTCCATGCCTACAGACGAAAAATATATGCGCCGTGCGCTTGAATTGGCGGCTCTCGGACAAGGATACGTTTCGCCCAACCCGATGGTCGGCGCCGTTATTGTCAGCCCCGACGGGCGCGTGATAGGCGAGGGTTGGCATCGCCGTTACGGCAGTTGGCATGCCGAAGTCAATGCTGTGTCTTCGGTGCGTCCGAGTGACGAACATCTGTTGGAACATTCGACCATATACGTCACCCTTGAACCGTGCTCTCATTACGGCAAAACGCCCCCGTGTGCCGAGTTGCTGATACGCAAACGTTTTCGTCGAGTAGTCGTTGGCGCTGTCGATCCGTTTGCCAAGGTTAGAGGGCGGGGTATAGCTATGCTGCGTGATGCAGGCATTGAAGTATGTACCGGAGTGCTCGAATCCGAGTGCCGCGCTCTCAATGCGCATTTTTTTACCGCACATGAGAACGGGCGCCCCTATGTCACGCTCAAATGGGCGCAGAGTGCCGATGGATATATCGGATTGACGGGCGGAAGCCCGGTGCGATTGTCCACGCCGCTGACATCGGTATTGGTGCATCGTCAACGCGCACTGCACGATGCAATCCTTGTAGGTAGTGGCACAATGCTTTCGGACCATCCACGTCTGGATGTACGCCTATGGGAAGGTCGCAATCCTAAGCCGCTGGTTTGGGATCGCTCCGGACACCTGAACCAAAACGACTTATCATGTACAATCGAACCGGTAGAGGTGTGCCGCGACGCTTCGGTGAGCGAATTGTTGACGCGGCTGTATAGCTCAGGCATCACCTCGCTCTTGGTCGAGGGCGGCGAACACGTCCTGACAGCCTTTATCGCAAGTGGAATATGGGATGCGGCTCGTGTCGAGGTCGCTACGGACGTCATTTTGGCCGAAAAAGGCGGTGCATCGGCGCCGCGTATCGAGGGCGTACCCACGGCAGTGCAGCACGATGGAGCAAACTCGGTACTGTGGTATGCGAACCGCTTCCGCGGGCGCGTTAAAAACCTATAAAAACGGCTCTCGACGTGCTGTTTTGCCGTCATAAGGTTGTGAATGTGGGCGTAAAATGATAACTTTGCAAGTTAGAAAATAAAAGAACACCACGTATGCACAAACCATTGCACTACATACTGCTTGCAGCCGCTGCCGTCGGCATCGCCGCCTGCAACAGCAAGGCCGATGAAAATCCCGATGCTCCGGCATATTCTTC
Organism: uncultured Porphyromonadaceae bacterium; assembly: GCA_900540625.1. Taxonomy (GTDB): domain Bacteria; phylum Bacteroidota; class Bacteroidia; order Bacteroidales; family Muribaculaceae; genus CAG-873. Next base: position 27,078 of record UQGP01000001.1, on the reverse strand, counting down.
GGCTACCGTTACCGACTTCAAACTTTACGAGGATTCCAAAATTTTGCCCAATTTGGATTCGGTATACTTCTCTATAGACTTGGCCAATGCGCTGATATACAATGCAGACTCGCTGCCTTACGGCACGCCGATCAATAAACTTCGCCCGATGATTACGACCGGCGGTGCTTCCGTGGCCGAATTGCACGTTCCGCGCCCCGGTACCACCGATACGGTCATAGATTACATCAAGCATACGGGTGATACCGTGGACTTCAGCAATGGCCCGGTACGCCTGCGTATTGTGTCGGTGGACGGCACGTTCGAGCGCTCGTACACCATCAAGATTAATGTCCATGCGGTCAAAAGCGACTCGCTGGTATGGACTCGCGCCGAGGTCGGCAACCTGCCTTCGCGGTACATTGTACCCAATGACGGAAATGCCGCCGCTACCGCTTCGGCCATCTATTGCCTCACCGAATACCAAGGGGAATATTGCTTGGCCAAGGCTGTAAATCCTGCCGATACATGGCAATATATTACTCCCAACTTCACATTCAAACCCGTAATAAGCAGCTTTAGTGCCACCGATGATGCCTTGTATGTCCTCGACGGCGAGGGTAACCTCTACACCAGCGCGGACGGAGCATCCTGGAGCGCTACTGCACAGCGTTGGCTTAATATCTACGGCAATTACGGCAAAGTTTTGATGGGCTGTGTGCACGATGGCGGCAAGTACTACCACGCGTACTATCCGGCCGACGGACGTCCCAATACGCAGCTGGAAGACGGATTCCCCGTACGCGGTGCCTCGCAGACCGTCAATTACGCTTATGATTGGTCATCAAAGCCGCTGTTGCTGCTTACCGGTGGACGTCGCGCCGATGGAAAACTCAGCGCCGACACTTGGGGCTATGACGGACAGTCATGGGCCAAGATTAGCCGTCGTCCGCTGAACTACGGAATCGAGGATCCGGTGGTCGTACCGTATTTCGTGACGGCCGTGGATACCACCACATGGCTCATAGACAAGCAGTCGGTGCTGCTGGCTATGATGGGACGTTGCTCCGACGGAACGCTCAATGACACGGTATTTGTATCGCATGACTTCGGAATGCACTGGGACAAAGCCGACCAACTGCAACAGATAGATAAAAAGACTTTGCCGCTGCGCTATGACGCTCGCGGATTTGTGTATTCGTCGACCATTAGCGCCGCATCGACTACCGCCTTGAATTGGCGAGCCTTAGCCACTCCGGCAGTATCGCCTATGCTTGTTCCGATGGTGTCGCGTGAGGCTTCGCCTATGGCGGTCAAACCCGTCAGCACATGGGAATGCCCCTACATATATATATTCGGAGGCAAGAACGTCTACGGCAACTTGTACAACACCGTATGGCGTGGCACAATAATGCGCTTTACTTTCAAACCGCTGCAATAAATGGCCGAAGGGACGCGACAATACAGACAGCCAAGCCGTTTGGGACGGTGGTGTCGGGCATTATGTCCGGCCATTGTCGCTATATGTATGGCTACGACCACGGCATACGCCCAAGAAACCCCGTACAAATTCAGCGCCGGCATCGCCGCCGGTATGAGCGGATACCTGGGTGACGCGTCCACCAATCTACTCAAACATCCCGGATTTACAGCCTCGGGGTCGTTTGCCTATCAATATGACAGCCGCTGGTACTTCGGCGGTCGTCTGGGCATACAGACTTTGAGCGGCGATACCTCGGGTATGGACAATGTGCTGCCCGAAGGTGCTACATATTCCTTCAAGAGTCAGGTCTATGACCTCGAAGGCAATGTCGAATTCAATTTCTTCAGCTACGGCATAGGCGAGACCTATAAGAAAATGAAGCGATGGACGCCATACCTGACACTTGGCGTAGGCCTATGTATGGCTCGCAGCGATGGATATACGGCGTGGGCTACGACACTCCCTATGGGCTTCGGTGTCCGCTATAAGATTAATGAACGCTGGAATCTGAGCGCCTCATTTATGATGGTCAAGGCTTTCGGCGACCACGTAGATGGCAAGGACCTCAGCGACTTGCATCACATAAAATCATCCTTTGTCAAGAACAACGACTGGTATTCGCGGTTTCAGATAGGTGTCACCTACGAATTCGGACGCCGCTGCGAGACGTGCCATTATGTCGATTGATCAAATAGATACAGCAATGACCACTAAAGTCACCAATACACTGCCCCGTCACGTGGCCGTCATCATGGACGGCAACGGCAGATGGGCTTTGGCACAAGGGCTGGACCGCTCGGCGGGTCATGTCGAGGGCGTTGCCACGGTGCACCGCATCACGCAAGCCGCTTCGGATATGGGCATCAAGTTCCTGACGCTGTACACCTTCAGCACCGAGAATTGGAATCGTCCGCCCGAGGAAGTGGGTATGCTCATGCACTTGATAGTTTCGGCCATCGAACAAGAGACCCCCGGAATGATACGCAACAACGTACGCTTACGCCTTATAGGCGACCGCGGTCGCATCCCGGCATTTGCTATGGAGCGTTTGGACAAGTGCATGGCCGATACCGAGGCCTGTACCGGTCTTACGGTCATTTTGGCCATCAGCTATTCGTCGCGCTGGGAGATAGCTCAGGCCGCAAGACGTATAGCCATAGACGCTGCTGCCGGAACACTGGATGCGCCGTCGGTCAACGAGGAAACCGTAAGCTCGTATCTGGCTACGGCACAGTATCCCGACCCGGACATCGTCATACGCACCGGAGGCGATATGCGACTGAGCAATTTCCTGCTATGGCAAGCGGCTTATGCCGAAATTTTTGTGACCGATACATACTGGCCGGCATTCTCGACGGCTGAGTTTGAGGAAATTATACATAAATATATGCTGCGCGAACGTCGCTTCGGTCTCACCGGAGAGCAGGCACGCAATGCATTGACGACACACGATAATATCACCGACGCGGACGCTCTGGACGTCCACGCCGAGACAATATAATAAGAAACATATACGGCTTACAGCATTCACACATATATGCGCACGAACCTACTGACAATTCTACTGGTAATGGCTTCAGCGATGGCTTGCCCATCGGTGGCCGCCCAGTCCGCGACCAATAGTACTGACACCATATACAACCCGACGATGGTGTTCAGCGCCATGCCGCGCACCTACGAAATCGCCGACATCAAAGTCACCGGAGCACCGGCGTATGACGACTTTATAATTCTCGGATATGCAGGCATCAAAGCCGGTGACCGACTCGAAATTCCCGGAAACGACCTCAGCAACGCCATCAAACGACTTATGCGACAAGGCCTTTTTGCACAGGCCCGCGTCAAGGTGCTCAAAACCTGCGGCGACAAGGCATGGCTCGAACTGGAACTGCGTACACAGCCCCGTATTTCCGAAGTCAACTACATCGGAATGAAAAAAGGCGAACGCGAAGACCTCCAGAAGATGCTGCAACTGATGAAGGGCAACCAAATCACGCAGAATATCGTCAACCGCGTCGAACGCATTACACGTAAATACTTCGCCGACAAAGGCTTCGGAAATGCCAAGGTGTCTGTATCTCTCCACGAGGACCTCAGCAACCGCGATCAGATGATAGTGGATATCACCGTGGACAAGCGCAGCAAGGTCAAGGTGCACAAAATATATATCACCGGCAACAGCGTGCTGTCCTCCAATCAGATACAGCGCGCCATGAAGAAAACCAACGAAAAAAACAAGTTGGTCAACCTCTTCCGCCAAAAGAAGTTTGTCGAACAAGACTACCGCGATGACCTCAACCGCATCATCGAAAAGTATAACGAAAAGGGCTACCGTGACGCCGTCATCGTAAGCGATAGCGTGGTGCCTTATAACGAAAAACTGGTCGATGTATATATAAATGTAGACGAAGGCAAGAAGTACTTCATCAAGGACATCAATTGGGTGGGCAATACCGTGTACCCCAATGCCGTGCTCAATAGCGTTCTGGGTATGCAACCCGGCGATGTGTACAACCAGAAGTACATGAACAAGCGACTGAGTACCGATGACGATGCAGTCAATTCGCTGTATATGGACAACGGATATCTCTTCTTCCAGCTTGTACCTATCGAAAAAGATATTCAAGGCGACAGCATTTCGCTGGAAATGCGTGTGATCGAAGGACCCCAAGCCCGCATTAATAATGTCGTCATCAACGGCAACGACCGCCTGTACGAGAAAGTGGTACGTCGCGAGTTGCGCGTCAAGCCCGGCGAACTCTTCAGCAAGTCCGACCTTATGCGCTCGTTGCGCGAAATTGCCCAAACCGGACACTTCAACCCCGAGAATATGATGCCGGACATACAGCCCAACGAGGAAAACGGTACCGTGGATGTAGTCCTCAACCTCGAGTCCAAAGCCAATGACCAGATAGAGTTCTCCATGGGTTGGGGTCAGACCGGTATTATCGGTAAACTCTCACTCAAATTTACCAACTTCTCGATTAAGAACCTGTTACACCCCAGCACCTATAAGGGTATTATTCCGCAGGGCGAAGGTCAGACATTTACGATCAGTGCGCAGACCAATGCCCGCTACTACCAGGCATATTCGCTGTCGTTCCTTGACCCGTGGTTCGGAGGCAAGCGCCCCAACTCGTTGCAGGTGTCCGCATACTACAGCCGCCAGACGGGTGTCAACTCCTCGTACTACAACAGCCAGTGGCAAAATGCCTACAGCTACTATGGTACAGGTGGATACTACGACTATAACTACAACTATCAGAACGCTTACGACCCCAATAAGGTACTGCAAATGGTGGGCGTAAACATCGGCTTCGGTAAACGCCTTAACTGGCCTGACGACTACTTCACTTTCACAGCCGAATTGGGTTACAACTGGTACTATCTCAAAAATTGGGAATACCTTTATTATATGAACAACGGTACGTCAAATGCCATAGTCCTCGGCTTGACATTGGCCCGTTCGTCCATAGACAACCCGCTGTACACACGTAGCGGTTCGTCCTTCTCGCTCAACTTGCAGTTGACACCCCCCGCATCGCTGTTCTCCGGACATAAAGACTGGGAAAAGCTCTCCAAGGAAAATACCACAGCCTCCAAGAAAGAATTGTATCGCTGGATTGAATACTGGAAGTTACGCTTCAAATCGCGCACCTACACCCCGCTGGCCAACGCCAACGGAACGTGGACTCCCGTCTTGATGACCCGTGCCGATATCGGCCTTTTGGGTAGCTACAACAAATGGCTCAAGACCCCCTTCGAGACCTTCTATGTAGGTGGTGACGGTATGTCCGGCAGCTACACCTACGCTACCGAGACCATCGCCCTGCGAGGATATGACAACGGTCAATTCACTCCGTACCGCAGCGAAGGTTACGCATACACTCGCTTCGGTGTCGAACTTCACTTCCCGCTTATGCTTCAGCCGACCACCACAATTTACGCATTGGCCTTTGCCGAGGCCGGCAACGCATGGACTTCGGTCAAGGACTTCAATCCCTTTACGCTCAAGCGTAGCGCCGGCGTCGGTGTCCGCATATTCCTGCCTATGGTGGGTATGATGGGTATTGACTGGGCTTACGGCTTTGATAAAGTCTTCGGCGAGCGCGGCGGAAGCCACTTCCACTTTATCCTCGGACAAGAATTCTAACAAGACATTTTGCTGTGCCGCTAAACCTTGTAGCATGAGCGTCGTCTAAAGAATATACAAGCATTCAATTCATAAGACAATGAAACGAACACTCCTGACATTACTCGTAATCGCAGCCGCCACCTTAGGTGCGTCTGCGCAGAAGTTTGCACTCATCGATATGGAGTACATCTTGAAAAATGTGCCCTCCTACGAGATGGCAAACGAACAACTCAACCAACTGTCTCAACGCTGGCAAAAAGAAGTCGAAAACAAGAGCAAAGAGGCTGAAAACCTCTATCAGACATACTTGGCAGACAAAGTGTTTCTTACCGAAGAACAGGTAAAGAAACGTGAGGAAGAGATCGTAGCCAAAGAAAAAGAGGTCACCGAATTGCGCTACAAATACTTCGGCCCCCAAGGAGAAATGGAGAAAAAGCGTGAGAGCCTCCTCAAACCTATACAAGACGATGTATACAATGCCGTCAAGAAACTGGCGCAGGAACGCGGATTTCAGGCTGTATTGGACCGCGCATCATCTTCGGACATCATATATGCTTCGCCCCAAATAGATGTCAGCAACGATGTGCTGGCCAAGATGGGTTATGCAACATCCAAATAATGTCGCTATTTACAACCAAATGCGACATATCACAATGATAATTAACAATAAATATTTATAACCAAAAACCATCATGATTAAGAAAATCGCAATCGCTTTGGCCGCTGTGGCCATTGCCCTTCCCGCCGCCGCTCAGAAGTTCGGCGTAGTGGACGCTAACAGCATCTTCACCGCTATGCCCGAGTCTACGGCTGCCAACAACCAGCTCAGCGAAGCCAGCAAGAAATACGAAGACGAATTCAAGAAACTGCAGGACGAATTCAACAAACAGTTCGGCGAGTATCAGCAACTGGCTGCCGACACCCCCGCAGCCATCAAGGAACGTCGCGAAAAAGAACTTCAGGAACTTGACCAGAAGATGCAGCAGTTCCGTCAGACCGCTCAGCAGGACCTGCAGAAACAGCAGCAGACCCTTCTGGCTCCCATCGAAACAAAGATTCACGAAGCCATCAAGGCTGTAGGCCAGGAAGGTGGATATACCTTCATTTTCCAACAGGAACTGCCCGTATACGTCGGCGCCGATGTCAAGGATATCACCGCCGATGTCAAAGCCAAACTTGGCGTGAAATAATATCTCTAATCAGTAGATTAAACAGCAGAGCGTAGGCGTCAAATGGCGTCTGCGCTCTACTGTTTTATAGTTCTTCCGCGTAATTCGATTGTTCGAAAGAATACGATTGCGGCGAATCCGGTAGTGGGTAGAGTTTCATTCAGCGTGTCTGAGGTAAGCTTACTCAAGCCTGAGGTGAGTTTACTCAAACCGGAGGTGTGCTTACTCAAACCTGTAGGTGGGTTTACTCAAACCGGAGGTGAGCTTACTCAAGCTTGTAGACCGTGGATGGCTGATGACGTCCGCTACGGGCGGATCATTGAAGGGTGGGGACGTCGTATATCGGAGTGCCGGGGAAGTGGCGTGCGACATACCGTTCGATGAAAGCGCGTGTATCCTCGGCAATAAGGCGGTCGGTAGAGTCCAAGAAGGTGTTGTAGAGCACACAGTGCAGTTGCAGACCGCGCGAGGCTATGGCTTCGAGTGACAATACCGTATGATTGATAGACCCCAGTCGGCTATTGGTAACCAAGGCTACGGGCAGGTGACGCGTCACCGCATAGTCTATGGCCATGAAGTCGTCGGTGATGGGCACCATCAGCCCTCCGGCACCTTCGACGAGTACGATGTCATAGCGGCGTTCGAGTTGGGCTCGCGCTTCATCGATGCGTTCCAACGGGATGGGACGGTCTCCGTCGAGGCGCGCTGCCAGTTGCGCCGATGCCGGGAAGGAATATATTACCGGGGCGGTAAGTCCTTCGGAATCTTCGGGTAGCATCCCGGTGCCGCTGAGACGGCGGTGAGCATCTATATCCTCGCTGTGGCCGATATTGCCTGTTTGGATGAATTTTTGGCTGATGGCACGTATGCCTTTCGAGGCATATTGGCGCAGCAGCCATGCAGTGGCGTATGTTTTGCCCGCATCGGTGTCGATGCCGCTTACAAATATACTTTTTCCCATAGTGTGAAAGATGCGTATAGTTATTCAAGATGTACGTGCGCGTATCCGTGTGCTTGTGCGTCGTTGCGGGCGTGCACACATGGATTTGCGCCTTTATCGAGTGCAAAAATACTAAAATCTCGGCATACGCGGCTCCGAAAATAGCGGCAGTTTTCATCGGATTTTGATGTATTAGGATATATTCGTACCTTTGTGTAATGCAAACGGGTGCTCATCGGCATCCGTGACACCCAGCACTATCCGAACAATGACAGACAGAAACACGCATCCAAGCAACAAGGTGCAAGGCCTGGCCAAGCGGCTTTGGAAGCAGCACCCCATTTTGAGCAACGCAATACTGATGGTTGTCGCCGTCCCGGTGATGGTATATATAGGTCTGCTTTTTGTAGATCTATGGACGCATCACGGCGCCAAAACGGTGGTGCCTAATGTCAAGGATTTGACGTACGACGAAGCTATGGCGGTACTGGACGAGGCTGACTTGGAGACAGTCATCGGCGACAGCATCTATGACTTGAGCAAACGCCCAGGTCAGGTGGTGGATGTCTACCCGAAGCCCGGAGCCGTAGTCAAGCCCGGACGTGAAGTCTACCTGACCATTGTGTCCTTCTCGCCACAGCAATTTGTGCTGGATGTGCCCTTGACCGATACATCAAGCAAGCAAGCCGTATCCTATCTCAAGTCGCACGGCATACGCAATATACACATGATTTTGGTACCCAGCGATTACGAGGACCTTGTCTTGTCCATCAAGGCGGACGGTAAGCCGATAAAACTCGGCGACAAGATTCCGGTGACTGCCACCATCATTTTGGAAGTGGGCAAGGCTGCAAATCCCGTCTACGAGACCATCGACGATGCTGTCAATGCCGTATTGGCTGATAGTACCGACACTCAAAGCTCGGAAGAACCCGAGCAACCGGACGACTCACCCTCGATGTTTGATTGACCTATGGCCGACGTTGAGATGGCCGACAATGGCGATGACTTTCGCCCGACGGTAGATGATATGGCCGGGGATGCTCCCGACTCGGAGGACGAAGATATCCTTGACGAAGACTTCGACGAGGACGACGAAGCCGAAGCCGGTGGCCACGACAATGCACAAGGATTGCAGCCCGGCGGAATGTACGAGCATTTCCGTTTTGTAGCTGACAAGGGCCAGCAATTGGTGCGTATAGACAAATTTCTGGTGCTGCGTATGGAACATGCCTCGCGCAACCGTATTCAGATGGCTGCCGATGCAGGATGTATATGGGTCAACGGCCGTCCCGTCAAGTCCAATTATCGCATCAAACCTTTGGATGTCGTACAGATTGTTATGGACCGGCCGCGCCACACCTTCGAGATTGTGGCACAGGATATTCCGCTGGATATCGTATACGAAGATGATACCGTACTCGTGGTCAATAAACCGGCGGGTATGGTCGTGCATCCGGGCCACGGCAATTACGACGGCACGCTGGTCAACGCCCTGGCGTGGCATTTTCGCAACATCCTGGGATACGATGCCTCGGACCCGCGTATGGGCCTTGTACACCGTATCGACAAGGACACCTCCGGGCTGTTGGTCGTGGCCAAGACTCCTGACGCCAAGACAAATCTCGGTCGGCAGTTTTTTGCCAAGACCACGCGACGCGAGTACGTGGCAGTGGTCTGGGGTGTGCCTTCGCCGCCCGATGGGACAGTGGATACCTATATAGGCCGAAATGTGCGTGACCGTCTACAGATGGCGGTGACCGATGCCGAACACGGCAAGCACGCTGTCACCCATTACCATACACTCGAAGACCTGGGATATGTTTCGGTGGTGCGATGTGTCCTCGAAACCGGGCGTACACACCAAATACGTGTGCACATGAAGCACCTTGGACATCCGCTGTTCAATGACGCACGTTATGGCGGCGACCAAATATTACGCGGACTTCGCTCGGCATCGTACAACCACTTTATCGCCAATTGTATGGAAATCTGTCCGAGGCAGGCACTACATGCCCGTACATTGGGGTTTGTGCATCCGGTGACACGTCAGCCGATGTTTTTCGAGTCGCCGATACCCGATGACATGTCCGCCCTGATACAGAAATGGCGAAAACGCAATATCCCGAATGTCTAAATTGGCGTTGCACAGTCTCGTAAAACTATATATGTCAATAATTGTTGCAACTATGCAGTGCTTGGCTATTCAATATAGGGGGACTGATACAATAATGTAGTACTGCCTCGATTAGCAAAAAAAATTGTACTTTTGTAGGCGAAAACTTATCCGACGGATATGAAGGAAAAGCAACACCTTGAGCAGGAACAGACGATGACGCAGCGGTTGACGCCGCAGCAGGTGCAGTATGTAAGAATGCTTGAGATGACCGCTCCCGAGATTGAGGAGAAGGTGCGTCGCGAGGTTGACGATAATCCCGCATTGGCGGCCGGAGACCCGGACGAAAGTGCCGAGGGGCACGATGATGTCCCCGAAGGTGAGGATTCGGGCGGCGAAGGCGGCTCGAGCGAGACTGCCGAAGAGATGCAACGTGCCGACTATGGCTCGGACGAGGATGTGCCTTTTGATGCACCTGAGACGCCTTATCGCGCTCGCTCGGGAGGCGGTGATTCGTCGTCATCATTTCCTATGGAATCCAATGCGGACGTGGCCAGTCAGGCTGATTCGCTTTTGGCTCAATTGGCCGAGTATACGCTTGATGATAAGGTGCGCCTTGCCGCTACATATATTATTGGTAATATAGATACCAACGGACGTATGTCGCGCTCGCTCAGCGCTATAGCATCGGATATTGCGATAGCCGAGGGCGTGGAGGTGCCGGAGGCGGATATGCAGCGTGCGTTTGATGTAGTGCGGTCGTTGGATCCGGCAGGTATTGCCGCTACGGATTTGCGCGACTGCCTATTGCTGCAGTTGCGGCGACGTGCGCCCAAGACATTTGACCTGCGCGTCGCTACCGAGATTGTAGACAAGCATTTCGACCTGCTCACGCACAAGCATTACGACCGACTGAAAGCACGATTGCACGTAAGCGATGAAGACTTGCGCCGAGCAATAGAGGTCATACGAGGCCTTGACCCCAAGCCCGGAGGTACTAATGCCGGCGAGGCGCCGGATGATCGTTTGGAGCATATTACGCCCGATTTCACCGTCGAATACCTCGGTAGCGGTCGTTTCAGCGTTTCGCTCAATCAGCGGCTGCCGGCTTTGGCTTTGGAGCAGTCTTTTGTGGCGTCTGTACCGACGGCTCCTGCCGATGCGCCCAAGATGTCGCGTGCCGATGCGCGACGTCGCGATGCGGCGTTATTCGTACGCCATAAGGTGGAAGATGCCAACACCTTTATCTCGATGGTACAACGCCGTAACGACACGTTGCTGCGAGTGATGCGCACCATCGTGTCGCTGCAACAGCCTTTCTTCGCCGCCGGTGGCGAAGAACGCCTGATACGGCCTATGATACTTAAGGATATAGGCGGTATCACGGGCATGGACCTCAGCGTAATTTCGCGCGCGTGTGCAGGCAAATACGTGGCCACGGCACGTGGCGTATGGCCGCTGAAGATGTTCTTCAATGAGCGACCCATCGAGGATTCGGACACCTCCACGATACAGATATTGGAAACTATGCGCTCGATTATCTCGGGCGAAGACCCTAAAGCGCCGTTGAGCGACCGTCGTATTTGCGAGCTTATGGCCGAGCGCGGAGCACCTATAGCACGTCGCACGGTGGCCAAATATCGCGAGCGTCTGGATATTCCGGTGGCTCGGTTGCGCAAGAAGCCGTGACGTGTTCAGGCGCCTGCGTGGGTGTACGCACATGCGTACAATATATATAGAATTAATATATCGAAAAATCTGACATACAACATATAATGGAACAGACATCGACACCCAATCAAGAGCAGGCTTCGACTCCCGGCCATGACGAGATAGCCAATACTATCGGCGTGCCGCACTCCCTGTGGCGTGCCGCACGTTATGTCTCGGCGATATTTTCGCCGTTGCTTATTCCGACATACGCTGTGGCTGTGGCCATGTGGATTACGCCGCTGAATACCACTCCCGAGAATGTCCGCTTTATGGCGTGCATGCTCGTACTTTTTATTACCGGAGGTATACCTATGGCGATGCTGTTGACGCTTCTGCGTCTGGGACGCATCACCGACGTAGACATTAGCGATAGGCGTCAGCGTACGCTGCCTACATTATTGATTTCGTTGTGCTATGTGGCTGCGGGATTGTACGTATGGCGTATAAGTGCACCGTGGTGGATGATTATGTTTTTCGCCGCAGCCTTTGTCGTGGCAATGATATGCCTCGTCATATCTCGATGGTGGAAAATCAGCGGCCACGCCACTGCCATAGGCGGCGTTTTGGGTATGGTTATATGGCTTGTCGTGTCCGGACTGACCGACATCGACCCCATGCCGTGGGTCACGGGGATGGTGATTATCGCCGGTATTGTCGGTACGGCTCGCGTCATCCTCGGAGCGCATGACACCTTACAGGTGTTGGCCGGATGGGTGCTGGGCGCTGTAGTTACCTATATTATGCTGGGCATACCCGCCCCCGATGTTGTAGTGACATATCCTATTTGATAACCACATAAAGTGCAATTATGCAACCGCTTATCAGTATTATCATGGGAAGCACCAGTGACCTTCCCGTAGTCAGCAAGGCTGCCGCCTTCCTTGACAGCATGTGCATACCCTTCGAGATGCACGCCCTGAGTGCCCACCGCACACCGCATCAAGTGGAGAAGTTTGCCTCGGAGGCGCGCTCCCGTGGTATTAAGGTCATCATCGCCGCGGCCGGTATGGCCGCTGCCTTACCCGGTGTAATTGCGGCACTCACCCCCGTCCCGGTCATCGGTGTGCCTATACGTTCGAGTTTGGAAGGTCGCGATGCCTTATTGTCGATAGTGCAAATGCCGCCGGGCATACCTGTCGCCACCGTCGGAATAGACGGAGCACAGAATGCCGCTATTTTGGCCACGCAAATTCTGGCGCTGTCTGATGCGGAAATCGCCGCTCGGCTGGACCAATGGCGCAGTTCGCTGGCACAGAAAATCGTCAAGGCCAGTGCCGATTTGGCCGCTATAAATACGTACAAATACAAGACTAATTGATATGACCAGCAATATACAGCCGATATATTACCGTCGCTGTTCCACTCATAAGGTGAACATAGGCGCCGGCGGTACAGCGATGGGTGGCAATTACCCGGTGCTGGTGCAAACGATGACAGACACGCCCACGCTGGATATCGAGGCCAGTACGGCACAGGTATTACGCTTGGTACGCGCCGGCGCCCGATTGGTACGCCTGACAGCGCAGACCGCTCATCATGCTGATGCCTTGGGCGATATTCGCCAACGTTTGGACGCGGTAGGGTGCCATGTGCCGTTGTGTGCGGACATACACTTCAATCCCAATGCGGCTTTCGAGGCGGCCAAGCATGTCGAGAAGGTACGCATCAATCCCGGTAATTTTGCCGACCCGGGACGCACTTTTGTCAAATTGGAGTATACCGATGAGGAATATGCGGCCGAGCAGGAACGTATAGCCGAGCGGTTGCGCCCGCTGCTGGCGTTGTGTCGCGAACGCAAGGTGGCCTTGCGTCTGGGCGTCAATCACGGGTCGCTTTCGGACCGCATTATGTCGCGCTATGGCGATACCCCCGAAGGTATGGCCGAGAGCGCTATGGAGTATCTGCGCATCTGCCGTGCCGCGAACTTTGAGGATGTCGTGGTCAGCATCAAGGCATCCAATGTGGTGGTGATGACGCATACCGTGCGCCTGTTGGTAGCCGCTATGGAAGCCGAGGGTATGGATTTCCCCCTGCACCTTGGCGTAACCGAGGCCGGCGATGGCGAGGATGCACGCGTCAAGAGCGCTGCCGGAATAGGGTCACTGCTTACCGATGGTATCGGTGATACTATACGAGTGTCGCTGAGCGAGCCGCCCGAATGCGAAATTCCGGTGGCGTATACACTTCTGGCACATACGGATGCCGTAGCGCGCCGCAATGCCGCAATGCCGATGAACAAATTGTCGTATGATTTCGGCGCTTGCGGACTCGAGCCCATATCCGGCGATATATATGTCCACGGCGTGGACGACCCCAAGACAGCGCCGTCGACGGTGCTGTCGGCCTGCGATGCCATAGAATGGCGTCGTCGTTTGGCCGAATACCTCGACAAGGGTAATAGAGAGCCGGTAATGGCCCGTCTTACCTACTCGATGTCGTTGCGCGGTACTGCTTTGGTTTTGGCTGTGGCTGCCGACCTGGGAGCGCTGTTGCTCAATCCGCTGCCGCTATTGGCCGGTATACAGGTGACTGCTCCGGGAGCAAGTGATGCAGAACTCTCGCGGTTGCTGTTGTCGGTGATGCAGGCGTGTCGACGTCGCATCACGCGCACCGAGTACATTGCATGTCCCGGATGCGGACGTACACTCTTTGATTTGCGCGACACCTTGGAGAATGTACGCCGAGCCACATCACACCTGACCGGACTCAAAATTGCCGTCATGGGTTGCGTGGTCAATGGCCCGGGCGAAATGGCCGATGCCGATTACGGATATGTCGGCGCTGCCGCCGGACACGTGTCGCTGTATCGTCGCCGCGAGTGCGTCCGCCGTAATATCCCGCAAGCCGATGCCGTACAAGCGCTGATACAGCTCATTAAAGATTGTGGCGATTGGAAGGACCCGAACGAGGAGAACGCATAACCTTATGGGCTTTAAGATTATAACGGTCAATAAGTTCGCTCACAAGGATTATGGTTCATCGCCTCTAACATTACGATAATTTACAGAAAATCATGGTCGAACCTACATACCATACCCTCGATAACGGACTGCGCATAGTGCATCTGCATCTTGAAGGTAGCGCCGTGGGACATTGCGGCTTTGCCGTCAATGCCGGTAGTCGTGACGAGGACCTCACCGCCGGTGAGGGTGGGTTGGCGCATTTTGTTGAACATACTATATTCAAGGGAACACGTCGCCGTCGTTCGTGGCATATCATCAATCGTATGGAAGCCGTGGGCGGCGAGTTGAACGCCTTCACCACCAAGGAAGACACGGTCGTGTATTCCGCTTTCCCTCACGGCAATACGCGTCGAGCTTTGGAGCTGCTTGTAGACCTGCTGACGGCTTCACAATTCCCTGATGTCGAACTTGAGCGCGAGCGCGAGGTGGTTCGCGACGAAATTGCTTCATATCTGGACGTCCCGGCAGATGCCGTTTTCGATGACTTCGAAGATATGATATATGCCGGTACTCCGCTGGGGCACAATATTCTGGGTACGGAAAGCGGGGTAGGGTCGCTATGTAGCGCTGATTGTCGGCGATGGCTGGCGCGTCATTACACGGTGCCGCACATGGCACTCTTTTATGCCGGTCCGGACACGGCGGACGCTTTTGTGCGCTTGGCTGCGCGATTGTGTGCTGCTATGCCTACTAATTCGGACCTGCAAGCGCC
The DNA here is from genome assembly GCA_900540625.1 of uncultured Porphyromonadaceae bacterium. Classification (GTDB taxonomy): domain Bacteria; phylum Bacteroidota; class Bacteroidia; order Bacteroidales; family Muribaculaceae; genus CAG-873. The sequence continues at coordinate 11,868 of UQGP01000001.1, read as the reverse complement.
CTCAGCCCCGGTGACATTGCCCGATTTCGATGCACCGACGCGTGATGAAGTTCGCACCATAGACAGTCATCAAGCCCATGTGGTGGCCGGATGTGCCTTGCCTTTGTGCAATCGCCGAGGCAAAGTGTCTATGGCCTTATTGGCCAATATTTTGGGCGGCCCCGGTATGAATTCGAGGCTGAATGTACTGTTGCGCGAACGCCGCGGACTGGTGTATAGTGTAGAGGCTTCCACCACGCATTTCCGTGACAGCTCGATGTTTACGGTATACTTCGGGTGCGATCACGAAGATCGTCGTCGTTGCCACGACATAGTGCGCCGCACCATAGAGACGGCGGCGTCTACACCCATGACGGCACGTGCCTTTGACGGCGCTCGTCGTCAGTACTTGGGGCAGATACTGTTGGCAGATGATAATACTTCGGAGCGCATAATTGCAATAGCGCGTGCAATGATACACCATGACGAGTCGCAGGGCGGCACTCCGCGACCTATGACTCGTGCCGAACTGGCTGCATTGATGGACACGCTTACGCCGGACGACATCAAAGAGGCTGCTGCGGCCTTGGCGTCAGGAATGAATTCGTTGGCGTTGGTATAACGGCATGGAGAGGCTGTCGTTCTTAGAGGCTAAAGGCCACAATAGTCCCTGAAATTCCGAAGTCATAGCCCTATCAAGGAATAGGGTCGATTTTGCGTGCAACTATAATCAGGGGATAATAGGTGAGGGTGCAGGACCCGTCATCGTGACGCGGATAATGCCGCAATATACGACGAGCCATAGCTACGGCATCGGCACCGTGTGCCAACGCGTTGACGCCCGTACGGCGCAGATGTTCGAGTACTTCGCGAGTGCTGTCCATATTTATGGTGACCACCGAGGGCTGACACACCAGAGGCTCAAGAGTGGGTGGCAGCATATCGCGCCATTCGTTAGCCGTGGGAAGGTGTCGGTCTAATTGCGGACAGGTTTCGAGCAATTCGGGAAGGTTGCCTCGTACAAAAGTAGAGAAAGCAATGTATCCGCCCGGGAGTAGTACACGCGCGCATTGTTCGAGGAACGATGTGGGCGAGTTGAACCATTGGATGGTAGAGGACGAGAGAATGTAGTATGCCGAGCGAGGCTGGCGGCGACGTATGGCCACTTCGGCATCGCAGCAGCGCGATACAGCCTTGTCGGAATGTGCGGCGGCGTTCGTATGGGCAATGTCCCATAGCTCGATGTGCGATGCCGGGGCACATTCGTCGGTGTATAGGCGTGTGAGAGCGCCTGTGCCACAACCTATTTCGAGGATGTCGCCGCATAGAGCATCCACGCCCGCAGCACTTTTGAGAATCTTGTAAAGTGCTTGCGCGATTTTTTGCTGCACTTCGGCCGAAGCATCGTTGTAGGTGTCGGCGGCTGCGGCAAAGCGAGTGGCCATAGTGACCTTATCGACGATATACTCGTCGATGACGGCTTGCATATCCGGCAGGTGGGCGTCTTCGGTGATTATCGTGGGAGCTTTGCCGCGCCATGCACGCATCTGGTTGGCCGGAGGAAATATTCGGTCGTGACGACCGATGATAGCCAAGTCCCAGCGGCACACTTGCGGAGCGTGAAATATTGTATGCGTCTCCAGTGCATATAGTTCGTCGCGCAGCGAAGCGATGTCACGTCGTGGCGCCACTTCTCTAAAAGCGGCGTAATGCTCGGCGTCCAAACACATACGACGATGAAATTTGCGCAAGTTGCCGGAGTTAAGTCCCTCGGCTGTACCGTGATATATTTCGACGGGAATGCCGAGTGTGTCGCTTATCGGGTCCGGTGTGCCGGCGACGGCTATGGACTTGGTGATGCGAGGCAAAATCTCGTGGATGGTCACCGAGGCCGCGAAAACACCCATGGACCAGGCCACGAGGCATATTTCGTCGTAAGACGCCACTACAGACCAGTTGAATGTGAATTGACGGTAATCCCATACGATGAGTATGTCGTAGCCGTGTCTGCGTATGTGTCTAAAGACGCGCCAATCCATACCCCATCCTGCATATATGAGGATGAGGCGGCTGTTGTTTTCGCGGCTTATGAATTTGTGTTTCATCGTGGAGTGGCTGTTGTGGTGGCGCGGATGGTCGGGACTACATTGGTAGGACGATGTGCAGGTCGTTGCCTCCGAGCTGATTTTGGTAGATTTCGTGCACGTTGGTGTTGATACGCATACATGACGAGGACAGTTGTCCCAGACGGTTGAGCATATCCCGGTCTTTGGTGGCTGTACGCAGGAAGTGCAGCAGCAGTGCCGTGTCGCGTACCCATGTCGTCTCGCCTAACTCTTTGAGCGTATTATAGCTGTCGGCGGGGTCTTCGTTGGCTACGAGCACATCCACCATATTCCCCAAACGGTCGATGGACGCCTGACATAGCATAATCATACGAGCCACAGCATTGTCGTCGAAATCCGTTCGACCTTGACGCACGGCAATGGCAAAATCATCGAGAGTTCGCTCATCGTAATGCGGCGGTTGTGCCAGTATTTGCTGAGGGGTGGGGGGGATGCTGTCGCGGTCATCGTGTCCGTTGCCGCCCGAGCATAGTCTTGCCGTAACCGCGACAATTGCGGCTACGGCAAGCACTATTGCGAGTGTCGCGACGAGTTTTTTGCGCTGTCGCGGGGTCATTCGCTGATAAGGTCGTGTCCTGTCATATCGGCGGGCTTGGCCAAGCCCATGATATGGAGGATGCTGGGAGCAACGTCGGCCAATATGCCGTCTTTAACCTTAGCTTTGGTGTCAGAGGTGACGTATACAAAGGGCACGGGATTGAGCGAGTGCGCCGTATTGGGCGTTCCATCGGCGTTGACGGCGTGGTCGGCATTGCCGTGGTCGGCGATGATGATGGCTTCGTAGTCGTTGGCTTTGGCTGCTTCGATGACGTCATGTACGCACTTGTCGATAGTCTCTACGGCTTTCTGTATTGCGGCGTATACGCCTGTGTGTCCTACCATATCGCCGTTGGCAAAGTTGACGACGATAAAGTCGTACTTGCCGGTATTGATGGCCGCTACAAGTTTTTCGCTGACTTCGGGAGCGCTCATCTCAGGCTTGAGGTCATAGGTAGCCACTTTGGGCGAGGGTACCAGAATACGGTCTTCGCCGTCGAAGGGTTGCTCGCGTCCGCCGTTGAAGAAGAATGTGACATGTGCGTATTTCTCGGTCTCGGCAATGTGCAACTGCTTCTTGCCTTGTTTTGAGAGGTATTCGGCCAAGGTGTCGGGCACGTCCTTCTTGTCAAAGAGGATGTGCACGCCCTTGAAGGATGCGTCATAAGGTGTCATGCAGTAGTACTGAAGTCCGGCAATGGTGTGCATACCTTCGGCAGGCATATCTTGCTGGGTGAGTACGGTGGTGAGCTCCTTAGCTCGGTCGTTGCGATAGTTGAAGAATATGACCACATCGCCTTCCTTGATGGTGCCGTCAAAGGTGCTGTTGTTGATAGGCTTGATAAATTCGTCGGTGACATCGGCGTCATAGCTGTCCTGCATAGCTTTGACCATATCCGTGGCTTGTGTGCCCGTACCATGTATCAGCAGGTCGTAGGCTTCCTTGACGCGATTCCAGCGTTTGTCGCGGTCCATAGCGTAAAAACGGCCGATGATGCCGGCTATCTTTACCGGACCTCCGGCGCAGTGCTCCTGAATGGTCTTGATATACGATATACCCGAACGCGGGTCGGTGTCACGCCCGTCCATAAAGCAGTGCAGGTATGCTTTTTCGAGGCCGTATTCCTTGGCTATGTCGCACAGAGCCAAAATGTGGTTTAGCGATGAGTGTACGCCGCCGGTGCTGGTGAGCCCCATAAGGTGCAGAGCGTGTCCGGTTTGCTTGGCGTAGGAATAGGCGTTCTTGATTTCGGGGTTGTCCATGATGGAGCCGTCGGCGATGGCGCGGTTGATTTTCACTAAGTCTTGGTATACGATGCGTCCGGCGCCGATGTTGAGGTGTCCCACCTCGCTGTTACCCATCTGACCGTCAGGTAGTCCAACGTTTTCGCCCGAAGCCTGAAGTTTGGAGTGAGGATATTTTTGAATGAGGCTGTCCCAATAAGGTTTGGGTGTCTCGTATATAGCGTTGCTGTGGTCGTGGGGACCGATGCCCCAGCCGTCCAAAATCATCAGTAGTGCTTTCTTTGCCATAGTCTTTTGATGTATGTCGTGTGTTGTTATATTCTCAGTGTGTTTTCGAGATTGTGTGCCTTTGACCGTAAGGTCGTTTGGGCACTACAAAGGTACGAATATATCGCCATACTTGCAAAAGTTATGCCACATGGTCGGTTTGTGGTCGGTTTGACGCAATCGCGTGATGCGTAAGGCCCGAGCGCGCCTTTTAGGCTGACGTTTCGTTCGTGTTCAGGGTAAAAGAGATGTGCTCGTTTGCAGAAGTTAATTCGCGTATTTGTAGATGCTTATAGGCATCGCGTGTGCCTGTTCATTTCTTGGGACGAACTGCATCGGCCGCGATTTCGTACGGTATGACGGTGATTAGGTGGCTGAGAATTTCGGAGCGATCAAGCCGATAGATTTTCAGGGCGGATGACACGGGGTAAGCCGCGAAAGTGGCATCCACTACGGCATAGTACAACTCAAAGCCAGTTATGGCGTGTTTTACACCGTTGTAATAACGCGTTATGCCTGCGTATGTACGTGGCAGCAGCTTGAAGCCCCATCCTTTGGCATCTCGCATAACGGCAACCATACATTTGCGCGCCATACCCGGCTTAGAGCCTTGTCCGACGCCCGTATTAGCCGTATTCCCGGATATTTCGGCTCGGCTGCCGTCATTGGCCGTCGGCTTGTAGGATATGGAGACATTGCGCTTGTGTGCGGCGTTGATGCTGTTCATGAGTGCGCGGTACAACGGCCCGTGGTGTGAGGCGTCTGCCAGATTATGCAGATTGATAAACAGGTGTATCATCTCATGTATGACCGTGTCTTCGGCCTGCTTGCGCGTGAGATTGTGCGCGGTGCTGAAACAGAGATAGAAGTCATCGTCGGCGTGCCGCCCTTGGCGGTGTATATTGCCGTTGCGTGGTGCGCATTTGCCGACGAAGGAACGTGCCGTACTCAGCCGAAACGAAACCTTGGGCAAGCGTCCGCCGAAGAGTTGGAGATTGAACCTATCGTAAGTTTGTTCTATGAATTCGAGTGTAAAAAACATTTATGGTCAAAGTGTTTGCGAGCTATTTGCTGTATATGTACAAATATGTGCATACCTACATCGGTGGTAATGTCCGTTTGCCACCGTGCACGGGATGCTTCGGCTGTATATTATATATTCAGTAGGTTGGTTATCAATATGATGATTATGCAGGCAGGCGAGATGACACGTATTGCGAAGATAACCAGCGAAACCATTACGGATCGTTGTGTCGAGCCATAGCCCAATTGATCGCGCATCAGGCCTTTAGGCGCAAACCAGCCCATATATATGCAAGTAATCAGGGCCACCACGGGGAGCATGATGTATGATGTGAGGCTGTCCAAGAAACCGAAGATGCTCTGTCCCATTATGTGTATCCATGACAGCGACCCAAAGGACATGGCGCATATCGCGGCGCACGCGGCTATGGGCAGTAGTGTCACCAGTACTGCGGTGGCGCGCTTGGTGTTGAAGCGGCGCTGAATGTATGCAATGGGTACTTCGGCGAGAGACACTGTGGAGGTGAGCGCGGCTATGAGTAGCAGCGCAAAGAATGCTATGCTCCACCACTGAGTGCCCGGCATATGGGTGAACATTTCGGGAAGAGTGACAAATACAAGGGTTGTGCCTGAAACGTCTCTGTCGGACATGCCGAAGGAGGCAAGTGCCGGGAAAATTATCAAGCCCATAAGTATGGCCACCAGCAGTGTGCTGATGCATACTGTAACCGAGGTACGGGTCAGGTTGGTGTCTTTGGGGAAGTATGAGGCGTAGGTCACCAGAATGCCCATGCCCAAACTTAAAGAGAAGAAGGCTTGACCCATGGCGCTGACGACTACGGAGGGCGTAATCTTGGAGAAGTCCGGCGATAGGAAGAATTTAACGCCTTGTCCCGCTCCGTCAAGTGTCAGCGTATAACAGCAGAATACGGCCAACAGCAGAAATAGTATGGGCATGGTGATTGTAGATAGGCGTTCGATGCCTTTTTGCACTCCGCCGAGGAGTATGGCAATGTTTATTCCCACCATCAGCACGGCATTGACTACAGGCAAAAAATCCGTATATACATAGTTGTGCATGACTTCGGTAAAAGCCTTATTGGCATTGTCGTGCAACTGCAAATTGCCGTAGAGGTCGCCGGTAATCGAATTGAGCAGATACTCGAGAGTCCATCCGCCCACGACCATATAGAACATCATGATGAGCGTAGCCGCAATTACGGCAATAAGCCCTCCGTACTGCCATTTGCCGCGAGGCGACAGAACCTTGTACGATCCGACGGCATCGCTGCCCCCGGCACGACCCAATGCAAACTCGGCCAGCATCACCGGGATGCCGAGCACAAGTATACATAATACATATATCAACAGGAACGCGGCACCTCCGCCGGCTTGAGTCTCGGCCGGGAAACGCCATACGGTACCTAATCCGACCGCCGAACCGACGGTGGCGGCTACAAGTCCTATCTTTGAAGCAAATTGTTGTCGTGCCATATCGTGCTATCGAGGAAGTTAAGTTGAGGAGATATGAAAAACCTCAAGAACCTTTATAGATACTATATACTATAGGCTCTTAATAATGATGTGTCCCCGGGGGGGTGATAAAATAAATATTTGTATATTTTTGTGGCGGCAATGCGAGAAATGACGGTTGTTTATATGTCTGAAAACAACGTTATTATACCCGGTTACTGTGGGCGCAATGTATTGCGCCCCTACCGAGTCCGCTATTTTGACACAGCTCCACGTGGTCAATTGTGCTGATATAGGTAGCGCTTGATGGAGCGCTTGGGGGTTTTCTCGAATTCCTCGTACATTATCGAGGTGTCCGATATGTGGCTGTATGCGGGCAGGTCGTGGTTGAGTTGCTCGACATTTTGTCGCATAAGTTCTTCAATCTGCGTCATGGTTATACCCTGTTGCGTGGCATTTTCGATATCGGGATATATCAGGGCTTGCAGACGTCCGCCGCCGCTGTCTACCACCAGACATTCGCAGACGTAGGGCATATTGCTGAGACGCTGTTCTATTTCTTCGGGGTAGATATTTTGGCCGCTGGGACCGAGTATCATATTTTTGTCGCGTCCGCGTATGTATATGTATCCATCGTTGTCTACGGTGCAGATGTCTCCGGTGTCCATCCATCCGTCTTGCATGACGGCTTTGGTCGCTTCGGGATTATTGTAGTAGCCTTTCATAACGTTGGCTCCTCGAACCCACAGCACTCCGGGCACTTCGGCCGGGTCGGACGAGTCAACGCGCATTTCCATCCGGTCGACAATGCGCCCGCATGATTGTGGACGTGACTCCTCCCATGGTGCGTATGCTATCAGTGGCGCACACTCGGTCATTCCGTAGCCCACGGTGAATGGGAAGTGTATGCGTCGCAGGAATGTCTCGACGTCCTTGTTGAGGCCGGCGCCACCGATAACCATCTCTTGGAGGTTTCCGCCGAAGGTTTGGGTAAGTTTCTCTTTGATTTTACCCAGCAGGACATCGTCTACAAAAGGCATTTTCAGCATCAGTTTCATCATGGGTTTGTCCAACAATGGGAATACTCGCGTCTTGATGATTTTTTCGATTATCAAAGGCACGGCCACTATCAGCTTGGGCTTGACCGTGGCGAAGGCTTCCATAATGATGCGCGGTGAGGGTGTGCGTGTCAAGAAGTATATGTGGCAGCCCTTGACAAAGGGGTGCAGGAATTCGACCATCATTCCGAACATGTGAGCCAAAGGCAGCATACTCACCAACGGGTCGCCCGGCAGCAGGAATTCCAAATGATCCAGCGTATACTGAATATTAGACCACATATTGTGTTCGGTGATCATTACGCCCTTTGAAAATCCCATAGATCCTGATGTGTAGTTGATGAAAATTACATCATCCGGGTCGCGCGGCTCATATACGGCGTCTTCTGGCGTAAAGCGTTCGGGATATTTGTGCCCGAACAGTTCGTTGAGGTGTCGGCGAGCCTCGGAAATGCGTTCGTCTCGCGACACCAGCAGCGAGTAGTCGTCTATAAGGAATATGGCTTGTAGGGCGGGCATGGCATCGGCATCGATGTTTTCCCAGTTGTTTTGTCCTATGAAGAGCAAGCGTGCTTCCGAATGGTTGACGAGATGTTGTATCGTGTCAGCCTTGAAGTCGTTGAGTATGGGTACGGCGATGGCGCCGTATGTCAGTGTAGCCAGGACGGCAGTGGCCCATTGGCTGCTGTTGCGTCCGCAGAAGGCGATTTTGTCGCCGTGTCGTATGCCGGCGTTTTCGAAGAGGATATGTAGCTTGGCTATCTTGCGCGCCACTGCGCGATATTGCAGCGACGTGCCGTTGAAATCGGTGAGTGCCAGCCCTTCCCAGTTTTCGCGTATGGCTTGTTGGATGTAGGCGTTGAGTGAAGTCAGTTTCTTGTCCATGGTCCTATGTGTATGGATTATTGGGTGCTTGGGAGAGAGCATCGAATGCAAATTTACAAATTAGCCGCATAATTACAAACATTTTGGATGCTGTTTTTTTCTGAAAAAAGTGTAACTTTGTCGGCGAAGCCCTTTCGATGGCATATAATATATGAATGTAACACATTAAATAACAAAAGGATAATGAGAAATGTATTTTTTTTATCGCTGACGGCCTTAGCAGCTGCCACAACCGTATACGCCGGCGACTACAAAGTGACTGTGCCCTTAGGCGCGGATGATGAAGGCGCTATGGCCTACTTGGTCAACTATGACACCGGAGTCAATATCGACAGCGTTTTGGTCGAGGATACTACCGCCGTATTCAGTGGGCGCGTGGATGTTCCTATACTTGCACGCGTCATTGTGGACGGCAACCGCCGCGGTCAGTTTATTCTCGAAGAAGGTACTTACACTTATCGTCGCGGTCAGACAATACAGACGCCCTTCAATCTCAAGGAAGCCGAAATAGCTGAATACATACGAGATGCAAGTCAACGTCTGCGTGCCACCAAAGACGAAGACGAGCAGAAGAGAATATACAAGGCGGTTACGGCTCACTTGGATTCGGTAATGCGTGCAAATATAGATAATATCATCGGTTATACGCTGTTCCTTGATCAGGCATATGAAATGGAGCCTTCCGAGGTCGAGGCTCTGGTGGAGCAAAACCCTACGATGAAGCAATACATGCGCGTGCGCAAACTGCTTGATGCCAATCGAGCCAAGGCTGAGACGCAGCCTGGCGGAATGTTCCGCGATTTCGAAATCTCGTATGACGGCGTTACCCATCGTCTGAGTGATGTTGTAGGACGCGGAGGGTATGTCTTGGTGGACTTCTGGGCCAGTTGGTGCGGACCGTGCATACGTCAAACAGCCGTCATCAAAGACTTGTACAACGAGTTTAAGGATAAGGGCTTGCGCGTGCTTGGCGTGGCTGTATGGGATGAACCTGACAATACCCGCAAGGCGATCAAAGACCACGACCTGCCGTGGGAATGCTGGCTCAACGGCCAAACCATACCTACAGATGTCTACGGCATTTCGGGTATACCGTGTATAATACTTTTCGGGCCGGACGGAAAAATACTGTCGCGAGACAAGCAGGACGACGAACTCAAGGCCGATGTGCGCGCCGCCCTTCAAGCAGCGCATTGATGGCGGCGGGGGCTGTCAGTGCCGCCACGACAATGCCGACAATGTCGGCTATCAAGTCGTAAACATCTGAAGTGCGGCCCATGCCCAAGGCGCCTTGCGCCCACTCGTCCGCAGCTGAGAATACCGCGACACAAAGACTGATTACGAACACCGCACCGGGAGTCAGCTCACGTTGGCTTCCGGTGTTGTTTTTGCGCAAATTCCAGCGTCCACCGCGACGCCAATCAAACATAAAGGCTCCGGCCAAGCCTCCCATCATTATTGCGTGCATCACCTTGTCCAGCCCATCGAAGGGAGGCACGTCCAGGTCGGGCAAGGGTTGCGGCGCTAAGGTCAACCACAAAACAGCTGCCAATGTCACCATGCTTGGCCAATATCGGTGCAAGATTTTCATTGTTCGGATGTCTTTTGTTTTGATGTGTCATCTTTCTTGGTGGCTCGGCGTGGATTAGCCGGGAACCATCCGCGACGCACGCGCTCGACCTGCTCATTGACTTCGTGTATGCTCCATAGGCAGCTGAAAGCAGTCACGCCCAGAAGTATGGATGCTACGATGTCGTCTACGTATAGGCATAATCCGAGCAGAATGATGCCTGCACACAGAAACCACCAACGTATTTTGCGTCCCACGTAGTACTCTCCCTTGATTACTAACGGATGGAACAATCCGATAATGAGGAATGTAGCAAGACCTACGGCCAATCCGGCAATGTGGTGTTGCGTCAAAAATTCAGTCATTTGATGGGTGTCTTATTTAAGATGTTATTCTGCTTAAATTGGCCATAATCGACAAAATGGGTATTATTGGGGTTGGCTCGTCAGACCTGCACTTCGGATAGGTCGATGAGCTTATTGAGAATGGCGAAGATGGCCAACGCCGCCGTCGAGTGTATCTGTAACTTATTGTTGATGTTGCGGCGGTGGGTGGTCACGGTATGCACCGATAGGCACAGCTTGTCCGCAATCTCTTTATTGGACATTCCACGTGTAACGCAGCGCACGATGTCTTTTTCGCGTTCGGTGAGAATGTCGCCCGTGGGTGTCGGTGCTTCGCTTCGGGCTTTGCGTGGCGGAGCGGTGCACATTGACACCTCCTGCTCCAAAGTTTGCACCGCCGGGACAAATATGCGATCCTCAACCGCGCAGTGTCCCAGTAAGTCCTGCTCGCAGATGATGATATCGAAGAGAGCCGAATTCAGCGAATCAACGCGTACGCCGCTACCGGCATAATGGCATATAAATATGTCCTTGAGCTCGTTGAGCTTGGATGCTATGGGACGGTGAACATGCTCGAAATCGGAGATATGGTATCCGCCCGGGTTGACGCCTTCGATAAGCCGGTCTACATAATTGAATACATGACTGTTTTCGTACTCCATGTGTCGCCGAACTTCTTCGACATATCCGTCGTAAAAGCGCAAGATCAGAAAACCCACGTTGGCCGGGTCCGAGCAGTCTATGGACGCGATAAGTTTGCGCCGTATCTCCGGCAGTATAAAGTCCAAGAAGTACGTATGCGCATTCTTCAAGTACTTCACCAGCGATGGCAACGATACGGCAAAGCGTTCGTAAGGCCTGTCGCTCAGAAAATTGGCTACGGCAAGGAATGTCGAGGTGTCCACGCCGTTGTCGGCGCATACTTGCGCTACCGTCTTTGTGCCGAATCCAAGTGCTATCTCGAAACGGCTCAGCGCCATTAGCAGCAGATTGTTCTCGGCAATGAGCTTGCGCATAGGCTCTTGCGGTGTGTATGGCTCCAATGCGCCGTACCCTGTGTGTTTGGTCGTTCCAATCATTGTATGTGCTTGTATCTCTTGTTCTGTCCGAATGCAAAATTACGAATTTATTTCCAATTTGAAATGTATGGTGTCGCAGGTTGTCGCAGGTGATAATCCGCAGGGCAACCGCATCAAAAAAACGAGGAAGATTAACGACCTTGGAATTACCAGGGTCTTGGCATACGTGTATATTTAAACATCGTTGTTCTTGTATGTCTATTGCGCTATAAGGGCATTTTAGTTATGATATAATGTTTTTTAACTTTATAATCTTGTGTATATAATTGACTTTTAGTATAT